>NZ_FXWU01000001.1:0-879700 GCF_900184205.1 Pseudomonas sp. LAIL14HWK12:I10 | reverse complement strand
TGTCGCCATCGTGACACCACATCCTTACTGGTACCCAAGCGCTGAGCGATGTCATTTCCTGACTCGCCTGCGGCACAGGCGAGGATTATCTCCGCGCGCAATCGAGCGTCCTGAGCGCCTTTACGGAGCTTGATGCGGCGTAGCAGCTCTGACTTTTCAGTTTCGGAAAGGATAATGACGGTTGCTGGTCGACCCATGTCGATGCCCTTGGATAGTGAGCTTCTACAGAGCCTAGCTCAGATTTTCAGCGGTACTTCTGAAACACCACACTAGAGCAGGGTGCGAGGCGCTATTCGAGAAAGCGCCGGATCATGCGCATCAGCGTTGGCATATAGGCTTTGGGCTTGAAGTCCCGGTCCAGCACGGAGCGGGAGACTGCACCGTCAATGAGCGCAATAAGCCAGGTGGCAGCGATCTTCGGATCCAGGGATGCATCGATCTGACCTTGGGCGATCCCCCGCCGCAGAAGCGTTACCAGGTCGCCCTTGATCGAAGCCTCGCTGGCAGCGACCAAGGTGGCCATCTCGGGGTTGCGCATGCTCTCGGCAACGACCTCGACCCCGATCTTGGCGTAGACAGGGTCGGCGCACTGTTTGAGGAGGTCTTTGGCCAATCGCTCGATTGCCAGAATGGCATCGGGCTCTTCGGCAAGTTGGGCGAAGCGTTCGCTCATTTCGCGCCGGTCTTCCTCCACAATGGCCTCGATCACGGCCTGTTTGTTGGGGAAGTAGTGGAACAGGTTGCCTGGGCTCATGCCCGCAGCTGCACAGATTTCGTTGGTCGAAGTGCCGCGAAAACCTTTCTCGGCAAAGCACGCCACAGCGGCTTCGAGGATGTGCTGCAGCTTGGCCTGGTGTTTCAGAGGATCGACTTTTCTCATGCTTTCTCCGTGGATGCAGGTGCCGACCTGCAATCCCACTCGTTAGATCGACTACTTAGTCTCTCATTGGAAAAAGCGTCTACACAAGGATGTTGGCAATGCCCGCCATACGGCGTAATGCTGTTCACTTAAGAATGCCGGGGCCGCTCTGCGGCCCATCGCGGCACAAGGCCGCTCCTACACCGACCGCGTTATACCCCTATTTACAAGGCATGCGCGAACATTGTGGGAGCGGCCTTGTGCCGCGATGGGCCGCAAAGCGGCCCCAATACAGGCGATGGATAACTTAAGTGAACAGCATTACGCCATACGGCGGGCACTTCACAATCCAGAAATCGCCTTACCAGCTGTAACTCAACTTAGCCGTAACCTCCCGCCCCGGGTTGTAATAGTTCGCAGTCCCCGACCCCACCACATGCTGCTCATCAAACAGATTGCTCACATTCAGCGCAAGGTCGGTCCCCTTGGCAATCTTGTAATTCAAAGCCGCATCAAACAGCGTGGTGCCATCGCTTTTCTTGGTATTGGCCGCATCCATGTAATACCCGCCCACATACCGCGCCCCCAGCCCAACGCTCACGTCAGTATCAGGAATGCTGTAGTAGCTCCACAGCGAGGCAGAATGCTTCGGCGCCGTGGTGAACTCTTTACCCTTCAGCGACGAGCCGTCATACAGCGACCCACGCAGCACTTCAGACTCCATATACGAGTAAGCCCCGATCACGCTGATGTCTTGCGTCACCTGCGCCTTGGCTTCCAGGTCCAGGCCGCGCACGCGAGACTCACCCACCGTCTGCTGCTCGATGATGCCGCTCGGCAACACCACGGCAATGGTGACGTTCTCCTGCGTCAGGTCATAAACAGCCGCAGAGAACAACGCATCCATGCCCATGGGCGAATACTTCACGCCCACTTCGTACTGCCGGCCGGTTTGCGGGGTAACGCCAACCTGTGGCGGCGAAACGGATTCCACCATGCTCACGTAGGTCGACACTTCATCGTTGACGATGTAGGTCAACGCACCGCGGTAGGAGGTTTCGGAGAAGCTGTCGTTTTCACTCGAGGCGCCGCCGATGTACTCCTTGCTGGACAGGTCCATGGAGTCGTTACGCACACCCGCGGTAGCGATGACGCGGTCGTAGAACGACAAGTTCTGCTGCAGGAAAACAGCCTTGGTCGTGGCGTCGTTCTTTTTGCGGGTATATGGCGAGATATCGCCCGGCACGCCGGTGAAGATTGGGTTGGCGATATCGATGGAAGGCGCCAGGCCGTAGACGGAGCTTTGCTTGGTGGTGGAGTCGAGGTACTCCACGCCCACCAGGGTGCTGCTGTCGATGTGCTCGAACTGGGCATCATATTGCAGCATCAGGTTGCCGTTGAGTTGGTCGGCATCGCTGTCGGTACCAAACACGTAGCGTGGGATCGTGGTGCCAACACGCGTGGGGCTGTCGCTCAGGTAGGCGTAGCCGAAGTCATCGCTCAGCTCGCTGTAACGCAGGTTGCTGCGCAGCACGAAGCCGTTGTCGAAGTCGTGGGTGATGTTGCCGCTGAGGCTGGTGCGTTCGACGTTGTGGAAGTTGTAGCTGGGCTCGCCGTAAAATTCGCTGCGGTCGTATTCCTTGTCCAGCGGGTAGCCACCGCTGTTGGGCGAGCTGTCGGTTTTCAGGTAGTCCAGGATTACGGTGGCCGAGGTGTAGTCGGTCGGCGCCCAGGTCAGGCCACCCATCACGAAGCGGTTGTCGTCTTGCGAGTGGTCGTACTCGCGGTCGCTGTTCTGCATCTTGGCGGTGAAGCGGCCGGCGACGGTTTTTTCGTCGTTCAGCGCATCGCCAACATCGATGCCAGTCTCGGCATGGTCGTAGGAGCCGTAAGTGACGTAGCCCTGGCCGAACTGCTCGAAGCGAGGCTGTTTGGTCACGAAGTTGACCGAGCCACCGGGGTCGGCCGGGCCGAAGAGGGTGGAGTTGGCGCCGCGCAAAATTTCGATGCGCTCGTAGGCGTAGGGGTCTTCGCGCACACCGCGCATCGAACTTAAGGTCAGGCCGTCGCGGTAGGTGGTGGCCTGGAAGCCGCGGATCTGGAAGTAGTCGTTGCGGTCGTCCGAGCCGTAGAAGTCACTGATGACGCCTGGTGTATAGAGCAGGGCCTCTTCGGTGGTGCTGACGCTGCGCTGCTCCATTTCCTTGCGGGTAACCACCGACACCGACGCGGGCGTGTTGAGGATGCTGGTCGCGACTTTGCCACCCACCCACAGCTCTTTGGCGACCACCGAGTCGGCGTCGTCGTCAGCATTGGCTTTGACCTTGGCATTGATGATGACGGGCGCCAGGCGATAGTCCTCGGTCGCGCCAAGTTCGAGCGGGCCGGCAGGCTTGGTTTGCGCAATGATCAGGTAGGCATTCGGGCCTTGCTGCTCTGGCTGCAACTCGGTCCCCTGCAACAATGACGACAGTGCTGCCGACGTCTCGAGCGTGCCTTGGACGCCTTGGGTCGTGCGGTTGCCGATGCTCTGCGCATCGTAAGACAGGCTGATGCCCGCCTGGCGCGCAAAGCGGTCGAGCGCCGGCGCCAGCGGGCCCCCCGGGATGTTCCACTGCTGCAGTTGGTTGTTGTGATCAGTGGCCAAGGGTTGCGCAAGCGACGGCAAGGCATAGCTGCTGACAACCAACCCCAAGAAAGCGCCGTGCAGGGCACGATTGAAGGGGTGGCGCTGTGGAACCGGGGTCGAACTCATTTTCTCGCTCCGTGGAGTGCTGGCAGACTGGCCTGTATTCCGGCCTTCTCTACAGGCCGAACGAGAATGAGAAAACACCTCATTTATTTTCAGGTTTCTGCGCAGCACACGTCACACGCGCGCTATTGAGACTTCTACACCGCCGTCGAGGCTTACCGTGCGCCCGCTTCCACCGTTGAATGTGCCCCGTCGTCGCGGTCATTCAACTTCAGAATGTGCGCTTTGATGGAAGTACCCGCCAGGCTGACGAACGTCATGTAAAAGTCCTTACCCAGATGCAGCAATGGCGAGCCTTTCAAGGAGTCGGCGGCAGCCCTTAATGTAAATACCCCGAATTCTTCCGCGATGCTTTCGATGCTGCGCGTACGCTTGGAGGGCTCGTCATAAGGCTTCTGATACCAAGTGGCGATTTGGTAGTCGACATCTTCTCGTTCAAACACCGCATACACATGGCTGACCAGGGCTATGCTGGTTTCGCGAATCAAGCCAGGGTCGACATTGTGTTGTTCAAGCAGCGCTTCGATGGGCTGGTTCATGACAAACAGCAGGTCTTCATTCGTATAACCGGGCATCGGAGGGAACACGCCGGGAGGCAGTTCGAGGGTTGGGGCAGGTACGTCGTCATCGTGCATGTGAAGCTCCTTCTTCAGCCTGGATTGGCGCGCAGTCAATGACATTTGCCAATTGAATTAGTTGCGCGTCAAGAAGAAACAATCGCATTGCGCCCGCGGCCTCATCACTAGCCTTCGGTTAAACGTGCATCCTGCAGGGCCGGCAAGGGTCGGCTCAGTAACACGCCGACCAGCACCGCGAACAGCAGCGCCGCCACGCCCGCCACGTGCAACACGGCTTCAAACCCTCCGATGAAGGCCTGGCGGGCCAAGGGCGCCACGGCCTCACGCAGGCCAGGGTCCAGCACGGCTAAAGCCGCCTGCAGGTCGCCCGCGGCAACGCGCGTGGCCATCGTGGCAACCTCGCCCAACTGTGCGGGTGCCACGGCGGCCATGGCCTCGTGCAGCAATTGGCCGCTGCGGGCCGCCAGCACGCCGCCGAGCACACCGATGGCCAACACGATCGCGCCGAAGCGCGTGGTGGTGCTCAGCCCTGAGGCCATGCCGGTACGCTCACGGGGCACGCAGGCCATGATGTTTTTCTGCGTATCGCCATTGAGCAGCCCTGCCCCCGCGCCCAGCACCACGCTGGCCAGGGCAAAAGCGCTGTAGCTGCCGTAGCCAGCGGCCCAGGCACACAGCAGGTTGCCCGCGCCCACCAGCAGCAGGCCAAGGGCGAACACCTGGGCCGGGCTCAGGTGAGTGGCCAGGCGCATGCCCAGGCGGGGTGTCAGCAGCATGGCCACGGCGAACGGCAGCATCCCCGCCCCCGCCGCCAGGGCCGACAGTTGCAGGCCGTTTTGCAGGTAGAGCGGCAGCAAGGTCATCATCACCTGGGCACAGGCCGCATAGCCAAACATACCCAACAGGGCACCCACGAAACGCCCGCTGTGCATCAGCCGCAGGTCGATCATCGGCCGTGTCTGGCTGCGTTCGACCATGATGAACAGGCCGAACAGGAATGCGCTGATCACCAGCCGCGCCAGGGTCTGGGCGCTGCCCCAACCGACTTGGTTGGCGTCGATCATTGCCCAGATCAGGTAGCCCAGGCTGCCAGCGAAGGTCAGGCTACCCCAAGGGTCGAGGCGTGCTGCAGCGCTGTCGCGGGACGGCTCGACGCTGCGCAGTACCATCACGGCCAGCACCGCCACCAATGGCAGGTTGATGTAGAAGATCCAGCGCCAGCCCAGCGTGCTGGCGATCACCCCGCCGAGCAGCGGCGCGAAGGTGATGGTGGCGCCCATGCAGGCACCCCAGAAGGCCCAGGCGCGCAGGCGTTCCTGGGGTTCGTGGAAGCGGTGGCCGATGGCGGCGAGTGCCGAGGTCAGCAGCATGGCAGCGCCGATGCCCTTGGCCGCTCTGGCCAGGTTGAGGAACATTAGGCTCGGGGCTGCGCCGCAGGCCAGTGAGGCGATGCCGAACACGGCCAGGCCGATCAGCAGCAGGCGGCGTCGGCCAAAGCGGTCGGCCAGGCTGCCGGCGGGCAGCAGGCAGGCGGCGAAGGCCAGCAGGTAGGCGCTGACCACCCATTCGATATCGGCGAACGCGCCGGACAGGTCGCGCGCGATGCTGGGCAGGCTGACGGCGACGATGTTGGTGTCGAGGATAATCAGGGCACAGACCAGTGAGGCGGTGAGCAGGGTGAAGCGCGGGGAAGCGGGCGTGGGCATGGCAAGGCTCCGAAGGCGGGCTGGTTGTCATGGGGCCTGGTGTCATTCAGTGGCATTGCACGGACCTGTGGGAGCGGGTTTACCCGCGAACACCGGCAAAGCCGGTGCCATACACCGCGTCACCTTCTTCGCGGGTAAACCCGCTCCCACAGGGTCTCTATCACGGGCACCAACGATACCTTTGCCGCCATGGCACCAGCCTTGTAGTGTTGTCTTCACCCTAACGCCATCAGCCCCACGGCTTGTTAGCCACAGTGGCCCGCGTCATTAGCTTGCAGGTAACACCGCATGGAAATCCGCCATTTCCGCTACTTCCTCTGCGTCGCCCAGCACGGCCATTTCACCCGTGCCGCAGAACAGCTGGGCATCGCTCCGCCTACCCTCAGCCGGCAGATCCAGGACATGGAACGCGAGCTGGGCGTGCGCCTGTTCGAGCGCAGCCAACGCGAGGTGAACCTCACCGCTGCAGGCCAGGCATTGCTGATCGAAGCCGAACAGGCCGTACGCCAATTCGATGCCGCACAACTGGGCGCGCAGCGTGCAGGGCGCGGCGAAAGCGGGCGTATCGAAATGGGCTATGTTGCCTCTGCCGCGTATTCGGGCATGCTGCAGCGGCAGGTGACCGGCTTTAGCGAAAGCCACCCAGACGTACGCCTGAACATCCGCGAGCTGCCAATGCTGGAGTTGCCTGGACAGGTGCGCGATGGCCTGCTCGACCTCGCCTACGTGCGCTCGCCGATGGAGCTGCCGGAAGAACTGGAAGCCATCGCCCTGCACCAGGAAGGTTTCGTTCTCGCCCTGCCTGCCAACTCGCGGATCAATGAGTTGCCACAGATCCCTGCATCCCGCCTGGCCAATGAGACCTTCATCCTCCCCGAGCAGATTTCCGGCACGCTCGAAGTCTCGGCACAAGGTGGTTTCGTGCCACGGCTCGGCCCGCAACCTGGGAGCCTGGTCGCGGTCATCACCTTGGTTTCGTTGGGCCAGGGCATCGCCGTGGTGCCGGAGTCGGTCGTGCAGCGCATCAGCCTGGCGCAGGTGAATTACCGGCGTATCGCCGATTGCCAGGCCAGCTCATGGCTGAGCCTGATTCATCGGCGTTTCGAAAAGGCACCTGCGGTGATCAGGTACATCGAGATGATGCGCTGCCCTGCGCAGTAAAAGTCTCATCAGGGGTGAGACTTTTGGCTTGGACGATTAAGCCGATCCCCTCACCGACCGCGCCGCCACTGCCTGCGTATGCCCCCGCGATGTGACTATCCCCAGGAAGGAAATCACGATCGCCAGGCCCAGTGTCGAGCTCACTTCCACCCGGTGCTCAGGCGTATACATCATCACCGCCAGCGCCGCGGCGATGAAGATGATCACCGCCCAGGTCAGCCATGGGAACAGCCACATGCGGAACTTCAGTTCGGCGTTCTCGCGCTCCAGGCGGCGGCGCATGCGCAGCTGGGAGATGGCGATGACCATGTACACCAGCAGGGCGATGGCGCCAGAGCTGGCCAGCAGGAACTCGAACACGCCTTTGGGGGCGAAGTAGTTGAGGATGGCGATGGCCGCGCCGATCAGGGTGCTGCCAAATACCGCCGAACGCGGCACGCCGACCTTGGAGGTCTTGTTGAGGAAGGCCGGTGCGTCACCGCGCTTGGCCAGCGAATACATCATCCGCGAGGCAATGTAGATCGACGAGTTCATGCAGCTGGTAACAGCCACCAACACCACCAGGTCGACCATGAAGGCTGCGTTGGGGATGTTCATGATCTCCAGCGCACGCTGGTAGGAACCCACCACCGCCAATTGCGGATCGTTCCACGGCACCACCGAGATGATCACGAAGATCGACAGAATGTAGAAGGTGCTGATCCGCCAGATTACCGAACGCGTGGCCTTGGCGATGTTGCGGGACGGGTCGCTGGACTCGGAGGCGGCGATGGTCACGGCCTCAGTACCGATGAAGCTGAACATCACGGTGATGAAGGCACCGATGACGGCAGACCAGCCCTTGGGCGCGAAACCACCGTGCTCGGCGACCAACGTGCTCAAACCGCTGACTTCTCGGTTTGGCAGCCAACCCATCAAGGCCGCGAAGCCCAGGCCGATGAAGCCGAGGATGGCGGTGACCTTGAGAATCGCGAACCAGAACTCGAACTCGCCGTACTTGGCCACGCTGAACAGGTTGGTACCTGCCAACAGCAGCACCGAGGCCAGTGCGAAGATCCAGCTGTCCACCTGCGGGAACCAGGCGTTCAGTACATGCCCCGCTGCCAGTGCCTCGATGGGGATGACCAACACCCAGAACCACCAGTACAACCAGCCAATGGTGTAGCCAGCCCAGCGGCCAATGGCCTGGTCGGCGTAGGTGGAGAAGGACCCAGTATCAGGGTGCGCGACGGCCATTTCGCCGAGCATGCGCATGACCAGCACCACCAGGGTGCCGGCCACGAAGTAAGAAATTATGGTGGCTGGCCCGGCCGCGGCAATCGCGTGCCCGGAGCCTACGAATAGTCCTGCACCGATAATGCCCGCGATGGACAACATCGTTACATGACGCGGCTTGAAACCTTGTGCAAGGTTGCCATCAGATCCCACGGTGTTCATTGATCTTGTTCTCTTTTTGCTGACACAAGGAAGGACGGGGGGCAGGCGTAGGCGAACATTATCTCCTAGAGAGTCCATCGGAATGACACATCACTCACGCGCTGTTGTTGGCCTTTTGCACGCATTCAGAGCAACGCACCAGCAGAATTCGAGGTCCATTTAAGCCCCGTAAGGCGTAGGAAAATTACACGAGAACGTCCCGCAGGTGTGCGATCACGACAACGCTTTTCCATTCCCGCCAGATGTCGCGATTGGCATGTCCAAACGCGCCATCGGGCCGTCTGAAGCTATCGTTTTTCATTTGGGTGTGCATCGCCCTGCAACGCTTGCTGCATGGTCAGGGCTCGGATTCATGCACTGTAGGAGCAGCCTTGTGCTGCGAAGAGGCCGGTGAACACAGCAGAGATTCACTGTGTGTTCACCGGCCTCTTCGCAGCACAAGGCTGCTCCTACAGAGAGGGTGTGTTGGGCGCTTGGGCAGCGCGCTAGAAAGGGCTCAGCGCACCAGGCAAGGGCGCTTGTTGTCGAACTGCCAGCCCGGTATCAGAAACTGCATCGCCACGCTGTCATCCCGCGCGCCGAGGCCCATGTTGCGGTAGCACTCGTGCGCCTTGGCCAGCTGGTCTTCATCGATCTCCACACCCAGCCCTGGGCGCGCCGGCACGCGCACATGGCCGTCGACGATACGCAGCGGCTCACGCGTCAGGCGCTGGCCGTCCTGCCAGATCCAGTGGGTGTCGATGGCGGTGATTTCACCCGGCGCGGCGGCAGCCACCTGGGTGAACATGGCCAGGGAGATGTCGAAGTGGTTGTTCGAGTGCGAGCCCCAGGTTAGCCCCCAGTCATTGCACATCTGCGCCACCCGCACCGAGCCCTGCAAGGTCCAGAAGTGCGGGTCGGCCAGCGGGATGTCCACCGATTGCAGCTGAATCGCATGGCCCATCTGGCGCCAGTCGGTGGCGATCATGTTGGTGGCAGTAGGCAGCCCCGTAGCCCGACGGAACTCGGCCATCACCTCGCGGCCCGAGTAGCCGTTTTCGGCACCGCAGGGGTCTTCGGCATAGGCCAGCACGTCGTGCTTGTCACGGCACAGGGCGATGGCCTCTTTAAGCGACCAGGCGCCGTTCGGGTCGAGGGTGATGCGCGCATCGGGGAAGCGTTCGGCCAGGGCGGTCACTGCCTCCATCTCTTCCTCACCGCGCAATACGCCACCCTTGAGTTTGAAGTCACTGAAGCCATAGCGCTGCCTGGCGGCTTCGGCCAGGCGCACGACCGCGTCCGGGGTCAGGGCCTTCTCGTGGCGCAGGCGGAACCAGTCATCGTCCGCCTCCGCTTCGCTGCGGTAGGCCAAGTCGGTCTGCTGGCGGTCGCCGATGTAGAACAGGTAACCCAGCATCTTCACCGCCTCGCGCTGCTGCCCTTCGCCGAGCAGTGCGGCCATGGGCACATTCAGGTGCTGGCCAAGCAGGTCGAGCAATGCAGATTCGATGGCTGTCACTGCGTGCACGGTGATGCGCAGGTCGAAAGTCTGCAGGCCGCGGCCGCCGGCATCGCGGTTGGCGAAGGCCTGGCGCATGGCGTTGAGCACGCGCTGGTAGTGGCCAATGGGCTGGCCTACGACCAGGCTGCGGGCATCTTCCAAGGTCTGGCGAATCTTCTCGCCACCCGGCACCTCACCCAGGCCGGTGTTGCCCGCGCTGTCGCGCAGCACTACCACGTTGCGGGTGAAGTACGGGCCATGCGCGCCACTGAGGTTGAGCAGCATGCTGTCGTGGCCGGCCACCGGGATCACGCGCAAATCGGTGACCACGGGGGTGGTGGTGTGAACGGCGGGAGTCGTCTGCATGTTCATGGTTTTATCTCGCAGTCATCAGTGGGTCTGGCCCAGGGCCGAAGGCGCCTTGAGCTCATCGGAAGGAGCGCCCTTTGGGCGAGTGCGTACGAAGAACACGGCGATGGCTGCCAGCACCGACGTCACCGCCAGGCCATACAAGCCGCCCTGGATCGAGCCGGTCTGCTGCTCGAGCAGGCCGAAGGTGGTGGGGGCCACGAAACCGCCGAGGTTGCCGACCGAGTTGATCAGGGCAATCACTGCCGCCGCGATGCGGGCGTCCAGGTAGCCCTGGGGGATCGGCCAGAACAACGACGAGGCCGACTTGAAACCGATCGCGGCAAAACAGATGGCGACAAAGGCGAACACCGGCCCACCGGTGGTGGACATGAACATGCCGATGGCGGCGACCACCAGCGCGGCGGCTACCCAGGCCTGCTGAAACTTCCAGCGTGCCGAGCCGGACGCGAAGGCGTACATCGCCAGGATCGAGATCAGCCAGGGGATCGAGTTGAAGAAGCCAACCTGCAGGTCGCTGAGGTCGCCCATGCGCTTGATGATGCTCGGCAGCCAGAAGGTCGCGGCATAAATGGTCAGCTGGATGCAGAAGTAGATCAGGCAGAACAGCACGATCTGGCGGTCTTTGAGCAGGCTCCAGGCCGAGGGTTTGACGCTACCGACAGCCTCCCGCTCACGCTGCTCGCGGTCGATGGTGTGCACCAGTGCATCCTGCTCGGCCTGGCTCAGCCATTTGGCATCCTGCGGCTTGGAGTCGAGCCAGAAGAACACGAAGAAGCACAGCGTTACCGAGGCCATGCCCTCGATGAACAGCATCCACTGCCAGCCATGCAGGCCAAGGCCCTGGATTTGCATCAAAGCCCCGGCCAGCGGGCCGGAGATCAGCGACGCCAGTGCCGAACCACTGAGAAAAATCGCAATCGCCTTGCCGCGCTCGGCGCCGGGCAGCCAACGGGTGAAGTAGTAGATCACCCCAGGGAAGAACCCGGCCTCGGCGACGCCCAACAAAAACCGCAGCACATAGAACTGGGTTTCGGTCTGGACAAAGGCCATGGCCGTGGCCACCAGCCCCCAGGTGAACATGATGCGGGTCAGCCACAGCCGAGCGCCGACCCGCTGCAGGAGCATGTTCGAGGGCACTTCGAACAGTGCGTAGCCAATGAAAAACAGCCCGGCGCCAAACCCATAGGCCGCGGCGCTAATGCCCAGGTCGCTTTCCAGGTGCGGGCGGACGAAGCCGATGTTGACGCGGTCGAGGTAGTTGACGATGAACATGATGACGAACAGCGGCAGGACGTGGCGCTTGACCTTGGCCACGGCACTGGCCAGAGCGTCGCCTTCATTCCCGGCAGACGGAGCGAGGGTGTCGTTCACTTGCGGATCTCCCACTAGTTGTTTTTATGCGGGTTGTCTGACATGACAGTGGGGTGGAGCATAGGCCTCGCGCAGTTGTACGACAAGATCGATAACGTCGACAAAAGTACAAAATACAAGCTTTAAAAATGAGGATTTGCTGCGAACGTTCAAAAACAACCGCACACGAGGCAGCCTTCTCGATCAGAAAAATCAGCGAAAAATATTTTGGTGTTTTAACTTGTCGTACAAGTTATCGATACCACGGAGCACACCATGGACTCAGCACACCCCCGCGTGCGCGGCCACAGCCGCGCTCACGACCTGGTCTCCAGCCTGACGCAGCAAATTTTGCTGGGCACCTTCAAGCCAGGCGACAAATTGCCCTCGGAAAACACCTTGGTGCGTGAACATGGGGTCAGCCGCACCGTGGTGCGCGAAGCCTTGTCGAAACTGCAGGCCTCAGGGCTGGTGGAGCCCCGCCACGGGATCGGTACCTTCGTGATAGAGCGCCAGACCCAGGCGGGGCTGCGCGTTGGCGCCGAAAACGCCGCCAGCGTGCGCGACCTGCTGGAACTGCGCATCGGCCTGGAAGGCCAGGCCGCCGCCCTCGCCGCAGTGCGCCGCGACGATGGGCACGTGGCGCGCATGCGCCAGGCGCTGGACGACTATCAAGATTTGGCGGCCGCTGGCGACAGCTGCATCGAGGCCGACCGGCGCTTTCACCTGCTGATCGCCGAGGCCACCGGCAACTTGTACTTCAGCGAAATGATGGCCCAGCTCGGCAGCGGTTTGATCCCCCGCAACCGCATGGCCCTGGCCGAACGCGCCGGCGCCAAGCTGGCCAGGCATGCGTACCTGGCCAACCTGGAGCATGAGGCGATACTCAATGCCATCCGCCGCCAGGACCCGGATGCGGCACGGGCGGCGATGTGCCTGCACCTGTCCAATAGCCGCGACAGATTACTGCCTGAGTGAGCCTGTAGCGGCGATTACCAGGTCAGGCAGATCTTGCCGAAATGCCGATTGCTCTCCTGGTAGCGGAACGCGTCGACGATCTGCTCCAGTTCGAAGTGCTTGTCCACCACCGGCCGCAGGCCATTGGCATCGATCGCCCGCACCATCGCCTGCTGCTGTGCACGGCTGCCGACCAGCACGCCCTGCAGGCGGATTTGCCGCACCAGTGCCTGAACCAACGGCAACTGCCCCGCTACCCCGGTGAGAATGCCGATCAACGACACATGCCCGCCGATGCGCGTGGCAATCATCGACTGCTCCAGGGTCGCCGGCCCGCCCACTTCGATCACATGGTCGACACCGCGGTTGTGGGTCAGCTCACGCACCTTCTCACCCCAGGCCGGGGTGCTCTTGTAGTTGATCAGGTGGTCGGCGCCGAGGGCCTTGAGGCGCTCGAGTTTGGCATCGCTGGACGAGGTCGCGATCACCGTGGCACCCGCCAGCTTGGCGAACTGCAAGGCGAAGATCGACACCCCGCCCGTGCCCTGCACCAGCACGGTATCGCCGGGCTTGAGGTGGTCATCGCTCATCAAGGCACGCCAGGCCGTCAGCCCTGCGGTGGTCAGCGTGGCTGCCTCGGCGTGGCTGTAACCCTTGGGCGCCAGGGTGAAGGCCGTGGCGCGGGCAGTGACCTGTTCACGGGCGTAGCCGTCGAGGCCATCGCCGGGCACCCGGGCAAACCCTTCGACATTGGCCTGGCCGTCGAGCCAGTCTGGGAAAAAGGTACTGACGACGTTGTCGCCGACCTGGAACTCACTGACACCCGGCCCCACTGCCGTGACTTCGCCAGCACCGTCGGCCATGGGGATACGCCGCTCGCTCGGCCCCCACATGCCGCTGACCACGGCGAAGTCGTGGTAGTTGAGGGAACTGGCGTGCAGACGCACAGTGATTTCGCCGGCCTGTGGCGCAGGCGCCTCGCAGGTGCCGACCTGGACGTTGTCGTAGCCGCCGCCAGGTTGGACGTAGATGGCCTTGCTGCTCATGGCTGGGTCTCCATTCAGGGAAAAACTGCGGTTCAGCATAGCCACTGCAGGCTGCCTCCTCCCGTGTGGGAGCGGGTTTACCCGCGAAGAGGCCCGCACGGCCAACAAAAAATCAGCCAAGCATCGCGCGCAACGCTCGGCAATCCGCCGCATGCCAATCCACCAGATGCGGCCATGGGTTATCCGGCAAGTTGACCAATACGGTACGCGCCCCGGCCGCACGCCCACAATCCAGGTCAAAGCGATAGTCACCCACCATCACCAATTCGCTCGGCGCCACACCCCACGCCTCTGCAATCTTCAGCAGGCCATCCGGGCTAGGCTTGGGTTCGGCCTCATCACGGCCAAGCACATGTTCCACCGGGAAGCAGTCGGCCAGGCCGATGGCCTCCAGGGTGACATGCGCCAACTCCCGGGCATTGCGGGTCAGGATCGCCAGCCGGCAGCCACGCCCGGCCAGTTCGCGCACCAGCTCCACCGCCCCCGTCGCGGCCGTCGAAGCCAGCGCCAGGTCGCGTTCATGCTCCAGCAGCCAGGCGTGCTTGGCCGCCGCTTGCGCCGCCGGCAAGGCCGCCAGGTGGGTCAGGATGTCGTCTTCAGGCGGTATCTCCAGCGCTTCGCGAATCGCCGCAAAGTCATGCACCGCCACGGTCAGGGTGCCGTCCATGTCGAACACCCAGTTGCGTACCTCGCCCAGGCTCATGCCCAGTCCTTGCGGTGGCGAATCAGGCCTTCCTGGCTCGACGACGCCACCAGTTGCCCGGCCTGGTTGAAGATGCTGCCACGGCAGAAGCCGCGGGCATTGCCGGCCCACGGGCTGTCGGTGGCGTACAGCAACCACTCGTCGGCGCGCAGGTTGCCATGGAACCACAGCGAATGATCGAGGCTGGCGATCTGCATGTCGCGCTGCCACACCGATTTGCCATGGGGCAGCAAGGCGGTGGTCAGCAGGCCGAAGTCCGAGGCATAAGCCAGCAGGTACTTGTGCAGCGCAGGCACGTCCGGCAGGTTGCCGTCGGCACGGAACCAGGCGTACTTAACCGGGTCGCCGGGCTTGGGGTTGAACGGGTCACGCTCGGTCACCGGGCGGATCTCGATCGGCTTGGCGCACAGCACTTTGTCGCGGATGCGCTCTGGCAGGTGCTCGGCCATGGCACTGGCCAGTTCGACTTCGCTGGGCAGGTTTTCCGGGCCGACCACATCGGGCATCTGCGCCTGGTGCTCGAAGCCCTCTTCGTCGTACTGGAACGACGCGCTGCACGTGAAGATGGTGTGGCCCTTCTGGATCGCCGTCACCCGCCGGGTGCTGAAGCTGCCGCCGTCACGCACGCGGTCCACCGAATAGACCACTGGCAAACTGGCGTCGCCAGGGCGCAGAAAGTAACCGTGCAGCGAATGCACATGGCGCGCATCTTCGACCGTCTGGCTCGCCGCCGACAATGACTGGCCCAGCACTTGCCCGCCGTACAACTGGCGGAAGCCCAGGTCCTGGCTGCGTCCACGGAACAGGTTCTCCTCGATGGACTCGAGGCTCAACAGGTCGACCAGGTCGTCCAACACATGACTCATCGGGGGTTCTCCTAGCAAGGCAACACGGCTCTACAGCGCTTTCATGAAGGCGAATGATACAGGGTTTGTCATTCGCACCGCGCATGCCCATCCATTCAGCCGCGCAGGGTCTGCTCCCAGTGTGCGCGGTCGATGCGGTACAGCACATGCGGGCGCAACGGGTGGCCGGCAGGCAGGCGCGGGTGTTCGAAACTGCCGCTCGGGTCCTGCTGCATGCCGATGGCCTGCATCACTTTCTGCGAGGGCAAGTTGCTCTCACTAGTGAACGACACCACCTCGTCCAGGCGCAATTGGGCGAAGGCACAACGCAGGCAGGTCCAGGCCGCTTCACTGGCAAACCCCAAGCCCCAGTGGCGACGCGCCAGGCGCCAGCCGATTTCTACCGCGGGCGCAAAATCGGCATCGAAGCTGACGTTCAGCAGCCCGGTCATGCCGATGAAGGCGCCGCTGTCTTTGCGCTCCAGCGCCCACAGGCCAAACCCATGCTCATTGAAATGGCCACGGATTCGACCAATCAGCGCGGCCGCCTCCAGGCGCGTCAGGGGTGCCGGAAAATACTGCATCACGTGCGGGTCGGCGCACAGCGCGGCGAACTCGCGCAGGTCGTCGTCGTGCCATTGCCGCAGCACCAGCCGTGCGCTTTCCAGGTGAAGAATTGGGGTCATCGGGTGTGCTCCGGTTTTGCTGTCTTGCAGTTTACAGCGTAGGCGCGGGCGACGGTTTCACTCAAGCGGCGGCGCCTGAATGCAATTTTCACAACGCCTTCACCGCCACCCGACAGGCCGCTCACCAGAATGTCGCCAGCCACGACCACACCCGGCGCGGCCATGCCATCGGAGTCACGCATGCTATCGAGCAATACCCTGGGCCACCCTGCCATCCACGCCCGGCGCAAGCGACGTTTGTCACGCAAGGCCCTCGGTGCCGCTCTGGGCCTGTGCATGGTCGTGGCGGCGTTGACCACCTGGCTGGCAACGAGGACGCACATCGTGGACCTTGGCAACGAGCAACAGTTGAGTGACAGCGGCCTGCTGCAGGATTGGGCCGAAGGCGCAGTGATCGTGATGATCCGCCATGCCGAACGCTGCGACAGCGCACCCGGGCCCTGCCTGGACGACCCCACCGGCATCACCGTGGCCGGCACCCAGGCGGCCACCCGCGTCGGCCAGGGTTTGCACACGTTGGGCTTAAGCAATGCCGATGTGCTGAGCAGCCCCAAAGTACGTACTCGCCAGACCGCGCACTTCATTCTGGGCCAGGCCGTGCCGAGCGCTGCCTGGCTGGAGAGCTGCGACAACCAGTTCGCCGATGAAGCCCTGGCGCGCAAACGCCCTGGTCACAATCTGGTGTTGGTGACCCACAACGGTTGCATCGACCACTTCCAGCGCCAGCAGCGGGTGGTGGGCGGGGAGCGGGAAAGCGGCTATGCCAGTGCGCTGTTCGTGTCGGTCGACGGCAACGGCAAGGCGCGGATTCTCGGGCGCTTGAACGAGCCGGATTGGCAGCGGGTACTGGCCAGCACCGGCAAATGACACGCTAATATCACAAGCCGGTTGCACGGCGCCCCACAACTGGCAAGATCAGCACTGGCCCCGATTGCGAACCGACCATGCCGTTGCCGCTGATCTACCACGATGACTACAGCCCGGAATTCCCCGCCGAGCACCGCTTCCCGATGGACAAGTTTCGCTTGCTGCGCGACCACCTGGTCGACAGCGGCCTGACCCGTGACCAGGACCTGTTGCGCCCGCAAATCTGTCCCAACGACATCCTTGCCCTGGCCCACGACCGAGGCTACATCGAGCGCTACATGAGCGGAGACCTGTCCCGCGAGGACCAGCGTCGCCTCGGCCTGCCCTGGAGCGAGGCGCTGGCCCGGCGCACCGTGCGCGCCGTGGGCGGTTCGCTGCTGAGCGCCGAGCTGGCCTTGCAGCATGGCATCGCCTGCCACTTGGCCGGCGGCACCCACCACGCCCATTACGACCACCCAGCAGGCTTTTGCATCTTCAACGACCTGGCCGTGATCAGCCGCTACCTGCTGGAAGCCGGGCGGGTGCACCGGGTGCTGATCTTCGACTGCGACGTGCACCAGGGCGACGGCACCGCGCGAATTCTGCACGACACCCCCGACGCAATCACCGTATCCCTGCACTGTGAACAGAACTTCCCGGCCCGCAAGGCCCAGAGCGACTGGGACATCCCCCTGCCCCGCGGCATGGGCGACGCGGCCTACCTCAAGGTGGTGGATGACGCCCTCAACTACCTGTTGCCGCTCTACCAGCCAGACCTGGTGCTGTACGACGCCGGCGTCGATGTGCACAAGGACGATGCCCTGGGCTACCTGCAGCTGACCGATGAGGGCCTGGCGGCACGCGACGAGTTGGTGATGCGCCAGTGCCTGGGCCGCGACATCCCGGTGGTGGGCGTGATCGGTGGCGGCTACAGCAAGGACCGCGTGGCCCTGGCACGGCGCCACGGCATCCTGCACCACAGTGCGGCGCGGGTCATGGGTTGTTCACAATGACTGTGGAACCGCCTGTGGATAAGCTGCTGGAAAGCGGCTGCAGCCCTTTAGCTACGCCACCTGCAGAGTATTGATCATTTTTTGATCAGTGCTTCCACCTACCGGCCTGCGCTAGAATGCGCGCTCTTTTCCACAGCCTGCCGCCCCCATGCCCGATCTACACCACTCCACCCCTCCCCTTGTCGCCGTCATCGGTGGCGGCCCCGCCGGCCTGATGGCTGCCGAAGCGCTGGCCCAGGCGGGCTTGGCGGTCGAGGTGTTCGATGCCATGCCCTCGGTCGGCCGCAAGTTCCTGCTGGCAGGTGTCGGCGGCATGAACATCACCCATTCCGAGCCCTACCCGCCCTTTGTCGCACGCTACGCCGAACGCCAAGGCGAGATTGACGGCCTACTGCGCGGCTTCGATGCCGACGCGCTGCGCCAGTGGATTCACGGCCTGGGCATCGAAACCTTCGTCGGTACCTCGGGCCGGGTCTTCCCGCGCGACATGAAGGCCGCGCCCTTGCTGCGCGCCTGGCTCAAGCGCCTGCGCGACAGCGGTGTAGTTATCCACACCCGCCATCGCTGGCTGGGCTGGCATGACGATGGCAGCCTGCGGATCGCTTATCCACAGGGTGAACGCCAGGTACACGCGGCCGCCGTGGTGCTCGCACTGGGTGGGGGTAGCTGGGCGCGTCTGGGTTCGGACGGTGCGTGGCAGCCGCTGCTGGCTGAGCGGGCTGTGGATATCTCGCCCTTGCAGCCGAGCAACTGTGGGTTTGAGGTCGAAAGTTGGAGCACCTTGCTCAAAGACAAGTTTGCCGGCGCACCGCTTAAGAACATTGCCCTGAGCGTGCCCGGCAGCCTGCCGCGCAAAGGTGAGTTCATCCTCACCGCGCAAGGTGTCGAAGGCAGCCTGGTGTATGCCTGGTCGGCGCCGGTGCGTGAGGCCATCAAGCGTGACGGCCGGGGTGTGCTGCTGCTCGACCTGCTGCCGGACAAGGCTGTGGATAACATCGCCCAGGCATTGGCCAAGCCACGCGGCTCGCGCTCCATGGCCAAGCACCTGCACAGCCAGTTGGGCATCGATGGAGTCAAGGCAGCGTTGTTACGGGAGCTGACCGATCAGGCCACGTTCGCCGATCCACAGGCGTTGGCGCGGGCCATCAAGGCGTTGCCGATCACCGTGGTGCGTACCCGGCCGCTGGATGAGGCCATCAGCAGTGCTGGCGGTGTGCGTTTCGAGGGGCTGAGCGAGGGGTTGATGGTCAAGGCATTGCCGGGGGTGTTCTGTGCCGGCGAGATGCTGGACTGGGAGGCGCCGACCGGGGGGTATTTGCTGACGGCGTGTTTTGCCAGCGGGCTGCGCGCCGGGCGGGCGGCGGCGCAATGGGTGGCGGCGGGGGCGGCCTGATAGATCGCCGGGGCTGCTGCGCAGCCCATCGCCGGCAAGCCAGCTCCTACAGGAGCGGCGTTTGCTGTACCTGTGGGAGCCGGCTTGCCGGCGATGGGGCTAGTAGGCCTTTAAGGCTTACGCTTGCGCGGCCCACCATTAAAGCTCGGCACCTTACGCACCGCTTTCACTGACGGCGCCGGGCTCGCCGCCTCGGCACTGTCCATCCAGCGCCCCAAACCACGCTTCGCGCTGTTCTCTTTCGGCTTTTTAGGCTTTTTCGGCTTCTTGATCACCTGGCCACTGGCATCGGTCATCGGCACGCGGTGCTCTGGGATAAAGTCCGGCTCTTCATGCCGCGGCAAGGTCTGGCGGATCAATGTCTCGATCGACGCCAGCATCTGCACTTCGTCGGCACACACCAGCGAAATCGCCTCCCCTTTGTTGCCGGCGCGGCCAGTGCGGCCAATGCGGTGCACATAGTCTTCAGCAACGATCGGCAGGTCGAGGTTGACCACCAGCGGCAGGTCGTCGATATCCAGCCCACGCGCGGCAACATCGGTCGCCACCAACACCTGGATCTCACGGGCCTTGAAGGTATCCAGCGCACGTTGACGCGTGGCCTGCGGGCGATCGCCATGGATGCCGTCGGCGTTGATACCCTCGCTCAACAAGCGCTCCACCAACTGGTCGACACCGTTGCGGGTCTTGGCAAACACCAGCACCTGGCTCCAGCGCTGCTTGCGCAGCAAATGGCAGAACAGGTCGGCCTTGCGCTTTTTGTCCACAGGCACCAACCACTGTTTGACCGTGTTGGCGGCGGCATTGCGGGGGCTCACTTCAATGCTCAGCGGGTCGTTCAGGGCCAGGCCGGCGAGGACCCGGATCTGGTCCGAGAAGGTCGCGGAAAATAGCAACGTCTGGCGCTTGCGTGGCAGCGCGGCGTACACCGACTGCAGCTCTTCGGCAAAGCCCAGGTCGAGCATGCGGTCGGCTTCGTCGAGCACCAGGGTCTGCACCTGGTTGAACTTCACCGCGTTCTGCCGGAACAGGTCGAGCAAGCGGCCCGGGGTGGCGACCAGCAGGTCGACGCCACGGCGCAGGCGCATCATCTGTGGGTTGATGCTCACCCCGCCGTACACCGCATAGGTGCTCAGCGGCAGGTTCTCGGCATACTCGCGCACATTGTTGTGCACCTGCTCGGCCAGCTCGCGGGTCGGTACCAGCACCAGCGCGCGGATCGAGTTGCTGGCAACCTTCTCACCTTCCAGCGCCAGGCGCTGCAGCACCGGCAGGGCAAAGCCTGCGGTCTTGCCGGTGCCGGTCTGGGCCGCAGCCATCAGGTCGCGGCCGGCCAGCACGGCGGGGATGGCCTGGGCCTGGACCGGGGTCGGGGTGGTGTAGTCCAGCTGCTGCAGGGTACGCAGCAAGGGTTCGATCAGGCCGAGTTTGGCGAAATTCATGGCAATACCGTCAGGGGGTTCAGCGAAGGCGGCAAGTTTACCGCAACACCCCCGTCTACTTGCAGATTTCGCCCTTCAACGGTTGCGCAGGCGCTGGTGCCTTGCGCCACTGAGGCAGGCCGATCAGCACCACTGCGCCAATGATCACCGCCATGGCCACGCATTCTTCGGCGCCGATCTGTTCGCCGGCGAAGACGATCCCCAACAGCACCGCCACCGCCGGGTTGACGTAGGCATAGCTGGTCGCAGCCGCCGGGCGCACATGCTTGAGCAGGTACATGTAGGCACTAAACGCCAGGATCGAGCCGAAGAACACCAGGTAGGCCAGCGCGCCCCAACCGGCAGCGGTGGGCATCTGGGTCATGCGCTCGCCCGACAGCACACTGCCGAGCAACAACACGGCACCGCCCACCAGCATTTCGGCGGCACTGGCCATCGGCCCCTGCGGCAGCGGCAAGCTTTTGCTCCATACCGAACCAAATGCCCACGACGCCGCCGCGAACAGAATCAGTGCCGCGCCAATCGGGCTTGCCTGCAGGTTGGAGCCGAGGTTGAGCAGTGCGATACCGGCCAGCCCGAGGCCGATCCCCGCCCATTCGAGCCGCGAGTTGCGGTGGCCGAACAGCAGGCCGAAGACCAGGGTGAACAGCGGCACCGTCGCTACCGCCAAGGCCGCCACGCCGGACGCCACACCGGCGTGTTCGGCCACGGTCACGCCGCCGTTACCACAGCTGAGCAACAGAAAGCCGATTGCCCCTGCGGCCCGCCATTGCGGCCAGGTCGGTGCCGGCACACCGCGCCAGCGCAGAAAGCCATACAACAGGCCCCCGGCGATCAGAAAGCGCACGCCTGCCATGAGCATCGGTGGCCACGATTCGACGCCGATGCGAATGAACAGGTAGGTGGACCCCCAGACCAGGTACAGGGCCATGAAGGCACCGATGAGCAGGAGTGGGAAGCGGCGGGAGGCAGGCATGGCTAAGTACTCGAAATCCGTTTACGGGTGACTTAGTTTAGAAAGGTCACTGGGTAAACTTAAGTTACAAAACCGGAATAAATGAGCGACACACTTGGTGGGGGTGCGTTGAGGTTGTGTGCTGGCCCGGGTGGTTGGTTTGAGATTTTTGGGGCGTTTGAGATCGAGCGCCGCCCGCGCTCAATGCCGCAACAACAACCGCCCTTCAATAGGCACATAACGGCTCGCAGCACGGATCAGTGACATCGCCGTAAGCCCAGGCACGCCATACACCACCGCTTCGGCACCATGGCGCTGGATAACCCGCTCCAGCAACAAATCGAAGTCGCCATCACCGGAGGCCAACACCACCTGGTCCACGCGGCTGGCGGCGTCGATCACATCCAGGGTAATGCCCACATCCCAGTCACCTTTGGCCGAGCCGTCACTGCGCTGGATGTACGGTTTAAGGCGTACCTCGAACCCGAGGTTGCGCAAGATCTGCTGGAACTGCTGTTGCTTGCTGTCACCGCGGTCGATGGCATAGGCCACGGCTTCGACAATCTGCCCTTCACGGCTGACCTCGGCCCACAACGCGGCGTAATTGAAATGGCAGCCATGCGCCTGGCGCACGGTGTAGTAGAGGTTCTGCACGTCGGCGAACAACGCGATCTTTTTCACGGGAACCTCATGGTCTGATGGAATCCGGGGCTGCCGTGCAGCCCCAAATGCCAGCAGTATGCCAGACCCGTCAGACGTAGGAATCGTCGTCGGAGAAGAACCCGCCGTCACCACCGCCGTAATCGGTATCGGCGTAACCACCCTGGTCATTGCCCCAACCGCCGTTGTCGGCCACCTGCTGCTGCCCGCCCTGGTCGTTCCAGCCGCCGCTGTCGCTGGCCGGTGTCGGCTCTTCCTTGATCACTTCCACCACTTCCTCTGGCTGCGAGTTGTGGTTGAACAGGCTGCTGATCCCTTGGGCCAGCAACACCCCGCCGGCCACGCCGGCAGCGGTCTGCATCGCACCGCCGAGGAAGCTGCTGGCGCCCCCTCGCGCTGGCGCTGCGCCGAAGCCAGCTTGCTGCTGTTGCTGCGGTTGCTGCGGGCTGAAGCCCGGCGCCGACGGTTCACGCCAGCCACCCCCGCCAGCAACGGGCGCCGAGGGGCGCTGCGGTTGCACGGCCGGTGGCGTGTTACGCCCACCCGAACCAAAGAGGCTCGACAGAAAACCACCGCCACCATTGCTGGTGGGGCTGCTGTTACCGGCGCGGCTGGCTTCGACCTGTGCGCGAGCTTGCTGGAGCTCCGCCTCCAGTTGCTTGTTCTGCTCGTCAAGGCGCTTGATCGCGGCTTCTTGCACGAGGATCGCCTGGGCCATGTAGTAAGGCGCTGCCGGCTGCTGACGCACATGCGCTTCGATGCACGCCTGGGCCTGCGCGTCGCGCGGCTGGCTCGGGTCTTCCGCTTGCTTGATGCGGCCGAACAGGCTATCGATCAGGGTTTGTTCTTCAGTGTTCATGAAGCTACCTCATGGGGAAGCGGGACAACGGACAGCGTCAAAGATGGGGCGTTCAGGCACTGGATTCAATCACCTCGGCGGTGAAACTTTTTTCAGCAAGTGACAGCTACACGCCTGCTTTGGGCTAAAGTACACCCCTGCTTTTACTGCCATGCGATGTTGACCGATGAATCCGCTGAGCGTTCTGCGCGACTCCCTGTACTTCTTCCGCCGCCACCTGCCGAACATCCTCCCGCTGTGCCTGCCGCTGGTGGTGCTCGAAGCCTTGCTCACCCAGCTGCTGTACCGGCAAATGGGCGACCAGGCGTCGCCGGCCTACGGCATGCTGGTCAGCTTGCTGTTGTACCCGCTGTACAGCGCGGCGCTGATCCTTTACCTCGACACCCGCAGCAATGGCCAGGAGATCGCCAAGCGCGACCTGTTTGCCCGGGCCGTGCAACTGTGGCCGCAGCTGGCCCTGCTGATTCTCATCAGCTCCCTGCTGATCATGGCCGGCCTGGCGTTGTTCATCTTCCCGGGCGTGTGGATCATGATCAACCTGGTGTTCGCCGAGTACCTGCTGGTACTGCGGGGCCTGCCGGTGGTGCAGTCGATGCGCGAAAGTGCGCGGATGACCACCGGCAACTTCCTGCGCATCATGATTTGCGTGCTGGCGGTGCTGGCGCCGATCTGGCTGATCGACGGGCTGCTGCTGATGGCCTTCCCAGCGCCGTCCCCCGGCATGGAACTGGCCATGGACAGCCTCAGCGGCTTCTTGCAGCTGTTCAGCACCGTGGTGCTGTACCGCCTGTTCACGCTGCTGGAGGCTGATGCCGGCGCCTGATGCCAGGCACCTCGCACAAAGCGGGCTCCGTGGAAAACCTGCAGGCTGCCAGCATTGTCCAACATCAGTGACCGTGGTGGCTCCCGACCTTCCAATACGGAGCCTCCATGTCCACTACCACGGCTAACATCCACTGGGCAGAACAGGCCGAGATTTTCCTCGGCACGTTCCAGGTACTCGACTCGGCAACCCCACTCGAAAACATTGCGCAAGAGACGTTAAAATCCGTCTACCTCAGCCTGTTCAAAGACGCCGACCAGAAGGTGATAAGCGGCCAAAGTGATTGGGTAATTGCTGGCCATCAGCAGCCTGCCAGCGTCTTTCGTTTTCTGCTTCACTCGAAAACGTCGAATCGCCTGCACTTCATGATCACCGGCAGTGGAGCGGACCACGACAAGACGATGGGGATCAGCCGCAACGGTTATCTGGGGCTGTACCAATACGCCAGCGTGTCCGACCCCTTCAAGCTTGAACCGCTGCATTGGAGCGACGACAGCTTGATATGCCGTTGGCGCGACCATCAAGGCCATTCGGTTAGGCTCCACCACAACCCCAAAGTGACCGCACCTAACTTTTCTTACCTGAGAGTGCTTGAGGGTAAAGAATCCATTTTCCGCCTCACGCGGGTTCGCACCTAAGCGACAGGCAGAACTTTCAGTCTGTTTCTCCGACTCGCGTCTGGTAGCGCAGAACAGCCGTGAAAAGGTTCATGCTGCCCCCGCCTGCCATGCCTGTCTAACGTGCGTGCTTCCTCAATTGAACACGAGAAAGCACCATGGACGAAGACATTCAAGCGAGCCACGCCAAGTCGTTCCGCGGCAAATTGTACATGCGGTCTGGCGGTCGCAATATTGCGCTTCGGTTGAGCCGCAACAGCGACAATCCCACCTGGGGCACACCCGAAGAGGACTGGCTGCAAGTTGGAGGACGAGAAGATTCGCCAACTGTGGACTTCCATTTCGACTCCCAGACCGAGGATCGACTGCATTATCACCTCTGCATTCCATGGTATCCGCGCACCAAGAAACTGGGTGTTAGCCGCAACGGCTACCTCGGCTTTTACTGGAACGCCGAGGTGACCGACTTCTGGAAAATCGAACCCTTGCACATGACCGAGGAAGGCCTCGTTTGCTATCTACGTGACCACAGGGGCCACCGGGTTGGCGCCATGCACAATGATCAGCATTACAACGGGGACGGGATTGCATTTCTCAACGTAGATCAGGGCGTGGTCGCCCCTTTCCTGCTCAAGCAGATCGGTTGAGGCAGTAGCTCAGGTACCCCGCGGTTTGGCCCGCGCCGTGGCCTCGGCCACCAGCGGGTCATCCGGCCAATAGTGCTTGGGATACCGGCCCTTGAGGTCCTTCTTCACCTCGGCATAGGTCGTGCGCCAGAAGTTGGCCAGGTCCTGGGTCACTTGAACGGGCCGGCGTGCTGGCGATAGCAGGTGCAATTTGACCTGCTGTCGCCCTTGGGCGATGCGTGGCGTGTCTGCCAGGCCAAACAGCTCCTGCAGGCGCACGGCGAGGATGGGCGGGTTTTCACTGTAGTCCAGCCGTATGTGCGAGCCGGACGGCACGGCCAGGTGCGCCGGCGCCCATTCGTCGAGGCGCTGCGGCAAAGGCCATGGCAAGAGGTTGCGCAGCATCGACGACAGGTCCAACGCGGCAAAATGGCTCAAACGGGACACCTTGCCCAGGTAGGGTTGCAGCCAGCCTTCCAGGGTCGCCAGCAGGGCTTCGTCGCTCAAATCTGGCCACTCACTTTGCCCGGTCTTGTCCAGGTCCAGCTGACGTAACAACGCCACCCGCGCCTGCCACTGGCGCAACTCGGGTGTCCAGGTCAGCAGGTTCAAGCCTTTACGCCGTACCAGGCCGAGCAGGGCTCTGGCGCGGGCGTCGTCGTCCAGGCCAGGCAACGGCTCGCGGCTGAGCACCAGTTCGCCGACCTTGGTCTGGCGCTCGGCGCGCAGCACCTGCTCGCGGTCGTCCCAGTCGAGGATATCAATACGCTCGACCTGCTCGGCGAGCACGTCGTCCAGCAGTGCGGGGTCGAACTCGGCCGCCAGGTAAATGCGTTCTTCCCGCTGGCCTTGGCGGCTGCCCAGGTCGGCAATCACCAGCCAGGGGCATTTCATCAAGGCATCGACCTCGGCGAAAAGGGCCGCGCGGCCATTGGCCAGGCGATACTCGGCACCGCCCTCGCGGCGCTGCTGGGCAACCCGGTCTGGGTAGGCCAGCGCCAACAGTGCGCCCAACCAGCGTGGATGATCAGGGTCGGCAACCCCGGCACCCGCCTTGCCACGCAGCAGCCCACGGTACTGGCGGGCCAACTGCCGCGCACGCTGCACGCCGCCCTGCCCGCCTCGGGCTGTTTTGCTTTCACCGCTGACCAGCGCCAGCCGGCTGTGCAGGTCGGCGCCACCCCCGCGCTGGATATCACGCTCACCCAACAAGGCCGCGACATCACAGGCCATGGCCGCCAAGCCCAGACCCTGCCCGCGCAGCAGCAAATGGGCGATACGTGGGTGGGCCGGCAGTTCGGCCATGGCCTGGCCGTGCTCGCTGAGGTTGTCGCGGCTGCCCGCCTTGAAGGCACTGAGCCGTGCCAACAGGTCCTGGGCCTGGGAGAACGCCGCCGCGGGCGGCTGGTCCAGCCAGCGCAGTTGATCAGGCGTGACGCCCCACCGGGCCAGTTGCAAGGCCAGGCCGGCGAGGTCGGCCTGGAGGATTTCTGCGCTGCCATGCGCCGCCAACTGGTCATGCTGGGCCTCGGACCACAGCCGGTAGCACACCCCCGGTTCCAGGCGGCCAGCCCGGCCGGCGCGCTGGGTGGCGCTGGCGCGAGAGATACGCTGGGTGTCGAGCCGCGTCATGCCGCTGCCGGGGTCGAAGCGCGGCACCCGTGCCAAGCCGGCATCAACCACCACGCGCACGCCGTCGATGGTCAGGCTGGTTTCGGCGATGTTGGTGGCCAGCACCACTTTGCGCTTGCCGGCAGGGGCTGGGTCGATCGCCGCACGCTGGGCATTGAGGTCGAGCTCGCCGTGCAATGGGCAAAGCAGGATGTCGGAACGTTCGCCCAGCATGGCCTGAAGGCTCTGATGAACGCGGCGGATTTCGGCCTGGCCGGGCAGGAATACCAGCACGCTGCCGGTCTGATCCGCCAGCGCATGGAGCACGCACTCGACGACCCGCGGCTCGATGAACTCGCCCGGCTGGAACGGCCGACCCCAGCGGATATCCACCGGGTACATGCGGCCTTCGCTGCTGACCACCGGCGCATCGTCGAGCAGCCGCGACAGCCGCTCGCCCTCCAGCGTCGCCGACATCAGCAAGATTTTCAGGGGCGGTTCGTCACGTAGCAGTTCACGCCCATTGAGGCTCAAGGCCAGGGCCAGGTCAGCGTCCAGGCTGCGTTCGTGGAACTCGTCGAAGATCAACAGCCCCACGCCATCCAGCGCAGGGTCTGCCTGCAAGCGGCGTGTGAGGATACCCTCGGTGACCACCTCGATACGGGTCTTCGGCCCGACCTTACTGTCCAGGCGAATGCGGTAGCCCACGGTCTCCCCGACCTTTTCACCCAGCTCGCTGGCCAGCCTTTCGGCCGCCGCGCGGGCGGCCAAGCGGCGTGGTTCGAGCATCACGATGGTTTGCCCGGCCAGCCACGGCGCGTCCAGCAATGCCAAGGGCACACGGGTGGTCTTGCCGGCGCCGGGCGGTGCTTCGAGCACGGCTTCGTCGCGGTTTTCCAGGGCCTGGCGCAAGGCGGGCAAAACAGTATCGATCGGTAATGAAATCATGGTGGTCCTCGAACAGTCGGGCGAGTATAACGGCGAACCCAGCCTGCTCTATCATGGTCTTAGCATCAGGTGCTGGCGCTTCGCTTGCCCTGCTGAATACCTTTTCGGAGATTTACATGCGTATCCCATCCCGTGTCATCGGCGGCGCCCTCATCGTCACCTTGCTGACCCAGCTGACGGCCTGCGGCACGCTGTTCTACCCAGACCGCCGCGGCCAGATCGACGGCAAGATCGACCCCGTGGTCGCCGCCATGGATGCCATCGGCATTCTCTTCTACGTGATCCCCGGGCTGATCGCCTTCGGCATCGACTTTGCCACCGGCGCCATCTACTACCCAGGTGGCCGTACGGCCCAGGTCGCCCCAGAGAAACTGCGCGAAGCGGTGAGCCCGGACGGTAAGGTCGACAACCTCAAGCTGCAGGCCATTCTTGAAAGCGAACTGGGCCAGCGCCTGCCGCTGAACGACCCACGGCTGATCCAGCACCGTGGCAGCGTCGAGCAACTGGCCGCCTACCAGTTGGTACCGGCTGCCTGACCCAGACAAGGACATCGCCCCGGCATGATCACCCCGGCTGAACACCAGCGCCTGCTGCGCCTGGCCACCCGCGCGTCACTGGCGGTGGCCAGCATCCTGGTCGTGAGCAAGGCGCTGGCCTGGTGGCTGAGCGGCTCGGTCAGCCTGTTGGCCGGGTTGACCGATTCGGCACTGGACGCCGTCGCCTCGTTTCTCAACTTGCTCGCCGTGCATTACGCCCTGCGCCCGGCCGATGACGACCATCGGTTTGGCCACGGCAAGGCCGAGGCCTTGGCGGGTATGGCCCAGGCGCTGTTCATCGCAGTCAGCGCGGTGCTGATCGGGGTGCAGGCAGTCGAACGCCTGCAAACCCCACAACCCTTGGGTGACACGGGCGTCGGCATCGCGGTCATGCTGCTTTCACTGGCCTTGACCGTTGCCTTGCTGGCGTTGCAGCACAAGGTCATACGCCTGACCGGCTCCACTGCGGTGCGGGCCGACTCCCTGCACTACCGCTCAGACCTGCTGCTGAACGGCAGCATCTTGCTGGCTTTGCTGCTGACTCAATTTGGCTGGTCGCAACTGGATGCCCTGTTCGGCTTGGGCATTGCCTTCTACATTCTCTGGAGTGCGCTGCAGATCGCGCGGGAGAGCACCGCCATCCTGATGGACAAGGAGCTGCCGGGCGATGTAGGCGAGGCGATGTCCGCCCTGGTGCTGGCCATCCCTGGCGTGAAGGGGGTGCATGATTTGCGTACACGGGTCTCGGGCAACCAGTGGTTCGTGCAGTTGCACCTGGAGTTGCCGGGCGAGCTGGCGCTGCATGAAGCGCACAGTCTGTGCGTGGCGGCATCGGAGGTGATTCGCCAGCGTTATCCACAGGCGGATGTGATGGTGCACGCGGACCCGGTGTAATCCTGTCCTGCCCTATCGCCGGCACAAGCACCACAAGACAGAGCACTGCACAGTTCTGTGGGAGCCGGCTTGCCGGCGATAGGGCCGGATCATTCAGCGACAGTTTCAGTTGATGCTGTAACCCCGCCCGCTGAAACAAGCCCCCAGCGCACGCCGGTAGGTATCGGTCACATTCAAAGGGGGTGCATAGGCCGCCGTCGCCGGGTCAAAGCCTGACTGGCTCACCGCCCAGCGGTGGCACTGGTAGCGGTCCTGTTCCTGCTGCTCCTGCCCCTGGCCATACATCGGATAAGCCACCACATCATAGCCACCCCCTGCCGGAGCCATTGGCACAGGCGCGGGTGCAGCCATCGGCGGGTTCACCACCACATACTCGCGGCTGTCCGCCAGGTACTGGTAATAGGTATCGGCTACCAGGAAGAACAGCGCCCCACCCAGCCAAACCTCACGGGCATACGCCGGCAGGTACTCCACCCGCGCACCATAAGGCGGTGCCACGACGATGTAACTGCCGCCGTGCGGTCGATACCAATAGCCGCCCGAATAGAAGTAGTCGTGCCCGCGGTAAGGCACCTTCCAGTGGCGATCCGGGAAGCGATCGATGGTCTGCCCTGGGCGATACTGCGGCCCTGGCCCCCAGCCATTGCCATGGCCGTCCGGGCGCCCCTGCCAGTCACCGCCCGGCCGCTGCCCCGGCCCACCGGCTTGCCAATAGCGGTTATCGCCATTGTGCCGGGGGATGTCCTGGTAATAGCCCTGGCGCGGGGGCTGGGTCTGGCGTACTTCGTCGCGCGAGTTGAGCGGGGAGCGGCCCGCGGCGGCGCCGTTCGGGTCCTGTGGCCCGTTGCCGCCATGGCCCCCGCCATGCCCCTCATCAGGCCCCTGCGCCACAGCGCCAAGGCTGATGTTCAACGTAACCAAACCAACACCTGCCCACTGCCAGATGCGCGACTTCATGGTGCCCCTCTCGATCAAAATGACTGCAGCCGCCGCCAGTCTACCGCGCCGGCCACACCGGCAACTTAAAATCGCGGACATGAAAAAAGGGAGGCCGTTGGGCCTCCCTTTGGGAATTGTCGTCCGTGCTCGGCACTTGTGGCGCCGGCTCACCTCACGCCGTCTTCTGGACGGTGTGTAGCCCGGGGGCCTGGCGGATCCTGTTGGATGGCTGGGCCGCGACCGCTCGCCTAGAGCGCGTCGCCGTGGACTGATGTCCGGGCAGTGATTCTGTGGATAAAGATACCGGGCAGCGGGCGGCAGAGGATTGCGAAGATTGCTCAGATAAATAGCACTTGCGCAATTTTTCACCTTAGATTGATAATTCACCGCAATCTGAACAGAAAAGGCATATTCCATGAGCAAACTTGACCGCTACGACCTGAGCATCCTCGCCGAACTGCAGCGCGATGCGCGCATTTCCAACCAGGAGCTGGCCGAACGCATCGGCTTGTCGCCTTCGCCGTGCTCGCGTCGGGTCAAACAACTTGAGGACGACGGCTACATCTCGCGCCAGGTTGCCCTGCTCGATCGCAAGAAGCTGGGGTTGAGCCTGACCGCCTATGTCCTGATCGGCATGGACCGCCACACCCCAGAGCGCTTCGAGACCTTCGAGGCCGCCATCCGCAACTTGCCCCAGGTGCTTGAATGCAGCCTGGTCACCGGTATGGACGCCGACTACCAGCTCAAGGTGGTGGTACCGGACATGGACCACTATCAGAAATTGCTACTCGGCAGCCTGACCCGCATCGAAGGCGTCACCAGCGTGCGTTCGAGCTTCGTGCTGAACCAGGTACTGGCCAGTACCGAGCTTCCATTGACCCACCTGCGTTGAATACTTCATCGCCCGGCGTATGATCGAGCGCTCAGCCTGCCTGGAGAACACTGATGGATCCCGCCGTATTCGAAGAATGGATGATGATCATCCTCGTCACCGTGTTGATCGGTTTCATGGGCTTTATCGTCTGGGACCTGGCGAAAAAGTCCAAGGCCGGGCGGTTTGGCACCCTGATCCTGTTCTTCGTGCTGGGGCTTGGGGTACTGGCCTTTATCATCAAGAGCGTGGTAGTGGCGTTTCTGGAAGGGGTGTAACAGCCGGGCATGGGCCAGGGACCCTGTGGGAGCTGGCTTGCCAGCGATCACCGGCGAAGCCGGTGCCATACACCCCAGCGCCTGCATCGCCGGCAAGCCGGCTCCCACCCGAACTATGTAGCCTGCAAGTCTAGCGCCGCACCTGTGGGAGCTGGCTTGCCAGCGATGAGGCCGGAACAAGCACCACAAGACAGTTGCTCCCACAGAGACTTGAACAGGCTTCGAGGTTTCCCAGTTATCTCGGTAGCTTGGCTGGCACTTCGCGCCAACAGCCTTGGTCCAGGCCGTCCAGCGTCCAGTCGCCAATCCGCACCCGCACCAGGCGCAAGGTCGGCAACCCCACCGCCGCCGTCATCCGCCGCACCTGGCGGTTGCGCCCTTCGCGAATCACCAGCTCCAGCCAATGGGTCGGCACGCTCTTGCGAAAACGTACCGGCGGGTTGCGCGGCCACAGTTCAGGCTCATCCAGGCGGCGGGCCTCGGCCGGCAAGGTCGGGCCGTCATTGAGCATCACCCCCTCGCGCAGGCGTTGCAACTGCTCGTCGCTCGGCTCACCTTCCACTTGTACCCAGTACGTCTTGGCCAGCTTGTGCTTGGGGTCGGCGATGCGCGCCTGCAGGCCGCCATGGTTGGTCAGCAGCAGCAGGCCTTCACTGTCGCGGTCCAGCCGCCCGGCCGGGTAGACGCCCGGGATGTCGATGAAGTCCTTGAGGGTCGCGCGCCCTTCACCATCGCTGAACTGGGTCAGCACGTCGAACGGCTTGTTGAACAGGATCAAACGCGGCTCGGCCGGCGGCGCCTTGGGCTGGCGACGCGGGTCGGCAGGCCGCGCCTGAGGGCGGCGCGGCTTGGAACGGGGTGGCAGGGGCATGGATCCTCAGCGGAACGGCGGCTCATCGAAGCTGCGCAGTTTACGCGAGTGCAACGAATTGAGCTCGGTACGTAGCAGGTCGAGGGCGGCAATGCCGATCTTCAAATGCTGGCTGACCGCCCGGTTGTAGAACGCGTTGGCCGAGCCCGGCAGCTTGATCTCGCTGTGCAGCGGCTTGTCGGAGACACACAGCAACGTGCCGTACGGCACCCGCAACCGGTAGCCTTGAGCGGCAATGGTGCCACTCTCCATGTCCACCGCCACCGCACGTGACAGGTTGATCAATGGCCGCTCCTGGGCCCAGCGCAGTTCCCAGTTACGGTCGTCGTAGGTCAACACAGTGCCGGTGCGCAGGCGCTTTTTCAGCTGTTCGCCGCGCTCACCGGTCACCTGTGCTGCCGCCTCCTGCAAGGCCATCTGCACCTCGGCCAGGGCCGGGATCGGAATGTTTGGCGGCACCACACGGTCAAGAATGCCGTCGCGCCGCATGTACGCGTGCGCCAGCACATAGTCACCGATGGTCTGCGACTGACGCAGGCCGCCGCAGTGGCCGATCATCAGCCAGCAGTGCGGGCGAAGCACGGCCAGGTGGTCGGTGATGTTCTTGGCATTGGAAGGGCCGACGCCGATGTTGACCAAGGTCACGCCGTCGCCATCGGCGGCGATCAAGTGGTAGGCCGGCATCTGGTAACGGTGCCAGACCACGCTGGCCACCAGGGCCTGGGTTTCGCCATGGTCCATGCCTTTTTCGATCACCACGTTGCCCGGCAGCACCATGCGCACGAAACGCGGGTCGTCACGCAGTTGCTCAAGGCCATGGCTGATGAACTGGTCGACATAGCGGTGGTAGTTGGTCAGCAAAATCCACGGCTGTACATGCCGCCAGTCGCTGCCGGTGTAGTGCACCAGGCGACGCAGCGAGAAGTCGACACGCGCGGCATCGAACAACGCCAGCGGCAAGGTTTCGGTGCTGTCCCAGTCGTACAGGCCGTCGGCGATATTGTCGGTGGCTGCCGACAGGTCGGTGCTGGGGAACACCCGCGCCAGCTGGGCGGCGGTGATACCGCTGCCGGCCAGTTCGTCGCCCTGGTCGACCACGTAGGGATACGGGATGTTCTGCTCGCTCACACCCACTTCCACTGTCACGGTGTAGTCGTGCATGAGCGGGCGCAGTTGCTCGAGCAGATAGCCACGGAACGCGGCTGGCTGGGTGACGGTGACGCTGTAGGTGCCGGCGACCTGGACCTTGGCGTAGGCACGCGTGGTGGCCGCGACTTCACCCTGGCTGTAATAGGTCAGACGCAGCGCGGGATAACGGAACAGCTCGCGCTCGTCGGCATCGGGCTCGGTTCGGTCCTTGAGGTAGCGCTTGAGGGCTTGGCTGAGGGCACCGGTGGCCTGTTCATGCAGGGCCGCCAGACGGTCGACGGCCTGTTCTGGGGTATCAACGACTACAAAAGCGTGGCTCACACTGTGCTTCCTGTCTGGACATGCATGTGGACCATCTTGCCTGCCTTCGTGGGTAAATACACCCCCATTGATCAGTCTTGCCAGACCGGCGTGGCCCTTGCCACCAGCGCCTGAACATCCACACCCCGCGGCAGCGCGCCATAGGCCCGACCACCAGCGGCCAGGCGGCTGCCGATGAACGCATCGCTGACCACCGCATTACCCGCCTCCAGCAGCAGCTTGGCCTGCAGCGCCAGTGCAATGTCCTCGGTCAGCTGACGGGCGCGATACTGGATGTCGGTGGTGTCGGCGAACGCCCCCTTGAGGTTGCCAATGTGCGCAGCCACCCGTGGGTCGCCATGGCCATCACCCAGCTCGGTGAACAGCGCGTCCAGCACCCCCGGCTCCTTTGACAACGCCCGCAACACATCCAGGCACTGCACATTGCCCGAGCCTTCCCAGGTCGAGTTGACCGGTGCTTCGCGGTACAACCGCGGCAGGATGCTGTCTTCGACGTACCCGGCCCCGCCCAGGCATTCGGCGGCCTCGTTGATCATTGCCGGGGCACGCTTGCAGATCCAGTACTTGCCCACTGCTGTGACCAGCCGGGCAAAATGCGCCTGCTGCGGGTCATCGAGCTGCTCCAGGGCCTGCCCCATGCGCAGGCTCAGGGCCAGCGCCGCCTCGCTCTCCAGCGCCAGGTCGGCCAGCACGTTCTGCATCAGCGGCTGCTCGTTCAATACCCGGCCGCCGACCTTGCGGAACGCGCAATGATGGGCGGCCTGGGTGAGGGCCTGGCGCATCAGGGCACTGGAGCCAACCATGCAGTCGAAACGGGTCATGGCGACCATCTCGATAATGGTCGGCACACCCCGCCCTTCTTCACCCACCATCCACGCCAGGGCGCCCCGAAACTCGACTTCACTGGACGCATTGGAGCTGTTGCCCAGCTTGTTTTTCAAGCGCTGGATATAGAACTGGTTGCGGTTGTCATCCGGGCGATGGCGGGGCAACAGGAAGCAGCTCAGGCCTTTTTCGGTCTGGGCCAGGGTAAGAAAGGCATCGCACATCGGCGCCGAGCAAAACCACTTGTGCCCGACCAGTTCATACGCCTGGCCAGGGCCCGGCGCACCGACCGGGTAGGCCCGCGTGGTGTTGGCACGCACGTCGGTGCCGCCCTGCTTCTCGGTCATGGCCATGCCCAGGGTAACCCCGGCCTTGTGCCGGTCCCCGACGTTGCGCGGGTCATATTCGCAGGCCAGGATTTTCGGCAGCCAGTACTCGGCCAGTTCGGGCTGAAGGCGCAGCGCCGGCACGGCGGCGAAGGTCATGGTCAGCGGGCAGCCTGTACCGGCTTCGGCCTGGCTGTGCAGGTAGGTCATCGAAGCCCGCGCTACGTGGGCACCGGCGCGGGGTTCTGCCCATGGCAGAGAAGGCAGACCGTGCTCGACGGCAGTGCGCATCAGCTCGTGGTAGGCCGGATGGAACTCGACCAAGTCAATACGATGGCCATAACGGTCGTGGCTGCTGAATTCGGGCTTGTGCGCGTTGGCCAAGAAGCCCGCAGCCATCAGCGGCCCACCGGCCAAGGCACCGTACGCATCGATCCGCGACTCGGCCCAGCCAGCGCCAAAACGCCGCGACCACTCCTGCAAGGGTTGGTCAAGGCGGTACAGGTTGGCGCCGTCGAGAGACGGCGGCTGGTTGGTGACTTCGTGGGTTTCAGCGTACTGGTGCAGGTTCATTGGCAGCTCCTGGATCCGTGCAGGCCTGAAAGTCCCAGTGAAGCACTCCCTGGGGGTCAGTCAAAGTGACAAAAATGACTAATCGGGATGGCATTTGGCTGCGGCGGTGATTATCGGACGACATCCAAATCTGCATTTCGTGTAGGAGGTTTCCTAAACCATTCTTCCAGTGAAATGTGCCGTTTCCAGAGTGCTAGGTTCGGGCTTCCAGCCTTTCAGGAAGCATCGAACCATGAGCCAGCGTATGAACATCCTTGGCAAAGGCCAGGGACTCGACGGCGACCAGACCACCACAGGAGCCATCTGTATCGCCGGCCAGGCACGTGGGCGTGTACACGGGAGCGGCTGGCTGCTGGTGGGCGACAAAACAACACCCTGCCCACTCTGCGGTAACGAAGGGACCATCGTTGAAGGCGAACGTCGATGGAAGCAGGACGGGATACCGACCGCCGTGGATGGCGCCCTGGTTCAGTGCGGTTGCCCCATAGGCAGCAATCGCTTGGTTGCGCGGGCCCCCAATGGGCCGACCCCGCGCAGAGCGCCCGCTCCTGCGACCGTCTATGAGGCACAGCCACAGGCCCAAACGAGTAGCCCGACAAGCAGTAGCTACCGACCTGAGGGGTTTCAGCCCTCGCCCGCTACGCAAGCCATGGAACCTGGCTTTTATATCCTCCCGCGCTGCATGACCTACCAGGAAGTCCTGGCAGAGCTCGGCGCGCCACAGGCCAACTTGCCGCGTTCAATCCTGGAACGGCTGAACCCGACGTATCAGAGTGGGTTCAAGGCAGGCGAAATCTTTGTCATCGGCGACGGCCAGAGGCGCCCGGTGTGCACCCGTGAAGAGCTACAGGCGATGAGTGCGGCGAAACAGGCACGGGAAGCGTTGGCGAGCCTGACACCAGAAGAAGCCGAATTCATGATGCGTCATCAGGCCGAGATTGCCGGGCTGCTCAGTGATGTGAGCCTGGCGATGGGTGTGAGCGAGGCGATGGTTGCCAAGTCGATGGATGAACTCAGCGCCATTTTGCAAAAAATCGAACATCTTCATAAAGACCAATTCATCAAACACGGGCATCTTCGGCACCCTGAGTTCTTTGCAGAACGTCAAAAGCTGTTCACGCAATTGAGTGCGAACTTGAAAGCGACCGTTCTGAATAAACGCCTCAACCTCGGAAACTATCAAAGTCTGCGGCGGGACTTGGGAATCTCGTCGAGAAGTTTGGTGCATCACTGGAGCAAGGCGGGAGGACCGACACAGATTCCTGGCTACGCGACACATTTGGATAAGCTGGCCAAGATGGCCAAATATTTGAAAACAGGTGGACGTATAGGGATTACCATTGGTGGCATCGGCTCGGCAATTAAAGTCTCTGAAGTATGTAAAGAGGGGAACTCCAAAGCTTGCGAAAAAGTCAAAGTTACTGAGGCAAGTAATTTCTCTGGCGGCTTAGCTGGCGGCTGGGCGGCCGGCAAAATATCAGTCAGAGTCTCTGCGAATGTTTGCTGGAGATTCGGACCTGGGACTCTCGCATGTGGAGTAGTAATCACTGGCGCAGGTGCCTTGGCTGGCAGCGTCTCCGGCATGGAATATGGTGAAAAACTAGGCGAATTAGTCTTCGAGGTCTTTGCAGATGATTGAGCACCTTGACTTAAAACTAAGACTATTCTTGCTAGCAACACCTGCATGCCTAATTTTGATCGGCCTTGCTACTGATGTTCATATCGCCTGCTCTCGCCAATATAAAGAGATGACTTCGGCACTCCAACGGAGTGCGTGCCTTCCATTTGCGACCGGCATGTGGGGGGAGAAAAAGATTGGCTCCAGAGTGCTAGTAATTTCTGTAATCGCTGGCGCCATCGGATCACCAAACTCAAGTATTCGCAGAGGGATTATGGATGAGCGAGATTACCTACAATTCCCTAAGAAGCTAAAAAGCAAAATACTTTTTTCATCATCATTGAACATCATCGGCATCATCTGGATAGCCGTAAATTTCCTCTTCGAATAGCCTATCTGAGAGACCACCCCTTATGACCTCAGCCCAGAAGCACCATCCCGAATCACCAACCACCTCACACCCACAAGAAACACAACTCTATATCATTTCCATTTCAAAACTCATAATCATGGCTTCTTTATCAATGGGCCTGTACCTTTATTACTGGCACTATCGACACTGGTTACTCATTAGAGGTCAGCATGGTCTCAGACTCATCCCGCTGCTTTGTACAATTTTCGGCGCTGTAACAATCTACTTCCTAATGAAAAAAATCGTCGCGCGCTGCACTCAAGCGAACCGGCCTGTAGAAGGTAGTGCGGTCGGTGTCACTCTGATGCTTTACGCACCCATCCTGATGATAGTGGGCTGGGAATTCTATATATCCGAAAAGTTATTCGATAGCCTGCCACTCTCAGCTTTCACCCTAATCCCGATTATGCTCACACTCCTCTACACCACCTTTTTCTCGGTGGCAATGGTACAGATACAGCAATCAGTCAATGTTTGTGAGGGTGATGCGTGTGGGTTTGAAAATTCAAAAATAACTTGGGCAAATGTTCTATGGCTGATTGTCTGCTGGATGCCCATTACCGCTCTTTTTGGCTATTTGTCGGCTTACGCACCCTTAATGCAGTAACCCGCGCTGCCTAGCCTTGGCTGAGGTGTATCATCCAGCAACGCCTTGGCCATGGCTCCTGCGCAGATGCGTAGCAAGAGGCTGGAGTTGTTGTAGGTCGCGGGGGCATGATTTGAGAATGCATCAGGGCTGAAAGGTGCTCGCCACAACACATTTAGCGCCTATGAGACCGAGCGCCGCCCGCGCGGCGCTTCGCAGCACAAGGCTGCTCCTACATCTGTTTCGGGCCAGTCACGCCTGTGAGGGCGGCGCGCGACCGCCTTGTTGGTCCGGCACGATATCGCGCCATGCACCAAGGGATCGCGCGGAATAACTGGCCCGGAAGAAATATAGGAGCAGCCTTGTGCTGCAATGCGCCGCGCGGGCGGCGCTCGATTTCCCAGGCGCTATACCTCCCGTGGCGGGCGCCTGTCAGCCCCAAACGCGTCCTGCCCGCTATCGATACACCTACTACTAGAAGGAGCGACGCGTCTGCTGAGAGTGCGGAGGCAACTGCACCTGCGATATCGCGACTTTCATCGTCAACTCGAACCGGCTCCCCAACCCGCGCGTAGATTCATGCGACAGCGTGGCCCCCAGCAACTCGCCCATCTGCCTGCAAATCGACAAGCCGATCCCCAGCCCGCCATAACGCCGGGTCATGGAACCGTCAACCTGGAAAAAACGCTGATAAAGCGTGGCCTGGTCGAGATCATCAAAGCCGATGCCGCTGTCACTGACCGTGAAGGTAAGCGCCAAGTTGTCCGGCCCCAGGCGCTGGCCGCGCACCTGCAGCATGACCCCACCCTGATCGGTGAACTTCAGGCCGTTGTCCAGCAGGCAACCCAGGCAACGGGCCAGTTTTTGCGCATCGGACAGCAGCGCGTCTGGCAGATCGGCAGGTATGTCCAGGCTCAGGTACAACCCTTTGCCCAGCGCCTGGCCAGCGTGTGCGGCTCGCAAGCCTTGCAGCATGTTACGCAGGCTGAAGGGCGCGGCCTGCACACGCAAGCGGCCGCCCTGCAGCTCGGAGAGGGTGAGGATGTCGTCGACCATGTCCATCATGCTCTGCGCCGACGTGACCGCTGTGCGATGGTACTGGGCCATTTCGGCCTCCATCGGCAGGGTGTGCATCAGCTCAAGCGAGCCGATCACACCATTCATCGGGGTGCGCAGTTCATGGGTGACCGTGGCCAGGAACTCGTCCTTCAAGCGGTTGCTCCTGGCCAGTTGCAGGTTCAACTGCTCCAGGGTTCGACCGGTTTCACGCAGGGTCTGCGCCTGTTGCTCGCGCAGGCTGTTGATACGGTCGGCCAGCGCCAGCGACAGCAGCGCCACCTCCAGCGCCGAGCCCAACTGGCTGGCATACATCGTGATAAACACGTTCGGCAAGTAACCCAGCACCATCAAGGTGTTGACCAGCCCGCCCAGCAAAAACGCCGACCAGGCGATGATGAACCAGCGCGCCACCCGCAAACCGCGCGACCAGGCATACACGCCAGCGGCAAAGATGCTGACGGTGAACAGCAACGCCAGCACCGTGGCCATGCGCAGGGCGATGCCATACGGCATGCTCACGGCCAAGACCATCACCAGCCCACCGCCCAGCATCAGCAGTTGCAACAACCGGTCGAAGCCACGGCTGATCTTGCCCAATTGCAGAAAATGCCGGGCGAACTGGCAGCCGAACAAACCGGCAGCGCCAATGAACAAGGGCGTCGAGGCATTCGCCCACCAGGGGCTGTCCGGCCAGAAGTAGGCGACCCCCGCACCGTTCACCGAAACCTGATAAAGACCGAACGAGGCGATGTAGAGGATGTAGTAGAGGTAGCTGACATCCCGCACGCTGAGGTAGATGAACAGGTTGTACACCAGCATCACCAGCAACACGCCGTAGATCATGCCCAATACGTACAAGCGCGTGGGCTGGTCCTCCATGTAGGCCTCGGCCGACCATAGCGCCAGCGGCGCCTGCACCGAACCCTGGCTGTGCAAGCGCAAGTAGACGGTGGTCGCCTGGCCTGGGGGCAGCGGCAACTCGAACAGGTAGTTGTTCTGCCGGATCTGCCGGCTGGCGTAAGGCAAGGCGTCGCCCGTGCGCTGGGCCAGGCGGTAAGTACCGGTGCTGTCGGGCAGGTACAACTCGAGGTGATCCAGGGGGGGGTAGGCCAGTTCCAGCAGCCATTGGCGGGGGGTGGCAGTGGCCGACGGCAGGTAACGCAGGTCGATCTTCAACCAGAACACCGACGTGGAATAACCCGCGTTCAACACAGGCTCGTGATGGGCCCGAAAGTGCTTGGCGAACGTGGGCTCACTGACTTGGGCAATGCTGGTACTGCCATCAGGGTCTTCGAAGACCTGAAGGGTTTCGCCCAGCGGAAGATGGCGGGTAGCGTCGTCGAAGTCGACCGCAACGGCCAGCACGGGCAACAAGCCCAGAAGCACAATCAGCAAATAGCGCATACAGCCCCAGCATGGCCTGTCCGGTCGCGTCGCGGTTGCCTCCCATCCGTTTGAGACGACGTAATCCGGCAGAACCCGTTTGTCGAGTTATCCGAGCACTCTAGCATAGCTTTCCTACCTGGCAATCGGCCATCTCGAATTGCGGCCAAAAGGCTCTAAATCAATACTTTCAGCAGAACAGCACACCTTAATCTGACCAGTCGATCAGCAAAACTCATTTGTAGGACGATCCCCACAAATGGGTTTGGTGGTAAGCTCGCCGCCCATGAATACCTACAGCTCCCGCCCCGTTGTCCTCTGTCTCTCCGGCCACGACCCCAGTGGCGGCGCCGGCTTGCAGGCAGATATCGAAGCCCTGATCGCCCAAGGCTGTCACGCCGCACCCGCGGTGACCGCCCTGACCGTCCAGGATACCGTCAATGTTTCCGACTTCCGCGTGCTCGACCGCGAGTGGGTGCTGGCCCAGGCCAACGCCGTGCTGGCTGACTCCACGGTAGCGGCCGTCAAGCTGGGCATGCTCGGTTCGATCGACATGGTCGACACCGTCGCCGAACTGCTTGCCGCCCACCCGCACCTGCCGCTGGTCTGCGACCCGGTCCTGCGTGCCGGTGGCGGTGGCCGCCTGGGCAAGGACGAAGTGGGCTACGCCGTGCGCGAACGCCTGCTGCCGCTGGCGACCATCGCCACGCCGAACCTGCCGGAAGCGCGCATTCTCGCCGAGCTGCCTGAAGGCACCGCCGACGAGTGTGCCGAGAAACTGTTGCCGTTCTGTAGACACCTGTTGATTACCGGGGGTCACGGCGACGAAGACGAAATCCACAACCGCCTGTACAGCCGCGATGGCCAACGCCTGACCTGGACCTGCCAACGCCTGCCAGGCAGCTACCACGGTTCCGGCTGCACCCTGGCCAGCGCCCTGGCCGGCCGACTGGCCCTGGGCGAAGCACTGCAAAGCGCTGTGCGCAGCGCCCTGGACTACACCTGGCGCACCCTGCGTGACGCCGAGCAACTGGGCAAGGGCCAGTACGTGCCGCGCCGCCTGCCCCTGGATTTCTGCTCCTGATACGAGGCTTTCAGATGAAGCTACGCGGTCTGTACGCAATCACCGACAGCCAGCTGCTCGCCGGCCGTTTTCTGTCCCATGTCGAAGCGGCCCTGGACGGCGGGGTGCGACTGTTGCAGTACCGCGACAAGAGTGACGACGCCGCGCGTCGCCTGCGCGAAGCCGAAGCCTTGAAGCAACTGTGCGAGCGCTACGACACCCAGCTGATCATCAACGACGACGCCGAACTGGCCGCACGCCTGGGTGTCGGCGTGCACCTGGGCCAGACCGACGGCCCGCTGACCCCGGCCCGTGCGTTGCTGGGCCGCGAGGCCATCATCGGCTCGACCTGCCACGCGCAGCTCGACCTGGCCCGCCAGGCCGCCAGCGAAGGCGCCAGCTACGTGGCCTTCGGTCGCTTTTTCAACTCCGTGACAAAGCCGGGCGCACCGGCCGCCAGCCTCGACCTGCTGGAACAGGCCCGCGCCCAGGTCAAGCTGCCGATCGCCGTGATCGGCGGCGTCACCCTCGACAACGCTGCCCCGTTGGTCGCCCATGGCGCCGACCTGCTGGCGGTGATCCACGGCCTGTTTGGTACCGATAGCGCGCAGGAAGTCACCCGCCGCGCCCGAGCCTTCAACGCCCTGTTCGCTTCCTGATTTCGAGAGAAGATCCCATGTCCCGTTCCGAAACCCTGTTCGCCCAAGCCCAGAAGCACATCCCGGGTGGCGTCAACTCGCCCGTCCGCGCGTTCAAGAGCGTTGGCGGCACGCCGTTGTTCTTCAAGCACGCCGAAGGCGCCTATGTCGTTGACGAAGACGACAAGCGCTACGTCGACTACGTGGGTTCCTGGGGCCCGATGATCCTCGGCCACGGCCACCCTGAAGTGCTCGATGCGGTGCGCAACCAACTGCAACACGGCCTGTCCTACGGCGCCCCGACCGCCATGGAAACCGAGATGGCCGACCTGGTCTGCTCGCTCGTGCCGTCGATGGAAATGGTCCGCATGGTCAGCTCGGGCACGGAAGCCACCATGAGCGCCATCCGCCTGGCCCGTGGCTACACCGGCCGCGACGCCATCATCAAGTTCGAAGGCTGCTACCACGGCCACTCCGACAGCCTGCTGGTGAAAGCCGGCTCGGGCCTTCTTACGCAAGGCGTGCCAAGCTCGGCGGGCGTGCCGGCTGACTTCGCCAAACACACCCTGACCCTGCCGTTCAACGACATTGCCGCGGTCGAAAAAACCCTGGCTGACGTCGGCCAGACCGTGGCGTGCATCATTGTCGAGCCGGTGGCCGGCAACATGAACTGCGTACCGCCAGCCCCGGGCTTCCTCGAAGGCCTGCGCGAGCAGTGCGACAAGCACGGCGTGGTGTTGATCTTCGACGAAGTGATGACCGGCTTCCGCGTCTCGCTGGGCGGCGCCCAAGGCTACTATGGCATCACCCCTGACCTGTCGACCTTCGGCAAGATCGTCGGCGGCGGCATGCCGGTCGGCTGCTTCGGCGGCAAGCGCGAGATCATGGGCTGCATCGCCCCGCTGGGCCCGGTCTACCAGGCCGGTACCCTGTCGGGCAACCCGCTGGCCATGGCCGCCGGCCTGACCACGCTGAAACTGATCAGCCGCCCAGGCTTCCACGCCGAACTGACCGATTTCACCAGCCGCATGCTCGACGGCCTGCAACAGCGTGCCGATGCCGCTGGCGTACCGTTCGTCACCACACAGGCGGGCGCCATGTTCGGCCTGTACTTCAGCGGCGCCGATGACATCGTCACCTTCGACGACGTGATGGCCAGCGATGCGGATCGCTTCAAGCGCTTCTTCCACCTGATGCTCGACGGTGGCGTGTACCTGGCGCCGAGCGCGTTCGAGGCGGGCTTCACCTCCATCGCCCATGGCGACAAGGAGCTGCAGATCACCCTGGATGCGGCTGAAAAGGCCTTTGCTGCACTGAAGTAAATCGCCACATTTGCCCCTGTAGGAGCGCCCTTACAGCCCTTTCGCGACGTAAGGCCGCTCCTACACAATCAGCTGACTTCCCCAACCCGACAGAATTTCGCGTAAAACTTTGTAAGGTTGGCGCTGCTTATCCCATAATGTGCCACCAGAGACATTGGCCGCAGCTTTGCAGAGGTAAGTCGATCCCCATGAACCGCACCGGCCGCGCCCTGACCCTGGGCTGCCTGTTGCTTCTTCAGCCCCTGCTGGCCCTGGCGGAGGGTGGTAACTCATTGCTGATTCCAGCGACGAGCCGCTGCACCCTGAATGTTCAGCCAGAAGACCTCGCCAATGCCCTCAAGGCCTGCGAGCAGACGGCGACGACGGGGGATGCCCAGGCGCAGTTCGAACTGGGCGAGTACTACTACACCCAGACGCCCAAAGACCTGAACAAGGCCCTGAACTGGTTTCAGCAGGCCTCGTTGCAAGGCCACGCCCAGGCCCAATACCGGCTTGGCGCCATGTTCTTCCGCGGCGAAGGGGTCAAGGCCAATAACGTGCAGGCCTACATTCTGCTGAAGATGGCGGCGGTCAACGGCGCCGAAGATGCGCTGGACATGGCCGACGAAGTGACCGAGCAGATGCCCCGCGACGAGCTGGAACACGCGACCCAGGTGCTCGGCCAGATCTTCCGCAAGTACCTGCTTGAACTGCAGAACGCCGAAGGGCGCTCGCCGTTCTCGCCACTTCCCTGAAACGCCCTACTTCTCTGGCATCGGCATGGGGAACGGCATCACATTGCCGCCGCCCTTGGCCTCGCTGATCTTCGCCGTGCCCAAGCGCTCGACCTCGTCGATGCGCACGATCGAATGCATCGGCACGAAGCTGCGGATCACGCCCTCGAACTGGCTCTTGAGCTTCTCTTCGCTGGGGTCGACCACCACCTGGGTGCGCTCGCCGAAGACGAACTCCTCGATTTCCAGGAAGCCCCACAGGTCGCTCTGGTAGATCTGCTTGGCATACATCTCGAAGACCTGCCCCTGGTTGAGGAAGATCACTTTATAGATGGCGGGTTCGCGTTTGCTCATGGTTGGCGGGATAACACATGCGTAAGAAAAGGTGCGCATCATAGCAGTGCCGGCCTCTTCGCGGGTAAACCCGCTCCCACAGGCGCTCCACCGGCCTTGAAACCTGCGCAGTACCTGTGGGAGCGGGTTCACCCGCGAAGAGGCCAGAACAGGCCCTACATACCGTTGAACGTTTCAGTGCTTTCGCCACTGCCATTCAAGGGTTATTCTTGAGCTCACACCCATTGCCGTCGGGCGGCTAAAAACGACCTTGAACGCACCCATAGAACCTCATCGTTTCATCCTCGAACCTTTCGAGGCCCACCGTTTCGCCAACTTGTGCGGCCAGTTCGACGAGCACCTGCGCCTCATCGAGCAACGCCTGGCCATCGAGATCCGCAACCGCGGCAATCAGTTCGAACTGATCGGCGAACCCAAGACCACCTCCGCTGCCGAGCAACTGCTGCGCCGCCTCTACCGCGAGGCCAAGGCCACCGACTTGTCGCCAGAAACGGTCCACCTGTACCTGCAGGAATCGACCGTCGAGAACATCGACAACCCGGCGGTCAACGAGGTCAGCGTCTCGTTGCGCACGCGCAAGGGCAACATTCGCCCGCGCGGTGTCAACCAGCAGCGGTACGTCAAGGAAATCCTGGCCAACGACATCAACTTCGGCATCGGCCCGGCCGGTACCGGCAAGACGTACCTGGCCGTGGCCTGTGCCGTAGATGCCCTGGAGCGCGAGCAAGTGCGCCGCATCCTGCTGGTACGCCCGGCAGTCGAAGCGGGCGAAAAGCTCGGCTTCCTGCCCGGTGACCTGGCACAGAAGATCGACCCGTACCTGCGCCCGCTGTACGACGCCCTGTACGAAATGCTGGGCTTCGAACACGTAGCCAAGCTGATCGAGCGCCAGGTGATCGAGATCGCCCCGCTGGCCTACATGCGTGGCCGTACCCTGAACAACAGCTTCATCATCCTCGACGAAAGCCAGAACACCACGCTCGAGCAGATGAAGATGTTCCTCACCCGCATCGGCTTCGGCTCGACGGCGGTGATCACCGGTGACATCACCCAGGTCGACCTGCCCCGTGGCACGAAGTCGGGCCTGGCGCACGTGATCGAGGTGCTCCGGGACGTTCCGGGTATCAGCTTTACCCATTTCCAACCCAAAGATGTGGTTCGTCACCCACTGGTGCAACGCATCGTCGAGGCCTACGACCGCTTCGAAGGCCGTCAGGCCAAGCCAGAGGCCCCCGGCAAAGATGCTTGAACTTGACTTGCAACGGGCCACGGACGCCGCCGCCCCTGACGATGCTGCCTTCCGCCGCTGGTGCGAGCTGGCCCTGCGCCAGCGCAGCGCCGACTCGGAGATGACCATCCGCCTGGTCGACGAAGCCGAAGGCCGCGAGCTGAACCACACCTACCGGCACAAGGACTACGCGACCAATGTGCTGTCGTTCCCGGCCGACGTGCCTGATGACCTGCTCGATATCCCCCTGCTAGGCGACCTGGTGATCTGCGTGGCGGTGGTCGAGCGCGAGGCCGCCGAACAGGGCAAAACCCTGGAAGCCCATTGGGCGCACCTGGTCATCCACGGCTGCCTGCACTTGCTCGGCTACGACCACATCGACGATGACGAAGCCGAGGAAATGGAAGCCCTGGAACGAGAATTGCTGGCAGAACTGGGTCACCCTGACCCGTATGCCGACGATGAAGACGAAACCATCACACACTGATACTGCAAGGATCACGAGAACCGCCATGAGCGAAGATCGATCGAGCAACGGGCAAAAGTCCTGGCTGGGTAAACTGACCCAGGCTTTTGCCCATGAGCCGAAAAACCGCCAGGAGCTCCTTGAGCTGCTGCGCGAAGCCCATCAGAACAAGCTGCTCGACAGCGAAGCGCTGACCATTGTCGAAGGCGCCATCCAGGTTGCTGACCTGCAGGTACGCGACATCATGGTGCCGCGCTCGCAAATGATCAGCATCAAGGCCAGCCAATCGCCTCGCGAGTTCCTGCCGGCGGTGATCGACGCCGCGCACTCGCGCTACCCGGTGATCGGCGAAAGCCACGATGATGTGCTGGGCATCCTGCTCGCCAAGGACCTGCTGCCGCTGATCCTCAAAGAGAACGGCGACAGCTTCAACATCAAGGACCTGCTGCGCCCGGCCACCTTCGTGCCGGAGTCCAAGCGCCTGAACGTGCTGCTGCGCGAGTTCCGCGCCAACCATAACCACATGGCCGTCGTCATCGACGAGTACGGCGGTGTGGCAGGCCTGGTGACCATCGAGGACGTGCTCGAACAGATCGTCGGTGACATCGAGGACGAACACGACGTCGAGGAAGACAGCTACATCAAGCCGCTGCCCAGCGGCGACTTCCTGGTCAAGGCGCTGACCCCGATCGAGAACTTTAACGAGTTCTTCGACAGCACCTTCTCCGATGACGAATTCGACACCGTGGGCGGCCTGGTGATGAGCGCGTTCGGGCACCTGCCCAAGCGCAACGAAACCACCGAGATCGGTGCCTACAAGTTCCGCATTCTCAATGCCGACAGCCGGCGGATTCACCTGCTGCGCCTGACACCGATCACCCGCTAAGGACAATCATGCGTTGGATCACCCGCCCCGGCTGGCCCGGTAACCTGCTGGCCATGGCGGCCGGCGCTTCCACCCTCCTGGCCCTGGCGCCGTTCGACATCTGGCCGCTGGCCCTGTTGTCCATCGCCCTGCTTTACCTTGGCCTGCGCGAGCTCAGCCCGCGCCAGGCCATGGGCCGCGGCTGGTGTTTCGGCTTTGGCCTGTACGGCGCCGGCACCTGGTGGATCTACGTCAGCATGAACACCTACGGCGGCGCTTCGCCGCTGCTGGCGATCCTGCTGCTGCTGGCGTTCTTCGCCGCCCTTGCCTGGTTCTTCGCCCTGCCCACGTGGCTGTGGGCGCGCTGGCTGCGGCGCAACGAGGCGCCGCTGGCCGATGCCTTGTGCTTCGCTGCCCTGTGGCTGTTGCAAGAGGCCTTCCGGGGCTGGTTCCTGACCGGCTTCCCCTGGCTTTATGCGGGCTACAGCCAGCTCGATGGCCCCTTGGCGGGCTTGGCGCCGCTAGGCGGCGTGTGGCTGATTTCCTTCACCCTGGCGCTTAGCGCTGCCTTGCTGTGCAACCTGCATCGGCTACGCGCCCGGCCCTCGTTCCTGGCCGTCGCCGGCGTGCTGTTGCTGGGCCCCTGGGTACTGGGCATGGCCCTCAAGGGGCACGCCTGGACCAAGCCTGCGGGTGATCCGCTCAAGGTGGCCGCCATCCAAGGCAACGTCGAGCAAGAGGTGAAATGGGACCCCGCGCACATCGACGCGCAGCTGGCGTTGTACCGCGACATGACCTTCACCTCGAAGCCCGTAGACCTGCTGATCTGGCCCGAAACCGCGGTGCCGGTGCTCAAGGACCAGGCCCAGGGCTATATCGACGTGATGGGCCGCTTTGCCGCCGAGCGGCATTCGGCGCTGATCACCGGCGTCCCCGTACGTGAGGTGGTGCACCACCAACGCCGCTATTACAACGGCATCACCGTGACCGGCGAAGGCGACGGCACCTACCTCAAGCAGAAACTGGTGCCGTTTGGCGAGTATGTGCCGCTGCAAGACATGCTGCGTGGCGCGATCGAGTTCTTCAACCTGCCCATGTCGGACTTTGCCCGGGGCCCCGAAGACCAGCCGCTGTTGCAGGCCAAGGGTTACCAGATCGCGCCGTACATCTGCTACGAAGTGGTCTACCCCGAGTTCGCGGCGAGCCTGGCGGCGCGTAGCGACCTGCTGCTGACCATCAGCAACGACACCTGGTTCGGCACCTCCATCGGCCCCCTGCAACACCTGCAGATGGCGCAGATGCGGGCACTGGAAGCCGGCCGCTGGATGATCCGCGCCACCAACAACGGCATAACCGCGCTGATCGACCCGTTCGGGCGCATTACCACGCAAATTCCGCAGTTCCAGCAGGCGGTGCTGTATGGCGAGGTGGTGCCGATGCAGCAATTGACGCCTTACCTGCAGTGGCGCTCGTGGCCGCTGGCGATCCTCTGTGTGCTGTTGCTGGGCTGGGCGTTGCTGGCCGGGCGCATCGCCAAGACCGTTTGAGTTCTCCTGCACCGGCCTCTTCGCGGGTAAACCCGCTCCCACAGGATCTCCACTGGCCTCGACGACAGTGGAGACCCTGTGGGAGCGGGTTTACCCGCGAAGAGGCCAGCACAAGCAATACAAGGCTCAATAGAACAACCGATACCCCAACAACCCAACGGCTTCATTGAGCAACTGCCCGCTCTGCCACATCGCCCGGCTCTCTGGCAGCAACCCACCGAACGGCCGTGCATGATCACGCCCGAGGAATCCCACCGGCGCCGGCACCACCTCGAACCCGGCCTGCTCGAAGCTCCAGCGCGAGCGCTGCATGTGCCACGCCTGGGTCACCACCACCACCCGGCGGATACCCAACGGCTGCAACACCTTGGCGCTCATCTGGGCATTTTCCCAGGTCGTGCGGCTGTCCTCTTCCTTCCACTTCACCTGCACCGCGAAATCCTCATGCAGGCGGTCCGCCATCAACCGCGCCTCGCTCGGCGGCGTACCGTAGTGCAAGCCACCGCTGGTCAGCACCGGCAACCCCGACGCCTTGGCCAGCCGCGCAGCAAAGCGCATGCGCTCAAGGGCCGTTGCCGTAGGCTGGTCATCCCCACCCCAAGCCGGGTCGCCGCGCTCACGCCCGGCACCTAGCACGACGATGGCATCCGCCCTGCCGGCAAGGCCCGCCCACTCGCTGACCTGCAAAGGCGGTTCGGTTTCCAGCAACCGTGCCGACTCCTGCACCACCAGGGGCAAACTCATCAGCCACAGGCCACCCAGCCCCACTGCAAAGCACAGCCCCGCCAGCCGCGGGCGGCGGGTACGCAGCCACCAGGCGGCCAGCAGCAGCAGGAACAGGACGCCCGGCGGCATCAGCCATTGCTTGATGAAGAATCGAATGGGCATCGGCTACACCTCCATGGAAGGCGTGCAGCCTAAGAGGATCGACGCCGGGCAACAAGTGTGCGGCCGGCGACGATCGTGAGAAGTGTATTGAAGAACCGGCGCGCGATGGCCTGCGCCTGGCGTCCTGAACGGCTAACGATGCGGCAGCGTCCTGGATCTCGCCGTGCTGGCGGGGCGTTTCTTGTCCTTGAGCCAGATGATCTTGGCCGATGTCGGCTCCGCTTGCGGGTAACTGCCGGCACAGGCATTTTGGCGCTCCGGAAGGGATTCCAGGTAGGCCTTGATCACTTCGAACTCTGCGTGGCTAAGGCCGCGCAACTCCAGCTCGGCTGGACTCTCGTCGCGCAATCGTACCGACGTCCGGGCAACTTCCAATGCCAGGCCAAGGCGGTCGATCAGGCGTTCGTAAAGCTCCGGTTTGATTGCGGGTAGCTGCGTCTCTCCCATCCGTTCACCTCATTGAAGATAAAAATATCTCCCCCCACACCTGAGCTTAGCGTCACTCTAAAAAGCAGCCGTTTGCCGCGACCAGCGGGCATTCGCAATCAAGGTTTCCCACGATGCGCAGCGCTGCTGTATGCTACGGCGTTCACTCTAAACGACACCGGAGTACCGGTTGCAGCGAGGTTCCGCTGCCTGGAACAAGGTCTCTTCTCTCTCAGCCAAAAGTAGCCATGCACGAACAATACACGCCCCGTGATATCGAAGCCGCCGCCCAGAACTTCTGGGACGAGCAACAATCGTTCGCTGTTACCGAACAGCCAGGCAAAGACACCTACTATTGCCTATCGATGTTCCCGTACCCGAGCGGCAAGCTACACATGGGCCACGTGCGCAACTACACCATCGGTGACGTGATTGCCCGCTACCAGCGCATGCTGGGCAAAAACGTCCTGCAGCCGATGGGCTGGGACGCTTTCGGCATGCCCGCGGAAAACGCGGCGATGAAAAACAACGTCGCCCCGGCCAAGTGGACGTACGAAAACATCGACTACATGAAGACCCAGCTCAAGAGCCTGGGCCTGGCCATCGATTGGGCACGTGAAGTCACCACCTGCAAGCCGGACTACTACCGCTGGGAACAGTGGCTGTTCACCCGCCTGTTCGAAAAGGGCGTCATCTACCGCAAGAACGGTACCGTGAACTGGGACCCGGCCGACCAGACCGTGCTCGCCAACGAGCAGGTCATCGACGGCCGTGGCTGGCGTTCGGGCGCGCTGATTGAGAAGCGCGAAATCCCGATGTACTACTTCCGCATCACCGACTACGCCGACGAGCTGCTCGAGAGCCTCGACGAGCTGCCGGGCTGGCCTGAACAGGTCAAGACCATGCAGCGCAACTGGATCGGCAAGTCGCGCGGCATGGAAGTCCAGTTCCCGTTCGACCAGGCCAGCATCGGCCACGAAGGCGCCCTCAAGGTCTTCACCACCCGTCCTGACACGCTGATGGGCGCCACCTACGTCGCCGTCGCCGCCGAACACCCGCTGGCCACCCAGGCTGCCCAAGGCAACCCGGCGCTGCAGGCGTTCATCGACGAGTGCAAGAGCGGCAGCGTCGCCGAGGCCGACATGGCCACCCAGGAGAAGAAGGGCATGCCCACTTCCCTGCTGGTCGAACACCCGCTGACCGGCGAGAAGCTGCCGGTTTGGGTCGCCAACTACGTGCTGATGCACTACGGCGATGGCGCAGTGATGGCCGTGCCGGCCCACGACGAGCGCGACTTCGAGTTCGCCCACAAGTACAACCTGCCGGTCAAAGCCGTGGTGCGCACCAGCGCTGGCGATGAAGTCGGCAACGAGTGGCAGGCTGCCTACGGCGAGCATGGCCAACTGATCAATTCCGGCGAGTTCGACGGCCTGGACTTCGCCGGCGCTTTCGACGCCATCGAAGCCGCCCTGATCCGCAAGGAACTCGGCAAGTCGCGCACCCAGTTCCGCCTGCGCGACTGGGGCATCAGCCGTCAGCGTTACTGGGGCTGCCCGATCCCGATCATCCACTGCCCGTCCTGCGGCGACGTGCCGGTGCCGGAAGACCAGCTGCCGGTCACCCTGCCAGAAAACGTGGTACCGGACGGTGCCGGCTCGCCGCTGGCGCGCATGCCCGAGTTCTACGAATGCACCTGCCCGAAATGCGGCACGGCGGCCAAGCGCGAAACCGACACCATGGACACCTTCGTCGAGTCGTCCTGGTACTTCGCCCGCTACGCCTCGCCAAACTACGACCAAGGCCTGGTCGACCCTAAAGCCGCCAACCACTGGCTGCCGGTCGACCAGTACATCGGCGGTATCGAGCACGCGATCCTGCACCTGCTGTACGCGCGCTTCTTCCACAAGCTGATGCGTGACGAAGGCCTGGTCACCTCGAACGAGCCGTTCAAGAACCTGCTGACCCAGGGCATGGTAGTCGCCGAGACCTACTACCGCGTTGCCAGCAACGGCGGCAAGGACTGGTTCAACCCGGCCGACGTCGAGATCGAACGTGACGCCAAGGCCAAGATCATTGGCGCCCGCCTGAAGACCGACGGCCTGCCAGTGGAAATCGGCGGCACCGAGAAGATGTCGAAGTCGAAGAACAACGGCGTCGACCCGCAATCGATGATCGAAGCCTACGGCGCCGATACCTGCCGCCTGTTCATGATGTTCGCATCGCCGCCCGACATGAGCCTGGAGTGGTCCGATTCCGGCGTCGAAGGTGCCAGCCGCTTCCTGCGCCGTGTCTGGCGTCTGGCCCAAGGCCACGTCAGCCAGGGCCTGCCGGGCAAGCTGGATGTCGCCACGCTGGACGACGCGCAAAAGGTCATCCGCCGCGCCATCCACGCCGCGATCAAGCAGGCCAGCACCGACGTGGGCCAGTACCACAAGTTCAACACCGCCATCGCCCAGGTGATGACCGTGATGAACGTCCTGGAAAAGGCCCCGCAAGCCACCGAACAGGACCGTGCCCTGCTGCAGGAAGGCCTTGAAGCCGTCACCCTGCTGCTGGCGCCGATCACCCCGCACATCTCCCACGAACTGTGGAAGGCGCTGGGCCACGACCAGGCGGTCATCGATGCTGGCTGGCCAGCCGTCGACGAGAGCGCACTGGTACAGGACAGCATCGTCCTGGTGGTGCAGGTCAACGGCAAGCTGCGTGGCCAGGTCGAAATGCCGGCCGCCGCCAGCCGCGAGGAAATCGAAGCCGCCGCCCGCAGCAACGAGAATGTCCTGCGCTTCATCGATGGCCTGACCATCCGCAAGGTCATCGTGGTACCGGGCAAGCTGGTCAACATCGTCGCCAATTGATGGCACGCCCGCCCGCAGGTTCTGCGGGCGGGCGGTACAGGCCCAAGAGGGAGCAACAACATGATCAAACGCAATCTGCTGGTAATCGGCCTGGCCGTCGTGCTCAGCGCCTGCGGTTTCCAGCTGCGTGGCACCGGCACCACCGAGCTGAGCGTCAAAGAGATGGACGTCAGCGCGCGCAATGCCTATGGCGAAACCGTGACCCAGCTGCGTCAGGTTCTGGAGCGTAACGGCGTCAACGTGCACGCGGGCGCGCCTTACCGCCTGGTGCTGACCAACGAGCAGGAAAACGAACGCGCCGCGACCTACACCGGTGGCAGCCGCTCGGCCGAGTACGAGCTGACCACGGTACTGAACTACAGCATCCAGGGCCTGAACAACCTGGAACTGCTCAGCGACAAACTGGAAATGCGCAAGGTCTACGTGCGTGACGGTTCCAACATCACCGGTTCCGAGCAGGAAGCCAAACGGGCACGTGACGAAATGCGCCGCGACCTGGTCAACGCCATGGTCGTACGCCTGCAGATGCTGACCCCGACGCAACTCGACGAGCTGCAGCGTAAAGCCGACGAACGCGCCCAGGCTGAAGCCGCCGCGCTGGAAGCGGCACGCCGTCAGCAGGCGGAAACGCCTCAGCAGTCGCCAATGGAAGTTCCGGGCAACTGAGCCCGTGCGGGGCACCTTAGGTGCCCCGCCTGTTTCCGATGAAACTCGCCCCCGCCCAACTCAACAAGCACCTGCAAGGCGCCCTGGCACCGGTTTACGTGGTCAGCGGCGACGACCCATTGCTGTGCCAGGAAGCCGCTGACGCCATCCGCGGCGCCGCACGCCAGCAAGGTTTCGACGAACGCCAGGTGTTCAGCGCCGACGCCAATTTCGACTGGGGCACCTTGCTCCAGGCGGGCGCCAGCCTGTCGCTGTTCGCCCAGCGCCGCCTGCTGGAACTGCGCTTGCCCTCCGGCAAGCCCGGTGACAAGGGTGCTGCCGCCTTGATGGAATACTGCGCCAGGCCGGCCGAAGACACGCTGCTGCTGATCAGCCTGCCCAAGCTCGACGGCAGCGCGCAGAAGACCAAGTGGGGCAAGGCCCTGATCGAAGGCGCCCATTGCCAGTTCATCCAGATCTGGCCGGTGGATGCGCACCAGTTGCCGCAGTGGATCAACCAGCGGCTGTCGCAGGCAGGCCTTTCGGCTCAACGCGATGCCGTGGACCTGATCGCCGCCCGGGTCGAAGGCAACCTGCTGGCTGCCGCCCAGGAAATCGAAAAACTCAAGCTGCTGGCCGACGGCAACCAGATCACCGTCGAGACCGTACAGGCGGCGGTCGCCGACAGCGCCCGCTTCGATGTCTTCGGCCTGGTCGATGCCATTCTCAATGGCGAAGCCGCGCACGCCCTGCGCATGCTTGAAGGCCTTCGCGGCGAAGGCGTGGAGCCGCCGGTGATTCTGTGGGCACTGGCGCGCGAACTGCGCCAACTGGCCGGGCTGGCCCAACAGTTCAGCCAGGGCGTGCCGCTGGACAAGGCCTTCAGCCAGGCGCGGCCACCGGTGTGGGATAAACGCCGCCCACTGGTCAGCAAAGCCCTGCAGCGCCTCTCGGCGCAACGCTGGGCGCAGCTGTTGCAGGATGCCCAGCGGATCGATGCGCAGATCAAGGGCCAGGCCGAGGGTTCGCCCTGGACCGGGCTGGCACGGCTGTCGCTGCTGATGGCCGGGCAGCGGCTAGCGCTGCCTTCCGAGTAATAGTCAAAGCGCTGTCGCCGGCAAGCCGGCTCCCACAGGTAAATCACAGGCCTTGAAGGCGGTGCCGTACCTGTGGGAGCCGGCTTGCCGGCGATAGGGCCTTCGAATCATATACACAATCAATTGGCCCTCACCCATCGACAGGCCTACAGTGCGCCCCGAAAGCCACCCATCGGGAATCCGCACCATGAGCAAAAAGCCGAAGAAGCACGGCCCCAACAAGGCCAAGTCGATCGTCGCCCAGCCACTGTTCCGCTGCCGCCAGGAACAACCGGACAAGGGCAAAGGCAGCTACCGCCGCGAAGCCTTCCAATCGAGAGATTGGGAGGCTTCTTACTTTTTGGCGGCATGAAAGCATCGAAAGCGCAGGCATGGTATGGTCGTCACCTGACCTGAAATTCTGGATCTGTGCATGCTCCTCAGCCTTCTTCCCCGTTGGAAACCCCGCCAGCTGATCGCGGCCTCCAGCTTCATCCTGCTCGTCGCCTGCGCGGAAAAACCCACCGCCGCCGATGCCTTGCCGCTGGCACCTGCCCAGCCCGCCCCGGTGGTGAACGTGCCTGGTGCAACGCCCGACGCCAGCGCTACTGAGATCCAGCCCCTGCAAACCTTCGCGCAATGGCAGGCTGGCTTCCGCCAACAAGCCTTGCAGGCTGGCATTTCGCCAAACACCTTCGACCGTGCGTTCCTCGGTGTCACCCCCGACATGGACGTGATCAAGGCCGACCGCAGCCAGCCAGAATTCACCCGCCCGGTGTGGGAATACCTGGAAGGCGCACTGTCGCCACTGCGCGTGCGCAACGGCAAGAAGCTGATGGAGCAGAATGCTGAACTGTTGACCCGCATCGAACAGCGCTATGGCGTGGACCGCCAAGTGCTGGTTTCGGTCTGGGGCATGGAGAGCAACTTCGGCCAGTTCCAGGGCAGCAAGTCGGTCATTCGCTCACTGGCGACCCTGGCCTACGAAGGCCGCCGCCCCCAATTCGCCCAAGACCAGCTGATTGCCGCCCTGCAAATCCTGCAGAACGGTGATATCCAGCCAGAGGCCATGCGTGGCTCGTGGGCTGGCGCCATGGGCCAGACCCAGTTCATCCCGACCACTTACAACACCCATGCAGTGGATTTCGACGGTGATGGCCGCCGGGATATCTGGAACAGCACCCCCGATGCCCTGGCCTCCACAGCGCACTACCTGCAGAGCTCTGGCTGGAAACGCGGCCAGCCTTGGGGCTTTGAAGTGCAAGTACCGGCCGGGTTCGACTTCTGGCTGGCCGACGGGTCGCTGCGCAAGCCGGTGAGCGAGTGGCTGCAACTGGGCGTGAAGCTGCCAGCCGGTACTCAGTTGCCCGCCAACAGCAATCAGCTGTCTGCCGCCCTGCTGCTGCCTGCAGGTGCACGCGGCCCGGCGTTCCTGGTGCTGGACAACTTCCGCGCCATCCTCAAGTACAACAACTCGTCGTCCTACGCACTGGCCGTAAGCCTGTTGGGTGACCGGTTCTCGGGCTGGGGCTTCATTGCCGGCAGCTGGCCGAAAGAGGACCTGCCTTTGAGCCGCAGCGAGCGCATGGAGCTGCAACACCTGCTCAACGCCAGCGGGCATGACGCGGGCAACGCCGATGGCATCATAGGCGCCAACACCCGCAAAGCCATTCGCAATGCCCAGCAGGGGTTGGGATGGCCGGCGGATGGGTATCCAACCCATAAGCTGCTCGAGAGCTTGCGCCAGCAGTAATACCCTTGCGGCCATTCGCGGGTGAACCCGCTCCTGTAGGAGCTGGCTTGCCTGCGATGGGCCGCAAAGCGGCCCCGACGCCCTCAGCCTCTGAACAAGTCCTGCTGCAACACCAGCCTCATCTCCCCACTGTCCAGCACCACCTCAGCCCCCAGCGGCAAGCACACGTTCGGATCACAATGCCCACTGCGCCACCCGGCCAGCACCGGCACGCCCAGGGGCCCGAAAATGTCCTGCAGCAGCGGCGTCAACGCCGCCACGGTGATCCCGGCAAAATCCCCCACCAGCCCCCCCTTCACCCCCGCAAGCTTGCCCGCCAGGCGCAACTGGGTCAGCAAACGATCCACCCTGAACAACGGCTCGTTGACGTCTTCGATAAACAGAATGCAGCCCTGCGTATCGATCTCTGCCACCGTTCCCAGGGTCGCCCCCAGCATCGACAGGTTGCCCCCCAGCAAACGCCCGCGGGCAACCCCCGGCACCACGCAGCTCAACGCAAAGTCGGCCGGGTGCGCGATCGCATCGCCTGCACCCACCTGCCCAATCAGTTGCGCCAGCAGCGACGACTCGGTCGGCTCTAGCTTGGCGCCCAAAAGGTCGGCATTCAGCATCGCCCCATGGAAGGTCAGCAACCCGGTTTTGCGCTGGATAGCAGTGTGCAGCGCCGTAATGTCGCTGTAGCCGATCAGCGGCTTGGGGTTGCAACGGATCAGGTCAAAGTCGAGGCTGTCGAGCAGGCGCATGCTGCCATAGCCGCCGCGCATACACAGAATGGCGTCGATGGCCGGGTCAGCAAAAGCATCGTGCAGGTCCTGCAGCCGCTGCTGATCGGACCCCGCCAGGTAGCCCTGCGCCTGTTCAACGCCCGGGTAGATACGGCAGCGGTAGCCACGCTCGGTGAACCACTGGCTGGCCTTTTGCGCATCCAGCCGCGCCGGCCCGGCCGGGGCGACGATGGCAAAGCAGGCATTCTCCCCCAGGGCAGCGGGCAGTCGGGATTCAACGGTTTCAGCGCAATTCATCGCAACTCCTTGCAGTGCAGGGCACACAAACAAAAATGCCGATGCCGCCTTTCGGCGCGCATCGGCACGGGTGCTTCAGACCAGGCTCAGAGCTTGATCTTGGCTTCGTGAGCCTGCTGGTCAGCGTGGTACGAAGAACGCACCAGCGGGCCGGAAGCCACGTTCTTGAAGCCCATCTTGTAGCCTTCTTCGGCGAACCAGGCGAAGGTGTCCGGGTGCACGAAACGCTGTACCGGCAAGTGGCTGCGCGACGGCTGCAGGTACTGGCCGAGGGTCAGCATGTCGATGTCATGCTCGCGCATGCGGTGCATCACTTCGATGACTTCTTCGTCGGTCTCGCCCAGGCCGAGCATCAGGCCCGATTTGGTCGGTACGTGCGGGACCATCTGCTTGAACTTCTGCAGCAGGTCCAGCGACCAGTCGTAGTCCGACCCGGGACGCGCGGCCTTGTACAGGCGCGGTACGGTTTCCAGGTTGTGGTTGAAGACATCCGGCGGCTCTTGCGCGGTAATCTCCAGGGCCACGTCCATACGGCCACGGTAGTCCGGGACCAGGGTTTCCAGCTGCACACCCGGCGACAAGGCGCGGATCTCGCGGATGCAGTCGGCAAAGTGCTGGGCACCGCCATCACGCAGGTCGTCGCGGTCCACCGAGGTAATCACCACGTACTTCAGGCGCAGGTCGGCGATGGCGACGGCGAGGTTCTTCGGCTCATCGAGGTCCAGTGGCTTCGGTCGGCCGTGGCCAACGTCGCAGAATGGGCAACGACGGGTGCAGATGTCACCCATGATCATGAAGGTCGCAGTACCGCCCGAGAAGCACTCGCCCAGGTTCGGGCAGGAGGCCTCTTCGCAGACGCTGTGCAGCTTGTGCTTGCGCAGCAGTTGCTTGATGCGGTCTACCTCGGGCGAGACCGGGATGCGCACGCGGATCCAGTCAGGCTTTTTCGGCAGTTCATCGGTAGGGATGATCTTTACCGGGATGCGCGCGACCTTGTCGGCACCACGCAGTTTGACCCCAGCTTCCACCTTCTTCGGCGCTGGGCGCGGGGTGGCATCCTGGGTAGGTATCAGGTTCGGCACGGCTTCTTGCACAGTTGTCATATTCAGTCGATTCCGCCCGTGAGGGTCGTCTGCTCAGCGTAGTCGAGGTGCTTGACCAGCTGTCCGCGCAGCCTTGTCCTGACCTCGTTGAGTTCGATCGGGCCTGCCAGATCGCGTAGCTGGGTCATGGCCAGCCCCGCATAACCGCAGGGGTTGATTCGGCGGAATGGCGCAAGGTCCATGTCCACGTTCAGGGCAAGGCCGTGGAACGAACGGCCGTTGCGGATTCGCAGGCCGAGGGAGGCGATTTTCGCTCCATCGACATAGACACCCGGGGCGTCGGGCTTGGCCGCCGCCTGGACATCGTAACTGGCAAGCAGGTCGATCAGGGTCTGCTCGATGCGGCTGACCAGCTCACGTACCCCAAACCCCAGCCGCCGCACATCCAGCAGCAGGTAGGCCACCAGTTGCCCGGGGCCATGGTAGGTCACCTGGCCACCGCGGTCGGTCTGCACCACCGGGATATCACCCGGAATCAGCAGGTGCTCGGCCTTGCCGGCCTGGCCCTGGGTGAAAACCGAAGGGTGTTCGACCAGCCAGATTTCATCCTGGCTGTCGGGCCCTCGCTGCTCGGTAAAGCGACGCATGGCTTCCAGCACCGGTTCATAGGGCTGCAGGCCAAGATCGCGAAAACCGAGACAGGCGGACATCAGAGCACCATTTTCACGATGCCGGTAGCGCGCAGGGCGCTGTTGATATCGTGCAGCTGGTTCTCGCTCTCGGCAACGATGTGCAGTTGCACCGTGGTGTACTTGCCTTCCTTGCTCTGGCGCTCGGCCAGCGTGGCGAGGTCGACCTTGGCGTGTTTGCTGAGGACTTCGATGACCATGTCCTTGAAACCGACAACGGTATCGCCGATGACCTTGATCGGGTAGTCGGCGCAGGGGAATTCGATTTTGTGCGACTTGACGTCAGGTTCGCTCATAGCGGAAACGGCCTCGTAAGCCGTGGCAACAACAACGCTCCCGCCTGAACAGCGGGAGCGTGGCAGGTCACGTTATCAGTTGAACAACCCGTAGAAGAATAGACGGATGCTATCCCACATACGGCGGAAGAAACCACCTTCCTCGACGCCATCGAGGGCGATCAGGTCGGCGCTGTGAACCACGTTCTCGTCCAGTTTGACTTCCACTTTGCCGATCACGTCACCTTTGGCGATCGGTGCGGTGAGCTGCGGGTTCATGGTCATCGAAGCCTGAAGGCGCTTCAATTGGCCTTTAGGCATAGTCATGGTCAGGTCGTTGGCCAGGCCAGCTTTAACCTGGCTGGTGGCGCCCTTCCAGACTGGAGCCTGGGTCAACTCGGTGCCTTTCTGATAGAAGGTCTGAGTTTCGAAGAAGCGGAAGCCGTAGGTCAGCAGCTTCTGGGTCTCGGCAGCACGGGACTGCTCGCTGTTGGTGCCGAACACCACGGCGATCAGGCGCTGGCCGTCACGTACGGCCGAAGCCACCATGCAGTAACCGGCTTCGTCGGTGTGGCCAGTTTTCAGGCCGTCGACGGTCTTGTCACGCCACAGCAGCAGGTTGCGGTTCGGCTGCTTGATGTTGTTCCAGAAGAACTCTTTCTGCGAGTAAATCGCATAGTGGGCCGGGTCGACGTCGATGATCGCGCGCGCCAGCAGGGCCATGTCGTGCGCAGAGGAGTAGTGCTCGGGGTTCGGCAGGCCGGTCGGGTTCATGAAGTGGCTGTTGGACATGCCCAGGTCAGCGGCCGTCTTGTTCATCATGTCGGCGAAGGCGTCTTCGCTGCCGGCAATGTGCTCGGCCAGCGCAACAGACGCATCGTTACCCGACTGGATGATGATGCCGTGCAGCAGGTCGCTGACAGTCACCTGGCTGCCAACCTTGATGAACATGCGCGAACCACCGGTACGCCAGGCGTTTTCGCTGACGGTAACCGGGTCGTTTTCACCGATCTGGCCGCGGCGAATGTCCAGGGTGGCGATGTAGGCGGTCATCAGCTTGGTCAAGCTGGCTGGCGGCAGGCGCTCGTCACCGTTGTTCTCGACCAGCACGTTGCCGCTGGACGCGTCCATGAGTACGTAGGACTTGGCTGCCAGTTGCGGTGGTGCCGGCATCATCTGCTCTGCCGCGAAAGCAGCAGGCGTGATCATCAGCAGTACGGGCAGGCAAAGTCGTTTGGCAAGGTTGGTGATGTTCATCCGTCTCTCGAAAATCGCTAATGGTCTGAGATGTTGCCTGGGCCACATCGTGTGCCCAGCGCCAGTCAGTCTAGTTTTTTAGGCCTTGGGCCGAGCCCGCACACTGCGGCTTTATGTCGCTGCGGGCAAAAGCGGACATTGTACATGCCCGCGCCCGTCAATTCATGACAAAACCGACAGTTTGGCCGGTGCGGTCAGTCAGCTGTGACCAGCTTCGCCTGCCCCAAGTTCGCCAGGCGAATGCTGTTCTGCGCCTGCTGGATCTCGCCCTGGCTGCTGATCGGCCCCAAACGCACGCGGTGCAAGGTTTGCTGGTTACGCACGATGGAGCTGATGAACACCGGCGCGCTGACCATGGTGCTCAGTTTCGAACGCAGCAGTTCGGCGGCGTCCGGGTTGGCGAAGGCGCCCACCTGCAAGAAGCTGCCGCCGTTGCCTGCCGGCACATTGTTGCCGCCGACTTGAACGGGCACTACGGGTGCAGCGTGTTGCTGGGGTGGCGGCGTCCACTGCTCGACTCGGCCGGTGCTGGCCGGGATCGACTGGGTCTGGGCAACCTGGGGTTCCTTCAGCACCAACGGTGGCTGCTGGCCACGCTGGGCCCACCATTGTTGCGGGTCGATACCTTCGACGCGCACATGCGCGGTGCCGATTTCGGCGTAGCCGAGCTTCTTCGCCGCCGCGTAGGACAGGTCGATGATACGGTCGGAGTAGAACGGGCCACGGTCGTTGACCCGCAGGACCACGCTGCGGCCGTTGGCCAGGTTGGTCACCCGCACATAGGCCGGCAGCGGCAAGGTCTTGTGCGCCGCGCTCATGCCGTACAGGTCATAAAGCTCGCCGTTGGCCGTGTTCTGCCCGTGAAACTTGGTGCCATACCACGACGCGGTACCCTCGGCGCGGTAGTTGCGCGAGTCCTGCATCGGGTAGTAGGTCTTGCCCAGTACCGTGTAAGGGTTGGCCTTGTAGTTGCCGGTGTGCACGGTCGGCGTGGCGTCGGGGATCTTGTTCACGTCCACGTCCCACCACGGCGCACCGTCCTTATGGGCACGGTTGATGTCCAGGCCGGGCTGGGCGCGGACTGTATTACCGCTTTTCTGGGTGGTGGTCGGGCGGCTGGAAGAGCAGCTGACCAACAGCATGCCGACAGTCATGCAGGTCAGCAGCTTGAAGGTAGTGGCAGAGATGATTGCGCGCATTACTTGACGCCCCGTGCTTGGACCAGCTGTTCCGAAAGCTGATGCACCGCCATGGCGTACATCACGCTGCGGTTGTAGCGAGTGATCGCGTAGAAGTTCTTCAGGCCCATCCAGTACTCGGGGCCGTTTTCGCCCTCCAGGCGGAAGGCGGTGACCGGCAGATCATCGCGCAGCGCATCATGACTCGACCAGCCCAGCGCCCGCAACTCCCCGACAGTCTTCACCGGCTCGATACCCGTGGTCAGGCCTTCATCAACCCGCTCGCCCTGCACCCTGGCGCGGCTGACCACGCCTTCGCCGGCCACCCAGCCATGGCGCTTGAAGTAGCTGGCTACGCTGCCAATGGCATCGTCCGGGTTGTTCCAGATATTGATGTGGCCATCGCCGTCGAAGTCCACGGCATAGTTGCGGAAGCTGCTCGGCATGAACTGCGGCAAGCCCATGGCGCCTGCATAGGAGCCTTTGAGCGTGAGCGGGTCAAGCTGCTCGGCACGGGCCAGTAGCAGGAACTCGCGCAACTCCTTGCGGAAGAATTCGGCCCGCGGCGGGTAGTCGAAGCCCAGCGTAGAGAGGGCGTCGATGACCCGGTAATTGCCGGTATTGCGGCCGAAAAAGGTCTCTACGCCGATGATCGCGACGATGACTTGCGCCGGCACCCCGTATTCCTGCTCGGCCCGCGCCAACACCGCTTCGTGCTGGCGCCAGAAGTCCACACCGCGGGCGATGCGCGCGTCGGTGATGAACATCGGACGGTAGTCCTTCCACGGCTTGACCCGTTCGGCCGGCCGCGAGATGGCATCGAGAATTGACTGTTTACGCTGGACCTCACGGAACACGCCCATCAGCTGCTCGCTGGCAAAGCCGTAGTCGCGGGTCATTTCGCCAACGAACTCGGCCACTTGGGGCGAGCCTTCGTAGTCGCCGGCATGGGCCAGCTGGACAGCGCCGAACAGGCCCACCGCGCCGATCCACGGCGCACAACGGGCAGCCCAGTTACGCACTGCTTGCATGAAATTCTTCACCTTATTCAAACCTGTGCGATCCATTTGCGGTGCGTATGGATCGACATCAGAACGCCAAACGCTGACAGCAGCGTCACCAACGAAGTTCCGCCATAGCTGATGAAGGGCAGCGGCACGCCCACCACGGGCAGAAGGCCGCTGACCATACCGATATTGACGAACACGTATACAAAGAAGGTCATCGTCAAGCTGCCCGCCAGCAGCTTGCCGAACAGGGTCTGCGCCTGGGCCGTGATCATCAGGCCGCGACCAATCAGCAGCAGGTAGACGATCAGCAGCAGGCAGATGCCGACCAGGCCGAACTCCTCACCGAGCACGGCGATGATGAAGTCGGTGTGGCTCTCGGGCAAGAAGTCCAGGTGCGACTGGGTGCCCAGCAGCCAGCCCTTACCGAATACCCCGCCCGAACCGATCGCAGCCTTGGACTGGATGATGTTCCAGCCGGTGCCCAAGGGGTCGCTTTCCGGGTCGAGGAAGGTCAGCACGCGCTGCTTCTGGTAGTCGTGCATGACGAAGAACCACATGGCCACTGCCACCGGCACCGCCGCCGCCACCACACTGACAATCCAGCGCCAACGCAGCCCGCCCATGAACAGCACGAACGCACCGGAGGCCAGAATCAACAGCGCCGTGCCCAAGTCGGGCTGGCGAACGATGAGGATGAACGGCACGCCGATCAGCACCAGGCTGATCGCCACATGCTTGAGGTGTGGCGGCAAGGTGCGCTTGGACAGGTACCAGGCGATGGTCGCCGGCATGATGATCTTGAGAAATTCCGAGGGCTGGAAGCGAATCACCCCGGGGATGTTGATCCACCGGGTGGCGCCCATGGCGTTGTGGCCCATCACGTCCACCACCACCAGCAACAGTACCCCGGTGACGTAGGCCAATGGCACCCAGCGCGCCATGAACCGCGGCTCCAGTTGGGCGATGACGAACATCGACACCAGGCCGATGCCGAACGAAGTCGCCTGCTTGAGCAGCAGGTCCCAGTTCTTGCCACTGGCCGAATACAGCACGAACAGGCTGCCAGCCGCGAGGGTCAGGAGGATGACCAGCAACGGGCCATCGATATGGATGCGCTGCAGGAAGCTGGCGCGCCGACGCATCACATCCTCGCTGGAGAGCATGCGATCGAAATTATTCATCACAGGGCCGATTCCTGGGTAACGGTGGCGGGAGCGAACTCGGACTTGAGCCGGCCGTGCTCGTCGAGCAACCAGGCGTCCATGATCTGGCGCACCACGGGTGCGGCGACGCCAGAGCCGGATTCGCCGTTCTCGACCATCACCGACACCACGATCTTCGGGTCGTCGGCCGGGGCGAAGGCGACGAACAGGGCGTGGTCGCGGTGGCGTTCCTGAAGTTTGTTACGGTCGTATTTTTCGCCTTGCTTGATCGCCACCACCTGGGCAGTACCGCTCTTGCCGGCGATGCGGTACTGGGCGCCGGCAGCAGCCTTGCGCGCGGTACCACGGGCGTTGTGCATCACCTGCTCCATGCCGTGGGTCACCTTGGCCCAGTCCGACTTGTCACGCAGGATGATGTTTTCCATCGGGTTCTCGTCCACCGGCGGTTGGCCTTCGATGGTCTTGGCCAGGTGCGGGCGGTTCCACACGCCTTTGTTGGCGATCAACGCGGTGGCCTGGGCCAACTGCAGCGGCGTGGCCTGCATGTAGCCCTGGCCGATCCCGAGAATCAGGGTTTCGCCGGGGAACCAGGCCTGACGGCGGGTGGCACGCTTCCATTCGCGAGACGGCATCAGGCCGGCGGACTCTTCGAACATGTCGAGCGAAACCCGCTGGCCGATGCCGAACTTGTTCATGTAGCTGGACAAGCGATCGATGCCCATCTTGTGGGCAAGGTCGTAAAAGTAGGTGTCGTTGGAGCGCATGATCGCGGTATCCAGGTCGACCCAGCCATCGCCAGAGCGGTTCCAGTTACGGTATTTGTGATCGTAGTTGGGCAGCTGGTAATAGCCTGGGTCGAACACCCGGCTGCCGGCATTGACCACGCCACTGTCCAAACCGGCGATGGCCACCGCAGGCTTGATGGTCGAGCCAGGTGGGTACAGCCCGCGCAGTACCCGGTTGAACAACGGCCGGTCGATCGAATCCCGCAGCTCGGCATAGGCCTTGAAGCTGATGCCGGTGACGAACAGGTTAGGGTCGAAGCTTGGCTGGCTGACCATCGCCAGCACTTCGCCGGTACGTGGGTCGAGCGCCACCACCGCGCCACGACGGCCACCCAAGGCGGCCTCGGCGGCTTCCTGCAGCTTGATGTCGAGGCTCAGGACGATGTCCTTGCCAGGCTTGGGGTCGGTACGCTTGAGCACCCGCAGCACGCGGCCGCGGGCGTTGGTCTCGACTTCCTCGTAACCGACCTGGCCGTGCAACGCATCCTCGTAGAAACGCTCGATACCGGTCTTGCCGATATGGTGCGTACCGCTGTAGTTCACAGGGTCGAGGGTTTTCAGCTCTTTCTCGTTGATACGCCCGACATACCCCACCGAGTGCGCAAAATGCGCACCTTGCGGGTAATGCCGCACCAACTGCGCGACCACTTCCACGCCGGGCAGGCGGAACTGGTTCACCGCCACCCGGGCGATCTGCTCTTCGCTCAGTTCGAACAGGATGGGCACCGGCTCGAACGGCCGACGGCCCTGGCGCATGCGCTTCTCGAAGAGGGCGCGGTCGTCGTCAGTCAGCTCCAGCACTTCGACGATATTGTCCAACACTTCCTGCCAGTTACCCGCACGTTCACGGGTCATGGACAGGCTGAAGCTGGGCCGGTTATCGGCGATGATCACCCCATTGCGGTCGAAGATCAGCCCACGGGTCGGCGGAATCGGCTGCACATGCACCCGGTTGTTCTCCGACAGCGTCGAGTGATAGTCGTACTGGATGATCTGCAGGTAATACAGCCGCGCGATCAAAACGCAGATAAGCAGCATGATCGCCACCGCGCCGACCACGACGCGGTTACGCACCAGGCGGGCGTCTTTCTCGTGGTCCTTGAGACGGATCGGCTGCGACATCGGACTGCTTACAGGCTCATTTGTGGTAAGGGTGCCCGGACAACACGGTCCAGGCGCGATAGATCTGCTCGCCGATGAGTATCCTTACCAACGGGTGCGGCAACGTCAGCGGCGACAGCGACCAGCGTTGCTCAGCGCGTGCGCAAACCTCAGGCGCCAGCCCTTCCGGGCCGCCCACCATCAAATTCACCGTGCGCGCATCCAGGCGCCAGCGGTCCAGCTCGGTCGCCAGCTGCTCGGTACTCCAGGGCTTGCCATGGACCTCGAGGGTGACGATGCGTTCCCCAGGCTGAACCTTGCTCAGCATGGCTTCGCCCTCCTGACGGATCAGGCGAGCGACGTCGGCATTCTTGCCACGGGTATTCAGCGGGATTTCCACCAGCTCAAGCGACAGCTCCGGGGGCAGGCGCTTGGCATATTCATGCCAACCGTCCTCGACCCACTTGGGCATGCGCGAGCCGACCGCGATCAGGCGCAGACGCACGACGCTTCCTTATTCCCGGTCTTTGAGCTTGTCGGAGTACTCGTGGGCGTGGTCCGGGCTGTGGTGCTTGCCATCGGCGGCACGGCTTTGCTCGGCACCCTGCCACAGGCGCTCCAGGTCGTAGAACTGGCGGGCAGCGGCGGTCATCATGTGCACGATGACATCGTTCAGGTCCAGCAGCACCCAGTCGCTGTCGCCCTTGCCTTCTTCACCCAGGGGTTGGGCACCCTTGGCCTTGACGGCTTCACGGACCTTTTCGGCCATCGCGTTGATCTGGCGGTTGGAGGTACCGGTGGCAATGATCATGTAGTCGGTCAGGCTGTGCTTTTCACGCACGTCGATGACCTGGATATCCTGGGCCTTGACGTCTTCCAGCGCTGCCTTGGTCACTTGGACCAGTTCTTCGCCGTAAATTTTCTGCTTGGTCATATAAAACTCGTTCAACTTGTTGGATGAGGTGCCGGAGCACCGTCAGTTAGGCACACGATACAGTTCGTGTGCCTCGATGTAGGCCAGTACGGCGTCCGGCACCAGGAACCTCACCGATTTGCCGCTGGCCAGCAGCTGTCGGATCTGTGTAGCCGACACCGCAAGCGGTGTCTGCCAGACGAACGAAATATTTCCCGCCGGGCCGGACATGGCGGTGGGATCGCTCTCGGAGCGCGCAGCCAACAGGTTGCGCAGCTCGTCAGGGGGTTCAACGTCGGCATCCGGGCGTTGCAGCACCAGGATGTGACAGTGTTGCAGCAGCTCTTCCCAGCGGTGCCAGGCGGGCAGGCCACAAAAGGCATCCCAACCCAACACCAGGAACAGCTGGTCGTCAGCGCCCAGTTCGGCGCGGATCGACTCCAGGGTGTCGATGGTGTACGACGGCTTGTCGCGGGCAAGCTCGCGGGCATCCACGCTCAGGCAGGCAACACCCTGCACGGCGCTGCGCACCATGGCCAGGCGATCTTGCGCGGCCACTTGCGGGGTGTCGCGGTGCGGCGGCCGGGCATTGGGCAACAGGCGCAACTCGTCCAACGCCATCAACTCGGCCACTTCCAGCGCGCTGCGCAGGTGGCCGATGTGAACGGGGTCGAAGGTGCCGCCTAGAATGCCGATGCGCCGGACTGCCTGGGCCTTGCTCAACTCAGCAGGACTCCTGGCCGCGTAGCTGGCCATCGCCGATCACCACGTACTTCTCGCAGGTCAGGCCTTCTAGGCCAACCGGGCCGCGGGCATGCAACTTGTCGGTGGAGATACCGATCTCCGCGCCCAGGCCGTACTCGAAACCGTCGGCGAAGCAGGTTGGGGTATTGAGCATCACCGACGCCGAGTCGACCTCTGCCATGAATTGGCGGGCCTGGCCCTGGTGCTCGGTGATGATCGAATCGGTGTGGTGCGAGCCATAGTGGTTGATGTGTTCGATGGCCTGGTCCAGGTCATCGACTACACGAATCGACAGGATCGCATCCAGGTATTCGGTGTGCCAGTCGTCTTCGCTGGCCGGCTTGGCCTCGATGAGCGCACGCGTGCGCTCGCAGCCACGCAGCTCGACGCCCTTTTCCTGGAAACGGCGGGCCATTTCCGGCAGGAAGCGCTCGGCTACACGCTGGTCGACCAGCAGGGTTTCCATGGCGCCACAGATGCCGTAGCGGTAGGTCTTGGCGTTGAAAGCGACGCGCCAGGCCTTGTCCAGGTCGGCATGTTCGCTGACATAGACATGGCAGATGCCGTCCAGGTGCTTGATGACCGGCACCCGCGCATCGCGGCTGATACGTTCGATCAGGCCACGGCCACCGCGCGGCACGATCACATCGACGTACTCGGGCATGCTGATCAGCGCGCCCACGGCTTCGCGATCAGTGGTCTCGACCACTTGCACTACCGCCGCCGGCAGGCCGGCCTCGGCCAGGCCACGCTGGATGCAGGTGGCGATGGCACGGTTGGAGTGAATGGCCTCGGAGCCGCCACGCAAGATGGTCGCATTGCCGGACTTCAGGCACAGGCTGGCGGCATCGATGGTCACGTTCGGGCGCGATTCGTAGATGATCCCGATCACCCCCAGGGGTGCACGCATCTTGCCGACCTGAATACCCGATGGGCGGTAGCTCATGTCGCGGATGGCACCGACCGGGTCCGGCAGGCTGGCCACCTGGCGCAGGCCCGTGATCATGCCGTCGATACGCGCCGGGGTCAGCGCCAGGCGGTCGAGCAGTGCGGGCTCCAGGCCATTGGCACGGCCTGCGGCGAGGTCCAGCGCGTTGGCGGCGGTCAACTCGGCGCGGGCAGCGTCCAGTGCATCGGCAGCCGCTTGCAGGGCGCGGTTCTTCTGCGCGGTGCTGGCACGGCCGATCACCCGGGAAGCCTGGCGAGCAGCGCGACCCAAACGGGTCATGTAGTCAAGAACGGACTCAGTCATGGGTTCGGTGTCTTGGCGAAGGGGAAATCGGCTGATTATAACTGTCGCGCAGGTATACGCCCAGCGGCGGGTGGCGGATGGTAGAAAATGGCGGGCTTGGTTTGGTTTTTAGCGCCCGGCAGGTCGGGCGCCGCGCGGGCGGCGCTCGATCTCCCAGACACCACCCCCCCAAGACGAACACCTCTCAGCCCCCCAAAGAAACATACAGATACCATTCAACCCCCCACCCGGTTCAGCCTCGATTAAGCCATTCATTGCTATCATCCAGGCCTTTGAAGCCACGAACTGCCAGCATGCCAGCCCTGCCCGACCGCTTTTTCGACCGTGACGCCCAGACCCTGGCCAAGGAGTTGCTGGGCAAGGTCATCCGCCATCGCCAGGGCGACCTCTGGCTGGCCGCGCGAATCATCGAGACCGAGGCCTACTACCTGACCGACAAAGGCAGCCATGCCTCGCTCGGGTATACGGAAAAGCGCAAGGCCCTGTTCCTCGACGGCGGGCACATCTACATGTATTACGCCCGCGGTGGCGACTCGTTGAACTTCAGCGCCCATGGCCCGGGCAATGCGGTGCTGATCAAGTCCGCCTACCCTTGGCAGGATGACCTCTCGAACGCCAACAGCCTGGCGCAGATGCAGCTGAACAACCCCGACGCCAGCGGCAACCTGCGCCCGGCCGAGCGCCTGTGCGCAGGCCAGACCCTGCTATGCCGTGCACTGGGCCTGAAAGTGCCGCGCTGGGACGCGCAGCGGTTCGACCCTGAGCACTTGTACGTCGACGACTGCGGCATCGCCGTGCCGCGGGTGATCCAGGCTGCGCGCCTGGGTATCCCGCAGGGCCGCGATGAGCACCTGCCGTACCGCTTCGTCGACGCCGAATACGCCCGCTTCTGTACACGGAACCCGTTGCGACGCGGCCAAGTCGAAGGCCGAGACTTCTTCATTCATCAACAAGGAAACTGACACATGGGCCAATGGCTCGACAGCCTGACCGGCTGGCTAAGCGCCAACCCCCAGTGGCTTGGCCTGGCGATTTTCCTGGTGGCCTGCATCGAATGCCTGGCCATTGCCGGCATCATCGTGCCTGGCACCGTGCTGCTGTTCGCGGTCGCCGTGCTGGCCGGCAGCGGCACCTTCAGCCTGGGCGAGACGCTGTTGCTGGGCTTTCTCGGCGGCTTGCTGGGTGATGCACTGTCGTACACGGTCGGCAAGTATTTCCACCAGAACATCCGCCGCCTGCCACTGCTACGCCACCACCCGGAATGGATCGGCAGCGCCGAAACCTACTTCCAGCGCTATGGCATCGCCAGCCTGCTGGTCGGGCGCTTCATTGGGCCGCTGCGGCCCATGCTGCCGATGGTCGCCGGCATGTTCGACATGCCACTGCCGCGCTTCATTGCCGTCAGCCTGGTGGCAGGCGCCGGCTGGTCGGTTGCCTACCTGCTGCCTGGCTGGGCCACGGGCGCCGCCATGCGCCTGCCTTTACCGGAAGGCTTCTGGCTGGATGCGGGCATCCTTGCCGGTGCGTTGGCGGTGCTCATCGGCCTGAGCCTGAACAGCAGCATCCGCGATCAACGCCACGGCACTCGGCTGATCGCCGGCTTGAGCTTCGCGGCCCTGGCCGGGGTATTCCTGGGCTGGCCGTACTTGCACGAATTCGATCAGGGCGTGATGACACTGGTGCAGGAACACCGCAGCCAAGTCATCGACGGCACCGTGGTACTGGTGACACGGCTGGGTGATTTTCGCACGCAGTTTTTCCTCGGTGGGCTGCTGACCGGCCTGCTGCTGCTCGCCCAACAATGGCGCCATGCACTGTTTGCGGGCGGCGCATTGATGGGTACGGCGATTGCCAATGGCACGCTCAAGTGGCTATTCGCCCGCGCGCGGCCCGAGGTGCTGACCGACCCACTGACCAGCTACAGCATGCCCAGCGGCCACAGCTCGGCGTCGTTTGCGTTCTTCTTGGTAATGGCGGTGTTGGCAGGGCGTGGTCAGCCGCCGCGGATGCGCCTGACCTGGGTGTTGCTGGGGTGCATTCCTGCCTTGGCGATTGCGTTGTCGCGGGTTTACCTGGGGGCGCACTGGCCGACCGATATTCTGGCCGGGGCCTTGCTGGCGTGCTGCGTCTGCGCGGTTAGCCTGACCTTGGTGCAGCATCGCCAGCCGCTTCCAGCGCTGCCGCTACGGGTGTGGTGGTTGGTGCTGCCGGCGTGTGTCGCGCTGCTGGCGTTCTTTGCCATGCACGCGCTGCCGCAGGCTTTGGAGCGGTATCAGTATTGATGTTGCCTATGCCGGCCTCTTCGCGGGCAAGCCCGCTCCCACAGGCAGTCTGCCATGCACCACACCTGTGGGAGCGGGCTTGCCCCGCGAAGAGGCCACAACAAGCCACAGTGATCAGTCAGGCAAACAGCTCACCCTGAATCCGCTCCAACAGCCTCTGAATCTCTTCCAGCCGCAACTGCGGCGAGTCAATGCTCAGCAGGTCCAGCTTGTCCTCTTCCATGAACGGCAGCAGATACGCCAGCTGATTGGCCAACGCTTGCCGCCCATCCACCGGCCGCGGCATGTCCAGCGCCTCGACCATCGGGTGCTCACCCAGGGCGACCAGCAACGCCAGCAGGTCGTCGTCCGCCTCGCCCAGCTGGCTATCAGGAAGCTCCGGCAACCACTGCACCTGCCCGACCAGTAACTGGTCCTTCTGCACCTCGGTCTGCTCCAGGTTGAAACGCCGCACCCCTTCGACACGGATACCCAGCAAGCCGTTATCCTGCTGCACGAAGTCGCGGATCATCGCCTCGCAACCGATCGAAGCAACCGTCGGTGGCGCTTTGCCAACCTGCTCCCCTTCCAGGATGCACACCACCCCAAAGCCCTCGCCCTGCTTCATGCAGCGGCCAATCATGTCCAGGTAGCGCGCCTCGAAAATCTGCAAATCGAGGAAGCACCCCGGAAACAGCACGGTATTGAGGGGAAACAGCGGTAGCGTCATCACAACTCCTCAAGCCACCAGGCTGACCGCCAGCGGCAGGAACACCGCCGTGGCCACCCCCATCAGGCTCATCGCCAGCGCGGCGAAAGCGCCGCATTCATCACTTTCCTGCAGGGCCACCGAAGTGCCCACCGCATGCGCGGTCACGCCCAGCGACATGCCGCGCGCCTCAGGGCTGTGCACACCGAGACGGGTCAACAGCGCCGGGCCGAAGATCGCGCCGATGACCCCAGTGATCAGCACGAACACCGCGGCCAGCGCCGCCACACCACCAATCTGCTCGGCCACCAGCATGGCGATCGGCGATGTCACCGACTTCGGCGCCATGGTCATCAGGATCATGTGTTCGGCGCCGAACCACCAGCCCAGCAGCAGGCAGCAGACCGTGGCGAACAGGCCTCCGATTACCAGCGTAGTAAATGTCGGCCAGAACAGTTGGCGAATACGCCGCAGGTTGAGGTAGAGCGGCACGGCCAGGGCCACAGTGGCAGGCCCCAGGAGCGTGTTCATGATCTCGGTACGCTGGCGGTACTCGCTGTAGTCGATGCCGCACACCAGCAGCACGCCAATTACCAGCAGCATCGACACCAGCACCGGCTGCAGGAAGATCCATCGGGTCTTCTCATAGCCCGCAAGCACGACCTGATAGGCCCCCAGGGTAATGCCGATGCCAAACAAAGGATGGTGGATGACTGCATCGAGCGCGCCTTGCCAGTCGAGCATCATGGCTGCTCCTCGTGCTTGCCTTGGCGGTGGATGAGCTTCTGCATCAACACGCCGACGAACACCAGGGTCAGCAGGCATGAAATGAACAGTGCACCGGCAATCGCCCAGAAGTCGGCGGCGATGTCCTTGGCATACACCATTACCCCCACCGCCGGCGGCACCAGCAGCAGTGGCAGGTAGCGCAGCAAGCTGCTGGCGGCTTCATTGAGCGGCTTGCCGACCTCCCCCCTGGCCATCAGGAAGCACAGCAGCAGCAACAGGCCGATGATCGGCCCCGGCAAAAACGGCACAAACAGGTGATTGATCGCCGTACCCAGCAGTTGAAACAACACCAGCCAGGTCAAACCACGCAACAGCATAAGCACCTCCCTCGGGCATGGCGGCCATTATAAGCACGGTAAGGGTATAAGCCGATAATCGCCGAAAAACGCGCAACTTGACTGAAACGGTGGGGCGTGCTGATCTTGCACCTTCGTACCAACTTACAACCTGGAGAGTCGCGATGCCCTATGTACCGGTTACAGAGCTTTCGCAGTACGTTGGCAAGGAACTGGGCCGTTCTGCCTGGCTGAAAATCGACCAGCAGCGCATCAACCTGTTTGCCGAAGCCACTGGCGATTTTCAGTTCATCCATGTCGACCCGGAGAAGGCGGCGAAAACACCGTTTGGCTGCACGATCGCCCATGGTTTCCTGACGTTGTCGCTGATCCCCACGCTGATGGAGGACATCCTGGTCCTGCCGCAAGGGTTGAAGATGGTCGTGAACTACGGGCTGGACAGCGTGCGGTTCATTCAACCGGTCAAGGTCGACAGCCAGGTGCGGCTGAAGATCGATCTCGCCGAAGTGCTCGAGAAAAAACCCGGCCAGTGGCTGCTCAAGGCAATCGCCACGCTGGAAATCGAAGGGGAAGAGAAGCCTGCTTATATAGCCGAGTCCCTGTCGCTCTGTTTTGTCTGAGTGATCGCCGGGGCGCTGTGCGCCCCATTCGCGACAGGCCCCCGATACAATCCACAAACCCCGCGCACTCGCGTAAACTGCGAGCCTTCGCGCAGCCTCGGGCTGCCCCTGTCGATTTACCAAAGGTGCCCGCCATGCCCTGGCTGCAAGTACGCCTGGCCATCAGCCCGGAACAAGCCGAAACCTACGAAGACGCCCTGCTTGAAGTAGGCGCCGTCTCGGTCACGTTCGTGGACGCAGAAGATCAGCCGATCTTCGAACCCGACCTCAACACCACCCCGCTGTGGTCGCACACTCACCTGCTGGCCCTGTTCGAGGCCGATGCCGAGCCCGAGCAGGTGTTCGCCCACGTCCGCCTGCTGACAGGCGCCGAGCTGCCCGAGCACCAGGCTGAAGTGATCGAAGACCAGGACTGGGAACGCAGCTGGATGGACAACTTCCAGCCGATGCGCTTCGGCCGCCGCCTGTGGATCGTGCCAAGCTGGCACGAAGCGCCGGACAAGGACGCGGTAAACCTGCTGCTCGACCCAGGCTTGGCGTTCGGCACCGGTACCCACCCGACCACCGCCCTGTGCCTGGAATGGCTCGACGGCCAGCAACTCGAAGGCACCCAAGTGCTGGACTTTGGCTGCGGCTCGGGGATTCTGGCCATTGCCGCCCTGCTGCTGGGTGCGCGCGAAGCGGTCGGTACCGACATCGACGTGCAGGCCATTGAAGCCTCGCGCGACAATGCCCAGCGCAATGGCATCGCCGACGAGAAGCTGGCGCTGTACCTGCCCGAGCACATGCCGGCCATGCAGGCTGACGTACTGGTCGCCAACATCCTGGCCGGCCCGCTGGTCTCGCTGGCGCCGCAGTTGTCTGGCCTGGTCCGCCCTGGTGGCCTGCTGGCACTGTCGGGCATCCTTGCCGAACAAGGCGATGAAGTGGCTGCTGCCTACGCCGCCGACTTCGAGCTGGACCCGATCGCCGTACGCGATGGTTGGGTGCGCATCAGTGGTCGCCGCCGTTAAGCGCGCTAGAATAACTTTTGTACAACCCCGGATCGCCGCATGACCGACAGTTTCGTCACCCAGTGCCCGCATTGCCAGACCAGCTTTCGCGTCACCCATCACCAGTTGAGTGTGGCGCGCGGCGTGGTGCGGTGCGGCCATTGCCTGCAGGTGTTCAACGCCGCAAAGCAACTGCTGGAGCAGAACCGCGCCGGTGATGCCAGCGTGCCTGTGGAACCTAGGGTTCCCGTGGCGCCAGTGGTACCCGCCGCACCCGTAGCACCTGCCGAGCCGATTGCCGAGCCTGCTGTCACGCCCGATCCCCCCGCCAGCGAACGCCCAGCGCCCCCTGAGGACGACTGGGCGCTCACGGCCCAGGCCCTGGATGAACTGGACCTGGACCAAGAGCTGGCCCGCCTTGAACGTCGTGGCGAACCTGCCGCCGCTCGCCCGCCCAGCGCGGACAACGGCTTGCAGGCCCGCCGTGAAGAACATCAGCCAGACGCCCATACCGATGAGCTGTTTGGCAACGCCACCGACGACCGCTTCGAGCCTGAACAGGCGCCTGAACCTGCACCCACGCTACTGACACAGCACGCGCTGGAGCAGGAAGCGTTCGAGCAAGAGTCACTGGACCTGGAGCCCGCCCCGGGCGATCGCACCGAGCCGACCCTAGGCGGCCACCTGGACCTGGACATCGACGACGAGCCCCCCGTACGGCGCGACATCGAGGCCGACGAGCACCATGCGTTCGTCAGCGAGCACTTCGCTGCCAGCCACGATCCAGCCCCGGAAAAGGGCCTCAGCGCGCGCGACGATGACGAACTGGACCTGCACTTGTCGGCCCACGACGACGACCCTGTAGAGCCGTTGCCCGGTGAACGCCTGGAGCCTGGCCTGTCCAGCAAGCCCGAGCGTGCGCCGCGCAAGGAACCGCTGGTCGACGTGGTCGACGACCCGCTGCAACTGGGCTGGGAAAAGCCCCAGCCCAACTGGGGCAAGCGCTTGCTGTGGGGCTTCCTGACGCTGCTGGCTGCAGGCCTGCTGGCGTTCCAGTACGTGTGGTTCCATTTCGATGAAATGGCCCGCCAGGACCAGTACCGGCCGATCTTCCAGCAGGTATGCCCGCTGTTCGGCTGCGAAGTGCCGACCCGCGTCGACATCGCCCGCATCAAGAGCAGCAACCTGGTGGTGCGCAGCCACCCTGACTTCAAGGGTGCGCTGATCGTCGATGCGATCATCTACAACCGCGCCCCCTTCGCCCAGCCGTTCCCGCTGCTCGAGCTGCGTTTCGCCGACCTCAATGGCCAACTGATCGCCAGCCGGCGCTTCAAGCCCAGCGAGTACCTCTCTGGCGAACTGGCCGGGCGCGGCGAGATGCCCAGCCAGACCCCGATCCACATCGCCCTGGACATCCTCGACCCAGGCCCCAAGGCCGTGAACTACAGCCTGAGCTTCCGCTCGCCGGAGTAATCGGCTGATCCTGGGGGCACTTTGTGCCCCCAGCCTCGCCTACCCACACCAAAAGTCATAAGCCGACAACTGTTCAGATTTTATCCAAATCCATCTTTATCCGGTCACCGAGAGCGGGTATCATGCCCACCCTTTTTCGAACTCCAAGATTCGGCCCCACAACAGGGATCACCTATGTCGGCGGTACGCATCGGCCCATACACACTGCGAAACAACCTGATCCTCGCCCCCATGGCCGGGGTCACGGACCAGCCTTTCCGAACACTTTGCAAGCGCCTGGGCGCAGGCATGGTGGTGTCGGAGATGGTGTCCAGCGACATGAGCCTCTGGAACAGCCGCAAGTCGAGCCTGCGCCGCATTCACGAAGGCGATCCCGAGCCGCGCTCGGTGCAGATCGCCGGCGGGGATGCCCAGATGATGGCAGCGGCGGCAAAAGCCAACGTCGAAGCGGGTGCCCAGATCATCGACATCAACATGGGCTGCCCGGCAAAAAAAGTCTGCAACAAAGCTGCAGGCTCTGCTTTATTGAGAGATGAAGCCTTGGTCAGCGAGATTCTCCACGCCGTGGTAGGCGCCGTGGACGTCCCGGTGACGCTGAAGATCCGCACGGGGTGGGATCGGGCGAACAAGAACGGCCTGAATGTGGCGAAGATCGCTGAACAGGCCGGCATCCAGGCGCTAGCGGTGCATGGCCGCACACGCGCCGACCTGTACACAGGCGAAGCCGAATACGACACCATCGCTGCCATCAAGCAGGCGGTGTCTATCCCGGTATTTGCCAACGGCGATATCACATCGCCAGAAAAGGCCCGGGCGGTACTGGACGCCACCGGGGTCGATGGCCTGTTGATCGGCCGCGCTGCCCAAGGGCGGCCCTGGATCTTTCGCGAGATCGAGCATTACCTGCGGACCGGCGAACAGTTGCCGGCCCCGCAGCTGGACGAAGTGGAACGCATCCTGCTAGAGCACCTGGCCGCGCTGCATGCCTTCTATGGCGATGTGATGGGCGTACGTATCGCCCGCAAGCACGTTGGCTGGTACCTGGCAACACGACCCGGCGGCAAGGAGTTTCGCTCCCGGTTCAATGCTTTGGAAGACACACAAGCGCAGTGCGCCAACGTTCGCGCGTTTTTCAGTGAACGTCGACAGAGCCTTGAGACAGAGGACGGACAAGGGGTGGCCGCATGACGATGATGACCGAGACATTTGTGAGTGGAACAACGCCCGTGAGCGACAACGCCAACCTGAAACAGCACCTCAACACGCCAAGCGAAGAGGGCCAGACCCTTCGCGACAGCGTCGAGAAGGCGCTGCACAACTACTTCGCCCACCTGGAAGGCGCGACCGTCACGGACGTGTACAACCTGGTGCTCTCCGAAGTCGAGGCGCCCCTGCTTGAAAGCGTGATGAACTACGTGAAGGGCAACCAGACCAAGGCCAGCGAGATGCTCGGGCTCAACCGAGGCACCCTGCGCAAGAAGCTCAAGCAGTACGACTTGTTGTAAGCCAGAATCCCAATCAGAAAAGGCGGCTCCCTGAACAGAGGCGCCTTTTTTGCTGACTCCACCGCGTTATGGAATCCGAAATGACCGACCAGACTACCCGCCTGCCGATCCGCCGCGCCCTGATCAGCGTCTCCGACAAGACCGGTATCCTCGAATTCGCCCGTGAGCTGCAGCAGCTCGGTGTCGAGATCCTGTCCACCGGCGGCACCTACAAGCTGCTCAAGGATAACGGCGTGAACGCGGTGGAAGTGGCCGACTACACCGGCTTCGCCGAAATGATGGATGGCCGGGTCAAGACCCTGCACCCGAAAATCCACGGTGGCATTCTGGGCCGTCGCGGCATCGACGACGCCATCATGAACGAGCACGGCATCAAGCCGATCGACCTGGTCGCCGTCAACCTGTACCCCTTCGAAGCCACCATCTCCAAGCCAGGCTGTGACCTGCCGACCGCCATCGAGAACATCGACATCGGTGGCCCGACCATGGTCCGCTCCGCTGCCAAAAACCACAAAGACGTTGCCATCGTGGTCAATGCCAGCGACTACGCCAGCGTCCTCGACGGCCTGAAAGCCGGCGGCCTGACCTACGCCCAGCGCTTCGACCTGATGCTCAAGGCGTTCGAACACACCGCCGCCTACGACGGCATGATCGCCAACTACATGGGCACCATCGACCAGGCCAAGGACACCCTGAGCACTGAAGCACGCAGCGAATTCCCGCGCACCTTCAACAGCCAGTTCGTCAAAGCCCAGGAAATGCGCTACGGCGAGAACCCGCACCAGAGCGCGGCGTTCTACGTCGAAGCCAAGAAGGGTGAAGCCAGCATCTCCACCGCCATCCAGCTGCAAGGCAAGGAGCTGTCGTTCAACAACGTGGCCGACACTGACGCCGCGCTGGAGTGCGTGAAGAGCTTCGTCAAGCCTGCCTGCGTCATCGTCAAGCACGCCAACCCGTGCGGCGTGGCCGTGGTACCGGAAGACGAAGGCGGCATCCGCAAGGCCTACGACCTGGCCTACGCCACCGACACCGAGTCGGCCTTCGGCGGCATCATCGCCTTCAACCGCGAGCTCGATGGCGAAACCGCCAAGGCCATCGTCGAGCGCCAGTTCGTCGAAGTGATCATCGCCCCGAAAATCTCCCAGGCCGCCCGCGACGTGGTCGCCGCCAAGCAGAACGTTCGCCTGCTGGAATGCGGCGAATGGCCAGCTGAGCGTGCTGCCGGCTGGGACTTCAAGCGCGTCAACGGTGGTTTGCTGGTGCAGAGCCGCGATATCGGCATGATCACCGCCGATGACCTGAAAATCGTCACCAAGCGTGCCCCGACCGAGCAAGAAATCCACGACCTGGTGTTTGCCTGGAAAGTGGCCAAGTTCGTCAAGTCCAACGCCATCGTCTACGCCAAGCAGCGCCAGACCATCGGCGTCGGCGCCGGCCAGATGAGCCGCGTCAACTCCGCTCGCATTGCTGCAATCAAGGCCGAGCATGCTGGCCTGCAGGTTCAAGGTGCGGTCATGGCGTCGGATGCGTTCTTCCCGTTCCGTGACGGCATCGACAATGCGGCTAAAGTGGGTATCAGCGCCGTAATTCAGCCAGGTGGTTCGATGCGTGATGCCGAAGTCATCGCCGCAGCCGACGAAGCCGGCATCGCGATGGTGTTCACCGGTATGCGCCACTTCCGCCACTAATCAAGATGGCCGGCCGTACCTCGGCCCCTGTGGGAGCGGGTTCACCCGCGAATGCGGCGGTAAGCCCAGCATCGCATTCGCGGGTGAACCCGCTCCCACAGCGGGCGAAGTACGCCGCCAAACAGAGGTTTTGACATGAAAGTTTTGATCATCGGCAGCGGCGGCCGTGAGCACGCCCTGGCCTGGAAAGTCGCCCAAGACCCACGCGTCGAGAAAGTTTTCGTTGCCCCGGGCAACGCCGGCACCGCCACTGAAGCCAAGTGCGAAAACGTCGCCATCGACGTCAACGCCCTGGAGCAACTGGCCGACTTCGCCGAACAGAACGTGCAACTGACCATCGTCGGCCCTGAAGCGCCACTGGTCGCAGGTGTCGTCGACCTGTTCCGCAGCCGCAACCTGGACTGCTTCGGCCCCACCAAAGGCGCCGCACAGCTCGAAGGCTCCAAGGCCTTCACCAAGGATTTCCTGGCGCGTCACAAGATCCCGACCGCCGACTACCAGAACTTCACCGAAATCGAGCCAGCCCTGGCCTACCTGCAGGAAAAGGGTGCGCCGATCGTGATCAAGGCCGACGGCCTGGCTGCGGGCAAAGGCGTGATCGTCGCCATGACCCTGCAGGAAGCCGAAGACGCCGTGCGTGACATGCTGGCCGGCAACGCCTTTGGCGATGCGGGTTCGCGTGTAGTCATCGAAGAGTTCCTGGACGGCGAAGAAGCCAGCTTCATCGTCATGGTCGACGGCCACAACGTGCTGCCAATGGCCACCAGCCAGGACCACAAGCGCGTCGGCGACGCCGACACCGGCCCGAACACCGGTGGCATGGGCGCCTACTCGCCTGCCCCAGTCGTGACCTCCGACGTGCACCAGCGCGTGATGGACCAAGTCATCTGGCCGACCGTGCGCGGCATGGCCGAGGAAGGCAACGTCTACACCGGCTTCCTTTATGCCGGCCTGATGATCGACAAGGCGGGCAACCCCAAGGTCATCGAGTTCAACTGCCGCTTCGGTGACCCGGAAACCCAACCGGTCATGTTGCGCCTGGAGTCGAGCCTGGTGCTGCTGATCGAAGCCGCCTTCGCCGAGGCCCTGGACAAGGTTGAAGCCCAGTGGGACCCACGGCCGAGCCTGGGCGTCGTGCTGGCTGCCGGTGGCTACCCGGGCGACTACGCCAAAGGTGACGCGATCAGCGGCCTGGACGCAGCCGCCAAGCTCGAAGGCAAGGTGTTCCATGCCGGTACCACCCTGAAAGACGGCCAAGTGGTTACCGCCGGCGGCCGAGTGCTCTGCGCCACTGCCCTGGGCCAAACCGTCGAAGCCGCTCAGCAGCAGGCCTACCGCCTGGCAGAGCAGGTCAAATGGGACGGCAGCTTCTACCGTACCGACATCGGCTACCGGGCCATTGCCCGCGAGCGCGGTGAACACCAGCAGTAACCTTTACCGAAGCGCCGTGATGCCTTGTGCCCACGGCCTTCGGCTCGTCGACAGGGCCCTTTCTGGGCCTTGCCTTCGACTTGGCGCGCCGCGCATAGTTAGTATCCGGCACATCGGCTAAGAAGGGATTTCGTAGTGCGTCGGCTTCGGATTGCCACAGCTCTGATCGTCAGCTTGCTGACCCTGCTCTGCCTGCTCCCGGCCTCGGCCGAAGAAGGCGGAGGCTGGTCCGTTCTGCTCGACGAACAGGCCAACCTGCAATTAAGCGACGTGCGCTCCGATCGCTACCGCAACCAGTTCAGCCCATTGCTGCTCAGCGACCTGGATGCCGCCCCTGCCGAACAAGCCCTGTGGCTGCACTATCGCCTGGAACCCGGCGATCAGGAGCAACTGCTACGGGTGTTTGCCCCAGACCTTTCAGGCCTGGACCTCTACGCCCTCGAGGGCGACAAATTACTGCGTCAGCTGCACCACGGGCGCCAGGCCGGCAATGCCAGCCCGACCCTGCGCGGCAGCGACCATGTGCTGCCATTGCCCAACAGCCGGCAGCCGCTGGACATCTACCTGCGCCTGGTTTCCGAGCACCAACTGCGCCCGGCCATCAGCCTTGAGCCCGCGGCCGTGGCCGCTTCCGACCAGACCCAACCGCTGCTGTTCGGCATGCTGTTCGGCGGCCTGGTGATGCTGATCCTGCACAACCTGATCCGCTTCCTCTATGGCCGCTCCACCACCACGTTGATTTTGGCGCTCTACCACGGCCTGATGCTGCTCAGCGGGTTGATCCTGCTCAACCTCAGCGGCCCCTGGTGGCACGTGTGGCACAGTGCGCAAACGCCAGCGGCCTACCTCACCCTGGTCCTCGCAGGCCTGGCTGGCCTGTATTTCACCCTGCATTTCTTCTCGCCGTGCCATTCGCCGCGACTCAACCGCCTGTTGCAGGGCGAGATGCTGGTGGCTGCGGTCAGCGGCCTGGTGCTGCTGTTCGTCGACACCTTGCCACTCAACCTGATGACCTATGCCCTGCTGGCCCTTGGCAGCGTCAGCATGCTGCTGGTCAGCGCCTATCACTGGTACAAGGGCTACGCGCCCGCACGCCTGTTCACCCTTGCCATGGGGGTCTACAACCTTGGCGGCCTGGTGCTGTTGCCCGCGCTTCTGGGCCTGACCCGCACGTCGACGCCGTGGCTGCTGTGCGTGCTCATGGGCTTGACCGTTATCTGCGGCCTGCTGCTTAACCTGGCGGTCAGCGAACGCCTGCGACGCATGAGCGAAGAGCGCTTCAGCGCCAGCCGCGCCCTGGCCGCCAGCGATGCCGAGATCAACGCCAAGGCCGAGTTCCTGGCCAAGATCAGCCACGAAATCCGCACGCCCATGAACGGCGTGCTGGGCATGACCGAGCTGCTGCTCGGCACGCCGCTGTCGGTCAAGCAGCGCGACTACGTGCAGACCATCCACAGCGCCGGCAACGAGCTGCTGACGCTGATCAACGAGATTCTCGACATCTCGAAGCTTGAGTCCCGGCAGATCGAACTGGACGATGTGCAGTTCGACCTCAATGCATTGATCGAGGACTGCCTGAACATCTTCCGGGCCAAGGCCGAACAGCAGAACATTGAGCTGATCAGCTTCACCCAGCCACAAGTGCCTCGCGTGATCAGTGGCGACCCAACGCGCCTGCGCCAGGCACTGTCGAGCCTGCTGGAAAATGCCCTGAAAAACACCGACCAGGGGGAGATCCTGCTGGTGGTGGCACTCGACCAACGTGGCGAAGCGCCGCGCTTGCGCATTGCCGTGCAGGACAGCGGCGAACCGTTGCCCGCCGCCGAGCGCGAAGCCTTGTTGCAAGCCGAGCTGCACAGCCATCACTTCCTCTCCAGCAACAAGCTCGGCGGCCACCTCGGGCTGGTCATCGCCAAGCAGTTGATCGGCCTGATGCAGGGCGAATTCGGCATCAAGAGCAGCAGCGGCATGGGCAACACCCTGTGGCTGACCCTGCCGCTGGACCCTTCGCGCCTGGAACAACCGCCCGCCGACCTCGATGGCCCATTGCGCGACGCGCGGGTACTGGTGGTGGACGACAACGACACCTGCCGCAAGGTGCTGGTGCAGCAGTGCAGCGCCTGGGGCATGAATGTCAGCGCGGTGCCTTCCGGCAAAGAAGCGCTGGCCTTGCTACGCACCAAGGCGCACCTGCGCGACTACTTCGATGCCGTGCTGTTGGACCAGAACATGCCCGGCATGACGGGCATGCAACTGGCGGCCAAGATCAAGGAAGACCCCAGCCTTAACCACGACATCCTGGTGGTGATGCTCACGGGCATCAGCAACGCGCCGAGCAAAGTCATCGCACGCAATGCCGGGGTCAAGCGGATACTCGCCAAACCGGTGGCAGGCTATACGCTGAAGACCACACTGGCCGAAGAGTTGGCCCAGCGCGGCCGTGAGCAAGCGGTGCCGGCCACCCCTCCCGGTGTGCCGCAAGCACTGGACCTGCCCCGCGACTTCCGCGTGCTGGTCGCCGAGGACAACAGCATCTCGACCAAAGTGATCCGCGGCATGCTCGGCAAGCTCAACCTCGAGCCAGACACGGCCTGCAATGGTGAAGAAGCGTTGCAAGCCATGAAGGCGCAGCGCTATGACCTGGTGTTGATGGATTGCGAAATGCCCGTGCTGGATGGTTTCTCGGCCACCCAGCAACTGCGCGCATGGGAAGCCGCGCACCAGCGCCCACGTACGCCCGTGGTGGCGCTGACCGCGCACATCCTTGCCGAGCACAAGGAGCGCGCCAAGTTGGCGGGCATGGATGGGCACATGGCCAAGCCGGTGGAGCTGTCGCAATTGCGCGAGCTGATCCAGTATTGGGCGAATCACCGGGAAGCCAAGACGGATCCGGCGCCTATCCCGTAAGCAATGCCGACGATGCATCGACAGGCACCCACCGCAGCCGAGGATCCCAACCCATGCTCCATGAGTTGTTCAGTGTCTACCTGAAGATGCTCGTGCTCTACAGCCCGTTCTTCGTGCTGTCGTGCTTCATCAGCCTGACCCGCGGCCATTCCAGCAAGGAACGCAAGCAACTGGCCTGGAAGGTTGCCTTCGCCGCCCTGGTCGCCAGCGTGCTGTTGTACCTGTTCGGCCGGGCAATCTTCGGCATTTTCGGCATCACCGCCGACGCCTTCCGCATCGGTGCCGGCAGCGTGCTGTTCATCTCGGCGTTGGGCATGGCGCAGGGCAAACCGGCGGTGCAGGCCGACAACGTTCAGCAGGACGTGACCATCGTGCCATTGACCATCCCCCTGACCGTCGGCCCCGGCACCATCGGTGCCCTGCTGGTGATGGGCGTGGGCCAGCCGCATTGGGACGACAAGTTGCTGGCCATCGCCAGTATCGCGCTGGCCAGCTTCACCGTGGGCCTGGTGCTGTACCTCTCGCACGGCATCGAGCGGATTCTCGGCGACCAAGGCCTGCAGATCGTCAGCCGTTTGATGGGATTGTTCGTCTGTGCCCTGGCGGCGCAGATCATCTTTACCGGGATCAAGGGTTACCTGGTGCTCTAGATCGCCATCTCATGGATCTCCTTCAGCGCGATTTTCACCAGGGCACGCTCCACTGCACTACGGCGCTCCTGGTCGAACAGGCGCGTATTGAATCGCACCAACTCTGCGGTCACGCGCGTGTCGCGGCGTTCACGAAATAGAAACCCAGTGGTGAACGCCACGCTGTTGCCGGCCTCGTGATAGACAACGATGTCCACGTAATTGCCACTGACTGGCGCACAGGACAACAGTTGAAACTGCGCCCGGTCCTTGCTGCGCGATTCAAAATGCAGCAGGGGCTTGCCGTTCTTCTTCAGTACTTCAAAAGCCAGCGCCATGTTGCTGGAATGATGAACACCCGCTACGGCATCGATCCTTCTCAACGCCTGGTCGACGATCTTCGGCCGTTGGGGATCCGGCCAGTGCACTTCTTCAGCCGACTTCGCGTCCCACCCCAAGTACATCAACTTTTTGCGGTAGTACTGATACTGGTCCTGGGCACTTTCTCCGGCCATGTCTTGCAAGGTCGTGCTTTCAGCCCACAGCGAAGCAAGCTTCACGGCTTTGCGCTGTTCAAGGCTGACACCAGGAATGAAGGCAACCAGGCTGGCGCCGACAACGGTGGCTTCATGTGTTTGCATGGCTATCCTCCAGCCTGAGCACGCCCAAATTTCTGATTCGTCCTGCGTACTGCTTGCGTTCGAGCAGCGCGTGCAGGCCTTGGCGATCAGCTTCCGTCAGCTGTTCGCCCAAGGTTGCAAGGGTGGTACGCAGGTCGGCTTTATCACTGGGTGGCGGTGATAACACGGTACAAGGGCGGATCTGTGCTGCGGGCAGCGTGCTCTTGAACGCCATCGCGCACAGGTCCAGGGAAGCGTCGGGCAGCATCACCCCCAACTCATAAACCGCGTGGGTTGCCTGGTCCTGTTCGAGCAAGGTGAAAGGCTGCAGGTATTGCTGCACGTCATCCCGCGAGAGTGTGGCAATCGCCGCCTGCACGTAACCGGACAGGCTGGGATGACGGGCCTGCAAATCATCTGTGAGTCGTTGAGCCAGTGGGGCATTGCCTTTCAAGGGCTGATAATCACTGCGACTGCTAGGGATGATCCACCCACGTGCCTCAAGGGCTGTGCGGTAGCCGCTGTACCAGCGCGTGAAATTGGCGAAGCGTGATCCATTCAATTTGTCCGAGCGCAACTGTGCGAACAGCAGCGAGTCCAGCGCATATTGCCACGACGGGGATGCCGTTTCGGCCATCAACAAGGCCGTGCCGCCAACGAGCCACAAGGAATAACCTTCCTTACTCATCGAAATACCTCGACTTGCAAACATTGAAAGAAGAGCGGGGCCTGAAAAGCCCCGCTCCCGTGTCAGATGTCGAATTCGCTGGCGGCTTGGACGGCCTTGTCGATCAACTTCTGCTCGATCGATGCACGAACCGCGTCGGTGTACACCACTTCGTTGAAGCTGAGCACCGCCGACCCGCAATACCGGTCCTTGCTCGAACTTTTCCATTCGAACACCGTGGTATTCAGATCGTTTTCGCCCGGCGAAGCACTGAATGCGTTGACCAGCATGAACAGTTCGCCTTCCGGCGTTTCGATGCAGGCCCCAAGGCCCGTTGTCGACACAGGATGCCCTTTGACATTCAGCTGGTAGATCTTCTGCGCTTCCTCGATATTACCCAGCGCGCTGATGGCATCGCCCGCCAGTTTTGCCATGGCCTCACCGATAGGCCCACCGAGCAGGGCTTTACCAGCGGCACTGGCGACTTTGAAAGCAATCGGTCCCAGGGTCAGCGACTGGCTTTGGTCATAGTCGCGTTCGTAGGAACGTTTACCGACCACCCAACCCAAAGTACGCATCACTTCCAGGAACTTGTTGAACCAGGCCTCGGATTCGCCATCGCGATCATGCAGCTTGGACGCCACGCGAGAGGCAAACTGGAAGGTGGTCTTGGCATCACGGCGGCTTTGCGCCGACATGCCAGCGCTGAGCGCCAGAAGCGATTGTTCGACAACGGCAATGCTGTTAGTGCTTACATCGGTCATGAGCAGAATCCTTGAAGGCCCCCGACGGGTATCGTCGAGGGGCCTTCACCCTATGCTGCAAACGACCGGGGTACAGGCATGAACGGGTTCCCTCGGCGCCTCACCCGGCGGTCGGGTACCAACGCGGCGTGTACACCCACTGGGTGCCATCGGCCTTGGGGAACTGACAGGTCGTGGAAGAACCCAGCAAGACCATGGTGCGCATGTCGACCATTTCTGGCACCAGTTCGGCCAGGGAGACCACCTTGAGTGTCCGCCCTGGCCTACCGATGTCGCGGCCAAGGACTACAGGTGTGTTCCCATCGCGGTGCTGTCGCACGATCTCCAGCGCACGCCCCAGCTGCCAAGGCCGCGAGCGGGAAATCGGGTTGTAGAACGCCAGGACCAGATCGGCCTGGGCCGCCAGGTCCAGGCGATGCTCGATGACCGACCACGGTTTGAGGTTGTCCGACAGCGACATCACGCAGAAGTCGTGCCCCAGCGGTGCACCCGCCTGGGCAGCGGTGGCCAGCGAAGCCGAAACACCCGGCAGGATCTCCAGATCAACCCGCTGCCAGGCCGGGTCGCTGGAGGCGTGCAGTGCTTCGAGCACGGCGGCGGCCATGGCGAAGACACCCGGGTCACCCGACGACACCACCACTACCGAGCGCCCTTGTGCAGCAAGCTCGAAGGCGTGGCGAGCACGCTGCATCTCTTCGCGGTTGTCGGTGCAATGCTGCACTTGGTCTGCACGGAACGGCCCGGCCATGCGCACGTAGGTTTCGTAGCCGAGGATGTCCTGGGCGCGTGCCAGCTCTGCCTTGACCGCCGGCACCATCAACTCCGCAGCGCCAGGGCCGAGGCCGATCACCGCCAGGCGGCCACGGCGGCGGCCGATCCGCTCGGCATCCACCGGTGCCGAAGCCACCGCGATGACGGCATTGGCCTGCTCGACCAACTGCGCGTCAGGCAGCGCCTGGGCCACCATGCCACGCAGGTCGCCAGGCTTGGCCGCGAAACGCAGCGCCACACCAAGCGCCTGCGCCGCCTCGTGCAAGGCGGCATCGGCCATGGCGTGCTCGCTCGCCAGCAGGCAGGCCAACGACTGCTCGGCAATACCCGCGTCATTTAGCGCCGTGCGAATGCCCTGCAGGTCTGCGGTATCGACGCCCACCACCACCGAACGCGGGTGGATCAGCAACTCGTCCCGGCTGCTCGCACGTGCCTGATGGCCGACATGAATCGTGCGCTGGGCCGATTCGCTGGCAGGCAATTGCGCCTGGTCCAGCCACGGCGCATCCCCTTCGACGCGTACCGTCTCGCCGGCCAACAGGTCGGAAACAAAGCGCTTGCCTTGCTCGATATCCGCCAGGGCATAGCCCTGTGGCGGGTTCAGCAGGCAGGTGCCGAAACGCAGCTCGCCACTGGTGGTGATCGCAGCCGCCACGCCCAATGCCTCGCCAATTTCACGCGCCATCACGTTCACACCGCTCAGGCCACCGAGCAGCGGCACCACCGCGCTGCCATCCTCGGCCACCGCCAGTACGGGCGGCTCGACGCCTTTCTCGCTGAGCACGCTGGCCAAGCTGCGGATGACGATACCGGCGGCGCACAGGGCGATGATCGGGGTGTCCTGCTGATACAGCGCGCGCAGGGTGTCGCCAAACGAGGCGTACGTTTGATCGGCGCCCTCGACACGGCCACTCAGGCCATGAATCACCGCCTGTGGATAACGCTGCTGGATACGCTGCGCCGTGGCCAGGCTGCCTGGCCCCAGAATGACGATTGCCGGTGCCTGTTGCATGCTCATCCCTGCCATTTTTCACCCGGCACGATGATCAGCGAGAAGTACGGCGACGACAGGGGGTCGACGTCCGCCAGCGGCACGATCTTCTGGTTGGCCATGGTCGCCCGCTCGACATACAGCGCACGCTCGTCCAGGCCCAGCTCGGCCAGCACGTCACGCACCTTGGGGAAGTTGCGGCCCAGCTTCATGATCACCGCCGCATCGGCATCGGCCAGGCGCCGCTTGAGCTCCTCGGCCGGCAGCACGCCCGACAGCACTGACAAGCTCTGGTTGCGGTACACCAACGGCGCGCCGAGCACCGAGGCGCCCCCGAGCATCGAGCAGACGCCAGGAATCACTTCAGCCTCATAGCGCTGCGCCAGGCGGTCATGCAGGTACATGTAGGAGCCGTAGAAGAACGGGTCGCCCTCGCAGATCACCGCCACATCGCGGCCGGCGTCCAGGTGCTCGGCAACCTGCACGCTGGCTTCATCGTAGAAGTCGCTGATGACCTGTTCATAGGACAGCGGTGCCGGCAAGGCTTCGGTAGTGACCGGGTAGACCAGCGGCAGCAAGGTCTGCTCTGGCTGCAGATGCGCCTCGATGATGCCGAACGCATTGCCGCGCTTGCCCTTGGCCACGAAGTAGCCAACCACCGGCGCCTCGCGCAACAGGCGCAGCGCCTTGACGGTGATCAGTTCAGGGTCGCCGGGGCCTACGCCCAGGCCGAGCAGACGTCCACGTGGCGCCATCATTCCACCTCCGTGGCAAGGGCGTTGACTGCGGCGGCGGCCATCGCGCTACCGCCCAGGCGGCCTTGCATGATCACGAACGGCACGCCACGGCTGTCGGCGGCGAGCATCGCCTTGGATTCGGCCGCACCGACGAAGCCGACCGGGAAGCCGAGGATCAGCGCAGGCTTGGGTGCGCCGGCGTCGATCATCTCCAGCAGGTAGAACAGCGCGGTTGGGGCGTTGCCGATCACCACCACGCTGCCTTCCAGGTACGGCCGCCACAGCTCCAGGGCCACGGCGGAACGGGTATTGCCGGCGTCTTTGGCCAGGCCAGGCACGCTCGGGTCGCGCAAGGTGCAGACCACTTTGTTGTCGGCGGGCAGGCGCGCGCGGGTGATGCCTTCGGCGACCATGTGCGCATCGCAGAGGATAGGTGCGCCCTTGGCCAGGGCTTCACGGCCGGCGCGGCCCGCCCCTTCAGAGAACTGCAGGCCGTCGATGGCTTCGACCATGCCGCAGGCATGGATCACGCGCACGGCGAGCTTTTCGAGGTCTGCGGGTATCCGCTCGAGTCGGGCTTCCTCACGGATGATCCGGAAGGAATTGCGATAGATCTCCTGACCATCGCGGATGTAGTCAATCATCAAGGTGCTCCGTCGGCAGGTCGAGCATGGCGCCTGCTTCGTTCAAGGTGAGGTCGATGGCACGCAGGGCGCCGAAGCCCGGCAGGCGCGCATCGCGCACATACAGGTCGTAACGGCCCGGTGAACGGGCCAGCAAGGTGGCCGGGGCAACATGGGCCACGGCGCAGGATCGGGGGCACCCGGACAGGTGCACGCTGCCCGGCACGCCAGGGCCCAGCAGCGCGGCCAAAGCCACGGCATCGGCCTTGGTTTCGCCCTGTGCCTTGGCGCAGCCACTGCTGCCGGTGCAGGCGCTGATGCGGGCCAGTGGCTCGTGGCTGTGGCACAGCAGGCCCAGCGTGGACAACTCGCCCTGGGCTTGCGTGATCTGGTCCGGGTCGAGATTGGTCAGCACCAGGCTCTGCCAAGGGCTCAGGCGCAGGCTGCCGTCACCCAGGTGCCGGGCGATGCGCGCGGCACCCCGCAGCATCTCGGGGGTCAAGCGGCCCTGCGGCGGAGCAACGCCTAGGGCGAGACCGTGGGCTTGTGGCAACACACCCAGCCACTCGGGTTGGCGTGTCGGGCGGCGCCATTCAAGCACGGCGGCATCGCGGCGGATGTCCAGGCCGAGCCCTTCGACGAACGCCGCGGGCGAACAGCATTCGAGCAACTGGCGCATGCGCGACTGGTCCACAGCGGCCAGGTCAAGAAAGCGCTCCAGCACCGCACGCACCAGGGCCAGGCCCTGCTCCACCGGCACCGCCCCGAGCACCTGGCCATCGGCGGGGCAGCCCGCCAGGCCAAACGCCAGCCACGTGCGCTGCTCGATAAGCAGCGCCGAGAGCCACAGGTCATGCGGGTGCTCAAGCATCGCCAGGCCTTCGCCGGCGTCCAGGAGCACAGCGAACTTCGCCGACAACTGGTGAAACCGCGGTGTGCCTTCCAGCAGGTCGAGGATCTGCCCCGCCAGCGGCCGGGCATCCAGCAGCATGGCAGGGTCATGCCCGGCCAGCGGGCTGAGCATCAGGTTGCGCACATCGTCACCGGCGGCTTCGCGCGGGCCCAGGCCTGCCGCGAGCAGCCTGGCGATCAGGCCTTGGTGGTCGCTGCCAATGCCGCGAATCTGCAGGTTGCCGCGGTTGGTTGCCTCGATCACGCCACCGGCAAAGCGCTCGGCGGCCTCGGCCACGGCATCGGCCTGGTCGGCCAGCAGCAGGCCACCCGGCAGCTTGATGCGGCAAATGCCGCCATCACGGGCACTGACGATGCGCCACAACCCCGGGCAGGCCGAGGGGCGAGGTGAAACGTCGGGGGCATGGGCCTGCTTCAAAGGGGTGTCCGGCAATCTGTGAAAGTGCGCTTGAGTGTAGAAGGCGCGGTATTATGCCTGCTTTGTCCGGCGGCATGAAAAGCCGGTGGTCGAGCTTATCGTTTACCCGGGGCCGCTTCGCGCCCCTTCGCGGGCAAGCCCGCTCCTACAGGGATCATGCTGTGCCTGTAGGAGCGGGCTTGCCCGCAAAGGGCGCGAAGCGGCCCCAGAAATGGCGGATTGAAACACATGGCACCCTGGCTGACAGTAGTAGGCATCGGCGAAGACGGCTTCAATGGCCTTGGCAAGCAGGCCCGGCGTGCCCTGCTGGGCGCTTCGCGGATCTTCGGCAGCCCGCGCCAACTGGCTTTACTGCCACGCTGCGTGGTCGGCGAGCGGCTGCTTTGGCCAACCCCTTTCTCTTTGGCGCCCGTGCTCGCCCAGCGCGGCGAACCGGTCTGCGTGTTGGCCAGCGGTGACCCGATGTTCTTCGGCGTCGGCGCCAGCCTGGCGCGCCAGGTGCCCGCCAGCGAGATGCGGGTGCTGTCGATGCCGTCCTCCTGTGCACTGGCCGCCGCCCGCCTCGGCTGGCCGCTGCAGGACGTGCAGGTGGTCTCGGTGGTCGCCCGGCCGCTGGCGGCGCTCAATGCACACCTGCACAGTGGCGCCCGCCTGCTAGTACTGAGCAACGACGGTGACAGCCCCGCAGCAATCGCCGCACAACTGTGCGAGCGTGGCTTCGGGCCGAGCCGCCTGCGCGTGTTCGAACACCTGGGTGGCACCGATGAACGCGCACTGGCCGGCACCGCTCAGGACTGGCCTCACACCCCGGTTGCAGCGCTCAACCTGGTGGCCATCGAATGCCTCGCCGCGCCCGATGCCCCGCGCCTGCCGCGGGTCGCCGGGCTGCCGGACAGCGCCTTCCAGCACGACGGCCAACTCACCAAGCGCGATGTCCGCGCCATCACCCTGGCCCGCCTCGCCCCCCTGCCCGGCGAGCTGCTGTGGGACGTGGGAGCGGGCTGCGGCTCGATCGGCATCGAGTGGATGCGCACCCACCCCGCCTGCCGTGCGCTGGCCATCGAGGCCGACGCAGGGCGCCAGGGTTTTATCGAACACAATCGCGATGCGCTGGGCGTGCCCGGCCTGCAACTGGTCCGTGGCAAGGCGCCTGAAGCCTTGGCAGAGCTCGAGCAGCCCGACGCGGTCTTCATTGGCGGCGGGGTAACGCGTGAAGGCGTGCTCGACCTGTGCTGGCAGCGGCTGCGCCCCGGCGGGCGACTGGTGGCCAACGCGGTTACACTGCAAAGCGAACTGGCCCTGGCGCACTTTCGCGAGCGACACGGGGGTGAACTGACCCGTATCCATGTTGCCCATGCGCAGCCGCTGGGCACGTTCGACACCTGGCGCCAGGCACTGCCAATCACCTTGCTCGATGTGGTGAAGCCCCTCGATGCGTGAAGAAACCCACGAGCAGCCCGCGCCCCTGCGCAGCGGCCTGACCACCGGCAGCTGCGCCACCGCCACCAGCCTCGCGGCGGCGCGCCTGCTGCTGACCGGCGTCTGCAGCGACGCCGTGAGCATCACCCTGCCCAAGGGCAAGGTCGTGCAGATGCGCCTGGAGTTCTGCCGCCGCGATGGCGAATGCGCCGAAGCCGGCACGCTGAAGGACGCCGGCGACGACCCGGACGTGACCCATGGTGCCCTGCTGTTCAGCCAGGTCCGCCTGCTGGCAGAGCCCGGCATCCGCTTCGTCGCAGGCCAAGGCGTCGGCACCGTGACACGCCCGGGGCTGGTGCTGGCAGTGGGTGAACCGGCGATCAACCCAGTGCCCCGGCGCATGATGGGCGAACACCTGCAACGCCTGGCTGACGAGTGCGCCTACCGCGGCGGTTTCGAAGTCACGGTCAATGTTCAGGGCGGTGAACAGCTGGCACTGAAGACCATGAACCCGCGCCTGGGCATCCTCGGCGGGCTGTCGATTCTGGGTACCAGCGGCATCGTCCGGCCGTTTTCCTGCGCGGCCTACATCGCCTCGATCCATCAGGGCATCGACGTGGCCCACACCAACGGCTACACGCACATCGCCGCCTGCACCGGCAACGCCAGCGAAGACACCATGCGCCGGGTCTACGGCCTGCCGGAAATCGCCCTGATCGAGATGGGCGACTTCGTCGGCGCCGTGCTCAAGCACCTGCGCAAGGTGCCGGTACCGCGCCTGAGCCTGTGCGGGGGGTTCGGCAAGATCAGCAAGCTGGCGGCCGGGCACATGGACCTGCACAGCCGCCACTCGAGCATCGACCTGCCGCAGTTGGCCGGCTGGGCGGCGGATATCGGCGCTGACGCAAACCTTCAGGCCGCGATCATCGCCGCCAACACCAGCCAGCAAGCCCTGGCGCTGGCGCATGCCGCAGGCATCGCCCTGGGCGACGCCGTCTGCGCGCACGCGCTGGCCTTCGCCCGCAGCGTGGTGCCGCCGCAGGTGCAGGTAGAGGTGTTCGCCATCGACCGCCAAGGCGGCATCGTCGGCCAGGCAGGTGTGCAATGAGCGCACGCATCCTGCTGCTGGGCGGCGTCACCGAGGCCCTGGCCATCGCCCGCCAGTTGGGCCCGCAGCACGTTTACAGCCTGGCGGGCATCGGCCGCGTACCGCAGGACCTGACCTGCCAAGTGCGCGTCGGCGGCTATGGCGGTGCCGAAGGCCTTGCCCAATACCTGCGCGAGGCGGGCATTACCCTGCTGATCGATGCCACCCACCCCTATGCCGCGCAGATCAGCCGCAACGCCGCCATCGCTTCACGTCGTGTAGGTATCCCCTGCTGGGCGCTGCGCCGCCCCGCCTGGCAGGCGCAGCCGGGTGACGATTGGCGCGAAGTGGACGACTGGGCGGGGCTGATCGAGGCGCTCGCGCCGTTCCGGCGGCCGCTGTTCACGCTGGGCCGCGAACCGCTGCAACACCTGGCAGAGATCCCCCCGGATCAGTTCTGGACCTTGCGTGCACTGGAGGCATGCCCCGGTAACGAACGTTGCGAGGTGATCGGCGCACGCGGGCCATTCCGAATCGAAGACGAACGTGTGTTGTTCGCGCGCCGCAAGATCGACGTACTGATCAGCAAGAACAGCGGCAGCGTGGCGACCGAGCCCAAGCTGGACGTGGCGCGGGAGCTAGGGGTGCCAGTATTGATCCTGCGGCGGCCGGAACTGCCGGTGGTCGATGAGACATTCATTCACTCAGACGCGTTGCTTGCCAGGCTGAAGCTCTGACTGCTCGCCAGTCATGGCGTATATCCCATTGACATATACGACATGCAACCTAAACTTCTGTCACACATTGTCGCTACCCTAGGAGGCCCATCATGGAGCAAGGTGCTGTCTTCAAAAGCAACCGCAGCCAGGCCATCCGCTTGCCAAAATCCGTCGCACTTCCCGATGGCATCACCCGCGTGGATATTGTTGCAGTTGGGCGTACGCGCATCATCACACCTGCTGGTGAATCATGGGACAGCTGGTTCGAAAGTGAGCCTGCAAGCGCGGATTACATGGCCAGCCGTGACCAACCTGCAGACCAGGAACGTGAAGGTTTTTAATGCTCAGGTACCTGCTCGACACCAATATCTGCATTTTCACGATCAAGAATAAACCGCAACGCGTCCGCGAAGCGTTCAATCGCCATCACGGCCAATTGGCGATCAGCACAATTACTCTGATGGAACTGATCTACGGCGCTGAGAAGTCGGATCATCCTGAGCGCAATCTTTCGGTGGTCGAGGGCTTTGCCGCGCGCCTTGAAGTACTCGATTACGATAGCCATGCGGCTGAGCACAGTGGCCAGCTTCGTGCGGAATTGGCCAGATCAGGGACCCCCATTGGTCCTTACGACCAACTGATTGCCGGGCATGCCCGAGCGCTTGGCTTAATTTTGGTGACTAACAATGTGCGCGAGTTTCAACGAGTACCCGGCCTAAGGGTTGAAGACTGGCTCGTTTCGCCCTGACAGCGTAACGGTTAGTTCTGCTTTCCTACAGCGCCTATCGACTTTGCCACCGCTCACGCGGTCGCACTCGAATGGCCTTTGTTCGCTCCGTTGCCTTAGACTTCAGCCCTCTCCCCCAGAAGGCTTCATTCATATGGACATGCAATGGTGGATCTGGCTGGTCTTCGGTGTCGCGCTGATCCTGCTCGAACTGGTCCTGCCCACGTTCTTCATTCTCTGGTTCGGCATCGGCGCCGTGCTGGTTTCGCTCATCTCGCTCGCCGCGCCCAGCCTGCAACTGGATATGCAGATGCTGTTGTGGGTGCTGCTTTCTTCAGCCACCACCGCGCTGTGGTTCAAGGTGTTCCGGAACAAGAAGCCAGATGTGCGCTGGACAGCCGACAGCGTGATTGGCGAAGTCGGCCTGCTGACCGCCAGCGTTTCCGAGTTCCAGAAAGGCCGCGTGCGTTTCCAGAAGCCAATCCTCGGCAACGAGGAATGGACCTGCGTCGCCGACACTGACATTCCATCCGGCGAGCGCGTGCGCCTTACCGCCATCGAAGGGAACACCGCCCGCGTCATCCGGGCCTGAATCCGTCCTAAAAGGAAGTTCGTATCATGACCAGCCTTATCGTCGTGGGCGCCCTCGCCCTGTTCGTCCTGATCACCGTGTTCAAGGGGGTGCGTATCGTGCCTCAGGGCGAAGAGTGGATCGTCGAGCGCCTGGGCCGCTACAACAACACCCTCAAGCCCGGCCTGAACATCGTCATTCCTTACGTGGACGTGGTCGCCTATCGCCTGCCCACCAAAGACATCATCCTCGATGTGCAAGAGCAGGAAATCATCACCAAAGACAACGCGGTGATCGTCGCCAATGCCCTGTGCTTCGCCAAAGTGGTCGACCCACAGAAGGCCTCCTACGGCGTGCAGAACTTCTCCTTCGCCGTCACCAGCCTGACCATGACCTCGCTGCGCGCCATCGTCGGTGCCATGGACCTGGACGAGGCCCTGTCCAGCCGTGAGCAGATCAAGGCACGCCTGCGCGAAGCGATGTCCGAGCAGACCGAAGACTGGGGCGTGACTGTGCGTTCGGTAGAAATCCAGGACATCAAGCCGTCACAGAACATGCAACTGGCCATGGAGCGCCAGGCCGCCGCCGAGCGTGAACGTAAAGCCGACGTGACCCGTGCCGAAGGTGCCAAACAGGCCGCGATCCTCGAGGCAGAAGCGCGCCTGCAATCGGCCAAGCTGGACGCCGAGGCGCAAATCAACCTGGCCGAGGCTTCGGCGCGGGCGATTTCGCTGGTCAAGGACGCGGTGGGTAACGAGACCGTGCCGGCCATGTACTTGCTGGGCGAACGGTACATCGGCGCGATGGAGAACCTGGCCAGCAGCGACAATGCCAAAGTCGTGGTGCTGCCGGCCGACCTGCAAGAAACCGTGCGCGGCTTGATGGGCCGCAACAAGGTTTGAGAATGCCGGGGCCGCTCTGCGGCCATTCGCGGGGCAAGCCCGCTCCCACACCCTGTGGGAGCGGGCTTGCACCGCGAATGGGCTGCAGAGCAGCCCCAAAAACCCCCGCCAACTGCGTCACTTCACCGCACCCCACCTTTTTTACCTATACTGCGCCTTACAATAGCCACCACGATTCCTGACCGGATCTCTCCATGCCCCCACGTCGGCACATTGCCTGGATAGCCTGCCTAGCAGTGCTGTTCAACCTGCTGGCCATGCCGCTGTCCTCTGCCGCGCCCAAGGGCCCGGCCGAGCAGTTGCTGTGGGGGGCGTTCTGTTCCAGCATGGCCAACAAGGCCAAGGTCGACGTCCAGGCCCTGGCCAAGATCGACCTCGGCCCGCAGAGCGATGACAGCGCCAGCATGATGAACTGCTGGTGTTGCTCCGGTGCCGCCCCGCTGCTGGCCTTGCCGGGCTATCCGCCACAGCTGCATAACCCGCCGCCCCTGCACGCCGGGCACTCGCCGCAGCTTGCCGATTACCAACCCACGCCGCGCCAGCTATGGCCCGCGCTCAACCCCCGCGCCTCCCCTTTGGTCTGAGTTGCTCACGCTGTCTGCCTGAACCTGAACAGATCGGAGACTCACCATGCTCAAGCACGCTCTCGTCGTGGCTGCCCTGCTGCTGCCCAGCGCCTTCGCCACTGCCCACGAATACACCGTGGGCGACCTGCACATCGCGCACCCCTGGTCGCTGCAACTGCCACCGAATGCACCCAACGTCGCCGCGTATTTCGTCGTGCACAACAATGGCCAAGCGGATGATCGCCTGCTCAGTGTCGACAGCCCCATCAGCGACGACGCTCAATTGCACGAGCACGCCATGACGGCCAGCGGCACCATGAAGATGCAGCAGGTGCCCAACGTAGTAGTGCCCGCTGGCAAAGATGTGACCTTCGCCCCCAGCGCCTACCACGTGATGCTGATGCAGCCTAAAGACCGCAGCCTGCTCACCGACGGCAAGCGTTTCCCGCTGACCCTGCATTTTGAAAAAGCCGGTGACGTCACCGTCGAAGTCGCCGTGCAGAAAGAGGCGCCCTCGGGAACGCCCCAGGCCCACGAACACGCGCACTGACCATTAGCTGACAGGCACTCGCCATGAGCCTGCCGCGCAACAGCCTCAGCCGTACCACCCGCCCTGAACGCAGGCGCGTCGGTGGCGGTTGGCTGAGCCTGTTCGCCATGTGGATGATCTTCATCGGACCGCTGATTTCCCAGTCGATGCCGATGGATCACCACGCCGGCATGAACATGCCGATGCAGATGTCGATGCCCACCGGGCATCAGCATGGCGCCGACTCGCATCACGGCCACGGTGACGATGGCCAATTGCATGTGATGTGGGAAAAGTGCGGTTACTGCAGCCTGCTGTTCAACTGCCCCGCACTGCCACAAACCCTCAGCCCGCTCAGTGCCAGCATCGTAGTACCCACCACCCACCTTAGTGCCGCCACGCACCAGGGGCATGCCCGGCAGGCTGTATTCCCTGGCGCGCGCAGCCGCGCACCGCCTTCCTCGATCAGCGTCTGAAAAACCATTGTTCGCACGGAGCCAGGAGGCTTCGCGCCCACTCATGACTGATCGACTGGAATCATTATGTCCGGCTGCACCCCTGTTTTTGCCCTGTCCCTGCGTGGGGCCATCGCCGCCGTGTGCGGTTCGCTGCTCGCGCCCGTGGCCCTGGCCAGCGACCTCGGCCACGCTGACCACGCGCACGACGCACCCGAGCTGAGCCCGACGGTGATCACTGCCGTGGCGCCCAGCTCGCCGCTGACTGTGGTCACCAACCCGAAAGACCCTCGCCAGCCTGTACCGGCCAGCGACGGGGCCGACTACCTCAAGACCATCCCCGGCTTCTCGGCCATCCGCTCCGGCGGCACCAACGGCGACCCGGTATTGCGCGGCATGTTCGGTTCACGCCTGAACATCCTCACCAATGGCGGCGTCATGCTGGGCGCCTGCCCCAACCGCATGGATGCCCCCACCTCGTACATCTCCCCAGAAACCTACGACCGCCTGACCGTGATCAAAGGCCCGCAAAGCGTGATCTGGGGGCCTGGCGGCTCGGCCGGCACCATCCTCTTCGAGCGTGAGCCTGAAAAGTTCGGCACCCTCGGCAGCCGCGTCAACGCAAGCCTCTTGGCCGGCTCCAATGGCCGCTTCGACAAAGTGCTGGACGCTGCGGCAGGCAACAGCCAGGCCTACGCCCGCTTCGTCGGCAACCAGTCGCGCTCGGACGACTACCACGACGGCAACGATGACACCGTGCCCTCGCGCTGGGACAAGTGGAACGGCGATGTGACCCTCGGCTGGACCCCCGACCAGGACACCCTGCTCGAACTCACCGCAGGCAAGGGCGATGGCGAAGCACGCTATGCCGGGCGCGGCATGGACGGCTCGCAGTTCAAGCGTGAAAGCCTTGGGCTGCGCTTCGAGAAGTCCAACCTCGGCGAGGTGCTCGACAAGGTCGAGGCACAGGTCTACTACAACTACGCCGGCCACGTGATGGACAACTACAGCCTGCGCACGCCCTCGGGCAGCGGCATGATGGGCATGCCGATGGTCAGCAACGTCGACCGCCGCACGATGGGCGCCAGGGTCAAGGCGACCTGGCGCTGGGCCGACGTGCAACTGGTCAGCGGTATCGATGCGCAGACCAACGAACACCGCCAGCGCGGCGGCATGGGCGTCGATGCGCACAAAGGCCAGGCCTGGACCAAGGATGCCGATTTCCACAATTACGGTGCCTTCAGTGAGCTGACTTGGTACGTCAGTGGCGAGGACCGGTTGATCACCGGCGCCCGCCTGGACCGCGCCTCGGCCCGCGACTTCCGTAAAGGCAGCGCCACCGAAGGCGACACCCGCGCAGACACCCTGCCCAGCGGTTTCGTCCGTTACGAACATGACCTGGCGGCCATCCCCGCCACCACCTACATCGGCCTCGGCCACGCCCAGCGCTTCCCCGACTACTGGGAGCTGTTCTCGCCCAAGTTGGCGCCAGCCGGCGCAGCCAACACCTTCGACGGCATCAAGCCAGAAAAGACCACCCAGCTCGACTTCGGCATCCAGTACCGCGACGCCCGCCTCGAAGCCTGGGCATCGGGTTATGTCGGGCAGATCCGTGACTACATCCTGTTCGACTACCGCACCGGCATGATGGGCATGAGCACGTCCCAGGCCCAGAACATCGACGCCCGCATCATGGGCGGCGAAGTGGGCGCGGCCTACAAGCTCAGCGAAAACTGGAAGGCCGACGCTACCCTGGCCTACGCTTGGGGCAAGAACAGCAGTGATGGCAAAGCGCTACCGCAAATGCCGCCCCTGGAAAGCCGCCTGGGCCTGACCTACAGCCGCGACGTCTGGAGTGTGGGTGCGCTGTGGCGGCTGGTGGCCGCGCAAAACCGCATCGCCGAGAACCAAGGCAACGTGGTCGGCAAGGACTACGAAAAGAGCGCGGGCTTTGGTGTGTTCTCGCTCAATGGTGCCTACAAGGTGAACAACAACCTCAAGCTCAGCGCAGGGGTCGACAACCTGTTCGACAACACCTACGCCGAGCACTTGAACCTGGCCGGGAACGCCGGGTTCGGCTACCCGGCCACAGATCCACAGCCGGTGAACGAGCCAGGCAGGACCTTCTGGACCAAGGTCGATTTCAGCTTCTGACAACAACAACGGGCGCGGCCACGGTCGCGCCCCTCACCTGGTCAAACAGGAGGTTCCCATGCGCGGAACACGCATCTCTTTCTACAACCTGGCCTGGCGTTGGCATTTTTACGCGGGGCTGTTCGTCGCCCCGTTCATGATCCTGCTGGCGATCACCGGGATCATCTACCTGTTCAAGCCGCAGCTCGACCCGCTGCTGTACCGCGACCTGATGGTGGTCGAAGCCGGCCATCACCGACAGGCCGCGGATGTGATGCTGGCCGAGGTACGCCAGGCGTATCCGCAAGGCCATGTGGGGCAGTACCTGCCGCCCCTGAGTGACGAACGCAGCGCGCAGTTCGTGGTGCATGACGGCGGCCGTGAACTGAACGTGTTCGTCGCCCCCTACAGCGGCAAGCTGCTCGGTGCGCAGGACGGCAAGCAGAACCTGCAAGCGATAGCCCGTGCCCTGCACGGTGAGCTGATGGTCGGCACGGTCGGTGACCGCCTGGTGGAGCTGGCAGCAGGCTGGGGCATCGTGCTGGTGGTGTCCGGCCTGTACCTCTGGTGGCCACGTGGGCGCAACAGCGCGGGCGTGCTGTGGCCGCGTTTTTCCGCACGCGGTCGGCTGCTGTGGCGTGACCTGCATGCGGTGACGGGGTTTTGGGGCTCGGCCCTGCTGCTGCTGATGCTGCTCAGTGGCATGACCTGGACGGGCCTGTGGGGCAAGCAATACGCCGATCTGTGGAACCGCTTCCCGGCCGCGATGTGGAACGACGTACCCAAGTCCGATCAACAGGCAGGTGAGCTCAACAGCGCCCATCGCCAGACCGTGCCCTGGGCAATGGAAAACACCCCCATGCCGCAGTCCGGCGCCCATGCCGAACATGCCGGGCATCACATGATGTCGAATGCCCCGGCAGCGCCGCAGGTGAGCCTGCAGCAGGTCGAGGACATCGCCACTGCGCGCCAGGTCGAACCGGGCTACAGCATCACCTTGCCGACCACGGCCGACGGCGTGTTCACCGTTGCGGTATTCGCCGACGACCCGCGCAACGATGCCACCCTGCATGTCGACCAATACACCGGCAAGGTGCTGGCCGACGTGCGCTGGCAGGACTACAGCCCGGTTGCGCGTGCCACCGAGCTGGGCGTGATGCTGCATGAGGGCAAGATGTTCGGGGCGTTCAACCAGGCCATCATTCTGCTGGTGTGCCTGATGATCTTGCTGGGTTCGGTCAGTGGCCTGGTGATGTGGTGGAAACGCCGGCCGGCTGGCGGGCTGGGAGTGCCGCCGCTGCGCCATGACCTGCCGCGCTGGAAGACGGCGGTTGCGGTGATGGTGGTGTTGGGGGTGATGTTCCCGCTGGTGGGGGTGTCGATGGTGGTGATGTGGCTGGTCGATAGCCTGGTGGTGCGCAGGCGCGGAGTGCTGGCCAGCGCCTGATCCTTGCTGTGACCTTACGGGCCTCTTCGCGGGCAACAGGTACAACGCTGCACCGCAAAGGTCGTGTCGATCTGTCGCGCCCCGAATTGGGACGCCCGTGTTAGCCTACTCGGCTTTCACAAAAAGACTGACCCTCAATGGAATGCAGCCAATGACCCGGACCTCTTCCCCGCCCGCTGAAGAGCAGCATCTGCAGCGCAACCTGACCAACCGTCACATTCAGCTCATCGCCATCGGTGGCGCGATCGGCACCGGCCTGTTCATGGGCTCGGGCAAGACCATCAGCCTCGCCGGCCCGTCGATCATCTTCGTCTACATGATCATCGGCTTCATGCTGTTCTTCGTCATGCGCGCCATGGGCGAACTGCTGCTGTCGAACCTCAACTACAAGTCGTTCATCGACTTCTCGGCCGACCTGCTCGGCCCCTGGGCCGGCTACTTCACTGGCTGGACCTACTGGTTCTGCTGGGTAGTCACCGGTATCGCCGACGTGGTCGCGATTGCCGCCTACACGCAATTCTGGTTCCCCGACCTGCCGCAGTGGATACCCGCGCTGACCTGCGTGGCGGTGCTGCTGTCGCTGAACCTGGTTACCGTGAAGATGTTCGGCGAGCTCGAGTTCTGGTTCGCGCTGATCAAGATCGTCGCCATCCTCGGCCTGGTCGCCACCGGCCTGTACATGGTCATCAGCGGCTTCGAATCGCCGAGCGGGCGCACCGCGCAACTGGCCAACCTGTGGAATGACGGCGGTATGTTCCCCAATGGCCTGATGGGCTTCTTCGCCGGCTTCCAGATTGCCGTGTTCGCCTTCGTCGGTATCGAGCTGGTCGGCACCACCGCCGCGGAAGCGAAGAACCCCGAACGCACCTTGCCACGGGCGATCAACTCGATCCCGATCCGTATCATCGTGTTCTACGTGCTGGCGCTGATCGCGATCATGGCCGTGACCCCGTGGCGCGATGTGGTGCCAGGCAAGAGCCCATTCGTCGAACTGTTCGTGCTGGCCGGCCTGCCAGCGGCGGCCAGCATCATCAACTTCGTGGTGCTGACCTCGGCCGCCTCGTCGGCCAACAGTGGCGTGTTCTCTACCAGCCGCATGCTGTTCGGCCTCGCCCAGGAAGGCGATGCCCCCCGCGCGTTCGAGAAGCTGTCGCGGCGCGCCGTGCCGGCCAACGGCCTGTACTTCTCGTGCACCTGCCTGCTGTTGGGCGCGGTGCTGATCTACCTGGTGCCCGATGTGGTCGAGGCGTTCACCCTGGTCACCACGGTGTCGGCGGTGCTGTTCATGTTCGTCTGGACGCTGATCCTGCTGTCGTACCTCAGCTACCGCAAACGCCGCGCCGCACTGCACCAGGCGTCGAAGTACAAAATGCCCGGCGGGCGCTTCATGTGCTACGTGTGCCTGGTGTTCTTTGCCGGCATTCTGGTGCTGCTGAGCCTGGAAGACGACACCCGCGCAGCGCTGCTGGTGACGCCAATCTGGTTCGTGCTGCTGGCAGTGACCTACCAGGGTGTGCGCAGCAAACGCCATCCGCGCACGGCGGTGCGTAACGGCTGATGCCGCATGGGGCTGCTTTGCAGCCCCAATCCTGTGCACACACATCTGCACGGCACCAACCTGGACCTTGCAAACGCCCCAACACCTCGCACACCCCCTCTATTACGCACCTTCCGCCACTCGGCACACCCCTTGCAACGCCCCTCCCGCTTGGCCAACACCATAAAAAATCTCAGCGGAGAGAGCACATGAAGCGTCGCAGTCTGATCAAGGCCTTTACCCTCAGCGCATCGATTGCGGCGATGGGTCTTAGCTGGAGCATCCAGGCCGCCGAGACCATCAAGGTCGGCATCCTGCATTCGCTGTCCGGGACCATGGCCATTTCCGAAACGTCGCTCAAGGACATGGCGCTGATGACCATCGAACAGATCAACGCCAAGGGCGGTGTGAACGGCAAGATGCTCGAAGCGGTGGTGGTCGACCCAGCGTCCAACTGGCCACTGTTCGCCGAAAAGAGCCGCCAGCTGCTGACCCAGGACAAGGTCGCCGTGGTGTTCGGCTGCTGGACCTCGGTGTCGCGCAAATCGGTGCTGCCGGTGTTCGAGGAGCTCAACGGCCTGCTGTTCTACCCGGTGCAGTACGAAGGTGAAGAGATGTCGCCGAACGTGTTCTACACCGGCGCTGCGCCTAACCAGCAGGCCATCCCCGCCGTGGAATACGTGATGAGCGAAGAAGGCGGCAGCGCCAAGCGCTTCTTCCTGCTGGGCACCGACTACGTCTACCCGCGCACCACCAACAAGATCCTGCGCGCCTTCCTGCACAGCAAGGGCGTGGCCGACAAGGACATCGAAGAGGTCTACACCCCGTTCGGCCACGCCGATTACCAAACCATTGTCGCCAACATCAAGAAGTTCTCCGCGGGCGGCAAGACGGCGGTCATCTCCACCGTCAACGGCGACTCCAACGTGCCGTTCTACAAAGAGCTGGCCAACCAAGGCCTGAAAGCCACCGACGTGCCCGTGGTGGCGTTCTCGGTGGGTGAGGAAGAACTGCGCGGCATCGACACCAAGCCGCTGGTGGGCCACCTGGCCGCGTGGAACTACTTCGAGTCGGTGGATAACCCGGTCAACCAGAAGTTCGTCGCCGACTGGAAGGCCTACGCCAAGGCCAAGAACCTGCCGGGCGCCGATAAGGCGGTGACCAACGACCCAATGGAAGCCACTTATGTGGGCATTCACATGTGGGCGCAGGCGGCTGAAAAAGCCAAGTCCACCGATGTCGACAAGGTGCGCGAGGCACTGGCTGGCCAGAGCTTCCAGGCACCGTCCGGCTTCACCCTGACCATGGACAAGACCAACCACCACCTGCACAAGCCGGTGATGATCGGCGAAATCCAGGATGACGGGCAGTTCAGTGTGGTTTGGGAAACCGAGCAGCCGCTGCGGGCACAGCCTTGGAGCCCGTTCATTCCGGGCAACGACAAACGCCCTGACTATGCGGTGAAAGGTAACTGAGTGCCATTGGGGCCGCCTTGCGGCCCATTCGCGGGTGAACCCGCTCCCACAGGGACCGCGCACGATCCAGCCCTTGCGCCGTACCTGTGGGAGCGGGTTTACCCGCGAAGAATCCACCGCTGTAATCCAGGATTGCTCGCATGCTTAGACTCCTGCTCACCCTTCTCCTGTTAATGCCCCTGGCCACCCAGGCCAGCGAGGGCGAATTCTTCCTCACCGCCAAGCCCGCCGAGCAAGCCCGCCTGCTCGAAGGCTGGGCAGCCCAACCCGATGCCGCGCGCCTGCCGCTGCTGGAAAACCTGCGCCAAGGCCGCATCGCCGAGGGCGACACCCGCAAGGTGCGCCTGAACAACCGCCTGCGCAGCCTGATCGACAACACCCTGGCCAGCCACCAGTTGCTCAGCGACAACAGCGACACTCGCCTGGCCGCTGCCCAGCAACTGCAAAAGAGCGCGCAACCCGCACAGATGGCCTTCCTCGACCGGCGCTTTGCCAGCGAACCGGACGCAGCCGTACACGCAGCCCTGGGCTTGGCCCTGGCCAACCTGCAACTGGGTGCCAGCGAACCTGCCGTACGCCTGGCCGCCGTGCGCTTGCTGGGCGAGACCGGCGACCCGGTCGCCCGTACGCGCCTGGAAGCGCTGCTGCAGCCCGGCGTCGAAAGCGACGCCGCCGTGCGCACGGCCGCTGAAACCAGCCTGGCCCAGGTCAAACGCAAGCTCATGGTCGGCGAACTGCTCGGCCAAGCCTTCAGCGGCCTGTCGCTGGGTTCGATCCTGCTGCTGGCAGCCCTGGGCCTGGCGATTACCTTCGGCCTGCTCGGGGTGATCAACATGGCCCATGGCGAGATGCTCATGCTCGGGGCCTACAGCACCTACATGGTCCAGGTGCTGCTGCAGCGTTACGCCCCCGGCGCGATCGAGTTCTACCCACTGATCGCCCTGCCCGTGGCCTTCGCCGTCAGCGCCGGGGTCGGCATGGCGCTGGAGCGCACGGTGATCCGTCACCTTTACGGCCGCCCACTGGAAACCTTGTTGGCGACCTGGGGGATCAGCCTGATTCTGATCCAGGCCATCCGCCTGCTGTTCGGCGCGCAGAATGTCGAAGTCAGCAACCCGGCGTGGTTATCCGGGGGTGTTCAACTGCTGCCCAACCTGGTGCTGCCGTACAACCGCCTGGTGATCATCGGCTTCGCCCTCGCCGTGGTACTGCTCACCTGGCTGCTGCTCAACCGCACGCGGCTTGGCCTTAACGTGCGCGCAGTGACCCAGAACCGCAACATGGCCGCCTGCTGTGGCGTGTCCACCGGGCGCGTCGACATGCTCGCCTTTGGCCTGGGCTCGGGCATCGCCGGGCTGGGTGGCGTGGCCTTGAGCCAGGTCGGCAACGTTGGCCCGGACCTTGGCCAGAGCTACATCATCGACTCGTTCCTGGTGGTGGTGCTCGGCGGCGTCGGGCAACTGGCTGGCAGCCTCTGGGCCGCCTTCGGTCTCGGCATCGCCAACAAGCTGCTGGAGCCACAGATCGGTGCGGTGCTTGGCAAGATCCTCATCCTTGCGTTGATCATTCTGTTCATCCAGAAGCGCCCGCAAGGCCTGTTCGCCCTCAAGGGACGGGTAATCGACTGATGAACCAGCCACTGCTTGTCACCGCTTCGCAAAAAGCCGGGCCGCGCCTGTCGCTGGCCATCGGCGCTGTCGTCGTCCTGCTGTTGCTGGCCCTGCCGCTGCTGTCGTTGTTGCCGGCGGACCATGCCCTGCAGGTTTCGGCCTACACCCTGACACTGGTCGGCAAGATCCTCTGCTATGCCATCGTCGCCCTGGCCCTGGACCTGGTCTGGGGCTATGCCGGGCTGCTGTCGCTGGGCCACGGCCTGTTCTTCGCCCTCGGCGGCTACGCCATGGGCATGTACCTGATGCGCCAGGCCGCCGGGGACGGGCTGCCGGGTTTCATGACCTTCCTGTCGTGGACCGAACTGCCTTGGTACTGGGCCGGTACTCAGCATTTTGCCTGGGCGCTGTGCCTGGTGGTGCTGGCGCCGGGCCTGCTGGCGCTGGTGTTCGGCTTTTTCGCCTTCCGTTCGCGGATCAAGGGCGTGTACTTCTCGATCATGACCCAGGCCCTGACCTTTGCCGGCATGCTGCTGTTCTTCCGCAACGAAACCGGGTTTGGCGGCAACAACGGCTTCACCAGCTTCCGCACCATCCTGGGCTTCGACATCGCCGCGCAAGGCACCCGTGCGGTGCTGTTCCTGCTCACTGTCGGCCTGCTGCTGGCCAGCCTGTACCTGTGTTGGCGCCTGACCCAAAGCAAATTCGGCCGCCTGCTCACCGCCGTGCGCGACGCCGAAAACCGCCTGATGTTCTGCGGCTACGACCCACGCGGCTTCAAGCTGCTCGTGTGGGTGCTGAGCGCCGTGCTGTGCGGCCTTGCCGGTGCGCTGTACGTGCCTCAGGTGGGCATCATCAACCCCAGCGAGATGTCGCCGACCAACTCCATCGAAGCCGCCGTGTGGGTCGCCCTTGGCGGGCGTGGCACGTTGATTGGCCCGCTGCTCGGCGCTGGCCTGGTCAACGGCATGAAGAGCTGGTTCACCGTGGCCTTCCCGGAGTTCTGGCTGTTCTTCCTCGGTGCGCTGTTCATTCTCGTCACCCTGTACCTGCCCAAGGGCGTGGTCGGTCTGTTGAAGAAAAGGAGCCAACCATGAGAGGCGTGCCCCCTGTGCATCCAGAATTCATGCTTGAGCCGGTGTTCGACAACCTCGGCGCCGGCCGCGACGCCATCGGCCTGGGCAGCCGCCGTACAGCGGGCCTGGACACCCGCCATGGCACGGTGCTGAGCCTGGAAGACATCAGCGTCAGCTTCGATGGTTTCAAGGCCCTCAACGCGCTCAACCTGTACATCGGCGTCGGTGAACTGCGCTGCATCATTGGCCCCAACGGCGCTGGCAAGACCACGATGATGGACGTAATCACCGGCAAGACCCGCCCCGACACCGGCAGCGCGTTTTTTGGCGACACCCTCGACCTGACCCGCATGAGCGAATACCAGATCGCCCAGGCCGGCATCGGCCGCAAGTTCCAGAAGCCGACGGTGTTCGAAGCACTGACCGTGTTCGAGAACCTGGAGCTGGCCCTGAAGACTGACAAGTCGGTGTGGGCCAGCCTGGCCGCGCGGTTGAGTGGTCAGCAACAGCAGCGCATCGACGAGGTGCTCGCCACCTTGCGCCTGCAATCCCTGGCGCAGCGCCAGGCGGGGCTGCTGTCTCACGGCCAGAAGCAGTTCCTGGAGATCGGCATGTTGCTGGTGCAAGAACCACAACTGCTGCTGCTCGATGAACCGGTGGCCGGCATGACCGACGCCGAGACCGAGTTCACCGCCGAACTGTTCAAGGGCCTGGCCGGCAAGCATTCGCTGATAGTGGTGGAGCACGACATGGGGTTTGTCGGGAGCATTGCCGACCATGTGACCGTGCTGCACCAAGGTAGCGTGCTGGCGGAGGGGTCGCTGGAGCAGGTGCAGGCGGATGAGCGGGTGGTCGAGGTGTACCTGGGCCGATGATTCAAACAGCCTGCACCGGCCTCTTCGCGGGGCAAGCCCGCTCCCACAGGGGAATCACTCCATCCGAAAACTGTGGTGAACCTGTGGGAGCGGGCTTGCCCCGCGAAGGGGCCGGTGCAGCCACAACAAAAACTCAGGGACATGACATGCTCAAGATTGACACCCTGCACCAATACTACGGCGGCAGCCACATCCTGCGCGGCCTGTCCTTCGAAGCCAAGGTCGGCGAAGTCACCTGCCTGCTGGGCCGCAACGGCGTGGGCAAGACCACCCTGCTGCGCTGCCTGATGGGCTTGGTCGCCGCCCGCGAAGGCAGCGTCGAATGGGAAGGCAAGCCGATCACCACGCTCAAGCCCCAGCAACGGGTCCACGCCGGCATCGCCTACGTGCCGCAAGGCCGGGAAATCTTCCCGCGGCTGACCGTGGAAGAAAACCTGCTGATGGGCCTGTCGCGCTTTCCCGCCCGCGAGGCCCGCGAAGTGCCCGCCTTCATCTACGAGCTGTTCCCGGTACTGGAACAGATGAAACAACGCCGCGGCGGCGACTTGTCCGGGGGCCAGCAGCAACAACTGGCCATTGGCCGTGCCCTGGCCAGCCGCCCGCGCCTGTTGATCCTCGACGAGCCCACCGAAGGCATCCAGCCCTCGGTGATCAAGGAAATCGGCGCGGTCATCCGGCGCCTGGCCGAGCGTGGCGACATGGCCATCCTGCTGGTCGAGCAGTTCTACGACTTTGCCGAGGAACTGGCCGACCAGTACTTGGTGATGGCGCGTGGCGAAATCATCCAGCGTGGGCGTGGTGAAAACATGCAAGCCGAGGGTGTACGCGGGCTGGTAACCATTTAATCTGCGCCCATCGACCTTGTGAGACGCTGCAATGAGCCACGAAATCCGCGACGCCTTGCCCTCCGACGTGCCGGGCATCCTCGACATCTACAACGACGCCGTGCGCAACACCACGGCGATCTGGAACGAAACCCCGGTGGACCTGGCCAACCGCCAGGCCTGGTTCGAGGCCAGGGCACAACAGGGCTACCCGATCCTGGTGGCAGTGGATGAGACCGGCGTGCTGGGGTATGCATCGTTCGGCGACTGGCGGCCGTTCGAGGGTTTTCGCCATACCGTCGAGCACTCGGTGTATATCCGTGGCGACCAGCGCGGCAAGGGTTTGGGGCCGGTGTTGATGGCCGCATTGATCGAGCGTGCGCGGGGCTGTGGCAAGCACGTGATGGTGGCAGCGATCGAAAGTGGCAATGCGGCGTCGGTACGCCTGCATGAGCGGTTGGGCTTCGTGGTGACCGGGCAGATGCCGCAGGTGGGGGTGAAGTTTGGCCGCTGGCTGGACCTGACCTTCATGCAACTGGTGCTGAACCTGGGTGCCGATCCAACCTGAGAGTGATGTTGGCAGTACTGGCCTTTTCGCGGGTGAACCCGCTCCCACAGGGACCATGCAGGGCCTGAGGCCAGTACCGTACTTGTGGGAGCGGGTTTACCCGCGAAGAGGCCGGGCCTGCAACCTTCACATCTGGATAAACCTGCCCAACCGCTGCTTCAGCATGCTGTTCTCACTGCGCAACTGCTGCACTTCCTGCAGCAGCTCCAGCGCCAGCGCCACGCCTTCCCACTCCAGTTCCAACTCTTGGTGCAGCTTCGCCGCACGCTTGGCCAACAGCGGCGCCTGATCGTCGAACAACCAATCCTCGGGCGTTCGCCCAGAGGGTTCGACGATGCCGTGTTCGACAATTTCGATCACGTAGTCGGCCGTAATATCGGCCTCCTGGCAGAGGGTGCGCATGTCCAGTTGAACGATCAAGGTGCTGCTCATGATCACTTACTCCATTGTGCCCTCGGGTTGAATGCGGCCTTCTCGGAAAGCTTGGCCCACAGTTCACGGGTAGACTCGTCGGATGCCGTCGGCATAACCACTTTGAGCTGCGCGTAGAGGTTGCCGCGCTCGCCCTGCTTGTTGGCCAGGCCCTTGCCCGGTACCCGCAGGCGTTGGCCGCTCTGGCTGTCGGGGCGGATGGTCAGGTTGATCTTGCCGTCCAGGGTCGGCACCGCCACCTTGGTGCCCAGCGCAGCCTCCCACGGTGCCAACGGCACGGTGATGATCAGGTCATGACCTTCGACATCGAACAGCGGATGCGGTGCCATGCGGATGGTCAGGAACAGGTCGCCATTGGGCCCGCCGCCACTGCCCGGCGCACCCTGGCCCTTGAGGCGAATGCGCTCGCCGTCGGTCACCCCGGCAGGGATCTTGACGTTCAGGGTCTTGGTGGTGAACCCGGTGCGCTGCCCGGCGGCATTGGTTTGCGGCACCTGGAAGCTGATCTGCTTGGATTCCTTGCTCAGGGTCTCCTCAAGGAAAACCGCCAGTTCCAGCTCCACGTCCTGCCCTCGCCTGCCTGCACTGCGCTGTTGCCGGGCGCCACCAAAGGGGTTGCCCCCGCGCGCGCCAAAAATCGAGCTGAAGAAGTCGGAGAAGTCGCCGCCTTCGAAACCACCGCCCGCACCACCGCCCCGGTTTTCCCAGCCCGGCGGCGCCTGGAACGGCCGGCCATGCTGGCCGCCGTACTTGCGGATTTCGTCGAATTCGGCACGTTTCTGCGCGTCGCCCAGCACTTCGTAGGCCTCGTTGGCCTCTTTGAACTTGTCCTCGGCGTCGCGCTCCTTGCTGACATCGGGGTGATACTTGCGCGCCAGCTTGCGGTACGCGGCCTTGATCGCCTTGTCATCCGCCGTGGGCTCTACGCCGAGTATCTTGTAATAGTCTTTGAAGTCCATCTGTGGATCACCAATGTGAAATTGCGTGTTGCAACTGAAGATAGGGGTCAAGCATAGCCTTTCAAGGCCCACTTGGGATTGCTGCATGGCAGACGACTGGTCTTGATTCTCTTGCCAACTGGCATAAACTGCGCGGCCGTTTTGCCTCCGGAAGCCCTTTTCCCATGTCTGACGTATCCCCGGCCCGCGCCCTGGGCATCGACTTTGGCACCTCTAACTCCACGGTCGGCTGGCACCGCCCTGGTACTGAGTCGCTGATCGCCCTGGAAGACGGCAAGATCACCCTGCCTTCGGTGGTCTTCTTCAACATCGAGGAGCGTCGCCCGGTGTATGGTCGCCTGGCGTTGCACGAATACCTGGAAGGCTACGAAGGCCGCCTGATGCGCTCGCTCAAGAGCCTGCTCGGCTCCAAGCTGATCAAGCACGACACCAGCGTGCTGGGCAGCGCCCTGCCGTTCAAGGACCTGCTGGGCATGTTTATCGGCGAGCTGAAAAAGCGCGCTGAAACCGCCGCCGAGCGCAGCTTCGACCAGGTGGTGCTGGGCCGTCCGGTGTTTTTCGTCGATGAAGACCCGGCCGCCGACCAGGAGGCCGAGGACACCTTGGCCGACGTGGCACGCAAGATCGGCTTCAAGGACGTGTCGTTCCAGTACGAACCGATTGCCGCAGCCTTCGACTACGAGTCGAGCATCAGCCGTGAAGAGTTGGTACTGATCGTCGATATCGGCGGTGGTACCTCCGACTTTACCCTGATCCGCCTGTCGCCCGAGCGCCACCTGGTGGCAGAACGCCAAAGCGACATTCTCGCCACCGGCGGCGTGCACATTGGCGGTACCGACTTCGACAAGCAACTGAGCCTGCAGGGCGTGATGCCGCTGTTCGGCTATGGCAGCCGGATGAAGAGCGGTGCGCTGATGCCGACCAGCTATCACCTCAACCTGGCCACCTGGCACACGATCAACGCCCTGTATTCGCAGAAGTCGCAGCTGGCCTTGGGCAACATGCGCTACGACATCGAAGACACCCTGGGCATCGACCGCCTGTTCAAGCTGATCGAACAGCGCGCCGGCCACTGGCTGGCGATGGAAGTGGAAGCCAGCAAGATCGAGCTGACCGAGCACGACAGCCGCCATATCGACCTGCGCCGGGTAGAGCCGGAGCTGACAGCGGAACTGACCCGTGCCGTGTTCGAAGCAGCGATCGAAGGCCTGCTGGAGCGCGTGCGCGGCAGCGTCAGCGAGCTGCTGAACAAGGCGGGCGTCAGCGAAGGGCAGGTGGATACCGTGTTCTTCACCGGGGGTTCGAGCGGGATTCCGGCGCTGCGTAACAGCGTGGCGGCGATGCTGCCCAATGCCCGGCATGTGGAAGGCAACATCTTCGGCAGCATTGGTAGCGGGTTGGCGATCGAGGCGCGTAAGCGCTACGGCTCGATCTGATAAACCTCTATAGCCTGCGCTGGCCTCTTCGCGGGCAAGCCCGCTCCCACAGGATCACCATTGCCGCTGTGCTGTAGGTAATCCTGTGGGAGCGGGCTTGCCCCGCGAAGAGGCCGGCGCAGGAGATCAGACCAGCTCCACCCGCCGCAGCTCACTCTTCAGGTAGGCATAGTAGATCGGCCCCGCCACCACCCCCGGCAAGCCGAAGGCCGCCTCGAACACCAGCATCGCCAGCAACAGTTCCCACGACTTGGCACTGATCTGCCCGCCGACGATCCGCGCGTTGAGGAAATACTCGACCTTGTGGATGACGATCAGATAACCCAACGCCGCCAGCGCCACCCAGATCGACAACGACAACCCGACAATGGTGATCAGGGTGTTGGACATCAGGTTGCCGATCACCGGCAGCAGCCCGAGCAGGAAGGTCAGCACGATCAGCGTCTTGGTCAGCGGCAGGTGCACACCGAACAGCGGCAGCACCACGGCCAGGAAGATGCCGGTGAAGGTGGTGTTGAGCAGCGAAATCTTGATCTGCGCGAAGACAATGTTGCGAAACGCCTGTACCAGCAGGTTCAGGCGCTCGAACAGCGCTGCCGCCAACGGCTTGCGCCGCGAGATGTCAGGGATGCGCTGCAGGGCAACGATGGCGCCGAGGATCATGCCGATCAGCAAGGTGACGAACATGTGCGCCATGCCCTTGCCCACCAGTTGCAGCTCACCCAGGTGGCTTTTGAGCCAGTCACCGATGGCCACTTTGAACTCGGCGGCACTGGCCGGCAGGTAGCCTTCGATGAACGGCGGCAACTGCCCACGCGCCCGCTCGACCAGGGCCATGAACTTGTCCAGCGAAGCCCCGGGGTTTTCTGCCTCGTGCAGCAGGAAGCTGAACGCGCCGGCGATCAGCAGGGTCAGGGTGGTGACCACCAACGTGCCGAGCAGGGCCACGGCCAGCCAACGCGCACGTTGCCCGGCGATCAGCGGCTGCAGCCGTGGCGTCAGCATATTGACCAGTTCGAACACCAGCAAACCGGCAAGCAGGCTCGGCAGCAACTTCAGGGGCAACGCCAGCAGCAGGCCGGCAAACACGATGATCCAGCTGGCCAGGGTGACCTGGCGGGGGGTGAAAGTCATACAGCCTCAGGGGCAGACAACGGAAAAGACCCGCAGTCTGCCAGCCTTCGTCCTACAGGCATAGGCGCAGGTCATTTCTTCTTCAGGCAGTCGCTCATGAACGCTTTGCGCTCATCACCCTTGAGTGCCTTGGTGCTGGCGTCGGCGTTGCAGGTCTTCATCTTTTCCTGCTGGGTGGCAGGCACGCTCTTCTTCAGGCAGTTGCTCATGAACGCCTTGCGTTCGTCGCCCTTGAGCGCCTTGGCGGTGGCGTCGGCGTCGGCGTTACACGAGGTCATCTTTTCCTGTTGCGCGGTGGCGGCGAACCCTTGCGCGCTGAACAACACAGCCAACACCAGCAGTGGCATTTGCAACAGCTTCATGGAGTGGTCTCCCTGTTTCCGCGCCCGATGCGCGGTGGTGCCACTGAGTGTAGACAAGAATTTTTACAGCTCAGCCCGCGACTGGCGCCGGTATTGCTCCGGTGTGCAGTGGGCCTGGCGCTGGAACATGGCGATGAAGGCCGAGCCGCTGCTGTAGCCGAGGTCGAAGGCAATGGCCTGAATCGGCAAGCCCGCTTCCAGCGCCTCGATGGCGCGTAAAAAGCGCAGGCGCAGGCGCCATTCACCGAAACTGATGCCCAGTTCGCGAAGAAACTGGCGGGCCAGCGTGCGTTCGCTGACATGCACCTGCGCGGCCCAATCGGCCAGCGGGCGGTTGTCACCCGGGGCGTGGCTCAAGGCGTCGAGCACCTGGCCCAGGCCCTCGCTGCGGGCGAAGGGCAGGTAGCAGGTTTGGGTCGGGGCCAGCAGCAACTGGTCGAGCAGTACCTGCACCAGGCGCTGGTCGCGTTCATCTTGCGCCACCTTCAGGTCACGCCGGGCGAAGTCGCCAAGAATGGCCTTGAGGATGTCGCTGATGACCAGGCTGCACGGTTGTTGCGGCAGGTCGGCGCACAGGCTGCGCGCCAGGTAGACCGAGCGGTAGACGATGGCCTGGGGGTTGTAACAGCCATGCTCGGTGCCCGGCGGCACCCAGACGGCGTAGTGCGGCGGCGAGAGAAAGCGCTGGCCTTCGACGTCCAGGTGCATGACGCCGTGGGCCGCGTAGTTCAGTTGGCCCCAGGTGTGGCGGTGTGGCGCGCTGTGGGTGTCGGCGCCAAATTCGTCATGGCGGAAGTACACCGGCGCCGGAAGTTGGTCGAAACCGGGGATGTCGAGGTATTTGCGCGGCATGCTGTCTGCTTCAAAGGGTGGGTTGTCTGGATACAAGTATAGGCTTGCGGACAGACAGCGGATAATAGCGGGCTATCGGGGCCTGTTGTGCAGGCCTTCGCGGGCAAGCCCGCTCCTACAGGTGCAGCGCTGCCTGCAAACTGCGCGCTGCAAAGCAGGCCTAACCTTGCCAAACCGAGTAACCGCGACATGAACTACACCTTCCCCCTGCTCGCCATCCTCATCTGGGCTGGCAACACCGTCGTCACCAAGCTGTCGGCCGGTGCCATCCACCCTGCAGAGATCGGCTTCTATCGCTGGCTGCTGGCCGGCCTGCTGTTCACCCCCTTCCTGCTACCGGCCGTGTGGCGCAACCGCGCCGCCATCCGACCGCACCTGGGCAAGGTCTTCGTCCTCGGCGTGCTGGGCATGGCCCTGTACCAGAGCCTGGCGTACTTCGCCGCCAGCATCACCAGCGCCACCAACATGGGCATCATTCTCTCGCTGATGCCGTTGATGTCGCTGGCCCTGTCCATCGCCTGGCTCGGCCAGCGCCTGACCTTCGGCGCCTTGATCGGCGCCCTGGTGTCGTTTTTCGGCGTGCTCGAGGTGGTCTCCGCCGGCCACCCCGGGGCGCTGCTGGAACAGGGCCTGAACAGCGGCGACCTGCTGATGCTGGTGGCCACCCTGGCCTACGCGCTGTACAGCTTCCTGCTGAAGAAATGGCAATTGCGCCTGCCGCCCTTGCAGCTGCTGTACCTGCAGGTGCTGGTGGCTATCATCGTGCTGCTGCCGTTGTTCCTGCTGTCGGACAAGACCGGCCTGAACACCCACAACGTCGGCCTGGTGCTGTACGCCTGCGTGCTGGCTTCGATGATCGCGCCGCTGGTATGGATGCAGGCCGTGCACCGCCTGGGGCCAAGCCGTACCACGCTGTTCTTCAACCTGCTGCCGCTGGTCACCGCGCTGATCGCCGCCGTGGTGCTGGATGAACAACTGGCCTGCTATCACCTGATCGGCGGCCTGCTGACCCTGGCCGGGGTGATCCTTGCCGAACGCTGGACCACACCGGTGCGCCGCCGCGTCATAGCCCCGCAGCTTTGAGCCGGGCGGCGTGTTCGGTGAACAGCCGCACCGGTTCGGCGCCCTTGCCGACTGCCCCCAGCGACTGGTTGACGATGTCCAGGTGATCGAGCGGGTAGTCATCGCCGATCACCTGCCCCAGGTGCGAGCTGAAACGCCCGACCATGCCGTCGCAGTGGCCCTTTTCCTTGACGAAGCTGCGGGCGAACAAGCGGCAGAAGCGGTTGCTGCCGTCAAAGCGGTTGCGCCCTTGGTCAGTCAGGCCAGGCTGCAAGGTGCCTGACCAGGAGTAGTAGCGCACGCCGTTGACCTGCGCGGGCCCTTCACCGCCCCAGGTATCGGGCAGGCCCTGTGGATAAGCCTGGTTGAACAGCGCCACCCCGGCGCTGGTCAGCGACTGGTGCGAGGCGTGTACATCGATGGGCAGCGGGTCGCGCCGCCAGCCGGTTTCCAGCCACACCAGCAGCACTGCCACGCCATGCAGCACCGCCTTGAGGATGCGCCCTTGGGGTGAATCGCCAGGCGCAGTGCGTTCCAGGTGGTCAGCCAGTTCGGAGCCATGGTTGGGCCCCGCCACCGACGTCACCGAAGCCACCCGGTCGGGCCGTTTGGCGGCCGCATAGCGCGCATCCAAGGCGCCTTGGCTGTGGCCGATAAGGTTGACCTTGGCCGCGCCGCTGCGCTGGCAGATGCCTTCGATGATCGCCAGCAACTGCTCGCCGCGCACTTCGCTGGAATGCAACGGCGACACCTGCACGGCATGCACCTGCGCGCCGCCCTTGCGCAAGGCCGGCACGATCCCGAACCAGTAGGGATAAAGCAGTACCCGCACGAAGCCGAGCATGCCCGGCACCAGCACCACAGGGTATCGCGTAGCCAGTTCCTGCCCCATTGCCCTGCCCCTCTCCGTGGACGACGGCCCACACTACAGCGGCTTCGATGACCATCGCAATCGAACTCCTGGCGCGCCGTGCGGTTCCAAACCAGAACAGACCCTTGAGCAAGGAGCGGGACCATGTACAAGCAGACCCTGGCAATCCTTCTGGCCAGTGCAACCCTGGCCGCCTGCGGCAGCCGCCCGGAAAACCCGGTGGATTACGTCACCTACCGTGACGAACCGTTGGTCAAGCAGGTCGAGCACGGCATGACCATGCAGAAGGTCATTGCCATCGGCGGCAGCCCGTCGAACGTGATCGACCTGCCGCACGGGGGCACCTGCAACGACTACATCCTCAACCGCGACGGCAAGCAGCAGCCCTACTACGTGCGTTTCGACGCCACCGGGCATGTCGACGCCAAGGGCTTCAAGACGTGCAAACAACGACAAGAGGACAGCGACGCCGTCCACGGCGCGTGAGCCTTCGTTACCACTTGACCCCCCGTCCTGATTCGTTTGGAGATAACCATGAGCAACGTTGAACTGACCGATGTGAAAACCCTGCGCGAACGTGCCCGCCAGCACGTGGAGCAAGGCGCGGTGACCGAGGGTTACCACGCCGACCGTACCGAGATCCTGCGCCTGCTCAACGAGTCGCTGGCCACCGAATTGGTCTGCGTGCTGCGTTACAAGCGTCACTACTTCATGGCCAGCGGTATCAAGGCCAGCGTGGCAGCCGAAGAGTTTCTGGAGCATGCCAACCAGGAAGCCGAGCATGCCGACAAGTTGGCCGAGCGGATTGTCCAGCTAGGTGGCGAGCCGGACTTCAACCCGGACAACCTGACCAAGAACTCCCATGCCCAATACGTGGCAGGTAGCAACTTGAAAGAAATGGTGCTTGAAGACCTGGTGGCCGAGCGCATTGCGATCGACAGCTACCGCGAGATCATTCAGTACATTGGTGATAGCGACCCGACCACGCGCCGTATTTTTGAAGACATCCTGGCGCAGGAAGAAGAGCACGCGGACGATATGTCCGATTTGCTGCAAGGGCTGTAATCGCACGGGGCTGCGTTGCAGCCCATTCGCGGCACAAGGCCGCTCCTACAGGGGAATGCGATCTCCTGTAGGAGCGGCCTTGTGCCGCGAATGGGCTGCAACGCAGCCCCCTTCACTCATTTCTTGCCTTTCACCTCAGTCGGCGCCTTGCCCGCCCTCATCTGCTGCAACAACGGCGTGCACTGATTAGGCTCATCCCCACTGCTCGGCGCGATCAATGCCAGCAACCCCGCCGCCGGCCCCGCAACCACCCCTAACGCCACCATCCCCGCGCCACGCAACGCCAATGGCACTGCCTGCACCCCGGCACTGGGCTTGGCAAAGGGCCCGCGCACGTACAAAGGCGAACGCAGCGAGAACAGCCGCAGCCCTTTCGACTCCGGGGTGATCTTCAGGTCAAGCTGCTCGCTGGCAAAGTTCGCCGTGCCGTTGATGTAGATAATCGCGTTCTCGGTATCGAAGATGAACAGGCGTGTCGTCGCCAGCCCATCCTTGATGCCGACATCGGCCGCCGCGCAGTTGATCTGCACGTCCTCGTCACCGAACAACTTGCCAATCACGTAGTTGCCCACGTTCAGCCCGGCGATTTCCATCAGGCTGCGGCTCACTGCACCATCGTTGATCAACATGCGCAGGTCGCCATTGGCCGTGCCCAGCAGTGCCGCCACCGAGTTGCCGCGGCCGGTGATGTCGGCATCGCCGTTCAGCTCGCCAAAACTGGTCTGCATCGGTGCGAAGGTGGGGAACAGTTGCTTGAGCTTGAAGCCCCGCGCAGTCAGCTGTGCACGGCCTTGCAAGGGTACGCTGCGGCCATCCAGGCGGATCCTGGAAGCCAGGTTGCCGCCGGCCACGCCAAAGCGCAGCGGTGCCATGCGCAGCAGGCCGTCTTCGAGAATCACGTGGGCAGACAGGTCGTTGAACGGCAATTGCTCACTGTGGACGATGCGCTTGCCGGCAAATTCGACATCGGCGTCCATGGCGCGCCAACGGTCGGTGCGAAATTCCTCCACCGGCAGCACTTTGCCCGTCGGCTGCTTGCTGGCCCCGCCGCGGGCCTTCTGCTCGGCGTTGGAGTCGGCACCGATCAGCGGCGCCAGGTCCTTGAACAACAGCTGGTTGGAAACCAGCTTGCCAGAGAGTTTGGGCCGTGGCTGGCTGGCCACGAAGGCCAAGTCGCCGTGGATGTCGCTGTCGCCGATCTTGCCGTTGAACCCTTGGTAATTGAACGTGGCGCCTTGCTCGGCATGCAGGTTGGCGCTGAGGTGGCCGTCGGTGGCATAAGCCGGAGTGTCCGGCAGGGTCACGCCGGTCAACGGGTAAAGGTTGCCCAGGCTATTGCCGGACAGGCGCAGGCGCAGGTCGAGCGCGCCGAGGTTGCGCGGGTCGGTCAGGGTACCGGCGAGCACCACGTGGGTATCCGCAATGCGCACATCGGCCTGCAACGGGAACGGTTGGCTGGCGTCCTGCAGCGCCAGCAGGCCACCGATCTTGCCGGTGCCGGACACTGGCTGGCCCTTGTAGCGGCCTTGGGCCTTGAAGCCGAACGCGTAGTCCTGGGCGCCGCCGGTTTTTTCGGCACGCGCCTTGCCGACGATGTCGCTGAACGGGATCGGCTTGCCCAGCGGGTCGACCTGCACCTTCATGCTGGTCTTCAGGGTCTGGTCATCGAGGCTGACGTTGCCTTGGTCAAAACCGATCGCCCCGATGTCCAACTGCCATTTCGAGGGTTCCGCGTTTTCGTCTTTGGGGCCTAAGTCAAAGGTCCAGTTAGCGCGTCCGTCGGCCAGGCGAGTGAGGCTGGCCGTCGGTTTGGTCAGGTTGATGCGGGGGATGACAATCTGCTGGAACACCAGCGGCAGCGGCGCCAGGCGGAACTCCACCCGCTCGAGGCCAACCATTTTCGGCTCCTTGAGCCAATCGGGGTTGCCCAAGGTCAGGTCCTCGGCAATGAAGTGCGGCCAGGGCACCCAGGCGCGCCAACCACCTTCGTCAGGTTCGGTGCGCCACTGCACGGCAAGGTTGCCATTGATCGCGAACGGCCGGTGCAGGGCTTCGGATACCTTCTCGTTGAGCAACGGCTTGACGCGGTTCCAGTCGAAGGTGGCGATTACCACCACTAGTATCGCCACGAGGGTCAACAGGGTGGCAAGGGTCCAGACGAGCATTCTGGCGGGTCGCGTCATTGCGTGATTCTCCTGACGGCATGGCACAAAGCGGGCGCCGATGGCACTCATTAACTCGGACTGATGAAAACCCGCTGGGTTTTATCCGTGGCGCCATGATAGCGAAGTTTTTCCTGGCTTCTTGTTCAGCATTTGCGCTGGGCAAGGGCGTTACCCTAGCCCTAAAGCGTGAAGTCAAAAAGCCACCACCCACCTCAAGACACTTGCACTAGAGCCTTCACCAGCCTCTATCAATGCTGTCGATTGTTACCATTATCCTTATGAACTTTTCTCTGGCGATCCCGGGCGTAGCATTGGCTCCGTACCCACTTTCCAGCCCCCCAGAGGAGCACCGAAATCATGAAACGCCACCTGCTGACCCTGACCCTGTCCCTGCTTGCTGCCAACGCTTTTGCCCTGCCGGCCGCTGAACAGCACCTGACCGCCGAATCACGTTCCAGCGCCGCAGAAATCGCCCAGCCGCTGAAAACCGTTGCCGAAGGCGGTTCGGATCGCTTGATCGAACGCACTGGCCGCGTAGCCGAAGGTGGCTCCGATCGCCTGATCGAACGCACTGGCCGCGTAGCCGAAGGTGGTTCCGACCGCCTGATCGAACGCACTGGCCGGGTTGCCGAAGGTGGTTCCGATCGCCTGATCGAGCGTGCTGGCCAAGTCGCCGAAGGCGGTGCCGACCGCTTGATCGAACGCAGTGGCCGCGTAGCTGAAGGTGGCTCGGATCGCCTGGTTGAACTCAGCCGTGTGAGCTGATCGCCATGGCCGAAAAGAACAACCTGCAGCACATTGCCTGCTCACCTCCAAGCCCGGTCCATTGACCGGGCTTCGTTTTTTTAACTAGAGTGCCCAGCCTCGACCGACACAGAATCCTGCCCCCATGCTGCCGCGCGCCGAACAGAAGCTACAGACCCGCCAGGCCCTGCTCGATGCCGCCTGCCAGCTCATGGAGAGTGGCCGTGGTTTCGGCAGCATCAGCCTGCGCGAAGTGGCGAAAACGGCGGGTATCGTACCGACCGGTTTCTACCGGCACTTCCCCGACATGGACGCACTGGGCCTGGCCTTGGTGGCCGAGGTCGATACCACCTTCCGCCAGACCATCCGCCTGGTGCGCCAGAACGAATTCGAGTTTGGTGGCATTACCGACGCCTCGGTACGCATCTTCCTCGACGTGGTCGCCGCCCACCGCGCCCAGTTCCTGTTCCTGGCCCGTGAGCAATACGGGGGCTCGCAGGCGGTCCGCCAGGCGATTGCCCGCCTGCGCCAGGACATCAGCGACGACCTGGCCACCGACCTGGCGCGCATGAAGCGCTGGCAGCACCTGGACGCTGCGGCACTGGCGGTGATGGCCGACCTGGTGGTGAAGACCGTGTTTGCTACCCTGCCGGAGCTGATCGACAGCCCCGACGCGGGTTATCCACAGGCCCTGACCGCGCAGGAAAAGATCACCCAGCAGCTGCGCTTCATCTTCGTCGGCGCACGCCATTGGCAGGGCTTGGGTAACCCGAGCTGATCTGTTGGCTACACGGGCTTCTTCGCGGGCACCTGTGGGAGCGGGCTTGCCCGCGAAGAGGCCCGTGTAAACAACCCAAAACCCCAGTTCTGCTACCATGGCGCACTGCCCGATTGTGACGAGCGCTTTCATGTCCGACCCCCGCCCCACTCCGCCCGAACTGGCCCGCTTCAACCAGCACTTCGCCGAGCGTATCGTGCCGCTGTGGCAAGGCCCGGGCTGGAACGACGAAATGGCCCTGCCCTTCGAAGCCCTGGACGCCCAGCACCGGCCATTGCCCGTGCAACGCTACCGGGCGATGGCCTGCGCTCGCCAACTGTACCTGTTCAGCAGCCGCATCGAGCAACCCGGCGCGGCAGCGCGAGCGGCGGCGTTGTTCCGTTCGTTGCAGCGGCATTTTCACGATGCCGAGCACGGTGGCTGGTTCTACAGCATCGATGCCGAAGGCAAGCCGCTGGACCGCCGCAAAGACCTCTACACCCATGCGTTCATCGTGTTTGCCTGCGCCCATTACTGGGGCAAGGTTCGCGAGAGCCTGGTGGAGTCTGCACTGAACGCTGCGCTGGAAATCGTCAGCGAGCAGTTCGCCCGCGACGACGGCTTGTACGAGGCGAGCCTCGGTGAAGACTGGTCCGACCTGGGCAGCGGCCCGCTGCAGAATCCGCAGATGCACCTGGCCGAAGCGTTCCTGCAGGTGCTTGCCGTGCGTGAGGATGAAGGCGTGCAGCAGGCCCTGCTGCACCTGTGCGAGGCCCTGCAGGCGCAGTTCATCGAACCGCAGCATGGCCTGATGCTGGAAAAGCCAAACGGCGCTGTGGATAACTGGTTCGAACCGGGTCATCAGTTCGAGTGGTTTTACCTGCTCGATACCTCGCCCCTGCTACGTGGCACGCCACTGCATGGCTCCATTGCCCGCGCCTTCGAATACGCCGAGCAGTACGGGGTTAAAGATTCCGCGGTGCTGTCGATGCTCGCGGTGGACGGCAAGGTGCTCGACGCCACCCAACGGATCTGGGCCCAGGCGGAGTACCTGCGGGCGCTGGCGTTGCGGTCGGGGAATGAGGCGAAACTGGCTGCGCAGTTGCAGGCGATGGAGCAGCGATTCCTGCATGAAGGCGGCTGGTATGAGTGCCGGGATGGCGAGGGTGCGGTTAGCCGACATGACATGCCTTCGACTACGCCTTATCACTTGGCGACTTGCCTGGAAGGGCTTCAGCGCTTGCAATGACCTGACATTTTTACCAGTTTCCGTTCTCGTGACGCGTTGATAGCGTAAGGACTCCATTGATAGGAGTTCGGCCATGAGCAATGAAACGCTGAAGGCTCACTTTGAAAAGCAAATTGCTGCTACCGAAAAGGATGTCACGACCTCGAAGCTTGAGAAGAACAAGCTGCTCCACGAGCAAAAGCTGCGCCTGCTTTCAAGCCTGCTGAGGTATGCCGAGGGGCACCCAACCAGAGAAGATGCCATGCTCGCTGATGTCGTCAACGATATGCTGCAAGCCTTGCACCTTCTCGATTCAGACAAAACCTTCCGCGACCACTGAAAGCCGTGAAGCAGCATGGGCAGGCTTTTTACCCGCCCATGCTGCTGATCAGCCCTTGACCGACCGATCGATCGAGAACCCTGCCCAGTCCTGGCTCACCGGCATCAGCTCCAGGCTGTTGATGTTGATGTGCGCCGGCTGGTTGAGAATCCAGAAGATGGTCTCGGCAATATCCTGCGGCTGGATCGGCTCGGCACCTGCGTAGGTGGCGTCGTACTTGGCCTGGTCGCCACCGAAACGCACCAGCGAGAACTCGCTCTCGCACAGCCCCGGCTCGATGTTACTGACGCGCACGCCCGTGCCGCGCAGGTCGCAACGCAGGCTCAGCGAGAACTGCCCGACGAACGCCTTGGTGCCGCCATACACGTTGCTGCCCGGGTACGGGTAATTGCCCGCCACCGACCCGACGTTGAGGATCGACGCACCACGCCCGTGGGCGATCAACCGGGGCAGCAGCAGGCGCGTGGTGTACATCAGGCCCTTGATGTTGGTGTCGACCATGGTTTCCCAGTCGTCCAGGCTGCAGTTCTGCGCCGCATCCACGCCCAGGGCCAGGCCAGCGTTGTTGACCAGGCCACGCAGTTTATCGAACCCAGGCGGCAGGTTACCGATGGCCGCCTCCATGGCGTTGCGGTCGCGCACATCGAGCACCAGCCCGTGCACCTCGGTCTGGGCTGACAGTTCTGCGCACAGCGCATCCAGGCGCTCCTTGCGGCGACCGGTGAGGATCAGCTTCCAGCCGGCCTGTGCAAAACGTCGGGCGGTGGCCTCGCCGAAACCGGAAGTCGCGCCAGTGATGAATACGGTGGACGTCATGCTGTGTTCCTCGCTGTGGATTATTTTCGGCAGGGTTTGCAGCATGCCTTCGTACCACGCAGGCAGCAAGCCATTGAAGCCATTGGTCAAAAAATGATCATACCTGCCAAAGCCGCGTAGCAGAGGGCTTCGCGCCAGCTATGCGCACGTTATCCACAAGGCTTTCCCCACGGATTGGGGGCAACTTATCGAGTTCGCGGAACCCTTTCAGCGATCCACGGCCGGTGGATATCTCTGAGGTGATGGCGCAAGGCTTTCAACCATGCCGCTTGCAGCGGTCTGTCCAAGGTTTTTGCACAGACTTACCCACAGGTTTTACCAGGCCTCGAATGCAGCAGCCTGTGAGTAAAAAACCGTGAAAAATCATCCACAAGGGCAAAGCGATCAAAAAACGATCAACACCCTACAAGGCTTGATAACAAAGGGCTGTAGCGAGGTGCACCCATGTTTTCCACAGGCGGTTCCACATTATCCGTGGGTAAAACAAGGCTGTGGAAACAATGGCTTGAGAAGGGTTTTTGGAGAGGCTGAAGAAGGGTGTGCGACAAGTTGTCCACATTCGGCTTGAAGCACTGGGGCCGCTAGGCGGCCCCAGTGTTACCACTCAGTGCCCGCCCAAATAGGCGCTGCGCACTTCTTCGTTCACCAACAACTCCTGGCCGGTGCCCGTCATGCGGATCTGCCCGTTGACCATCACATACGCCCGGTCCGACAACTTCAGCGCATGGTTGGCGTTCTGCTCAACGAGGAAGATGGTCATCCCCGTCTTGGCCAACTCACGCAAGGTGGCGAAGATCTGCTTGACCACGATCGGCGCCAGCCCCAGCGAGGGCTCATCGAGCAGCAACAGCTTCGGCCGGCTCATCAACGCGCGGGCGATGGCGAGCATCTGCTGCTCGCCCCCCGACATGGTCATGGCCCGCTGGGTGCGCCGCTCCTTCAACCGCGGGAACAGCTCGTACATCCGCTCCATGTCCTCCTTGGCGTATTTGTCGCCAATCGGGATGGTGCCCATCATCAGGTTTTCCTCGACGGTCATGTCGGGGAACACCCGCCGCCCCTCAGGTGACTGCGCAATACCGTTGGAAGCGATGTAATGCGACGACTTGCGGGTGATGTCTGTGCCCCGGTAAACGATGTGCCCCGAAGACGCGCGCGGCTGGCCGAAAATCGACATCAGCAAGGTCGATTTGCCGGCACCGTTGGCACCGATCAGGCTCACCGTCTCGCCTTCGTTGATGTGCATCGACACCTTCTTCAGGGCCTGGATCGGCCCGTAGAACACATCCAGCTCCTTCAGCTCGAGAATGGGTGCACTCATACCAGTTCCTCTTCGTCTGCACCCAGGTAGGCGGCAATCACCGTCGGGTTGTTGCGGATTTCCTGTGGCGCGCCTTCGGCGATCACGTTGCCATGGTCAAGCACGACGATATGGTCGGAAATGCTCATGACCATGCCCATGTCGTGCTCGATCAGCACCACGGTGATGTCGTGCTCGTCACGCAGCACGCGGATCATGCCACTGAGCGCCTCGGTTTCCTGCGGGTTGAGGCCGGCAGCCGGTTCGTCCAGGCAGATGATCTTCGGCCGCGTGCACATGGCCCGGGCGATTTCCAGGCGACGCTGCTGGCCATAAGACAACTCACCGGCCAAGCGGTTGGCGCAATCGACCAGGTCGACCACCTCCAGCCAATAGAACGCATGGTCGAGGGCATCGCTCTCGGCCTTGCGGTAGGCCTTGGTGTTGAGCACCCCGGCCAGCAGGTTGCGGTTGACCCACATGTGCTGGGCCACCAACAGGTTCTCCACCACCGACATTTCCTTGAACAGGCGAATGTTCTGGAAGGTCCGGGCGAGGCCGGCGCGGTTCACCAGGTGGGTGCCGCCGAACATCTTGTAGTACAGGCGGTTGGCAAAGCGCGCGGGCGAAACGAAGTCCGTCGCCTGGAAGCGCTCGCCGAGCAACTGGATGACGTTGGTCTGGCTGCCGCGCACGTTCAGTTCGATACGCCCGCCGCTGGCTTTGTAGAAGCCGGTCAGGCAGTTGAACACCGTGGTCTTGCCCGCACCGTTGGGGCCGATCAGCGCGAAGATCTGGTTGCGCCGGACCTTGAGGCTCACGTCACTCAGCGCCTTGATGCCGCCAAACTGCATCATCAGGTTGTCGACCGACAGAATGATATCGTCGTTCATGGCGCCACTCCTTTACGCGGGACCACACCGGTACGACTGATGCGGATCAGCCCACGCGGTCGCCAGATCATCATCAACACCATCAATACGCCAAACAGCAGCACGCGGTACTCGGAGAAGCTGCGCAGCAGCTCTGGCGCCACGGTCAGCACGAACGCTGCGATCACCACACCGACGGTCGAGCCCATGCCACCCAACACGACGATGGCGAGGATCAGCGCCGACTCGAAGAAAGTGAACGACGACGGGTTGACGAAGCCCTGGTACGTGGCGAAGAACACGCCCGCCAGGCCCGCGGTGGAAGCCCCCAGGGTGAACGCCGAAAGCTTGACCAGCACGTGGTTCAGGCCCATCGAGCGGCAGGCGATCTCGTCTTCACGCAGGGCTTCCCAGGCGCGGCCGACCGGCATGCGGGTCAACCGGTGCTTGATGTACAGCACTGCCAGCACCACCAGGAACAGCACGGCGTAGATGAACACGAACTTCAGGTTGGCGTTGTAATCGATGCCAAGAAACTCATGGATCGGCACCCCACCGTCCTTGGCCCGGCGGCCGAATTCCAGGCCAAAGAAGGTCGGCGACGGTGCCGGCATGCCGTTCGGGCCACCGGTGAACGACAGCCAGTTGTTCAGCACCAGGCGGATGATCTCGCCAAAGCCCAGGGTCACGATCGCCAGGTAGTCACCGTGCATGCGTAACACCGGGAAGCCGAGTATGCACCCCGCCAGCGCCGCCGCGATCGCCGCCAGCGGCAGCACGCTCCAGAAGCCCAGGCCCAGGTACTGGTAGCCTAACGCCAGGCCGTAGGCGCCGATGGCGTAGAACGCCACGTAACCCAGGTCGAGCAGGCCCGCCAGGCCGACCACGATGTTCAGGCCAAGGCCCAGCAACACGTAGATCAGGCCGAGGATGACCACGGTCAGCAGGTACTTGTTGGCAAAGATTGGGAAGACGATGGCAATCACCACCAGCGCCGGGATGATGTAGCGCAGCCGCGACTTGTAGTCCGGCGCGTTCACATGCACGCCCGAGCCACCGTTGTCGAAGCCTTGGAGCATGCGCCGCCCGGCGCCTGTCTGCAGGTACAGGCTGAGCAGGAAGCGCCCGACCATCACCCCGCCAACCAGCCACGCCACGCGGCGGGGTTCGGCGTTGAAGCTGTAGCCGTCGAGCACCACGCCGACGACCGGGCCAAAGACAATGAGCGCCAGCAGGCCGGCGACGAAGGTCTCCAGCAGGCTGCGTTTGAGGTCGAAACCATGGGTTTCGGAAACAGGGGCAGTTTTGGCAGTGGACATGTTCACACCTTAGCCACGAGCGGGCGACCCAGCAGGCCTTGGGGACGGAAGATGAGGATCATCACCAGCAGCGAGAAGCTGAATACGTCCTTGTAGTCGGAGTTGATCAGGCCAGAGAACAGCGACTCGGAGATGCCGAGAATGATGCCGCCGAGCATGGCCCCCGGTAGCGAACCGATGCCGCCCAATACCGCCGCCGTGAACGCCTTGATGCCAATGATGAAGCCGGCATAGAAGTCGAAGGTGCCGTAGTTCATGGTGATCAGCACACCCGCCAGTGCGGCCATGACTGCACCGATGACGAATACGTAGGAAATCACCCGATCGGTGTTGATGCCCAGGATCGAAGCCATCTTGCGATCTTGCTGCGTGGCGCGGCACATGCGGCCGAGCTTGGTGTACTTGATCACATAGGTCAGCAGGCCCATGCCGACGAATGCGGCAATCAGGATGAAGATCTTGGTGTAGGTCAATTGCACGAAGCCGGTGCCGACTTCTACCCGCAAGGCGCCTTCAAGCAGGGTTGGCACGCCCTGCTGGCGGGCGCCCTGGCTGATCTGTGCATAGTTTTGCAGGATCAGCGAGATGCCGATGGCACTGATCAGCGGTGCCAGACGGGTGGAGTTGCGCAGGGGTTTGTAGGCGATGCGTTCGATGGTGAAGCCATAGACGCCCGTGACGACGACGGTGAACAACAGCGTGCCCAGCATCAGAAGCGGGAACGATTCGACGCCGAAATAGGCCAGCAATGCCAGGCTGATCGCCGCGAGGTACGCGGAAATCATATACACCTCGCCGTGCGCGAAGTTGATCATGCCGATGATGCCATAGACCATTGTGTAGCCGATGGCGATCAGGCCATAGACCGACCCGAGGGTCAGGCCGTTGACCAGTTGCTGCAGAAAAATACCATCCATAACGCAATCTCACCTGATTGAGATTGCACGAGCGCCTACCACGGCGGGCCCTGAATGCAGCGGCCCTCGCAGCGCAGAACTGTGCAGATCTACGGATAAAGACAGGTACCGCGGGGCTGCAGCCCGGGGCAGTAAGCACCCGGGCCGGTAGCCGTTATTATTTTTGTTTTTCCAGCTGGTGGTATTTACCGTCTTTGTCCCACTGGTAGACCACGTAGTCGGAGACGGTCAGGTCGCCCTTGCTGTCCCACTTCTTCTCGCCCATGACGGTCTTGACCGGGTTAGCCTTGAGCCATTTGGCGGCGTCTTCGCCTTTGTTCGACTTGGCACCGTTGAACGCGGCGGCAAGCGCCTGCAACGAGGCATAGGCGTACAGGGTGTAGCCTTCAGGCTCGGTACCGTTCTTGCGGAACTCTTCCACCACGGCCTTGCTGTCCGGCAGCAGGCGCGGGTCGGCGCCGAAGGTCATGTACACGCCATCGACGTACTGTGCACCACCCGCCGTGGACACCAGTTCGTCGGTGACGATGCCATCATCGGACATGAACTTGACGTCCTTCAGGCCTTGCTCACGCAGCTGGCGTACCAGTGGGCCGGCCTCTGGGTGCAGGCCACCGAAATAGACCACGTCGGCGCCGGTGGAGCGGATCTTGGTGACCACGGCGCTGAAGTCTTTCTCGCCGCGGGTCAGGCCTTCGTACAGCACAGGCTTCACGCCACGCTTCTCGAGCTGCGCCTTGGTGGCATCGGCCAGGCCTTGGCCGTAGGTGTCCTTGTCGTGCAGCACGGCCACCTTCTTGCCTTTGAGCACATCGACGATGTAGTCACCGGCAACGATGCCCTGCTGGTCGTCACGGCCACACATGCGGAACATGGCGGAAAGGCCGCGCTCGGTCACCTGCGGGTTGGTCGAGCCTGGGGTGATGGCGATCACACCGGCTTCGTCGTACACCTCGGAAGCAGGGATGGTGTTGGAGGAGCAGAAGTGGCCGACCACCCCTGCCACTTTGTCCTGGTCGACCAGGCGGTTGGCCACGGCCACGGCTTGTTTCGGTTCGCAGGCATCATCGCCCTTCACCAGGACGATCTTCTCGCCGTTGACCCCACCTTCGGCGTTGATCTTGTCGGCTGCCGCCTGGGCACCTTTCATGTACTGCTCGCCAAACGCTGCGTTGGCACCGGTCATCGGGCCTGCGACGCCGATCTTGATGTCGGCCTGAACATACGAAGAAATACCCAGTGCCGTAGCGACGGCCAGAGCCAGGAAACCTTTCTTGTAAAACGTCTGCGACATGAGGTGGTGCTCCTAGAGTTTTTTTTGGTTGGCACTACAACTTCTCAACCCTGTGCTCAGAGCAAGGGCCGTGCCATTGGTTTTGTATTCCGGGAAATCACACAGCCAGGGCGGCTGGCAGGCGACCGACGGCCTTTTCTTTATTGAGCGTGCAACCGTCTGCCGCGCGGCAGGCGCCACCACACGTACAGACAAGGAGCAACCGTGAAGTGCCATCATTGCAACCCTGGCAAGTGTTTACGTGCAACCGCCCTGTAACAGCCAACGTCACCGAAGTGCACACCGCTGGTGCGCGACTGCTACAGGCAGCACTGTTTCAAGGCTAGCGGGTGCACGGAAAAACACCTCTGTTTTGGCCGTTATGCCGGCCAGATGGGAGCGGGCTTGCCCGCGAATGGGCCGCAGCAGAAACATGAAAATGCAAAAGGCTGGCACAATGGCCGCCATTCGCCGCTTCCGGAGCCACCCTTGATGAGCGAGAGCGCATTCGCCGAGCGCATCGTGCACAACCTGCTCGACACCGACTTCTACAAACTCACCATGATGCAGGGTGTGCTGCACAACTACCCGGACGCCGACGTGGAATGGGAGTTTCGCTGCCGCAACGGCGAAGACCTGCGCCCTTACCTCGGCGAGATCCGCAACCAGCTCGAACTGCTCAGCGACCTGACCCTGGATGAAGGCCAACTGGGCTTTCTGGAACGTATCAGCTTTCTCAAGCCAGACTTCCTGCGGTTTCTGCGCCTGTTCCGCTTCAACCTGCGCTACGTGCGCATTGGCATCGAAAACGATCAACTGTTCCTACGCCTGCGTGGCCCCTGGCTGCACGTGATCCTGTTTGAAGTGCCCTTGTTGGCCATCATCAGCGAAGTGCGCAACCGCCACCTGCACCCGCACATGCGCCTGGCCGAAGCCCGCGACCAGCTGTACCGCAAGTTCGACTGGCTGCGCGCGCATGCCAGTGACGACGAGCTGGCCGACCTGCAAGTGGCCGATTTCGGCACCCGCCGGCGGTTTTCCAGCCGTGTTCAGGAAGAGGTGGTACGGGTGCTGCGTGATGACTTCCCGGCCCGTTTCGTGGGCACCAGCAACGTCGACCTGGCATGGAAACTGGATATCAAGCCGCTGGGCACCATGGCCCACGAATGGATCATGGCGCACCAACAGCTCGGCCCGCGCTTGATCGACAGCCAGAGCGCCGCGCTGGACTGCTGGGTACGCGAGTACCGCGGCCTGCTGGGCATCGCCCTGACCGACTGCATCACCATGGACGCCTTCCTCGGCGATTTCGATTTGTACTTCGCCAAGCTGTTCGACGGCCTGCGCCACGATTCGGGCGAGCCAGTGGCCTGGGCGGAAAAGGCCATCGTCCATTACCAGAAGCTGGGTATCGACCCGATGACCAAGACCCTGGTGTTTTCCGACGGCCTCAACCTGACCCGTTCGCTGGAAATCTTCCGTGCCCTGCGCGGCCGCATCAACGTCAGTTTCGGCATCGGCACCAACCTGACCTGCGACATACCGGGTGTGGCGCCGATGAACATCGTGCTTAAAATGACCGACTGCAATGGCTCGCCGGTGGCGAAAATCTCTGACGAGGCGGCCAAGACCCAGTGCCGTGACGAGAACTTCGTTGCCTACATGCGCCACGTTTTCAAAATCCCCAGCAAGGAGTAACCCATGCAAGCCGTTCAGCGAGAGATTGCCCAAGCGCTCAAGGTGCAGCCACCGTTCGCCGATGCCGCCGCGCTCGACAACGAAGTGGCTCGGCGCGTGGCGTTCATTAAGGATTGCCTGGCCAATGCCCGGCTCAAGACGCTGGTACTGGGCATCAGTGGCGGTGTCGACTCACTGACCGCTGCCCTGCTTGCCCAGCGCGCGATCAACGAGCTGCGTGCCGAAACCGGCGATAAGGCCTACACCTTCATTGCCGTGCGCTTGCCCTATCAGGTGCAGCATGACGAGCATGACGCCCAAGCGTGCCTTGACGTGATCAAGGCCGATGAAGTGCACACCGTCGACATTGCACCGGCAGTGAAAGCGTTGGCAGCTGAGGTGGTGGAACTGAAAAACGGCTCGCCGACGCTGGTGGACTTCGTTGTCGGCAACCTCAAGGCACGTACCCGTATGGTCGCCCAATACACCATCGCCGGCGCCCGTGCAGGTCTGGTGATCGGCACTGACCATGCCGCCGAAGCGGTGATGGGTTTCTTTACCAAGTTTGGTGATGGTGCCTGCGACCTGGCCCCGCTGAGCGGGCTGGTGAAAAACCAGGTACGGGCCATTGCGCGCCGCTTTGGTGCGCCGGAATCGCTGGTGGAGAAGGTGCCGACAGCGGACCTGGAAGACCTTGAGCCGGGCAAGCCGGACGAGGCGTCACATGGCGTGACGTATGAGCAGATCGATGCGTTCCTGCAGGGGCAGCCGGTTGATCAGGCAGCGTTCGACATCATCGTTGCGACCTACCGCAAGACCCAGCACAAGCGCGAACTGCCGTTCGCGCCTTGATCAGACTGTAGAAGGACCTGTGGGAGCGGGTTTACCCGCGAATGCGATGGTGGAGTCACCGACGCATTCGCGGGTAAACCCGCTCCCACAGGTTACCGCGTCAGCTTTTGATTACTTGACGACAACCTTGCCCTTCATCATCGAGATGTGGCCCGGGAAGGTGCAGAAGAAGCTGTAGTCGCCACCGGCTTCCAGCTTGGACGTGTCGAACTTCACTTCGGTTTCTTTCTCCGGCGCACCGATCATCGCGGTGTGGGCGATGATGTTGGCGTTGTCTTCTTTCAGGTAGCCCTTTTCGATGCCCTGGCTCATGCCTTCAGTGGCAATACCCTGCATGTCAGCCGTCTTGCTGATCACCAGGTTATGGCCCATGACGTTCTTCGGCAGGTTGCCGGAGTGGGTCAGTTTGACGGTGAACTCCTTGCAGCTCTTGTCGACGGTGAATTCCTTGGTGGTATAGGACATCTGGTCCGTCGATTCGACAGTCACCGAGCATTCGGCTGCGAAGACAGAGGCGCTGGCGAGGGTCAGCAGGGATACCGCTACAGCTTTCGCAAACATCATGAATCTCCTTGGCAGGGTTTTATCAATTGCGAGACTGCCTGAAACCGTTCAGCCCCTTTCTGATATGGGTCAAGGGGGTGTCAAGTGGCCAGCCAGTAGAATTGTTCAATGGATTGTATACAACCAATCTAAGGGCACATCATGCCCTTTTATTGGAGGATGGGACAACCTCTCATTTAGGAGCAATACCAAATGCGCATTTCCAGCTTCATGAACAGCCTGCTTGCCGCCTATGCCCAGGGTGCCACGGGTGCTGTCTGCGAATTCTCCCGGCCGGAATGACACCGGCCTTGGAACGGCCAGGCATGCGCCGTACCCTGTCATCCTGAGTGATTGGAGATAAGCAATGCGTGTACGTTCCGTGTGTGTCTTCTGCGGCGCCAGCATCGGCGCCAACCCTGCTTACCGTGAAGCGGCCGTCGCCCTGGGCCAGGCCATCGCCCGGCGCGGCCTGACCCTGGTTTATGGTGGCGGCGCTGTCGGCTTGATGGGCATCGTGGCCGATGCTGCCATGGCTGCGGGCGGCGAAGTGGTCGGGATCATCCCGCAAAGCCTGCTGGACGCCGAGGTGGGCCACAAGGGCCTGAGCCGCCTGGAGGTGGTCGATGGCATGCACGCGCGCAAGGCGCGCATGGCCGAACTCAGCGATGCCTTCATTGCGCTGCCGGGTGGGCTGGGTACGCTGGAGGAGTTGTTCGAGGTGTGGACCTGGGGGCAACTGGGCTATCACGCCAAGCCGCTGGGCCTGCTCGATGTGAATGGCTTTTATGAAAAGCTGGGCGGGTTCCTTGACCATATCGTCGAGGAAGGCTTCGTGCGGCCGCAGCATCGGGCGATGTTGCTGCTGGGGCAGCAGGCGGATGCATTGCTGGATGGGATGAGTGAATTCGTCGCGCCGGTAGCGCCGAAGTGGGTCGACAAGCAGCCGGATTGAACTGAAAGGGGCTGCTTTGCAGCCCATCGCAGGCAAGCCAGCTCCTACAGATACAATGCAGCATTCAAGGCCTGCGCTGTACCTGTAGGAGCTGGCTTGCCTGCGATGGGCCGCAAAGCGGCCCCCTTCAAGCCTCAGCGCGGAATAACGGGCTGACGCGGCTTCTTACCCTTGCCGCCACCCTTGGCCGCTTCCTTGCGCTCTTTGGCCGCCTGCTGGTTGCGGGCAAATGCCTCGGCCTTGGCCTTCTCACGCTTGTCCCACGGCTTGCTGCCATCGCTGCCACGCGGTGGCAGGCCGGTGTGCTGGGTCAGGATCTTCTGCTCCTTGGCCACCTTGTGGCTGCCAGCCGGCGTCGAGTTCTTGCGGCGGGCGCTCTGGTAGCTGTCGGACTGCGGCTGGTGCAGCGGAATCAGCTGGTGCTTGCCCGGCCCGATCAAATCGGCACGGCCCATGCGCTCCAGCGCCTCACGCAGCATCGGCCAGCCCTTCGGATCGTGATAGCGCAAGAACGCCTTGTGCAGACGGCGCTGCTCCTCGCTCTTGACGATCTCCACGCCTTCGCTCTTGTAGGTCACCTTGCGCAGCGGGTTCTTGCCCGAGTGGTACATGGCCGTGGCCGACGCCATGGGCGACGGGTAGAAGGCCTGCACCTGGTCAGCGCGGAAGCCGTTGCCCTTGAGCCACAGGGCCAGGTTCATCATGTCTTCGTCGGTGGTGCCTGGGTGCGCGGCAATGAAGTACGGGATCAGGTACTGCTCCTTGCCCGCCTCTTTCGAGAACTTCTCGAACATGCGCTTGAAGCGGTCATAGGTGCCGATGCCCGGCTTCATCATCTTGTCCAGCGGGCCACGCTCGGTGTGCTCCGGGGCAATCTTCAGGTAGCCGCCCACGTGGTGGGTGACCAGCTCCTTGACGTACTCCGGCGACTCGACCGCCAGGTCATAACGCAGGCCCGAGGCGATCAGGATCTTCTTCACACCCGGCAAAGCACGCGCCTTGCGGTACAGCTCGATCAACGAGCTGTGGTCGGTGTTGAGGTTTTCACAGATACCCGGGAACACGCACGACGGCTTGCGGCAGTGCTTCTCGATCTCGTGGCTCTTACAGGCGATGCGGTACATGTTGGCGGTCGGGCCGCCAAGGTCGGAAACCACGCCGGTGAAGCCCGGCACCTTGTCACGCATCTCCTCGATCTCGTTCAGGATCGACTCGTGGGAGCGGTTCTGGATGATGCGACCTTCGTGCTCGGTGATCGAGCAGAAGGTGCAGCCACCGAAGCAGCCACGCATGATGTTCACCGAGAAGCGGATCATCTCGTACGCCGGGATGCGCTCTTTGCCATAGGCCGGGTGCGGAACACGTGCGTAAGGCATGCCAAACACGTAGTCCATTTCTTCGGTGGTCATGGGGATGGGTGGCGGGTTGAACCACACGTCCACTTCGCCATGCTTCTGCACCAGGGCGCGGGCGTTGCCTGGGTTGGTTTCCAGGTGCAGCACGCGGTTGGCGTGGGCATACAGCACCGGGTCGTTACGCACCTTCTCGAACGACGGCAGGCGGATCACCGACTTGTCGCGGGTCATGCCCGGGCTGTCGAGAATCTGCACCACCTTGGCTTCGTTCGGGTCTTCCACGTCACCTTTGGCTTGTTCGATGGCACACGCCTGGGTGTCTTGGGTGTTGACGTAGGGGTTGATGATCTTGTCGACGCGGCCAGGGCGGTCGATGCGGGTGGAGTCGATCTCGAACCAGCCCTGCGGCGTGTCACGGCGCACGAACGCGGTGCCGCGCACGTCGGTGATGTGTTCGATGCTCTCACCCTGGGACAGGCGCTGGGCGACTTCGACAATGGCCCGCTCGGCGTTGCCGTACAGCAGGATGTCGGCGCTGGCGTCGATCAGGATCGAATGGCGGACCTTGTCCTGCCAGTAGTCATAATGGGCGATGCGGCGCAGCGAAGCCTCGATGCCACCAAGCACGATCGGCACGTGCTTGTAGGCTTCCTTGCAACGCTGGCTGTACACCAGGCTGGCGCGGTCCGGGCGCTTGCCGGCCATGCCGCCTGGGGTGTAGGCGTCGTCGGAACGGATCTTCTTGTCCGCGGTGTAGCGGTTGATCATCGAATCCATGTTGCCGGCCGCGACGCCGAAGAACAGGTTCGGCTCGCCCAGCTTCATGAAGTCGTCTTTGGACTGCCAGTTTGGCTGGGCGATGATGCCCACGCGGAAGCCCTGGGCCTCCAGCAGACGGCCGATGATGGCCATGCCGAACGACGCGTGGTCGACGTAGGCGTCCCCGGTCACGATGATGATGTCGCAGGAATCCCAGCCGAGCTGATCCATCTCCTCCCTGCTCATGGGCAGGAACGGTGCTGGCCCGAAGCATTCGGCCCAGTACTTGGGATAGTCGTAGAGTGGTTTGGCTGCTTGCATGTCAGTGACCGGTTCTGGTGTTCAGGGAAATCGCGGGCGCGGAATATAGCACAAATTTTGATCAAATCCGACGGCAGAGGTCGGATTCATCTGCAATACGCAAACCCTGCGTTTATTCGTCGTCGTCGAAGTTGTACATACCCGGCGCGAGGTTCTCGAAGCGGGTGTACTTGCCGATGAAGGCCAGGCGGATGAAGCCGATGGGGCCGTTACGCTGTTTACCGATGATGATCTCGGCAATGCCCTTGTGCTCGGTTTCCGGGTGATACACCTCGTCGCGGTAGACGAACATGATCACGTCGGCGTCCTGCTCGATTGCACCCGATTCACGCAAGTCGGAGTTCACCGGGCGCTTGTTCGGCCGCTGTTCCAGGGAGCGGTTCAGCTGCGACAGGGCGATGACCGGGCAGTTGAATTCCTTGGCCAGGGCCTTGAGCGAGCGGGAGATCTCAGAAATCTCGTTGGTCCGGTTGTCGCCGGCAGAACCCGGGATCTGCATCAGCTGCAGGTAGTCGACCATGATCATGCCAATTTCACCGTGCTCACGCGCCAGGCGGCGGGTGCGCGCACGCATTTCCGACGGGCTGATGCCGGCGGTATCGTCGATGAACAGCTTGCGGTCGTTGAGCAGGTTGACCGCCGAGGTCAGGCGCGGCCAGTCGTCGTCGTCCAGCTGGCCGGAACGGACTTTGGTCTGGTCGATGCGGCCGAGGGACGAGAGCATACGCATGATCAGCGATTCGCCTGGCATCTCGAGGGAGAACACCAGCACCGCCTTGTCGCTGCGCAGCACGGCGTTTTCCACCAGGTTCATGGCGAAGGTGGTCTTACCCATCGATGGACGGCCGGCGACGATGATCAGGTCGGCTGCCTGCAAGCCACTGGTCTTCTCGTCCAGGTCGGTATACCCGGTGGAGATACCCGTGATATCGCTGTCGGAGTTGAACAGCGTGTCGATCCGGTCGATGGCCTTGGTCAACAGCTCGTTGACCCCTACCGGGCCACCGGTCTTCGGCCGGGCCTCGGCGATCTGGAAGATCTGCCGTTCGGCGTCGTCAAGGATCTCTTCGGCGTTGCGCCCTTGCGGGTTGAACGCGTTGTCGGCGATGTCGGTGCTGATGCTGATCAGCTGACGCAACGTGGCCCGCTCGCGAATGATCGCGGCGTAGGCCTTGATGTTGGCCACCGACGGGGTGTTCTTGGCCAGCTCCGCCAGGTAGGCCAGGCCGCCGACTTGCGACGACACGCCCTCCTTGTCCAACTGCTCGTGCAACGTGACCACATCGAACGGATGGTTCAGGTCGACCAGCTTGTGGATGGCGCGGAAGATCAGGCGGTGGTCATGCCGATAGAAATCGCCATCCGACACCTGATCCAGTACCCGCTCCCAGGCGTTGTTGTCCAGCATCAGGCCACCGAGCACAGCCTGTTCGGCCTCGATGGAATGCGGCGGCACCTTCAGGGATGCGGTTTGCAGGTCAAGCTGTTCGGAGGTGGTGATCTCGTTCATGGCCACGAATAAATTCTGGGGGACGAAAAAGACAAAGGGCACGGCCTGTGAAAGACAGGACCGTGCCCGATGTTAACCGGCTGGGCCGCGTGCGGCCAGCCAGTCAGCGCAGCTTAGGCAGCTACGACGACCACACGTACGGTGGCTTCAACGTCGCTGTGCAGGTGCACGGCTACATCGTATTCGCCAACCTGACGGATGGTGCCGTTCGGCAGACGAACTTCAGCTTTGGCCACTTCAACGCCGGAGGCGGTCAGGGCGTCAGCGATGTCGTGGGTGCCGATCGAACCGAACAGCTTGCCTTCGTCGCCAGCGGTGGCAGTGATGGTCACTTCCAGCTCAGCCAGTTGGGCAGCGCGGCTTTCAGCCGACGATTTACGGTCAGCAGCTGCTTTTTCCAGCTCGGCGCGACGCTCTTCGAACGCAGCCAGGTTGGCGGCGTTGGCAACGGTGGCCTTGCCGAATGGCAGCAGGAAGTTACGGCCGTAACCAGCCTTAACTTTTACTTTGTCGCCCAGGTTGCCCAGGTTAGCGACTTTTTCCAGCAGGATCAGTTCCATTTGGTAAAACCTCTTAACTTTTAACCTTCACCGTTCGCGGAGTCATTCCCCTCAGGGGACTTGCGACCGCGAAAATCAATCAGGCTGTCGACAATGGCCAAAACCACGAGCAACGGATAAATCAGCTGCATGATCAGCGGCAGCGTCACGTACATGCCCACCAGCCAGAAACCGGCCAATCGGCCCTGTGCCACCAGCCCATGCATCAAGGCGATGCCGGCCAGGACGAGCACCAGGCTGGACGCAGAGGCCAGGACGATGAACTGCGGCCCGATGAACGGACCCAGCACCATCATGGCCACCAAAGCCAGCATGGTTACCCGCGGCAACTTCAAGGCGCGAAACTCGCGACCGAAGCCTCCAGGGTTGTACAACGCAGCCTGCCAATAACGCGCCAGCATCAAAGCCAGCACGCTGAACAGCTGCAGCATCACCGCCGTTGAAGCGACCAGCACAGGGCCGATCAGCTCACCGGGGATCACCGGCTTGCCTTCGATTTGTGGCAGGGCTTGTACAAGCGCCTTGGCCAACACCTCGAAGGTTTCACGCAGTACCGTGTCCAGGATGAGGCTGTAAACCAGCCCCAACACAACACTGAACATCAACACCCGGCTCCAGGAATGCCCGGCACGCAACAAGGCGGCCAGCCCCAGCGTCCCCAACAGCACCAGCAAGGTACTGGGGTCGCCAAAGGCCCAGATGGCCACCGCGGGCAAAAGCCCAAACGCGATGACCGTTGAAGCATCCTTGAACCCGCGCCGCAGAAGCACGAGGCTTCCGGCAGCGGCACTCAACCAGAACAACAGCGGTAACACTGCACTGATGACCACCACCAGGGTGGCCTGCACACGACCGCGCATGATGAAATCAGCTAACGCTCGCATGCTTATCCCTTACTGCTTGTCGACGACCCGGTCTCAGCGGCCGTGGCTGTCGGTGTAGGGCAGCAGGGCCAGGAAGCGGGCGCGCTTGATAGCGGTAGCCAGCTGACGCTGATAACGAGCTTTGGTACCGGTGATACGGCTTGGAACGATCTTGCCGGTTTCGGATACGTAAGCTTTCAGGGTGTTGAGATCTTTGAAGTCGATCTCTTTCACGTCTTCAGCAGTGAAGCGGCAGAATTTACGACGACGGAAGAAACGTGCCATGTAATAGGCTCCTCAAAAGGTCCGTGGATTACTCGTCAGCGTTATCGCTGGAGTCGCTGTCATTGCTGTCATCGCCTTCGGCGGAGTCAGCATGCTCAGGACGCTCACGACGCTCACGGCGCTCGCTGCGGTTCTCTTCTGCCTTCAGCATCTCGGACTGACCGGTTACGGCTTCGTCGCGACGGATGACCAGGTTACGGATCACGGCATCGTTGTAGCGGAAGTTGTCTTCCAGCTCGGCCAGGGCCTTGCCGGTGCACTCAACGTTCAGCATCACGTAGTGAGCCTTGTGAACATTGTTGATTGCGTAGGCCAGTTGACGACGGCCCCAGTCTTCCAGGCGGTGGATTTTGCCACCATCTTCTTCGATCAGCTTGGTGTAACGCTCAACCATGCCGCCGACTTGCTCGCTCTGGTCCGGGTGAACCAGAAAGATGATTTCGTAATGACGCATGAATGCTCCTTACGGGTTAGTAGTCTGCCAGAACGCTGGTCAGACAAGGAGTGAATGACACTGTATGTCTTGCCATGGAGGGGAGGCACATGAGCGCCTGCCAGCTCGGCAAGGGGCGCAATTGTAGAGAAGGCGGGGCGGACAAGCAAGGTAATTGGCGATTATTTGAACAGCCCGAAACACTTTAGCCTGCACTGGCCGCTTCGCGGGTAAACCCGCTCCTACAGGGATCTCAGCGAACCCTGTGGGAGCGGGTTTACCCGCGAAGAGGCCCGCGCAGGTATGAATCAGCGCTTGGCTTGACGCTGGCGCACTGCCTCGAACAAGCAAACACCGGTCGCCACCGAAACGTTCAGGCTGCTGACGCTACCGCCCATCGGCAACTTGACCAGGAAATCGCAATGCTCACGGGTCAGGCGGCGCATGCCTTTGCCTTCTGCGCCCATGATCATCACCAGCGGCCCGGTCAGGTCCTGTTGGTAGATTTCCTGCTCGGCCTCACCGGCCGTGCCGACCACCCACAGGCCACGCTGCTGAAGCTTTTCAAGCGTGCGCGCCAGGTTGGTCACGGCCACCAACGGAATCACTTCCGCAGCGCCGCAGGCGACCTTGCGCACCACCGGCGTCAGGGTCGCTGACTTGTCCTTGGGCACCACCACCGCCGTTGCGCCGGCGGCATCGGCGGTGCGCAGGCAGGCGCCGAGGTTGTGCGGGTCGGTGACGCCGTCCAGGACCAGAATCAGCGGTGGCGTTTCGGTGCGCTCGAGCAACTCCTCGAGCATCAACTCACCCCACACCTGGCTCGGGCTGACCTCGGCAACCACACCCTGGTGCACACCTTCGACCCAGGCATCCAGCTCGCGGCGTTCGGCCTGGCCGACCGCTACGCGGTTTTCTGCGGCCAGCTCCAGCAACTTCTGCAGGCGCGGCTCACTGCGCCCTTCCGACAGCCAGACCTGCTTGACCCGCTTGGGGTGGTGCTGCAACAACGCCTGCACGGCGTGTACGCCGTAGATCTTTTCCAGCTGACTCATGACTTGCTCTTGCTCTTGCGGGGCGCACCGGACTTCGGCGGGCCTTTGCGATGCTTGGTCGGCTTGCCGGATGGCTTGCCACCCTTCTCCGACTTGCTGCCGGCACTGCTGCGAGCGTCGGTCATCAACGCCTTCTTCATCTCGCGGCTCTTGCGCACTTCAGCGTTGCGCTGCACGGCATCTTTAGGGAAATAGGCCTCGGACGCCTCGCTCTTGCGGCTGCGCGGCTTGGGCGTGGCTTTCGCCTCGGTGGCCGGCTGCGGCTGCTCGGGCTTGCCGTCTGCGGACGCCGCGGCGCCACGCTGCTTGCGACCGATCGGCCCGCTGAGGGTCTTCTCGGAGACTTCGAAGTCGATCTTGCGCTCGTCCAGGTCAACGCGCATGACCTTGACTTCGATCGTGTCGCCCAAGCGGAAGCTGCGCCCGGTACGCTCGCCGGACAGGCGATGATGAACCGGGTCGAAGTGGTAGTAGTCGCCCGGCAGCGCACTGACGTGCACCAGGCCTTCTACGTAGATGTCCGTCAGCTCGACGAACAAGCCGAAACCGGTCACCGCGGTAATCACACCCGGGAAGGTCTCGCCCACACGGTCCTTCATGAACTCGCACTTGAGCCAGTTGACCACATCGCGCGTCGCCTCGTCGGCACGGCGTTCGGTCATCGAGCACTGCTCGCCGAGTTGCTCGAGGGTGTTCTCGTCGTACGGGTAGATGCGCGCCTTGGGAATGCTCATGGCACCAGCACGCTTGACGTGCGGGGTATCCACCTTGGAGCGGATGATGCTGCGGATGGCACGGTGCACCAGCAGGTCCGGGTAACGACGAATCGGCGAGGTGAAGTGGGTGTAAGCCTCGTAATTCAGGCCGAAGTGGCCGTTGTTGTCGGTGCTGTACACCGCCTGGCTCAGCGAGCGCAGCATCACGGTCTGGATCAGGTGGAAGTCTGGGCGCTCGGAAATGCTCGCCAGCAGGGCCTGGTAATCCTTCGGCGACGGGTCCTTGCCTTTGTGCAGCGACAAGCCCAGCTCACCGAGGAAGGCGCGCAGTTTTTCCAGGCGCTCCGGCGGCGGGCCATCGTGCACGCGGTACAGGGCCGGCACGCCGTGCTTTTGCAGGAACTCGGCGGTGGCCACGTTGGCCGCCAGCATGCACTCCTCGATCAGCTTGTGGGCATCGTTGCGCACGGTCGGGCGGATCTCGGCGATCTTGCGTTGATCGCCAAAGATGATGCGGGTTTCTTGGGTCTCGAAGTCAATCGCGCCGCGGGTGTGGCGCGCGTCCAGCAGCACCTTGTAGAGCGCGTAGAGGCTCTTCAGGTCCGGCAGGACTTCCTTGTACTCCTCGCGCAGCGCCTTCCCTTCACGGGTGCGGGCATGCTCGAGCATGCTGCTGACCTTGTTGTAGGTCAGGCGGGCATGGGAGTGGATCACGCCTTCGTAGAACTGGTAGTCGACCATCTGGCCGGCTTTGTTGATGGTCATTTCGCAGACCATGGCCAGGCGATCGACGTGCGGGTTCAGCGAGCACAGGCCGTTGGACAGCTCTTCGGGGAGCATCGGCACCACGCGCTCGGGGAAGTACACCGAGTTGCCACGCTGCTGGGCTTCGACGTCCAGGGCAGAACCCAGGCGCACGTAGCTGGAAACGTCGGCAATCGCCACGTACAGGCGCCAGCCACCGGAGAACAGGCGCAGCTTGCCCAGCGGCTCGCAATACACCGCATCGTCGAAGTCGCGGGCATCTTCGCCGTCGATGGTGACGAAAGGCAGGTGGCGCAGGTCGATGCGCTTTTCCTTGTCCTTCTCTTCCACTTCGGAGCGGAACTTGCGCGCCTCCTTGACCACGTCATCGGGCCAGACGTGCGGGATGTCGTAGCTGCGCAGGGCAACGTCGATTTCCATGCCCGGCGCCATGTAGTTGCCGATCACTTCGATCACATCGCCTTGCGGCTGGAAGCGCGGGGTGGGCCAGTGCGTGATCTTGATCTCGACGAACTGGCCGATCTTGGCGCCGCCATTGCGACCGGCGGTCACCAGCACTTCTTGCTGGATCTTCGGGTTGTCCGGCGTCACGTAGCCGATACCGCCCTCTTCGAAGTAACGCCCGACCACGCTTTCATGCGCGCGGGAGATGACTTCTACCAATACACCTTCACGGCGGCCACGGCGGTCGGTGCCGGACACACGCGCCAGGGCGCGGTCGCCATCGAATACCAGGCGCATCTGCGAAGGGCTGAGGAACAGGTCGTCGCTCTTGTCATCAGGGATGAGGAAGCCAAAACCGTCGCGGTGGCCGGAAATGCGGCCACAGATAAGGTCCAGCTTATCTACCGGGGCATAGGTGCCACGCCGGGTATAGATAAGCTGGCCGTCGCGCTCCATGGCACGCAGGCGGCGGCGCAGGGCTTCAATCTGGTCTTCCTCGTACAGACCGAATTCTGCCGCCAGCTCCTCGCGGGCGGCCGGCTCGCCACGATCGGCAAGACGCTGGAGGATCAGCTCACGGCTGGGGATAGGGTTGTCGTATTTTTCCGCTTCGCGAGCGGCCTCGGGATCGAGGGATTGCCAATCGGCCATCAGAAGGGGTTCACCTTGGGGTATATAGATAGGAATTCTGGCATAGGCGTATTGAAACCGGAAATGACAGCCTTGGACAGCCCCCCGGCGATGAGCCGAGGAAGGTGTAATAGGGCTGAAGAATCAACAAGTTGAAAATTTTGAAATTTTTTTTGATCAGGGGGTTTACAGCCCTCAGGACCGTCCGTATAGTGCGCACCACAACGACGGACAGACGACGTTGTAGTTGAGATGAAACGCGATGTAAAGCATCATGTGACCTCGACGAAATGTGTGCCCAGGTGGCGGAATTGGTAGACGCGCTGGTTTCAGGTATCAGTGACTTAACGGTCGTGGAAGTTCGAGTCTTCTCCTGGGCACCAAGTATTATCAAGTAATAGATGACCAAGGATCTATTACTACTGTGTGAAAGCGAACGATAGTCGCCTTCACCAGCTGATGTAAAGCTTTGCCCAGGTGGCGGAATTGGTAGACGCGCTGGTTTCAGGTATCAGTGACTTAACGGTCGTGGAAGTTCGAGTCTTCTCCTGGGCACCATATAAAAACCCACTAGCTTGCTAGTGGGTTTTTTCTTGCCTGCGTTTTTTGTTCCACCCGCTACGCCCTCCCCTCCGGCCAAAAATTCAGCTGCTCGACGATCGTCTGCCCATGAATTTCTTGTCACACGGCCACTTGAGAAACGATTTCGTTTACCATTGTTTCCAAATATGTAGCCGTAAGCGAGGAAGTACCCGCATGACGATCCGTCCGCAACCGCTGATGCGCACCCTGGCCGCCGCTGTATTGAGCCTGGTGATCGGCGCCCCGGCCGCCATGGCAGACGCCCCGGTCACACTGACCATGTACAACGGCCAGCACAAGGAAATCGGCGAGGCCATCGCCAAGGCCTACGAGGCCAAGACTGGCATTCATATCAATATCCGCAAGGGCAGCAGCAACCAGCTGGCCAGCCAGATCATCGAAGAAGGCGAGCGCTCGCCGGCCGACATCATCTATACCGAAGAGTCGCCACCCCTGAACAACCTGGGTGAGCTGGGCCTACTGGCGAAAATCGACGACGCCACCTTGAACATGCTGCCCAAGGAATACGTAGCCGCCAACGGCACGTGGATGGGCGTCACCGCGCGCACCCGCGTGGTGGTGTTCAACCCGAAGAAAATCGACGAGAAAGACCTGCCGCAATCGGTCATGGACTTCGCCGACCCTGAATGGGATGGCCGTGTCGGTTTCGTGCCGACCAGTGGCGCCTTCCAGGAACAGGCTGTAGCCATCCTCAAGATGCACGGGCGTGATGCGGCCGAAGAGTGGTTGACCGGCCTGAAGGCTTTCGGCAAGACCTACACCAACAACATGGTCGCCCTGAAGGCTGTGGAAAAAGGCGAAGTCGCCGCCGTGCTGGTGAACAACTACTACTGGTACGCCCTGGAGCGTGAGCGCGGCAAGCTGGACTCCAAGCTGTATTACCTGGCCGACGGCGATGCCGGTGGCCTGGTGACCATCTCCGGTGCCGCCGCGGTCAAAGCCAGCAAGCACCCGAAAGAAGCCCAGGCCCTGCTCAACTGGATGGCCAGCGAAGAAGGCCAGCGTGTGATCACTCAGACCACCGCCGAGTATCCACTGCACAAGGGCATGGTTTCTGACCGTGGCCTGAAGCCTTTTGAAGACCTGCGCCCACCGAAGATCTCCCCGGCCGACCTTGGCAATGCCGAAGAAGCCCTGGAACTTGAACGTGAGGTCGGTCTGCTCTGATGACTGCCGCCCTGTCCGAGCCGGCGCCGGTACGTTTCGTGCCGCGCCGCAAGCGCCCCTCGATCTGGGTGGTGCTGCCTGTGCTGTTCCTGGTGGCGATGAGTTTGCTGCCACTGGCGTATGTCGCCCTCAAAGCCTGGGAAGCAGGCTGGCGAGAAGCCCTGCACCTGCTGTGGCGCCCGTTCGTCTGGGGCCTGATGCGCAACACCCTGATGCTGATGTTCGGGGTGACGCTGGTGTGCATGGTGGTCGGCCTGGCCCTGGCCTGGCTGCTCGAACGCAGCAACCTGGCGGGGCGTCGCCTGTGGGGCGTGGTGCTGTGCCTGCCGTTTGCGGTGCCGTCATTCGTCAGCAGCTTCACCTGGGTGTCGCTGAGTTCGGACTTCGAAGGCCTCGGCGGGGCCATTCTGGTCATGGCCTTGTCCAAGTATCCGCTGGTGTTCCTGCCGGTGGCAGCTACCCTGCGCAACGTCGACACCTCGCTTGAAGAGTCGGCGCGTACGCTGGGATGCAGCCGTTGGGGCGTGTTCATCAAGGTGACCTTGCCGTTGCTGTGGCCCTCGATGCTGGGCGGCGCCCTGCTGATTGCCCTGCACATGCTGGTGGAATTTGGCGCACTGTCGATCCTCGGCCTGCAGACCTTCACCACGGCGATCTACCAGCAGTTCGAGCTGGAATTCAGCAACGCCAACGCAGCCATGCTCTCGGCTGTGCTGCTGGCACTGTGCATGATCATGTTGTGGCTGGAACTGCGCGTGCGTGGCAAGGCCCGCCACGTACGCATCGGCCAAGGCGTGGCACGCCGCGCACAGCCTGTGCGCTTGCGCGGCTGGGCGCCCTTGGCGCAGCTGTTCTGCGTGGGCCTGGCGGTACTGGGCAGCGGCATTCCGCTGGCCATGCTCGGTTACTGGCTGAGTGTTGGCTCGTCGGCGGCGTTTCCGGTCGCCGAAATCTCCAAGGCGCTGCTCACCTCGTTGTCGGTGTCGCTTGGCGGCGCAGGGTTCTGTGTGTTGCTGGCATTGCCGATCAGCTTCCTGGTGGTGCGCTACAAGGGCCGCCTGGCGATCTGGGCTGAACGCCTGCCGTACCTGCTGCATGCCCTGCCGGGCCTGGTGATCGCGCTGACGCTGGTGTTCTTCGCGCTGCACTACGTGCCTGCGATGTACCAGACCACTGCGCTGTTGCTGCTGGCCTACGCACTGCTGTTCCTGCCGCTGGCCCAGGCGCCGGTACGCACCGCCTTGAACAAGGCTTCGCCGACGCTCGAAGAGGCTGCCCGCACCCTGGGCGCGAGCAGCTTCACAGCGTTCTGCCGGGTGACCTTGCCGATCATCTTCCCGGCCCTGGCCGCAGCCTTCGCCCTGGTGTTCCTCGATGCCATGAAAGAGCTGACCGCCACACTGCTGCTGAGCCCGACCGGCATGACCACCCTGGCCACTGAGGTCTGGGCGCATACCGCCAACGTCGAGTTCGCGGCGGCAGCGCCGTACGCGGCACTGCTGATCGTGGTATCGGGGTTGCCGGTGTACCTGCTGACCACACGGATGTACCTCAACAAGGCGTAAGTTTTGTAGGAGCGCCCCCTCAAAGGGGGGCGTTACGCCCTGAACTGCCCCAGGCTGGCCCGCAGCTGCGCTGCCAGGTCATCCAGTACCTTGCTGCTGGCCGTGGTCTGCATCACCACTTCAGCCGAGCGTTCGGCCTGGGCGTGAATGGTCTCCACCCGGCCGCGCACCGCTTGCGCACCGTGCGCTTGCTGCTCGGCCGCGCGGGTAGCCAGCCCGATCGCCGCATGCACTTGCTCGACCGCCGCCTGCACCGACTGCTGACGGCGCTCGTTCTCGCGCAACACCAGCAACCCTTCACTGGCCTTGAGCCCTGCCTGGCTGATGGTGGCCACAGCTTCTTTGGCGCCTTTCTGCAGCGCAGCAATATGCGCCTGGATATCCCCGGTCGAGCTTTGCGTCTTGCTCGCCAACGCGCGCACTTCATCAGCCACCACGGCAAAGCCGCGCCCCGTCTCGCCAGCACGCGCCGCCTCGATGGCCGCATTCAATGCCAGCAGGTTGGTCTGCTCGGCAATGCCGTGGATCACTGTCAGCACCACCTCGATCTGTTCACTCTGCTTGGCCAGCCGTTCGATTACATGCGAGCCGGTCTCCACCTGCCCTGCCAAGCTTTCGATCAGGCCGGCGAGCTGGGTCGAAGTCCGGCTGTTCTCATCAGTGGCCTGGCGAATATCCACCACCTGCTGCAAGGCGGACTGCATGGCATGGCTCTCGGCTTGGGCTTCGTCGGCCATGCTCGACAGGTCACGCAGGCTGGCGGCCACTTCATCGCGCTGCAGCGCAGCAGCGGCGTCGGCACCGGCATTGCGCTGGGCCATGGCGCCAATCTCGACACCCGTACGCTGCGCCACCTCACCGGCCTCGCGGACGATGGGCTGCAACTTGTCGACGAAACGGTTGACCGCCGAGGCCATGTCACCGATCTCGTCGCGACTGTCGAGGGTCACGCGTTTGGTCAGGTCACCCTCACCGGCAGCCAGGTCGTTCAGGGCGGTGATCAACAGGCGCAGCTTGCTGAGTACCCGTCTACCAAGCACCACCGCGACTACCAGCAACACGCCAAGGCCCACCAACACCAGGCCCAGGCCAATACGCCAGCGCAGCTCGGCAGCAGCTTCACGCACCGTCTGCGCAGTATTGGCCTGCATCGCGGTGGCACTGCTCTGGGCAGTCTCCAGGCGTTCGCGCAGGGTCTTGCCGCTGTCGGCGGCGGCGGCCCCAAGGCTGTCACCCACCAGCTGCTCACCACTGGCGATCAAGGCGGCGAAGCGCTGGTCAAGGGCCGCGAGCTCCTGATCGACACCAGCCGTGGAAACGCCCATCAACACCTTGCCGATCTCCGCACCATTGGGGTTGATCGACGCTTCGACAAAATACACCGCCGGGTCGCGGCGAGCCGCATTGATCACCTTGTCCAGCGCCCGCTCGCCCTGCCCCTTTTCCATCAACGCCTGGTTGATCGGGTTTTGCCGGTTGAGGTAGCGGGTCAGGTGCTGGCCCTGCGCGTCGTCGTAGACCACGAACAGCACGTTGGGGTTGCGCTGAGCGCGACGGGCGAAGTCAGAGAGCACCGGCACATCGTTGTCCCAGATAGCCCGCGGGGCGACCGAGGCCAGCAGTTCGGCCATGTCGTTGGCAGAATCCTTGAGGTTCTTTTCCAGCGTGGTGCGCAGTTGCTGCTGCTCGTTTTGCAGGCGTGTCGACAACCCGGCGCTCAGGCGCTGACGGGTGCTGCTGGACAGGCTATCGAGCCCCGAACGCACGTCCTGCCCAGCTTGCTCCAGCTCGCTGGCCAGCTTGCGGCTGTCATTGCCCAAGCGCTCGCCCAGGTCGGCCTCCAAGGCGGTGACCGTGCTTCGGGTCAGCGCAACGGCAACCAGCACCTGCACCAAAAGAGCGATACCAAGGGCAACAAACACAGGCCGCAAAAGGCGGCTTCGTAACAGTGAGAGGATGGCAGACACGGTGTAACCCTCGTGTTTTCTGGCGCCACTATTTTGATGGCATCTACAGAAACTTCTTACAGCAAGGGTTATGCCGGGAACAGCGGGGATATGTGCCAAGGTCTAGCAGAGTGTTTGCTTGTGCCGGCCTCTTCGCGGGTAAACCCGCTCCCACAGTGTGGCACTGAACCTGAAGGCAGTAGAGATCCGGTGGGAGCGGGTTAACCCGCGAAGAGGCCGGTGCAGGCCTACAAATGAAAACGCCGCGGCCCCTTTCAGGGCCGCGGCGTCAGATCAGCCGTAAAAGCGGATCAGGCGAACGGATGACGCAGCACGATGGTCTCGTTGCGGTCCGGGCCGGTGGAGATGATGTCGATCGGCGCGCCGACCAGCTCCTCGATGCGCTTGATGTAAGCGCGAGCAGCTTCTGGCAGCGCTTCCAGGGTCTTGGCACCCAAGGTCGACTCGCTCCAGCCTGGCATCTCTTCGTACACCGGCTCCAGGCCGATGTAGCTGTCGGCATCGGAAGGGGCGTCGATGACAGCACCGTTCTCGTTCTTGTAGCCAACGCAGATGTTGATGGTTTCCAGGCCGTCCAGTACGTCCAGCTTGGTCAGGCAGATGCCCGAGATGCTGTTGACGTCGATGGCGCGACGCAGGATGACGGCATCGAACCAGCCGCAACGACGGGCACGGCCGGTGGTCGAACCGAACTCGTGGCCACGCTTGGCCAGGGTAGCGCCGGTTTCATCGAACAGTTCGGTCGGGAACGGGCCGGAACCTACGCGCGTGGTGTAGGCCTTGGTGATACCCAGGATGTAGTCCAGGTACATCGGGCCCACGCCGGAACCGGTGGAGATACCGCCGGCAGTGGTGTTGGAGCTGGTGACGTACGGGTAGGTACCGTGGTCGATGTCCAGCAGCGAGCCCTGGGCACCTTCGAACATGATGTCCTTGCCGGCGCGACGCAGGTTATGCAGCTCGGCGGTGACGTCGAGCATCATCGGCTTGAGCTGCTCGGCGTAGGCCATGCACTCGTCCAGGGTCTGCTGGAAGTCGATGGCCGGCTCTTTGTAATAGTTCACCAGCTGGAAGTTGTGGTAGTCCAGCAGCTCACCGAGCTTGGCAGCGAAACGCTCACGGTGGAACAGGTCGCCAACGCGCAGGCCGCGGCGTGCGACTTTGTCTTCGTACGCTGGGCCGATACCACGGCCGGTGGTGCCGATCTTGGCTTCGCCACGGGCTTTCTCGCGGGCCTGGTCCAGGGCCACGTGGTACGACAGGATCAGCGGAGCAGCCGGGCTGATGCGCAGGCGCTCACGCACCGGTACGCCCTTCTCTTCCAGCTTGGTGATTTCACGCATCAGGGCATCTGGAGCAACGACCACGCCGTTGCCGATCAGGCACTGAACGCCTTCACGCAGGATGCCGGACGGAATCAGGTGCAGAACGGTTTTTTCACCGTTGATCACCAGGGTGTGGCCCGCGTTGTGGCCACCCTGGTAGCGCACTACGGCGGCAGCATGTTCGGTCAGCAGATCGACGATCTTGCCTTTGCCCTCATCACCCCATTGGGTGCCCAGGACGACGACATTCTTACCCATTACATTGGTCCTCATTCACGCAAACTTGGTTGCCGGCCTTTTGCCGACGCAGAAACTCAATGGGTCAGCGGCAGTACCTGCCAGCGCCCGTCTTGCTGAATCAATTGCCGATCACAATCCGCCTCGAGAGCAGCACTCAACGGCTGGCCAGGCAAAGCCTGAACCACACGCTGGCCCTCGCTGCGCAACTGGCAGACCTGCTGCCAGAGGGCCGCGTCACCACTGTCGGGCATCCAGATGCCGCCAGTTGGCAATACGACCTCCGCTCGCCCCAGTGTGACCAGGGTCTTCAAATCCGTGGAGAATCCAGTGGCCGGGCGTGCCCGGCCGAAATCAGCGCCGATATCGTCATAACGGCCGCCCTGGGCGATCGATTGACCTTCGCCCGGCACGAACACGGCGAACACCACACCGGTGTGGTAGTGGTAGCCACGCAGCTCGCCGAGGTCGAAGTACAACGGCAGGTCTGGGTAGCGCGACGCCAGGCGATCGGCGATCGCCAAAAGGTCGTCCAGCGCCGCCAGCACGCTGGCCGGGGCACGGCCCAGGCGCACGCGGGCTTCGGCCAGCACTTCACGGCCACCGCACATCTCGACCAGGGCGCGCAGCATGTTGCCCAGGTCTTTCGGCAGGTCGGCGGTCAGTGCCTGTACTTCGTCGACCGACTTGCGCTGCAGGGCGTCGAACAGCTGCTGCTCGACCGCGCCCGACAGGCCCGCGGCACGCGCCAGGCCACGGTAGATGCCGACATGGCCGAGGTCCATGTGCACGTCCGCGACATCCGTTAGCTGCAGCGTGGCGAGCATCAGGCTGATGACTTCGACATCGCTGGTGGGGCTGGCATCGCCGTACAACTCGGCACCGAGCTGGATCGGGCTGCGCGAGGTGGACAGAGCACGCGGCTGGGCATGCAGCACGCTGCCGGCATAGCACAGGCGGCTCGGGCCTTCACGGCGCAAGGTGTGGGCGTCGATACGCGCCACCTGCGGGGTGAAGTCGGCACGGAAGCCCATCAGGCGACCGGACTGCGGGTCGACCACCTTGAAGGTGCGCTGATCCAGGTCCTGGCCGGCGCCGGTCAACAGCGACTCCAGGTACTCGATATGCGGGGTGACGACCAGTTCGTAGCCCCAACTCTGGAACAGGTCCAACACCTGGCGACGCGCGATCTCGATGCGCGCAGCCTCAGGTGGCAGTACTTCCTCGATGCCATCTGGCAGCAGCCAGCGGTCTACCGTTGCCATTACGCCATTTCCCCTCTGGTCCGGGCGGCCTGCCTGTGGCGAGCCGTCAGTAAAGCAGGTATCGCGCACAGCAGCGGGCAGCACTGATCCCAGCGCAGCCACCGTACCCAATACCCTCGAATTGCCTTGCGCGCTGACCAAACCGTCAACTGGCGGTTTGCCAATCAACCTTGCAGACGCAAAAAAGCCGGGAAATTTCCCGGCTGCCTCATCATACACCCCTTTTCATTCAGGATGCACCCCGCCTGGTGTTTTAGCTGCCAGGCGGGGCTTAGCCCCAATGAAAACGGGCTTAGAGCATCAAGGCTTGCTCTTGTCCAGGAAGCGGAAGAACTCGTTCTTCGGGTCCAGGACCAGCACGTCGCTCTTGTTCGAGAAGCTCTCGCGGTACGCCTGCAGGCTACGGTTGAACGCATAGAAATCAGCGTCCTGGCTGTAGGCCTTGGCGTAGATGGCAGCCGCCTGGGCGTCGCCGTCACCGCGGGTTTCTTCAGCTTCACGATAGGCTTCGGCCAGCAGTACACGGCGCTGACGATCGGCATCCGCACGGATACCTTCGGCCAACTCGTTACCTTTGGCGCGATGCTCGCGGGCTTCACGCTCACGCTCGGTGCTCATACGATCGAACACGCTGCGGTTGACTTCCTTCGGCAGGTCGATGGCCTTGACGCGCACATCGATGACCTCGATACCCAGCTCTTTGTTAGCCATGCGGTTCAGCGAAGCGGTGATGTCAGCCATCAGCGCGTCACGTTCACCGGAAACCACCTCGTGCAGGGTACGCTTACCGAACTGGTCACGCAGGCCGCTTTCCAGACGACGCGACAGACGCTCATCGGCGATCTGCTTGAGGCCGGAAGTGGCGGTGTAGAAGCGCTCGGCATCCTTGACGCGCCACTTGGCGTAGGCGTCGACCATGACCGCTTTCTTCTCCAGGGTCAGGAACCGCTGGGTTGGCGCATCAAGGGTCATCAGGCGGGCGTCGAACTTGCGCACCTGGTTCACGTAAGGAACCTTCACATGCAGGCCCGGCTGAACATCAGCCTGGACCACACGGCCGAATTGCAGCAGTACGGCACGTTCGGTCTGCGACACGATGTAGAAGCAGTTCCAGGCCACGACGGCCAGCACCACAGCGGCGATCAGGGCGATCAGCGATCTATTGCTCATCAGCGGCTCTCCCTAGTGCGCGGCGGCTGTTGTTGCTGTTGCAGGTCCTGCGCCGCACGCGCGGCCGCGTCGTTGGCCGACGCAGATACACCGCTGGCCGGTGCGGACGTGTTGCGGCTGCCTTCGACCATCTTGTCCAGTGGCAAGTAGAGCAGGTTGCTCTGCCCGTCCTTGGTAGCCACCATGACCTTGCTCGAGTTGCTGTAGACCTCTTGCATGGTTTCCAGGTACAGACGCTGACGCGTGATGTCCGGCGCCTTGTGATACTCGGTCACCAGCTTGCTGAAGCGGTCGGCTTCACCCTTGGCGCGAGCGATCACTTCGTCGCGGTAACCGTTGGCGTCCTCGATGATGCGCTGGGCCTGACCACGGGCTTCTGGCACCACGCCATTGGCGTAGGACTCGGCCTGGTTGCGGGCACGCTGTTCATCTTCGCGCGCACGGATCACGTCGTCGAAGGCTTCCTGCACTTCACGCGGGGCTGCCGCGCTCTGTACGTTGACCTGGGTGACGGTGATACCGGTACGGTAGTTGTCGAGGAAGCGCTGCAGGCGTTCGCGGATATCCACGGCCATCTGCTCACGGCCTTCGGTCAGCACCTGGTCCATGGAGGTGGAACCCACCACATGGCGCAGGGCACTGTCGGTCGCATGCTGCAGGCTCACCTCTGGCTGGTCGACGTTGAGCACGAAGTCCTGCAGGTTGGTGATCTTGTACTGGACGGTCAGCGGGACCTCGACGATGTTCTCGTCTTCGGTCAGCATCTGCCCCTGCTTGGTGTAGGCACGCTCACGCGTGACGTTTTCCATGTACTTGCGATCGATGGGCGGGAAGTAGATGTTCAGGCCGGGACCGACCGTCTCATAGTACTTGCCGAAGCGCAGCACTACGGCCTGCTCCTGCTCGTCGACCACGTACACGGCGCTGTACAGCCAGATGGCAGCCAACACCGCCAGGCCGATGCCCAGCAGGCCGTAGCCGCCACCCTTGCCGACATTGCGGTCACCGCCGCCACGTTTCTTGCCGCTGCCGAACATGCCGTTCAGGCTGTCCTGCAGTTTGCGGAAGGCCTCGTCCAGATCCGGCGGGCCTTTTTTATCGCCACCACCGCCGCCGCCACCACGGCGACCGCCCCAGGGATCCTGATTGTTCGAGTTGCCACCCGGCTCGTTCCAAGCCATAGCGCTCTCCATCTGATAAAGCAAAGACGCGCCCACGGCGCGCCGTCCAATGCTACAGAATGCCTGTCACTGCTGCCCGGCGACCTCGTCGAGCATTTATTGCAAAGTGTGTTGCTCGACAAACATTTGCGGCTCCATGCCTTCGCGGCTGACCAGACGATTCAACTCGACCTTGGGCAGTCGCACGCTCAGCAGGCTGCGCCCTTCTTCATCATGCTCTTCACTCTGCACGGCACCCAGGGCAAAGAATTGCGCGCGCAAGCGGGCAAAACGCTGCTCCAGGCACAGGGTACCGACAAACAGATCATCCCCCAGCAACTCGGCAATCGCCTGGCCAACCAGCTCCAGGCCACGCCCATCGCGTGCCGATACCCAGACCCGCTCCGGCTTGCCATCGGCATCGCGCTGGATCTGCGGCTCGACATCTTCGAGCAGGTCGAGTTTGTTATAGACCTCAAGGATCGGCAAGCCTTCGGCACCGATCTCGCCCAATACCGCCAACACCTGCTCGATCTGCTCCATGCGGTCGGGCTCATGCGCGTCGATCACATGCAGCAGCAGGTCAGAGTTGCTCGACTCTTCGAGCGTAGCCCGAAAAGCCTCGACCAGCTTGTGCGGCAGGTGACGAATGAAGCCGACGGTGTCAGCCAGCACGATCGGCCCAAGGTCGTTCAACTCGAGCCGGCGCAAGGTCGGGTCGAGGGTGGCGAAGAGCTGGTCGGCGGCGTAGACCTCGGATTGGGTCAGGGCGTTGAACAGGGTGGACTTGCCGGCGTTGGTGTAACCCACCAGCGAAACCGACGGGATATCGGCGCGGCGCCGGCCGCGACGGGCCTGCTCGCGCTGGCTGCGCACCTTCTCAAGGCGTGCCTTGATCTGACGCAGGCGTACCCGTAGCAGGCGGCGGTCGGTTTCAAGCTGGGTTTCACCCGGGCCGCGCAGGCCGATACCGCCTTTTTGCCGCTCAAGGTGAGTCCAGCCGCGTACCAGTCGCGTGCTCATGTGCTCGAGCTGGGCCAGTTCGACCTGCAGCTTGCCTTCATGGGTACGCGCCCGCTGGGCGAAGATATCGAGAATCAGCCCGGTGCGATCAAGCACGCGACACTCGAAGACACGTTCGAGGTTGCGTTCCTGGCTGGGCGTGAGGGTGTGATTGAAAATCACCAGATCGACCTCATCGGCTTTGACTTGGTCGCGTAGTTCTTCGACCTTGCCGCTGCCAATCAGGTATTTGGCCGTAGGCTGATGCCGTGTAATGGTCACCAGCGAGACGATGTCCGCCCCGGCCGACAATGCCAACTCCTGAAACTCCTGCGGGTCTTCGCGCGCCTCAGGGTTCTGACCTTCCAAGTGAACGAGCAACGCCCGTTCACCACCACCGTGGCGCTCAAAGAACAATGCAGGCTCCTATCAGGCGTTGCCTGGCTCGCTGTCACCGTGTTCGGAATCGGACGGGCTTGGCAGGCGAACCGGACGCGCAGGAACCACGGTCGAAATAGCGTGCTTGTAGACCATCTGGCTGACAGTGTTCTTCAGCAGCACAACGAACTGGTCGAAAGATTCGATCGAGCCCTGCAGCTTGATCCCGTTGACCAGGTAGATGGAAACCGGAACCTTTTCTTTTCTCAAAGTGTTCAAGTAAGGGTCTTGTAGCGAATGCCCTTTTGACATATGCCGCACTCCTGTAAGGATAAATAATAGAAAATCAAGAAAATCGATAAATTAGGCCGCCCCTTCGCAAGAATAGACGGCAATTAGCAGGGACTCAGCTCAATATGGAGACGCTTCCCAGGTATTTCAAGGTGCGGGACAGATTGTCGCAGGCGAGGCTGTCAAGCCAGTGCACGTCAGACCAACCGCGCAACCAGGTGAACTGCCGCTTGGCCAGCTGGCGAGTGGCAATGATACCGCGTTCTCGCATCTCATTCTCACTTAGCCTGCCGTCGAGGTAGTCCCAGACTTGCCTGTACCCCACTGCCCGTATAGACGGCAACCCGGCGTGCAAGTCACTTCTGGCTCGCAGCGATCGGACCTCGTCGATGAAGCCCTGTTCCAACATCTGCGAAAATCGTAACGCAATTCGCTGATGCAAAATGTGACGATCTGTAGGAGCGATCGCCAAACTCGCGACAGTATAGGGCAAATGTCCGCCAGCGCCTGCGTCTGCGCCGCGACTTTCCGCGAATTGACGCTGGCGATGGGCCGTCATGCTCTCGCCGCTCACTCGGTAAACCTCAAGCGCACGGATCAGCCGCTGGGGGTCATTCGGATGGATGCGCGCCGCCGACTCAGGGTCCACTTCGGCCAACTGGCGGTGCAGCTCGACCAGGCCTAGCTCCCGGGCCTGCGCTTCGAGTTCGGCACGCACCCTGGCGTCGGCCGGCGGCATGTCAGCCAAGCCATCGATCAAGGCCTTGTAATACAGCATGGTGCCACCCACCAGCAGCGGTATCTTGCCCCGTGCGGTGATTTCCGCCATGGCTTGCAAGGCATCGGTGCAAAAGTGCGCGGCAGAGTAGCTTTCGGCCGGGTCGAGAATGTCGATCAGCCGGTGCGGGTGCGCGGCCAGCAGTTCCTTGGAAGGCTTGGCGGTACCGATGTCCATGCCACGGTAGACCAGCGCCGAGTCGACACTGATCAACTCGCAGGGCAGGACCTTGGTCAGCTCGATGGCAAGGTCAGTCTTGCCGGCCGCCGTCGGGCCCATGAGAAATATTGCTGGGGGCTTGCCGCTCATGTCATCGACCGCGCAGGAAAAGTTTGTCCAGGTCGTCCAGGCCCATTTGGGTCCAGGTCGGTCGGCCGTGGTTGCACTGGCCGCTGCGCTCGGTGTTTTCCATGTCGCGCAGCAGTGCGTTCATTTCGGGGATGGCCAGGCGCCGGTTGGCGCGCACGGCGCCGTGGCAGGCCATGGTGCCGAGCAGTTCGTTGAGGTGCGCCTGAATACGGTCGCTGGTGCCGTATTCCATCAGGTCGGCGAGCACATCCTGCACCAGGCGGTTGGCCTCGGCTTGCTTGAGCAACGCCGGGATCTGCCGGATCGCCAGGGTCTCGGGGCCCAGCCGCTGCAACTCGAAGCCCAAGCGCTGGAACCATTGGGCGTGCTCTTCGGCGCAGTCGGCTTCGCGCTGGCTCAAGGCCAACGACTCAGGCACCAGCAGCGGCTGACCGCTCAGGCCTTCGCTGGCCATGGCCACCTTGAGCCGCTCGTACATGATCCGCTCATGCGCGGCGTGCATGTCCACCAACACCAGGCCGACAGCATTCTCGGCCAAGATGTAGATGCCCTTGAGCTGAGCCAGGGCATAACCCAGCGGTGGAATGTCGCCCTGGCTTTCTGGCAGCGACGAAGGTGCAGCCGCGCCATCGTTCAGCGGCTTGTAGAACTCGCGATACACCGCCTGCGACTCGGCCGCCGGCAACGGCTGCGACGGACGCGGGCTGTACTGGGACTGATAGCCCGAGCCACTGCCACCATTGGAAATCGAGAACTGCGGTGCACGAGGCTGCTCAAGCACCGGCGAGGCCAGGCGCATCTCGCCTTGAGGGCCAAACTCACCGGCCTGCTGGCCACTGGGGCGGACGATGTCGGCAGCCGCAGCGGGCGCAGCCAGTTGGTCCTCGGGGCGCACGTCGGCCAGGGCGCGGTGCAAGGTGCCATAAAGGAAGTCATGCACCGAACGCCCTTCACGGAAGCGCACTTCGTGCTTGGTCGGGTGCACGTTGACGTCCACGCCGTTGGGCTCGAGTTCGAGGAACAGCACAAAGGTCGGGTGCCGGCCATTGAACAGCACGTCCCGGTACGCCTGGCGCACAGCGTGGGCGACCAGCTTGTCGCGCACTGCCCGGCCGTTGACGAAGAAGTACTGCAGGTCGGCCTGGCTCCGCGAGAAGGTCGGCAGCCCCACCCAGCCCCACAAGCGCAGGCCGTTGCGCTCGACATCGATGGGCAGCGCCTGCTCCATGAAGCCCGGCCCGCAGATGGCGCCGACGCGCCGCGCACGTGCGGTTTCATCGTGGGCCTCATGCAGGCTGAGGATGCTCTTGCCGTTATGGCGCAGGTGGAAGCCGACATCGAAGCGAGCCAGGGCCAGGCGACGGATGACTTCCTGCAGGTGATCGAATTCGGTTTTCTCGGCCTTGAGGAACTTGCGCCGGGCCGGGGTATTGAAGAACAGGTCACGCACTTCGACCGAGGTACCCACCGGGTGCGCTGCCGGTTGCACGCGCGGGGTCATGTCGCGGCCTTCGGTCTCGACCTGCCAGGCTTCGCTGGCATTGGCCGTGCGCGACGTCAGGGTCAGGCGCGCCACCGAGCTGATCGAGGCCAGGGCCTCGCCGCGGAAACCCAGGCTCAGCACGCCTTCGAGGTCTTCCAGTTCACGGATCTTGCTGGTGGCGTGACGGGCCAGCGCCAGTGGCAGGTCATCGGCAGAAATCCCGCCGCCATCGTCGCGTACCCGCAGCAGCTTGACGCCACCCTGCTCGACTTCGACATCGATGCGCCGGGCACCGGAGTCGAGGCTGTTTTCCAGCAACTCCTTGGCCACGGAGGCCGGGCGCTCGACCACCTCCCCCGCGGCAATCTGGTTAGCCAGCCGCGGGCTGAGCAGCTGGATGCGTGAACCACCACTCATTGCTGCGAAGCCAGGGTAGTGGCCGGCACGTCCAGACGCTGGCCGACTTTCAGCTCATCGGTCTTGAGGCTGTTAGTGCTGCGCAGGCTGGCCACGCTGACCTGATAGCGCACCGCGAGCATGGCCAGGGTCTCACCTGGGCGCACGGTGTGTTCACGTGGGCCGGCCGCGATCTTGCCGGTGTCGCGCAGCCAGGCAATGTAAGTGCCCGGCGGTGGGTTTTGCTGGAAGAACTGGCGCACGCCGGTATGGATCGAGCGGGCCAGGGCCTGCTGATGGCTACGGGTAGCCAGCTTCGCGGCTTCGTTGGCGTTGGAGATAAACCCGGTTTCAACGAGGATCGACGGGATATCCGGCGACTTGAGCACCATGAAGCCTGCCTGCTCAACACGCTGCTTGTGCAGCGAGGTGATGCGGCCCATGTTGCCCAGCACCTTTTGGCCCACATTGAGGCTGGAGCTGAGCGTGGCGGTCATCGACAGGTCGAGCAACACGCCCGCGAGCATGCGGTCCTTGTCGTCGAGGCTGACGTTGCCCGCACCGCCGATCAGGTCGGAGCGGTTTTCCGTGTCGGCCAGCCAGCGTGCGGTCTCGGACGTGGCGCCACGGTCGGACAATGCAAAGACCGAGGCACCGAAGGCGGCCTTGGACGGCGCGGCATCGGCGTGGATCGAGACGAACAGGTCGGCACCCTTCTTACGGGCGATTTCGGTGCGTTTGCGCAGCGGGATGAAGTAGTCACCGGTGCGGGTCAGCTCGGCGCGGAAGCCTTTCTCGCTGTTGATCTGGCGCTGCAGCTCCTGAGCGATCTGCAGGACGATGTCTTTTTCATGCTGGCCGCGCGAGCCGGAAGCGCCCGGGTCTTCGCCGCCGTGGCCGGCGTCGATGGCGACCACGATGTCACGTTTGCCGCTGGGCACCGGTGGCAGCTTGATGGCCGGCTGGGCCGGGCTCACCGGCACCGCAGGCGTGGTCACCGGCGTTTGCACGGGCGTCGGCGGCGGGGGCGGTGTACTGGCAGCGACGGCGTCGGCTTCCTGGTCGTACAGGTCGACCACCAGGCGGTTGCCGTACTGGGCATTGGGCGCCAAGGTGAAGCTCTTGGGCGTGACCGACTTTTTCAGGTCGACCACCACGCGCAGGTCGGTAGGCGTGCGCTGGGCCGAACGCACGCTGCTGATCGGCGTGTTGGACGTCGCTACGTTCAACGGCGCGGCCAGGGTCGCACCATTGATGTCGATGACCAGGCGGTCTGGCGCGCTGAGGGTGAAGACGCTGTGCTGCACGGGGCCAGACAGGTCGAAGACCAGCCGCGTGTTGTCCGGCGCGCGCCACAGGCGCATGCTCTTGACTTGAGTGACGGCCAGAGCGTCAACGGTCACCGTTGTCAGCAGCAGCCCAACGATGGCGACCAGTGCGCGTATGCGCATACCTACCCCACTTACAGTTTTAGTGTTTGCCCAGTGCAACGCACCAAGCCTCGCCGCGAGCCCCCTGCGGCGAAAGGTTCAGCGAGCGTCCGCTCGCTTGGGGGCTTATGGTAATGGTCAGGTCAGGCTTTGGCAAAACGCCCGCACCCTTTTGTGGCCACTCGAACAGGCACAGCGCATCGCCCTCGAAGTAGTCACGTATGCCCATGTACTCCAGCTCCTCCGGATCGACCAGGCGATACAGGTCGAAATGGAACGCACGCACCTCACCCATCTCGTACGGTTCGACCACGGTAAAGGTCGGGCTCTTGACTGCACCAGTATGGCCCAAGCCACGGATCAGGCCACGTGAGAGCGTGGTCTTGCCCGCCCCCAGGTCACCTTCGAGAAAAATCACGCCATGACCGCCGGTCACTTCGGCAAGCCGCGCACCAAACGCGACCATGGCCGCTTCATCGGCCAGAAACAGGTTTAAGCCAGACACGCAGAATGCTCCTCCAACAACTCACGAATGACCGGCGCCAGATCACTGGCTGCCAGGCCTCTACCTTTGACGCCCAGGCGCTCGCCCGCACAGGCATGCAGCCACGCCCCCAAGCAGGCGGCCTCCCAGGCCCCCAAGCCTTGAGCCAGCAGCGCCGCCAGCACGCCGGTCAACACATCGCCCAGGCCGGCGCCGGCCATGGCCGGGTGCCCACGGTCACACCGCGCCAACTGCCCGCTCGGGTCGGCCACCAGGGTACCGGCGCCCTTCAGCACGCAGACGCTGGCATAGCGGCGGGCAAGCTTGCGCGCAGCCCCTGGGCGGTCGGCTTGCACGGCCTCGGTGGAAATCCCCAGCAACCGCGCCGCCTCACCCGGGTGCGGGGTGAGGATGCTGCCGCTGGGCAGGGCCAGGGGCGTGCGCGCCAGCAGGTTCAAGGCATCGGCATCCCAGACCTGCGGTTGCTCAGCGTTGGCCACTGCCGACAACAGGCTACGGCCCCACGCCGCCTGCCCCAACCCCGGGCCGACCACCAGCACCGAGGCACGCTCCAGCACGCCCATCAGCTGATTGGCCGAACTCACGCCCAGGCACATGGCTTCCGCCAGGCGGGCCAGGCATGCGCCGACATGTTCAGGACGCGTCGCCACGCTGACCAACCCGGCACCACAGCGCAGCGCGGCTTCGGCACTCAGTAGCACCGCACCGCCCGTACCGAGGTCGCCGCCAACCACCAGCACATGGCCGAAGTCACTTTTATGGGCATGCGCAGGCCTCGCCGGCAGGTGCGCGACGGTCACGCTGCTGAGCAGTTGCGGGGCATGCGCGGGTTGTTTGGTCTGGGGCATGGGGTCAAAGGCTCCAATGTCTGGCAGAATTATACGCACCTGAGCCCGTATTGCCTGCCCATCCATGTCCGCTTGCACACTTGACCTCGCCGCCCTGGCCCAATCCATCAAGATCTGGGGCCAAGAACTCGGTTTTGCCCATGTCGGCATCGCCGGGGTGGACCTTGGCGAGCACGAAAAGCACCTGCAGCGCTGGCTAGAAGCCGGCTATCAGGGCGAGATGGAATACCTGGCCGCTCACGATGGCAAACGCGCACACCCCGACCAGTTGATCCCCGGCACGGTAAGGGTGGTCTCGCTGCGCATGGATTACTTGCCCGGCGACACGCAGATGGCGCAACGCCTGGCCCAGCCGGAAAAGGCCTACGTGTCGCGTTACGCCCTTGGCCGCGACTACCACAAGCTGGTGCGCAAGCGCGTGCAGCACCTGGCCGATCGCATCCAGGAAGCCATCGGCCCGTTCGGCTACCGGGCCTTCGTCGACAGCGCCCCGGTGCTGGAAAAGGCGATTGCCGAGCAAGCCGGGTTGGGCTGGATCGGCAAGAACACCCTGCTGCTCAACCGCAAGGCCGGCAGCTACTTCTTTTTGGCCGAGCTGTTCGTCGACCTGCCATTGCCGGTGGACGACGCGCACACCAGCGAGCACTGCGGGCGTTGCGAGGCGTGCCTGGACATCTGCCCGACCAAAGCCTTCGTCGGGCCTTATGTGCTGGATGCCCGACGCTGTATTTCCTACCTGACCATCGAACTCAAGGGGGCGATCCCCGTCGAGTTGCGCTCGATGATGGGCAACCGGGTGTTTGGTTGCGACGACTGCCAGATCGTCTGCCCGTGGAACCGCTTTGCCCGGCCCACGCAGGAGCATGACTTCCAGCCGCGCCATGGGTTGGAAAATGCCGAGTTGGCCGAGATGTTCTTGTGGGACGAGAAGACCTTCCTGCGCAAGACCGAAGGCGGGCCATTGCGGCGCGCGGGTTATGAGCGCTGGTTGCGTAACCTGGCCGTGGGGTTGGGCAATGCGCCTTCGACGATCCCGGTGATCGAGGCCCTGAAGGCACGGCGCGAGGATGCCTCGGCACTGGTGCGCGAGCATGTGGAGTGGGCGCTGGAACGGCACGGTATCCAGTAGCCACGCCATCCCTGTGGGAGCGGGTTCACCCGCGAACACCGGCGGAGCCGGTGCCCTACATCGCGGTGCCTGCTTCGCGGGTAAACCCGCTCCCACAGTGACCGCGTCGCACCTGAAGGCGGCTCTATTGCTGGTCGTTGTAGTGGAACTTGGGCATTTCCCAGTGGAACCGTATCGCCAGCAAGCGCAGCAGAAACCCGCCGAACAAGGTCAGCAACATGGCCTGCTCCGCTGGCAACTGGAAGTGCACACAACCTAGATAGAACCACGCCGCCGCGAACGACACACTGGCATACAGTTCGCGACGGAACACCAGCGGGATGTCGTTACAGAAGATATCGCGCAAGATCCCCCCAAATACCCCGGTGATCACGCCGCTGATTGACGCCACCAGCATGCCCTGCCCCATCTCCAGCGCCGTCATGCAACCGATCAAGGTAAAGGCCACCAACCCCAGGGCGTCTAGCACCAGGAACATCGAGCGCAAGCGGCGCATCATGGGGGCGATGAAAATCGTCAGCAGTGCCGCGCAACTGGTCAGCACCAGGTACTCAGGGTGCTTGACCCAGGTCAGCGGGTAATGCCCGAGCAGCACGTCGCGCACCGAGCCGCCACCCAGGGCCGTGACACAGGCAATCAGCACCACGCCGAACCAGTCCATGCCGCGGCGGCCGGCAGACAACGCGCCGGTCATGGCTTCAGCGGTGATGGCTATGAGGTAGAGCATCAACAACATGGTGCGAGTCCGTGCGAGAAAGGCGCGCAGTCTAACCAGTTGCCCAGGGCACCAAAAGAGGGCACAGACACAATATCTGCGCCCTCACGCTTCACACCTTGATGAAGTGCTCGCGGTAATGGCGCAGTTCGGCAATCGACTCGCGGATATCGTCCAGCGCCAGGTGGGTGCCGCCCTTCTTGAAACTGTCGCGCACATTCGGCGCCCAGCGTGCGGCCAGCTCTTTAAGGGTCGAGACGTCGAGGTTGCGGTAGTGGAAGTAGTTTTCCAGGTTGCGCATGTGGCGATACAGGAACCGGCGGTCCTGGCAGATGCTGTTGCCGCAGATCGGCGACTTGCCCTTGGGCACCCATTGCTCGAGGAAGGCGATGGTCTGGGCCTCGGCCTCGGCCATGCTGACCTTGCTCTCGCGCACGCGCTGGGTCAGGCCCGAGCCGCCGTGGGTACGGGTATTCCATTCGTCCATGCGCGCCAGCACTTCGTCACTGTGGTGAATGGCGATCACCGGGCCTTCGGCCAGGGTGTTCAGATCGCTGTCGGTGACAATCGTGGCCATCTCGATGATGACGTCGCTGTCCGGATCCAGGCCGGTCATTTCCAGGTCGATCCAGATCAGGTTCTGTGGGTTTTGCATGCAGGGGCTCCTCGTATAGGCCGTCATAGTAGCCTAGCGAGTGCGGCGGGCGCATGTGCGGCGCGCGGTGCAAAGGTAAGCAGAATGGTCGAGCGCCCGGCGTGCTAAACTGCCTGCCGTTTTCAATCTGTCCCAGCACGGAATCTTCATGGCCAAACGCCAGCTCAATCGTCGCCAAAACTGGCGTATCGAAAAAATCCAGAACGAGCGCGCCGCTCGCGCCGCCAAACGCGAGCAGCACACGCTGCAAGAGCTGGAAGGCGGCGACCTTGGGCCAGAGCAACTGGGCCTGGTGATCGCGCACTTTGGCGTGCAGGTCGAAGTCGAGGCCCAGGACGGCGACGTAGCTGGGCAGATCTTCCGCTGCCACCTGCGGGCCAACCTGCCTGCGCTGGTCACCGGCGACCGCGTGGTCTGGCGGGCGGGCAACCAGGGCATCGGCGTTATCGTCGCGCAGATGCCACGCAGCACCGAGCTGTGCCGGCCAAACAACCACGGCCAGCTCAAGCCGGTGGCGGCCAACGTCGACCTGATCGTGATCGTCTTCGCGCCAGCCCCCGAGCCCCACCCGAACCTGATCGACCGCTATCTGGTAGCCGCCGAACACGCCGGCATCCGCCCGCTGCTGCTGCTGAACAAGGCCGACCTGATCAACGACGAGAACGCCCCGGCGTTGCAGGCGCTACTCGAGGTCTACCGCGACCTCGGCTACCCGCTGCTGGAGGTTTCGGCCCACCAGGGTGACGGCATGCAACGCCTGCAGCAGATGCTGGACGGGCACATCAGCGTGTTCGTCGGCCAATCGGGTGTGGGCAAGTCGTCGCTGGTCAACAGCCTGCTGCCCGCTGCCGACACCCGCGTCGGTGACCTGTCCGAATGGTCGGGCCAAGGCACGCACACCACCACCACCGCGCGCCTGTACCACTTCCCCAACGGCGGCGACTTGATCGACTCGCCGGGTATTCGCGAATTCGGCTTGGGCCATGTCAGCCGCGATGACGTGGAAGGGGGCTTCATCGAGTTCCGCGACCTGTTCGGCACCTGCCGCTTCCGCGACTGCAAGCATGACCGCGAGCCGGGCTGTGCGCTGCTCAAGGCGCTGGACGAAGGCCGGATCAAACAGCAACGCATGAACAGCTACCGCTCGATCATCGCCAGCCTGCCGGAAGACAGCTACTAACCCGCCTGATTTGTAGGAAATATTACCGGAGCGCGTAAGACCGCTCCGGTTTTAGCGTCATCTATTGCCCCTTCTCCTGCTTTCGCTGATGGTCATGGCTTCTATCAGGGAGGGCAACCGCCATGCCGGTTCTTATCAGCTACCGCCACGAAGAGCGGCTCGACGCGTTCATCCTCAATGAGCGCCTGCTGCTCGAAGGCATCCCCACCCAGCTGGTGCAGTACGACAGCGATGGTCAGACCCGCGATGACCTCTATGGCAGTTTCTGCCAGCAGATGAGCGATGCCACCCATTGGGTCGGCGTGTTGCCGGCCAGCGTCGGTGAACAATGGTGGACTGCCTGGCTGCTGGGGGCCGCGGCAATGGGCTGCCGCCGGGTGAGTTTCTATTGCAAAGTGCCAGGCACACTGCCTGAGTGCCTAGGCAGATGGCCGATCATGCGCGAGCGCCCGCACATCGACCTGTTCGTGCGTGCGTATCACGATGAGCGCACGTTCGAGCGGGCCATGTCATTGCCGCCAGGGCGAGGATTGGGGGCTGACCGGGATAATGCCGACTACTTTCATGCCGACCTCAAGGCCAAGATCCGCCGGGGGTTCTGAATGCATTGGGGCCGCTACGCGCCCCATCGCCGGCAAGCCGGCTCCCACAGATTGGGTGTGGGCCTGAGCTTCACACAGCCCCTGTGGGAGCAGCTGTCTTGCGGTGCTTGTTCCGGCCTCATCGCTGGCAAGCCAGCGCCCACAGGTGCGGCGCTTGACTTGGAGGCTACATAGTTCGGGTGGGAGCTGGCTTGCCAGCGATGGGCCGCAGAGCGGCCCCAGTCACTTACTGCTCCTTGGCTTCGTCCATCTTCAGCGTGCCATCTTCGAAGATGTTCAGCTTCTGGCGCAGCTCGCGTGGCTGCATCGGCGCTTGCTCAGCACCCGGTACAGCAGGGGCCGAAGAAGCCCCCGGCGCGGCGCCGGCAGGCGGTGCTGGCTGGGCTGGCGGCGTTTCGGGCGCGGCCTGCTCACCTTCGATATCACGCTGGGCCTTCTTGGTCAGCACGATGATGTCGATACGCCGGTTGACCGGGTTGAACGGGTTCTTCCGGTCGAACAACGACGACGACGCATAACCCACCACCCGGGCCACTTGCCCATCCGGATAGCCACCGGCAACCAACGCACGCCGCGCCGCGTTGGCACGGTTGGCCGACAACTCCCAGTTGCCGAACTCACCAGTGCCGGCGAACGGCTTGGCATCGGTGTGGCCGCTGACGCTGATCTTGTTCGGCACCGCCTTGATGGTGTCGGCCATGGCCAGCAGGATGTCTTCGAAATACGGCTGCAAACGCGCACTGCCGAGGTCGAACATCGGCCGGTTCTCGGCATCCATGATCTGGATACGCAAGCCGTCCTGGGTGATCTCGAACAGGATCTGGTCCTTGAACTTCTGCAGTTGCGGGTTTTCTTCGACCTTGTTCTGCAGTTCCTGCAACAACAGCTCAAGGCGCTCGCGCTCGACCTGTTCGGCCATGGTCTCGACCTGGTCCTTGTTCAGCTGAACCGTGGACTCCTGCGTCGGCTCGGTCTTCACCTCAGGGTTGATGGTCTTTTCCGGCGCCATCTCGGGCGAGCCGCCCAGGTCGATCACGTAGGGCGTGCCACTCTCGGAGAAGCCGATCGGGTCCTGGAAGTAACCGGCAATGGCGATTTTCTGCTCGGGGGTGGCTGTGGATAACAGCCACAGCACCAGGAAAAACGCCATCATCGCCGTGGCGAAGTCGGCAAAGGCGATTTTCCAGGCGCCGCCATGATGGCCGCCGCCGAAGCGCTTGACGCGCTTGATGATGATCGGCTGATTGTTTTCCATGACTCAGCGACCGCGAACCGCTTGTTCCAGCTCGGCAAAACTTGGGCGGTGTTTCGGGTAGAGCACCTTGCGCCCGAATTCCACAGCCAGGGACGGCGGCATGCCCGAGGCCGACGCGACCAGCGAGGCCTTGATCGACTCATAAAGGTTGAGCTCTTCCTTGGCATCGTGCTCCAGGCACTTGGCCAAGGGGCCGAAGAAGCCATAGGCCGCCAAGATACCGAAGAACGTACCGACCAACGCCGCACCGACGTGCATGCCGATAGCCGCCTGGTCGCCGTCGCCGAGCGAGGCCATGGTCACCACGATACCCAGTACCGCCGCAACGATACCGAAGCCGGGCATGCCGTCGGCAATGCCGGTCACCGCATGGGAGGGGTGTTCAAGCTCTTCCTTCATGCTCAGCAGCTCCATGTCGAACAAGCCTTCGAGCTCGTGCGGGGCCATGTTGCCGGTGGACATGATGCGCAAGTAGTCGCAGACGAACGCCGTCATGCGCTCATCCGCCAGCACGGTGGGGTACTTGGCGAAGATCGGGCTGGCTGCGGCGTCCTCGATATCACTCTCGATGGCCATCATGCCTTCACGACGGCTCTTGTTGAGGATCTCGTACACCAAGCCCAGCACTTCCAGGTAGAAGGCATGGGAGAAGCGCGAGCCGAACATCTTCATCGACTTCTTGATGACGTGCATGGTCATGTGGCCAGGGTTGGCCTGCAAGAATGCACCGAAGGCCGCACCGCCGATGATCAGTACTTCGAACGGCTGGATCAGCGCCGCAATCTTGCCGTGGGAGAGCACGTATCCGCCGAGCACGCTCGCGAATACGACGATGATGCCGATAATTTTAGCCATAGGTTCAAAGCACTTGCTGTCGTGGTCGGGGTATGAGACTGGGAGCTTTAAAACTCTTCTTCTACTTATCGGCAGAACTGCGCCAGACTATAGCCACTCAAAGCGAAAAGCCAGTTCGGACTGATGTCAAAATGCCAATTGAAACCAAGGTACCCGCTCAGCCGCCGCGTACGTTAGAGGCTTGGGTAAAGCTGCTGGAGAGTGTCCGCATCCCCGTGCCGAAGCACAGTCACGACCGGGTAATCGCTGCCATCAACGACAGCCGCCGCTCGCTGCGCGACATCGCCGAACTGATGCAGGACAGCCCGGCATTGGTGCTTTCCGTGCTGCGTGAGGCCAATCACCCGACCAACGCCAGCCAGGCCGAGCCTGCCGAGAGCCTGGAAGTCGCCCTTAACCGGCTGGGCCTGGCCCGCACCGAGCAGTTGCTCAAGCGCCTGCCCTCCGTGCCCGTCGAAGAAATCCCGCCAGTGCTCAGCCAGTTCCAGCTGATCAGCCAGCACGCTTCGCAGCAGGCCAGCGGCCTGTTCGCCAGCCGACTGGCACGGCTGTGGCAGGAAATTCACTGGGGCAGCCTGCTGTTCCTGTCACCCCTGTGGCCGCTGGCACTGGCCTACCCCAAGCTGCTCGACACCTGGGAGCTGCGGGTTATCCACAAGGGCGAGGACGCCGCCCAGGTAGAAGAAGAGCTGTTTGGCGTGCGCATCATGGCGCTGTGCCGGACCATGGCGGAGTACTGGCGCCTGCCGCAGTGGGTAACCCAGGGTTACCGCTTACTGCTGGAAGAACGCGAACAACTGGCCCAGGTGCTGAGCATCGCCCGCGACGAAGACCTGCTCAGCCAGCAACACCGCCTGGATGCCGAGCCGGGCCTGCGCCGCTGGTTCAACCAGCCGGCTAACACCGTGCTGCTGGCCAACAACCTTGCGCTGGCGGCGCAGGTGGGCTGGGACAACCCGCACCTGCTGCGTTGGCAGCTGCTGACTGCGCTCTACCTGCAAACCTCGCTGGAAGACGTGCAGCAGCAAGTGCACCAGCAGGCCGCGGCCAGCGCCCGCCGCCACGCCAGGCATGCCCTGTTCCACCCGGCGGAAGCACTGATCTGGCCCTGGCACCAGCGCCGCCCGCACCCGGACATGCTGGCCCCACCACCGCCCAATAGCGACGACCTGGCGCGCTGGCGCAAGCTGTGCCAGGACCTGTTGGCCCAGCCCAGCCCGTTCACCAATACCGTGCACCTGGCCACCCAGGCCCGCGAAGCCCTGCTGGCCTGCGGCATGCAACGCATCCTGCTGCTGAGCCTGGACAAGGCCAGCGACTACCTGCGCGTGCAACAGGCCGCCGGCTTGCCCAAAGAGGCCGGAGCCCTGGCCCTGCAGGTGTCGCAAAACAAACTGCTGCAAAAGCTGATGGCCCAGGCCGGACAGTTACGCATCACCCCGGAAAACCACAGCCAGTTCTCGGCCCTGCTGCCCGCCCCGCTGCGTGCCCTGTTCCGCAGCGAGCACGTGCTGCTGCGCTCGCTGGCAGTAAACGATCAGGTGCTGATGCTGATGGTGGCCGACCAGGGCTGCCGGCCATTGGCCGATATCAGCGTGCAAGCCTTTGGTAAAACCGCGCAATGCATCGAGCGCGCGCTGTCGGTGTTTGCCAACCGCAAGGGCTGAGCCTTGCGCTACAATCTCCCCTCTTTCCACACTGGAGACCGTGGATGACTGACTTTTCCGGCCTGCCCCTGGTGATCGAAGCCGCAGACCTGCTGCCGCGCCTGGATTCGCCACAGCTGATCCTGGTCGACCTGAGCAGCGCCAACCGCTATGTCAGCGGCCATATCCCCGGCGCACGCTTTGTCGAAGGCAAGCGCACCCAGCTGGGCCAGCCTCCTGCACCCGGCCTGCTGCCGGCCTTGGGCGATCTGGAAAAACTGTTCAGCGAACTCGGCCACCGCGACGACGCCGTCTATGTGGTGTATGACGATGAAGGCGGCGGCTGGGCCGGGCGCTTCATCTGGTTGCTCGACGTGATCGGCCACAAGGCTTACCACTACCTCAATGGTGGTATCCAGGCATGGCCGGCCGACACGCTGGTGACCGACGTACCGGCACCGGCCAACACGCCCGTACGCTTGCACGTGCATGGCGAGCCAACCGCCACCCGCGAATACCTGCAAAGCCGCCTGGGCGCCGATGACCTGGTCATCTGGGACGCCCGCGGCCCGCAGGAATACAGCGGCGAGAAGGTTCTGGCGGCCAAAGGCGGTCATATTCCCGGCGCGATCAACTTCGAGTGGACTGCCGGCATGGACCTCAATGACCACCTGCGCATCCGCCAGGACATCGCCGACGTCCTCGAAAAGCTGGGCATCACCCCCGACAAGGAAGTGATCACCCACTGCCAGACCCACCGCCGCTCCGGTTTCACCTACCTGGTGGCCAAATCCCTCGGCTACCCACGCGTCAAGGCCTACGCCGGCTCGTGGAGCGAATGGGGCAACCACCCGGACACGCCTGTAGAAGTCTAAGGAACCTGCATGAAATCCCGTTTGTTCATCATCAGCCAGTACCTGCTGCCGCACCACCTGCTGTCGCGGCTGGCCGGCTGCATTGCCGAGTGCCGTGCACGCTGGTTCAAAAATGCCTTCACCGCCTGGTTTGCCAAGCGCTACCAGGTGAACATGTCCGAGGCCCTGGTCGAAGACCTGAGCGCTTACGAACACTTCAACGCCTTCTTTACCCGTGCCCTGAAGCCCGGCGCCCGTCCGCTGGACGAAACGCCCGGTGCCATCCTGTGCCCGGCCGACGGCGCGGTCAGCCAGCTTGGCCCGATCGAACACGGCCGCATCTTCCAGGCCAAGGGCCACAGCTTCAGCGCGCAAGAGCTGCTGGGCGGCGATCCAGCCATGGCTGCGCCGTTCATGGGCGGTGAGTTTGCCACCATCTACCTGTCGCCGAAGGACTACCACCGTGTGCACATGCCGCTGGCCGGCACCCTGCGCGAGATGGTGTATGTGCCGGGCCGCCTGTTCTCGGTGAACCAGACCACTGCAGAAAACGTCCCCGAGCTGTTTGCCCGTAACGAGCGTGTGGTGTGCCTGTTCGACACCGAGCGTGGGCCGATGGCCGTGGTGCTGGTGGGTGCGATGATCGTCGCCTCGATCGAGACGGTCTGGGCCGGCTTGGTAACCCCGCCCAAGCGTGAGCTGAAGACCTTCCGTTACGACGAAGGCAGCCGCGCGCCGATCCACTTGGAAAAAGGCGCCGAACTGGGCCGCTTCAAACTGGGTTCGACCGCCATCGTGCTGTTCGGGCCAGAGCAGGTGAAGTGGGCAGAAAGCCTGGGCGCCGGTTCGGCCGTGCGCATGGGGCAGCTACTGGCAGCGCCTGCCGAAGCCTGAGGCCAGCAGGTACACATGCCCCTGTAGACGCAGCCTTGTGCTGCGAAGAGGCCAGCGAAAACAACTAAATCTTCGCCGCTTCACCGGCCTCTTCGCAGCGCAAGGCTGCTCCTACAGAGATCAGGGCTGCAAAGCAGCCCCAAAATCTCGAATCAGCCGCGCGCGTCGCGGTCTCGCAGCCCCAGCAGGTACAGCACACCGTCCAGCCCCAGGGTCGAAATCGCCTGCTTGGCCGATTGACGTACCAGCGGCTTGGCACGGAACGCCACGCCCAGGCCCGCCAGCGACAGCATCGGCAGGTCATTGGCGCCATCACCCACGGCGATGGTCTGGTCCAGTTGCAAGCCCTCTTCGCGGGCCAACTGCTGCAGCAGCTCAGCCTTGCGCTGCGCATCGACGATAGGCTCGACAGCCACGCCAGTCACCTTGCCGTCGACCACTTCCAGCTCGTTGGCGAACACGTAATCGATGCCCAGGCGCGCCTGCACCTGACGGGCGAAATACGTAAAGCCACCCGACAGGATCGCAGTCTTGTAGCCCAGGCGCTTGAGCTCGGCGAACAGGTTCTCGGCACCTTCGGTCAGGCGCAGCGAGGCACCGATCTCATCCAGCACGCCCACGTCCAGGCCCTTGAGCAACGCCATGCGCTCTTTGAAGCTGGCGCGGAAGTCCAGCTCGCCGCGCATGGCCCGCTCGGTGATCGCAGCCACTTGCTCGCCGACGCCGGCAGCCTTGGCCAGTTCGTCGATGACCTCGGCCTCGATCAGCGTCGAGTCCATGTCGAACACCGCCAGGCGGCGGTTGCGACGGAACAGGTCGTCCTTCTGGAAGGCGATGTCGATGCTCAGCGCTTCGGCCAGGGCAAAGAAGTCTGCACGCAAGGCCTGGGCATCGCTCGGCTCGCCGCGCACGGAAATCTCGACGGCCGCCTTGCCCTTCTCGGTGTCGGCATCCAGGCCCACCCGGGCAGACAGGCGCTCGATGCGCTCGATGGTCAGGCCGTACTGGCTGATGACCGCGCTGACCCGTTGCAGCTGCTCTGGGGTGATCTTGCGGCTGAGCAGGGTGACGATATGACGCGCCTCACCGTGGCCATCGGCCCAATGCTGGTAATCGGCCTCGGAAATCGGCGTGTAACGTGCCTGCAGATTGAGCTCATGGGCCTTGGCCTGCACGCTTTGCAGCAGGTTGGTGGCCACTTCGTTGTCCGGGATATCGACCAGAATGCCGAACGACAAGGTGCCGTGCATGACCGCCAGGCCGATGTCGAGGATGTTCACACCACCCTGCAGCAGGACGCCGGTGATGGCCGCGGTGAGACCGGGACGGTCTTCACCTGTGATGTTGATCAGGACGATTTCGCGCAAGACCGGACTCCGACTTCGATGAAAAATGCGCATTCTACCGATTTTCCGTGACCATCGGGCGCGAACGATACTTTGCCGAAAAAACCGGGGTCGCTATACTGCCCCTCACTTTTATGCCATTAAGAGCCGAGCTCTGTGAACCGGCCCACCCCCGTCAAGCCAGACAACTTCTTCCTGATGATCTATCGTGCCCTGAGTCAACGTCGCGTCCCTCTGGCGCTGCGCATCGCCTTCACCAACATTTTCCTGGTGGCGCTGGCGCTGGTCATCTATGCCTGCGTGATGGGCCTGCAGTTCAAGCAGGCCATGCACGAGCAGGCGGATGCGCTCGGCCAGAGCCTGACCACGCAGACGGCCACGTCGGCCACGGAGCTGTTGGTGTCCAACGACATCCTCAGCCTCAACGTGCTGCTGGGTAACCTGGTGAAAAACCCATTGGTGGCCCATGCGGCGATCTACAGCGTGGACAACCGCATCCTCGCCGAAGCTGGCCAGCGCCCGCGCAACAGCCTGCTGGGCGAGGCCGAAGGCCTGTACCAGACCAAGATCACCTTCCAGGACGTCACCGCCGGGCAGCTGCGCATCAGCCTGGACATGGGCCAGTTCCAGCAGCCGATGTTGATCAGCCTTCAGAGCATGGGCATCCTCGCCGCCATCCTGCTGGCCCTGGCACTGAGCTTGAGCCTGCGCCAGGCCCGCCATATCACCCTGCCGCTGCTGCAACTGCGTGTCTGGCTGCGCGACCCGCACCCCTACACCCCGGCCACCGACCGTCAGGACGAGATCGGTGACATCGCCCGCCAGTTGCACACTCGCCTGGCCCCGCCGCCGCCACCAGAGCCAGAGCCAGAAGACGAGGACGACGAAGACACTTTCGAGCACCTGCACGAAGCCCCACCGGCCCCCAAGGCTGCCCCGCGCGCCAAGGTTGTCGCCCAGGCAGACGACGAGGACGATGAAGCCTTCGCCGGGTTGCTCGACAACGAGGACAGCGCCCCGAAGGCGGTGCCGTTCGAGTCTGACGAGCCGCAAAACAGTGCAGTGCTGGCCGTGCAGCTCGGCTCGCAAGAGCAATTGCGCCGCCTGCCGCGCACGCGCCTGACCGAGTTGCTGGAGCGCTACCGCGACTGCCTGGAGCATGCCGCCTCACTGTATGAGGGCGAAACTCACACGCTCAACGACGGCAGTACTCTGGTGCTGTTCCACAGCCGCGACTGTGGCGAGGACTACCTGACCAATGCGATCTGCTGTGGCGAGCTGCTGCGCGCACTGGGCCATGCCTTGCAGATCGAAGTCGCGGACAGCGGCATTACCCTGCAACTGCAGCTGGGCCTGGCCCTGGGTAACGACCTGCACGGGCTGGAGCTGGTCGACCTGCTGATGGCTGAAAAAGCCCAGGATGCCCTGGCGCTGTCGCAGCACAGCCGCAACCTGTTGCTGGTGGAGCGTCAGATCAGCGACGACGCACTGATTCGTCAGCGCGCGCGGATCCGCCCGATTGCCAGCCCAGAAGGCGCGTGCTGCGTGGAGCGGCTGATGGAGCCTTACCCGTCGATGCTGGAACGGCAACTGGCGCGGATGCACGAGCGCCGAGCCTGATTGTACGAGCAGCCTTGTGCTGCGAAGGGGCCAGTTGTAGGACCAGCCTTGTGCTGCGAAGAGGCCAGTTGTAGGAGCAGCCTTGTGCTGCGAAGAGGCCGGCCCTAGCAACAGAGATGCATTGCCAGCCCTGGCCTCTTCGCAGCGCAAGGCTGCTCCTACAGAGGTCACGTAGCAGATACGAAAAAGCCCGCACATGTGCGGGCTTTTTCGTATCTGGCGGAACCATCAGAACCGATAGACTTCCATATCGGTACGGATCGGCGAAGCCATCGGGATCTTGGATTTCTCCGGCGCCTTCTTCACCTGTACCGGTGCAGCTGGCTTTTTCGGCGCCTCTTCGGCAATGGCAGGCTGATTGGCCAACGGTTTGACCGCCGTGCTCAATTGTTCAGCCAGCTTTTGCAGCAATTGCCCTTGCGCCTGCACCTGCGACGCCTCGCTACCCTCGTGCTGCTGCTCGAGGTGAACGATGCGGTTGTCGCGCACATGGCCACGACGGTCGAGCAGACGCCATTGGGCATCGAGAATCGCCGGCTGGTCCTTGCCAGAATCCAGGCGGGTAATCGACAGCAAGACTTGCACGTCCGGGCTGAAGCCAGCGGTTGCCGGTGCCAGGACCACGCGCTGGCTGTCCAGGCGCCAGGCCAGCTGGCGAACCAGCAACTGGTCAATGTCCGACGAGAGGCTGCCCGCCCAACGACCGTCGGTCGCCGAACTCAGGCTGCCATCGGCCTGACGCTGCAGGAACGTCTCGCGTTGCAGGTAATCGGCAACCGACACCGGGCCGAGCACCACGGCCATGCCCGCGCTTTGCGACGGCTGGCCAGGATCACCGCTGTCGAGCTGGTACAAGGCAACCGGCTGATGCATGCTGCATCCGCCCAGCCCCAAAAGGCCCGTCATCAACAGCGCAAATGGAAGGCGCAGAAGTTTCATCATCCCATCCAGGCGGTCGCCCCAGGCAGACCGCAGTGATACTCATGTAGATTCAATCGGGCACACGGCTACGCCGGCACCGCAGGGGCCATATCATCCGCGAAATAGCTGTCCGACTCCAGCATTTCTGCCTGGAACGGCGCTGAAATTGCCGTTCCAGACATTTCACCGGGTTACGCCGGACCTTCCACCTGCAACCCATCGACACGCTGGAAGCCGCGTGGCAGCTTGCTGCCGCGCCGGCCCCGTTCGCCCTTGTAGTGCTCCAGGTCGTCCGCTTTCAGAGATAGCGTACGCTTGCCGGCTTGCAATACAAGGGTCGCCCCTTCGGCCATCACCGCCAGGTCGGTGACAAATTCTTCACGGCTGGCCACCCGATCACCGGGCACGCCGATGATCTTGTTGCCCTTGCCTTTACCCAGTTGCGGCAAGTCGCTGACCTTGAACACCAGCAGCCGGCCCTCGGTGGTCACCGCCGCCAGCCAATCCTGCTCGCGGTTGGCCACCGGGCGTGGCGTCATCACTTTTGCCCCGTTGGGCAGGCTGAGCAGGCCCTTGCCGGCCTTGTTCTTGGCCTGCAGGTCTTCACCCTTGACCACGAACCCGTAGCCGGCGTCCGACGCCACCACATACAGGGCGTCATCGTCAGGCAACAGCACACACTCGAAGGTTGCCCCAGGTGGCGGTGTCAGGCGGCCGGTCAGCGGCTCGCCTTGCCCCCGCGCCGACGGCAGGGTATGCGCGGCCACCGAATAGCTGCGGCCCGTAGAGTCGATCAGCACGGCAAACTGGTTGGAGCGCCCGGCAGCGGCGGCCTTGAAGCCATCGCCCGCCTTGTACGAGAGGCCGGTGGCATCGATGTCGTGGCCCTTGGCGCAACGCACCCAGCCCTTTTCCGACAGCACGACGGTGACCGGTTCGGTCGGCATCAGCTCGTTTTCCGACAGCGCCTTGGCCTCGGCACGCTCGACGATTGGCGAACGGCGGTCATCGCCATAGGTTTCGGCGTCCTTGATCAGCTCGGTGCGCACCAGCTTGCGCAGCTTGGCGTCGCTGCCGAGCAAGGCCAGCAGCTTGGCCTGCTCTTTGAGCAGTTCGTCCTGCTCGCCGCGAATCTTCATTTCTTCAAGGCGCGCCAGCTGCCGCAGGCGGGTCTCGAGGATGTAGTCGGCCTGGATCTCGGTCAGTTGGAAGCGGTCGATCAACGCCTGCTTGGGATGCTCCTCGGTGCGGATGATGTGAATCACTTCATCCAGGTTGAGGAAGGCCGTCAACAAGCCCTCAAGCAAGTGCAGGCGACGCTCAACCTTGTCCAGACGGTGTTGCAGCCGGCGACGGACGGTAGTGGTACGGAACTCCAGCCATTCCAGCAACAGGGCGCGCAGGTTCTTCAGCTGCGGCCGGCCGTCGAGGCCGATGATGTTGACGTTGACCCGGTAGCTGCTTTCCAGGTCGGTGGTGGCGAACAAATGCTGCATCAGTTCGTCGGCATCCACCCGGTTGGAGCGCGGGATGATGACGATGCGGCATGGGTTCTCGTGGTCCGACTCGTCACGCAGGTCGGCCACCATCGGCAGCTTCTTGGCCTGCATCTGGGCGGCGATCTGCTCCAGTACCTTGGCCCCGGAGACCTGGTGCGGCAGTGCGGTGACCACCACATCGCCATCTTCGACACGATAAACGGCGCGCATGCGGATCGAGCCGCGGCCGGTTTCGTAGATCTTCAGGATCTCGGCGCGCGGGGTGATGATCTCTGCTTCGGTCGGGTAGTCCGGGCCCTGGATGTGCTCGCACAGCTGCTCGATCGTGGCCTTGGGCTCGTCGAGCAAACGGACGCAGGCACTGGCCACTTCACGCAGGTTGTGCGGCGGCACGTCGGTGGCCATGCCCACGGCGATACCGGTGGTGCCGTTGAGCAGGATGTTGGGCAGGCGCGCTGGCAATACCGCTGGCTCCTGCAGGGTACCGTCGAAGTTCGGCACCCAGTCCACGGTGCCTTGGCCCACTTCGTTGAGCAGCACTTCGGCGTAGCGTGACAGCCGTGCTTCGGTATAACGCATGGCGGCGAACGACTTCGGGTCGTCCGGCGCACCCCAGTTGCCCTGGCCATCGACCAGGGTGTAGCGGTAGCTGAACGGCTGCGCCATCAACACCATGGCTTCGTAGCAGGCCGAGTCGCCGTGGGGGTGGAACTTGCCGAGCACGTCGCCGACGGTACGCGCCGACTTCTTGTGCTTGGCATCGGCATCGAGCCCCAACTCGCTCATGGCGTAGACGATGCGTCGCTGCACCGGCTTCAGGCCGTCGCCGATGTGCGGCAGGGCCCGGTCCATGATCACGTACATGGAGTAGTTGAGGTAGGCCTGTTCGGTGAAGTCCGCCAGCGAGCGGCGTTCGACGCCGTCGAGGCTGAGTTCCAGTGAGTCGCTCATGCGGGCCTCGTCATTTCAGGTTCTGGCGCAGCAGCATGGTGCCGCCGCGCTGGGTAAATTCAAGTTGTTTCAGGGCGCTCATGCCGAGCAGCACGGTCTGCCCGTCCAGGCCTGGCACCACGGTGGCTCGCACGTCCTGCAGGCGGATATCACCCAGCTGCAGGGTATTCAGCCGCGTGCGGTAGCCTTCGGTGCGGCCGTTTGCGGTACTGAGCAGCACCGGGCTGCCGCGCGCAAGCGCCAGCGTGTGGGCCAATGCCTCAGGTATCGCCACGTCGGTCGCCCCGGTGTCGAGCATGAAATGCACTGCCTGGCCATTGATCGCGCCATCCACCACGAAGTGCCCCTGGCCATTGCTCAGCAGGCGCACCTCGATAAAGCCTTCGCCACGTGAAGACTGCACCTGGGCATTAGGGTTGCGCTGGCTGTCTTCCCATTGGCCAAAATAACGCGTGGCAAGGAACAACGCCGCCGCCCAGGCGACGATCATCAGTAGCTTGCCGGCACGCTTGCCCGGAGCCTGGCTCATGGCTTGGCGCTCCAGCCGCCGGCGGGCGCGTCGAAGCGCCAGACGATCGGGCGTGCCTCGCCATCGGCGCGCACGCCATTGTTGTTGTCCAGGCCAATCCAGGCGCCTTTGGCATCGATGACCAGGGCTTCTGCCAGGCCGTACGGCTGATCGTACCGGCGCGATTCCACCAACGCATCGGCGGCGAACGACCAGCAACGCTCGACCACGCCGCTGTCTGCGTCGCGGCGACAAATGCGGTAGGCGTTACGCTCAAGGGTGTACAGCTTGCCCTCGAACCAGGCCAGGTCGGCAAAATCACGCGACAGCGCCCGTGGGTTGGGCATCTGCGGCGGCTGCATCTCGACACCAGCTTCGCTCAGCAGCACGCAACTGCGCCCGCAGGTCCACACCGACTGCTGACGCTCGATCGCCACCAACCCCCGGCGCTCGCGCTCGGCGGCCAGCCAGATGCGGTCACCCGCCGGGTTGATCGCCAAGCCTTCGAACAAGGCATTGAAGTTAAGCAGCATGCCACTGGCCCGCGCCTGCCGAACCATGGCCGGGTCGATTTTCAGCCAGTCCGGCTCACCCTTGAGCGGGATGCGCAACACGCCAGCATGCGCCTCGCTGACCAGATAGAGGCTACCGGCCTGGTCACAGGTGATGCCTTCGAAATCCAGCTCGCCACCGCGCACATAGGACGCCGCCCAGTTGCGCGACTTCAGCCCCCACGGCAAGCCGCTCTCGGGTACGGGCGGCGGGGTGAAGGTCAGCGGTTGTGCACGCCACACCGCGTTTTGCTGATCGAAGCGATAGACCCGGTCATCGTCACGGTCGGATACACCCCACAACGCACCCCGGCACTGCACCAGCCCAGACAAGTTGCCGCCGCGCATACCCTCGATGGGGTATTCGGCAGTCATCTTCAATTGCGGCCAGTCGCCCGCCACACTCGGCAAGGCAACCAGGGCAAGGCAAGCGGCGAGAAACAGCCGAATCAAACCATGACCTCGGCAAGGTTACCTTTGGTTTCCAGCCAGCTCTTGCGGTCGCCGGCGCGCTTCTTGGCCAGCAACTTGTCCATCAGCTCGCAGGTGGCCTGCACATCGTCCAGCGTCAGCTGCACCAGGCGCCGGGTGTTCGGGTCCATGGTGGTTTCACGCAGCTGTGGCGGGTTCATTTCACCCAGCCCCTTGAATCGCGTGACTTGCGGCTTGCCGCGCTTCTTCTCGGCCACCAGGCGATCGAGGATGCCGTCGCGCTCGGCTTCGTCCAGGGCGTAGTAAATTTCCTTGCCGAGGTCGATGCGGTACAGCGGCGGCATGGCCACGTAGACATGGCCGGCCTCCACCAGTGGGCGGAAATGCTGCACGAACAGTGCGCACAGCAACGTGGCAATGTGCAAGCCGTCGGAGTCGGCGTCGGCGAGAATGCAGATTTTGCCGTAGCGCAGCTGCGAGAGGTCGGCAGCCCCCGGGTCGACGCCGATGGCCACAGCAATGTTGTGCACTTCCTGGCTGGCCAGGACTTCGCCACCGTCCACTTCCCAGGTGTTGAGGATTTTCCCGCGTAGCGGCAGGATCGCCTGGAACTCTTTGTCTCGCGCCTGCTTGGCCGAACCACCGGCAGAGTCACCCTCGACCAGGAACAGCTCGGCGCGCATCGGGTCCTGGCCTGCGCAATCCGCCAGTTTGCCCGGCAGCGCCGGGCCTTGGGTGATGCGCTTGCGTTCGACCTTCTTGCTGGCCTTGAGACGACGGCCGGCGTTGCTGATGGCCAGCTCAGCCAGTTGCATGCCCAGCTCGGGGTGGGCGTTGAGCCACAGGCTGAATGCGTCCTTGACCACGCCGGAAACGAAGGCGGCCGCCTCACGGGACGACAGGCGCTCTTTGGTCTGCCCGGAGAACTGTGGCTCCTGCATCTTCATCGACAGCACGAAAGTGATGCGTTCCCAGACGTCTTCAGGCGCCAGCTTGACCCCGCGGGGCAGCAAGTTGCGGAACTCGCAGAACTCGCGCATGGCATCCAGCAGGCCTTGGCGCAGGCCGTTGACATGGGTGCCGCCCTGGGCGGTGGGGATCAGGTTGACGTAGCTTTCCTGAACGCTGTCGCCGCCTTCAGGCAGCCACAGCAAGGCCCAGTCCACGGCCTCCTTGTTACCGGCCAGGCTGCCGCAGAACGGCTCGTCGGGCAGGCGCAGGTACTCGCTGACCGAGTCGACCAGGTAGGAACGCAGGCCATCCTCGTAGTGCCACTCGACCTTCTCGCCGCTGCCTTTGTCCTCGAAGCTGACCAGCAGGCCCGGGCACAGCACGGCCTTGGCCTTGAGCACGTGCTTGAGGCGGCTGATGGAGAATTTTGGCGAATCGAAGTACTTCGGGTCGGGGCTGAAGTACACGCTGGTGCCGGTGTTGCGCTTGCCGACCGAGCCCACCACTTCCAGTTCGCTGGCCTTGAAGCCATCGGCGAAGGTCATCTGGTACTCGTTGCCGTCACGCTTGACGCGCACGCGCACCTGGGTCGACAGGGCGTTGACCACCGAAATACCCACGCCGTGCAGGCCCCCGGAGAACTGGTAGTTCTTGTTGGAGAACTTGCCGCCGGCGTGCAGCTTGGTCAGGATCAGCTCGACCCCGGACACGCCTTCTTCGGGGTGGATGTCCACCGGCATGCCGCGGCCATCGTCGCTGACTTCCAGCGAGTGGTCGGCGTGAAGGATGACCTGCACCGAACGGGCGTGACCGGCCAGGGCTTCGTCGACACTGTTGTCGATGACTTCCTGGGCCAAGTGGTTCGGTCGGCTGGTGTCGGTGTACATGCCCGGTCGCTTGCGGACCGGATCAAGGCCCGAGAGGACTTCGATGGCGTCTGCGTTATAGGCGCTAGCGCTGGGATTGGCCATGGGGTCTCGTCGTCAGTCAGGTGAATGCAAAAGTGCTGGGTACAAAGCTCAGAGCACGGAAAAGTCGAGCGCCGCATAAGCGCCCGGGGCAATCCCGGCAAAGGCCAGCAGTGCCGGCAGGCGCTCGACAAAGCCCTGGAAGCTGTGGTCGCCACCGGCCTGGATGCGCAATGCGCACGCTCGGTAATAGCGCTCGGCGTGGCGATAATCCAAGGTTTCGTCAGCGGTCTGCAACCACACTTGGTAGCGGTTGGCATCCTCGGGGGCTGGCACTTCCAGCTCGGCCAGGGCCTGCACGTGATCGTGGGTCAGCTCCCAGGCCTCATCGGTGTAGAGGTTGCGCTGGGTGCCCAGGTAGCCATCGAACAACCGGTGGGGTGCCACCGCTGGGTTGATCAGCAAGGCCTTGAGGCCGTGGCGCTCTGCCAGATAGGTGGCATAGTAGCCGCCGAGCGAACTGCCGACCAGCAAGGGCGCACCCAGTTCGGCGATGGCGCCCTGCAATTGGGCGATGGCCTGGCGTGGGTGATGGTGCAACGCCGGCACACGCAATTGGTCGGACAAGCCCAACTGCTGCATGACTGCCTCGAGCTGGCGCGCCTTCTTGGACAGCGGCGAGCTGTTGAAGCCATGGATATAGAGGATGGAACCCGACATGCTGCCCCCGGAATCTGCGGCTTCGCGCCCTTGTTGCGGGCGCAGGGACGCGCAGTGTAGCGCGTTCGCCGGGTTTTGACGCAGTGAGGGGGATTTCGCAACACTTTCTTCAGGCACTTCCGGGCATTCAAGGGGCGCTTTCCGTGTAGGAGCAGCCTTGTGCTGCGAAGAGGCCGGTGGCAAGAAATCAAGATCGGCGTTTTTGTAGCTGGCCTCTTCGCAGCACAAGGCTGCTCCTACAAGGAAGATGTATTGCCTGAACCTCAATACCCCGGGCTGTCGAAGTCCAGTTTCACCTCGAAGTCCCGTGCCCGCTCCACGCCGCTCTCCAACCGCCCGTCGGCATGCAAGCGCAACCAGCGATAGCCAGGCTGCTCTTCGCTCACCTTGAAGTCCTCGCTTTGCGCCGCGAACTGAATGCAGGTCGACGGCGTGGCCATCAAGCGCAACCCCTCGCGCAGTTCATCCCACGTCTGGTGGATATGCCCCCAGAGCAACGCCCGCACCTGTGGATAACGTTCAACGATGGCGAACAATGCCTGGGCATTGCGCAGCCCGATGGGCGCGATCCAGGCGCAGCCGATGTCCACCGGCTGATGGTGGAAGCACACCAGGCAATGGCGCTCACCGGCCTGTTTCAAGGCAGATTCCAGCGCGGCCAGTTGGTCGTCTTCCAGAAAACCGTGGGTAGCACCGTGCACGGCCGTGTTGAGCATGACAACGCGCCATGCGCCAATGTCGGTTACCGCCTGCACCAGCTCCGGCGCCACCTGCGCCATTACCTGCGCCTCGTCATGGTTACCCGGCAACCAGCGAGTGGGCACGGCAAACGGTGCGGTCAGCTCACGGAACGCCTCATAGGAGGCCACGCTGGCATCTTGGGACAGATCGCCGGTGCACAGCAGCAAATCGATGTGCAACTGCTCGCGGCGCACTTGGGCGACCACATGGCGCAGGCTGTCACGGGTGTTCAGGCCAAGCAGGGTGCCGGCCGGGTCGGCGAACAGGTGGGCATCGGTAAGTTGCACCACATGCACGGGGTGGGTTGGGTCTAGGTGCGGCAACGGCCGTCTCCTCGAACGGATTCAGCACGAATTATGGCTGCGCAACGGTTGCGAGCAAACACCCGAAACCGACGCACATCACATTTCAGCGAACACTTGCCAGTTCATGACCGCAGGCCAGGCAGTGGCTCAGCCATTCGCCGAGGAACAGGTTGAGCTGCGCTTTTTCGTCCGGCTGGTGCATACCCGCATTCGGATAAGGGTAAATGCTGCGCAAGCGCCGGGCATGCTCGGCGCTGACCACCTCGGCCATGCGTGCATCGTGGTACACCTGCACCTCAAGGTGCGGCACCGGCAGCCACGGCAAGCTGTGCTCCTGGCGCACGTGCAGGGTGGTGGTATAAGGGCAGGCCAGCACCACATCGAGCACCAGCACACCGAGCATCTGGTCGCCCTGGGTCATGCCGATGCGACGCGAGCTCTGGGTAGTGCGCATGTCTGGTAACAAACGCATCAGCCGGGCGTAATTGGCCTCGCAGGCTGCTTGCAGCCCGACCAGGTCAACCCGATATCGCTCGCGCAGCAGGTTCACTTCCACATACCTCGAACTTCGTCTCTGTTAAGCGCCAGCCATTGCAGGCCAATGATCGTCGCGGCGTTGCAGATACGGCCATCACGCACGGCCTGCAAGGCATCCTCGAACGACCACACGCGCACGCGAATGTCTTCGCCCTCTTCTTCCAGGCCATGCAGGCCGCCCGCGCCTTCGCTGGTGCAGCGCCCCAGGAACAGGTGGACGAATTCGTCACTGCCACCGGGCGATGGGAAGTAGCGGGTCATTGGCCACAAAGCGCTGAACGTAAGCCCAGCCTCTTCTTCGGCCTCGCGGTGTGCGACCTCTTCAGGTTGCTCGTCCTTGTCGATCAGCCCGGCGACCATCTCGATCAGCCAAGGGTTGGCGACCTTGTCGAGCGCACCGACACGAAACTGCTCGATCAGCACCACCTCGTCACGCAGTGGATCGTAGGGCAATACACAAACCGCATCGTGGCGCACGAACAGTTCGCGGCTGATCTCGCGGCCCATGCCCCCGGCGAACAGTTCATGGCGCAGGCGAAGCTTGTCGAGCTTATAAAAGCCCTGGAAGCAATTGGCCCGCTCGATGATCTCGAAGCCCTTGGGCACTGAATTCAACGCGTCTGACATGGAAATCCTCATGGCCTCAAATACTGCATCGCGCCATCCTACTCCGCACTTTGGCGCGTTTCACCCCTTTCCGGCAACCGTTCGCGCAGTCGGGACAGCGCGCCTTCTGTCTGTTAGCTTAGTGGCGAACTGACGGTCGCGCCGACGGTCAAAGGCCGACTTTTCCCTGTTCTGCAAGGATCATCATGACACTTGTCAAACTGACTTCCGTGGCTGTGCTGGCACTGGCCCTGGGTGCCTGCCAGAGCCTGTTCACGCCCAACTACCGGGCCCCGCTCGAGGTAAAGCGTGACGCCTGGGAGCACGTCAAACCCGGCTGCAGCGAAAGCGACTGCCCGCTGGTGAACATCGACACCCTTCACTTCCCGGCCCAGCCCAAGCTCGACGCCATCGTCGAACAGCGCCTGCTGCAGCTGACCGAAGACAACCAACACGGCGCCGCGCCAACCACCCTGCAGGCGTATGAGCAGCAGTACCTGGCCAGCGCCGACAAGCGCAACAGCAGCTACTTGCAAGCCAAGGTACGCGAACAGCATGACGGGCTGGTGATCATCGAACTGTCCAGCTACCTGGACAGCGGTGGCGCCCATGGCATGCCAGGGCGCGGCTTCATCAACTATTCGCGCAAGCTGGACAAGGTACTGACCCTGCAGGACATGCTGGTGCCCGGCCAGGAAGAGACCTTCTGGAAAACCGTCGAAGAGTCGCACCGCGCGTGGATGATCAGCGTCGGCATGGACAAGGACGCCGACTTCGTCAAGACCTGGCCCTTCAAGCGGTCGCCGCACATCGCCCTGACGTACGGCGCGGTGGTGGTCAAGTATGAGGTCTATGCCATCGCGCCCTACTCCATGGGCCACGTCGAGCTGAAGATCCCCTACCCGCGCCTGAACGGCGTGATCAAGCCCGAGCTGTTTCCCGGCCGCGGCTGAAGCTCAGTAGCGCATGCAGCACACCTGCCAGCACTAGCGCCGGCAGGGTTGCGCCCAGGTCCGGTGCTTGCGCGGCAATCAGGTGATAAGCCGCCACACCCACGGCCCAGGCCAGCAACGCCTGCCAATGCAAGCCATCGACCTGTGACGGCAGGCGGCGGTGACGGATCACGTAGTGGTCCATCAGCACCACGCCGAACAGCGGCGCAAATACCGAACCGATCAGCAGCAAGAAGTTTTCGTACTGGGCCAGTGGCGCGAACAGCGCGATCAGGGTGCACAGCACACCAATGGCCAGCGCCAGGTGCTCGACTTTCAGGCGTACCAGCACGCCGGTGGAAACGGCGGCCGAATGGATGTCGGCAAAGGCTTTTTCCGACTCGTCCAGCAGAATCAACAGCAACGGGATACCCAGCCCAGCACCTGCCAGGGCCAGCAGCAAGGCATTGGCTTCGCCGCTGGGGGCAAAGGCCAGGGTGTAGGCGACGCCCAGGCTCATCAGCCAGGTATTGCCGATGAAGTAGCCCAGCACGGTACCGCCGAACACACGCTTGCCGCTGCGGGCGAACCGCGAGTAGTCGGCGATCAGCGGCAACCACGACAGCGGCATGGCGATGACGATGTCGAAGCCGACGGCCAGCGACATCGAGCCGTCACCGGCGCGTTGCCACAGGTCGGCCAGGTCGGCTTTGGCGAACAGGTTCCAGGTCAGCCACAGGCACGCGCCCAACAGCACCCAGATGCCCCACGTGCGCAACACCTTGCGCACGAACGCCAGCGGCCCGCTGACTGCAAGCAGGGTCGCCAGGGCGCCGAAGCACAGGGTCCAGAGCATAGGGCTGTTCCACGCACTGCCTTCACCAAAAGTACGCGCGCCGAGCAGGCTGGCCGCGTCGCGCATGACAATGATCTCGAACGCCCCCCAACCCACCAGCTGCAGCAGGTTGAGCACTGCTGGCAAGCGGGCACCATGGCTGCCCAGGCTGAGCCGCAGGGTGCCCATGGCCGACAGGCCGGTGTCGCTGCCGATGACGCCAGCCGCCCCGAGTAACAGCACGCCCACACCGGTGCCAAGGGCGATGGCCAGCACCGCGCTGGCAAGGCCCATGCCTGGGGCGAGCATGGCGCCGACCTGCAGCACCATCAAGCCGATGCCGAGGGAGAACCACAGAGAGAACAGGTCGCCGAAGCCGAAGATGCGTTGGCTGGTGGGGACCGGGTGGTCCGGGGAAAAATGGCTGGGGGTGGTCATTGTTGTGATCGCCGCAAAGATTGGGATGAACAGGCATCCAACGGTGGGAGCGGGCTTGCCCCGCGAAGGCGTCTGGCCTGCCAATCGCGCTGGCCCAGCTGACGCTTTCGCGGGGCAAGCCCGCTCCCACGGTGGTGACGGATTGCCTTACACTTTTTTGTACAACTGGCTGCCTTCCTGGCGGAACCGCTCGGCCTGCTCGCGCATGCCTTCTTCAACCGTCACGTCCACGGCTTCGATCTTGGCGGCGTACTCACGCACTTCCTGGGTGATTTTCATCGAGCAGAACTTCGGCCCACACATCGAGCAGAAGTGCGCGACCTTGGCCGATTCCTTAGGCAAGGTTTCGTCGTGGTACGCGCGGGCGGTGTCCGGGTCGAGGCCAAGGTTGAACTGGTCTTCCCAGCGGAACTCGAAACGCGCCTTGGACAAGGCGTTGTCACGAATCTGCGCGCCCGGGTGGCCTTTGGCAAGGTCGGCGGCATGGGCGGCGATCTTGTAGGTGATGATGCCGGTCTTGACGTCATCCTTGTTCGGCAGGCCCAGGTGTTCCTTGGGCGTCACGTAGCACAGCATGGCGCACCCGAACCAGCCGATCATCGCCGCGCCGATACCGGAGGTGATGTGGTCGTAACCCGGCGCAATGTCGGTGGTCAGCGGGCCAAGGGTGTAGAACGGCGCCTCGTCGCAGCATTCGAGCTGCTTGTCCATGTTCTCCTTGATCAACTGCATCGGCACGTGGCCCGGACCTTCGATCATGCACTGCACATCGTGCTTCCAGGCGATCTTGGTCAGCTCGCCGAGGGTTTCCAGCTCACCGAACTGCGCAGCATCGTTGGCGTCGGCAATCGAGCCCGGACGCAGGCCGTCGCCCAGCGAGAAGCTGACGTCGTAGGCCTTCATGATTTCGCAGATTTCGTCGAAGTGGGTGTACAGGAAGTTTTCCTGGTGATGCGCCAGGCACCACTTGGCCATGATCGAACCGCCCCGGCTGACGATGCCGGTAACGCGCTTGGCGGTCAGCGGCACATAGCGCAGCAGCACACCGGCGTGGATGGTGAAGTAGTCCACGCCCTGCTCGGCCTGCTCGATCAGGGTGTCGCGGAACAGCTCCCAGGTCAGGTCTTCAGCGACACCGCCGACTTTTTCCAGGGCCTGGTAGATCGGCACGGTACCGATCGGCACGGGCGAGTTACGGATGATCCACTCGCGGGTTTCGTGAATGTGCTTGCCGGTGGACAGGTCCATGACCGTGTCCGAACCCCAGCGAATCCCCCAGGTCAGCTTGGCCACTTCTTCCTCGATCGAGGAGCCCAGGGCGCTGTTGCCGATGTTGCCGTTGATCTTCACCAGGAAGTTGCGGCCGATGATCATCGGCTCCAACTCGGTGTGGTTGATGTTGGCCGGGATGATCGCGCGGCCGCGGGCGATTTCTTCGCGGACGAACTCGGGGGTGATTTCTTTCGGGATGTTGGCGCCGAAGCTGTGGCCCGCGTGCTGCTGGTCAAGCAGGCCGGCGGCGCGGGCTTCCTGCAGCTTCATGTTCTCGCGGATGGCAACGTATTCCATCTCGGCGGTGATGATGCCCTGGCGGGCATAGTGCATCTGCGAGACGTTGACGCCCGCCTTGGCGCGGCGCGGGTTGCGCACGTGGTTGAAGCGCAGCTTGGCCAGCTCTGCATCGTTCAGGCGCTGTTGGCCGAAGTCGGAACTCAAGCCGCCCAGGCGCTCGGTGTCGCCACGCGCGTCGATCCAGGCCGAACGCACGTCGGCCAGGCCTTTGCGCACGTCGATGATGACGTTAGGGTCGGTGTAGGGGCCGGAAGTGTCGTAGACCAGCACCGGGGCGTTGGTCTCGCCGCCGAAATCGGTAGGGGTGTCGTGCAGGCTGATTTCGCGCATGGGCACGCGGATGTCCGGGCGGGAGCCTTCGACATAGACCTTGCGCGAACGGGGGAACGGTTGCACGGACTGCTGATCGACTTGTGCCGATTCGCTGAGGTTGATCGTTTTTTCTTGTTTGCTCATCACGGGCTCTCCAGACAGCTTCCTAGCGGATGGAATGTCGGGGAGAACCTGAAAGACGCGGACGCACCCCTTTACGGGTGTGCAGTGCCGGATACATGGGGGTGCCGTAAGCTGCTTGCAGCTGAGACATTCCCGGACCTGGCACAAGAGGCTCCCCGGGAAGGCGAGCAATCTTGTTCCCTACGCAGGCGCTAACCTGATCAGGTTCAACGGGATCCGCAACTTTGCGATCTCAGCCTTTGCTTCAAGGCACCCCGACAAGAACATGCGCAGTCTAGACTGGAGTGGTCGGCAAAGCCAAGCGGGTAAATACGGGTGATGATGAAAGGCGCACTGGGCGATTGTTGCCGGGGGCGCATGGCACTACACTGGCCCATCGCTCGATACTCAACAGTTCAGTAATTATATTTCGTACAAGGATTGCCTCTATGCTGCGCAAACTCTCACTGGCGATAGCCGTGTCTTGTGCGTCCAACGGAATGGCCTGGGCAGCAGAAATGCCCATGACGGTTAAAACCGACCTGGTCAGCGTCTACCAGGAAGCGGTCGACAACAACGCCGATCTTGCGGCAGCCCGCGCCGATTATGGCGCCCGCCGCGAAGTCGTCCCACAGGCCCGCGCCGGCCTGCTGCCGAACCTGTCGGCGGGTGCCGAGATGATGAACACCCGCACCAAGCTCGACGAGCCGTCCCTCACCGCCAACCGCAGCGGCAACTCCTGGAGCGCCACCCTGGCGCAGCCGGTGTTCCGTGCCGACCGCTGGTTCCAGTTGCAGGCGGCCGAGGCGGTCAACGAACAGGCGGCGCTGGAATTGTCTGCCACTGAGCAGAACCTGATTCTGCAAACCGCGCAAAACTACTTTGCGGTGCTCCGGGCCCAGGACAACCTGGCCGCGACCAAGGCCGAGGAATCCGCCTTCAAGCGCCAGCTCGATCAGTCCAACGAACGTTTCGACGTGGGCCTTTCCGACAAGACCGACGTCTTGCAGTCCCAGGCCAGCTACGACACGGCCCGGGCCAACCGGATCATCGCCGAACGCCAGGTGCAGGATGCCTTCGAGGCGCTGGTGACGTTGACCAACCGCGAGTACTCGTCGATCCAGGGTGTGGTCCACACCTTGCCGATCCAGGTGCCTACGCCCAATGACGCCAAGTCCTGGGTAGAAACCGCTGCCCGCCAGAACCTCAACCTGCTGGCGACCAACTACGCCGTCGATGCCGCCGAAGAAACCCTGCGCCAGCGCAAGGCCGGCCATGCCCCAACCGTGGATGCGGTCGCCAAATACCAGAAAGGCGATAACGACAGCTTGGGCTTTACCAACTCGCCCGCGCAGCCAAACGTGCGTTATGGCAGCGATGTGGAACAGACCAGTATCGGTCTGCAACTGAACATCCCGATCTACAGTGGCGGCCTGACCAGCTCGCAAGTGCGCGAGGCCTACCAGCGCCTGAGCCAGAGCGAGCAACAGCGCGAAAGCCTGCGCCGCCAGGTGGTGGAAAACACCCGCAACCTGCACCGCGCGGTGAACACCGATGTGGAACAGGTGCAGGCACGCAAACAGTCGATCATTTCCAACCAGAGCGCGCTCGAAGCCACCGAAATCGGCTACCAGGTCGGTACCCGCAACATCGTCGACGTGCTCGACGCCCAGCGCCAGCTGTACACCTCGGTGCGTGATTACAACAACAGCCGCTATGACTACATTCTCGACAACCTGAGCCTGAAGCAGGCGGCGGGAACCCTGAGCCCGCAAGACCTGCAAGACCTCGGGCGCTACCTGAAGCCGGACTACAACCCGGACAAGGACTTCCTGCCACCGGACCTGGCGGCGGCGGCGGCGAAGAACTTCGAGCGCAGGCCCTGAGATAGATGTCGCGCCATTCGCGGGTAAACCCGCTCCCACAGGTTTCGTGCAGCTCGCAAGGAAAGCACCAACCCTGTGGGAGCGGGTTTACCCGCGAAGAAGCAATCGCCTATCTCAGCGGATAATCGCACCAAGACCATCCAGCAACCGCTGCAAGGCGCCCTGGTTTGCCCGCATCACCGCCATGCCCGCCTCGCCCATGCGCTGACGATCCTGCGGCAACTCGATCAACCGCCGCACCGCCTCGGCCAGCCCGTCGGCATCTTCGATCTGCTGCAACGCCCCGGCGTCCTTCAGCATCGCGCTGATCTCCAGGAAGTTGAACACATGCGGCCCCATGATCACCGGCAAAGCCAGTGCTGCGGGCTCGAGCGGGTTGTGGCCGCCAGTGGCGACCAGGCTGCCGCCGACGAAGGCGATGTCGGCCAGGGCGTAGAGGAACAGCAACTCGCCCATGGTATCGCCAAGCAGCACGCGGGCCTGGTCATCGACCGGGGTGCCGGCAGAGCGGCGCACGGTGGTGAACTGTTCGCTGCACTGGGCATGCACTGCATCGAACCGCTCGGGGTGGCGTGGCACCAGGATCAGCAGCGCATCGCCGTGCACCTGCAGCAGCTTCTGATGTGCCTGCAGGATCAGCGCGTCTTCACCTTCATGGGTGCTGGCGGCAATCCATACCGGGCGCTGGCTGGCGCCCCATTGCTCGCGCAGCGCCTTGGCGCGCGGCAGCAACTGGTCATCGACCTTCAGGTCGAACTTGATCGAACCGGTCACCTGCACGCATTCAGGGCGCGCGCCCAGGTCGCGAAAGCGCTGCGCTTCGGTTTCGGTCTGTACCGCGATCAGGTTCATCTCGGCGAGCATCGGCCGGGTCAACGTGGCAAAACGCCCATATCCACGGGCCGAGCGCTCGGACAACCGCGCATTGGCCAGCGCCACCGGGATGCCACGCGTGGCACACTGGTGAATGTGGTTAGGCCACAGTTCGGTTTCCATGATGATGCCCAGCTTCGGCTGCACATGGTCGAGAAAACGCCCGGCCGCCCACGGCAGGTCGTAGGGCAGGTAGCAATGCTGCACACGCGGTTCATCGGCGAACATCGCACGAATGCGCTCCGACCCGGTCGGGGTCATGCAGGTAAGCGTGATCGGCAGGCCTGGGTAGGCCTTCAGCAGCGCCCGCACCATGGGCGCGGCGGCAATGCTTTCGCCCACCGACACCGCATGCACCCAAATGCCGCCCTGGCGCATGGGCGGCAGGCCGAAGGCAAAGCGCTCGCCGATGCGCTGGCCGTAGGCCGGTGCCTTGCGCGCCCGCAGGAACAGGCGCAGCGCAACCAGCGGCAGGCCCAGGTGAAACAGCAAGGTATAAAGAGTTCTGTTCATGGCGGCGAAGTTTACCCGATCGCGCGCAGGTGCACCGCAAAGCGCTCGGCCAGCCATTGCGCGGCAGGCCCCAATGGCTCGTCACGGCGCCAAGCCAGTTCTACGACCAGTGCCGGTGGCCGCCACTCGCTGGCGAGCTCGACCATGTGCGCCTGGTAAGTGGGGTACTGCACCACGTGCCGGGGCAACCACGCCCAGCCCAGGCCACGCATCAGCAGCTCGGCCATGGCGTAGAAGCTGTCGGCACGCCAGATCTGCGGGCTGATCGCCTCGCCGCCGGGGTAGCCACTCTGTTGCGGGGTGATCAATAGCTGGCGATGGCGCGCCAACTGCTGGCGGTTGACCTTGGCCTGCTGCGCCAGTGGATGGCCGACCGCGCACACCGTGACCATTTCCACACTGCCCAAGGCACGACGCTCCAGCGATGCCGGCATGCTTTCGTGATGAAAGAACAGGCCAAGGTCGGCACGCCGCTCCACCAACTTGCGCGCCACATCGCCCTGGGCGCCGCTGGCCAGTTGCACTTCCAGGTACGGGTAGCGGCTGGCCAGTTCATCGAGGCTGTCGATCACCGGTTGATAGGGCATGGCCTCGTCCTGGGCGACACGCAGCAGGGCTTCCTGCCCACGCATCAGGGCCAGGGCACGGCCGTCGAGGCGCTCGCATTGGCGCAGCAGCTCGCGGGCGTCCTCCAACAGCGCGGTACCGTTTTCGGTCAGCTTAGGCTGGCGGCCGCTGCTGCGGTCGAACAGGGTCACGCCCAGGTCGGCTTCAAGCATGGCGATTGCAGTGCTGATTGCCGACTGCGCCTTGCGCTGCTCACGGGCAACCGCGGAGAACGAGCGCAGCTCGACGACGCGGACGAAGGTGCGCAGTTGGTCGAGGTTCCAGTGTTCCGCCATCAACCTATCTCCCATGGTGATAGGTAATGACTTTACCGCATCCAGGCGGCGTCTAGAATGCCCGACCAGTCACCGGAGAATTGCCATGAACGCCTACACCTACCTCGCTATTGCCATCTGCGCCGAAGTCATCGCCACTGCCTCCATGAAAGCAGTGAAGGGCCTGAGCACGCCGTTGCCATTGCTGTTGATGGTGGTCGGTTATGGCATTGCCTTCTGGATGCTGACCCTGGTGGTGCGCAGCATTCCGGTGGGTATCGCTTATGCCATCTGGTCGGGGCTGGGGATTGTGCTGATCAGCGTGGCAGCGCTGGTGATCTACGGGCAGAAGCTGGATGTGCCCGCAATGCTGGGCATGGCGATGATCGTTGGCGGGGTGGTTGTGATTCAGCTGTTTTCGAAAACTGCCGGGCATTGATGCAACCTGAATTGGCCTCATCGCCGGCAAGCCGGCTCCCACCGGGGTAGCATTGGCCTCTGACTCAACGCCGTACCTGTGGGAGCCGGCTTGCCGGCGATAGGGCCGTCTCAGGTATAGCCTGTATACTTGCCAGCTGTCCCAGTCTTCGAGGTACCGCCATGCCAACCGCCATTTCCACTGACGTGCTGATCGTCGGCGCCGGGGTCGCAGGCCTCTGGCTCAATGCCCGGTTGCGCCGCCAGGGCTATTCGACCGTGCTGGTGGAACGCGCCAGCCTGGGTGGCGAGCAGACCATCAAGTCCCAGGGCATCATCCACGGCGGCACCAAGTACGCCCTGCACGGCGCCCTGACCGGCGCCTCGGAAGCGATCGCCGACATGCCGCGACGCTGGCGCGAGGCCTTGGCGGGCGATGGCGAGCTGCCGCTGGGCAAGACCCGCCTGCTGTCCGACGCGCACTACCTCTGGTCCCCCGGCACCTTGGCCGGCAACCTCACCAGCTTCTTTGCCAGCAAGGCCGTACGCGGCCGCGTCGATCAGGTCAAGGGTGAGCAACTGCCACCTGCCCTGCAGGACCGCGACTTCAAGGGCAAGGTCTATCGCCTGGCCGAGCTGGTCATCGACGTGCCCAGCCTGCTGGCCAACCTGGCCGAACTGGCCGGCGACAGCCTGCTCGCCGGCGAACGCATCGAACCCCTGCGTGATGGCGACGAGCTGGTTGGCCTGCGCGTGGACGACCGTGAAATCCGTGCGCAACGTATCGTGCTCAGCGCCGGCGCCGGCACCGAAGACGTGCTGCACGCCTTGGGCCTGAGCCAGCCGGCCATGCAACGTCGCCCGTTGCACATGGTCATGGCCAAGGGGCCGAACCTCAAGCCACTGTATGCACACTGCCTGGGCGGTGGGCCCAAGCCACGGGTCACCATCACCACCCACCCGGCGGCGGATGGCCAGTGGGTCTGGTACCTCGGCGGCGACCTGGCCGAGGCCGATGGCGTGGCGCGTGAGCCTGCCGCGCAGATTGCCGCAGCGCAAAAGGAAATCGGCAACCTGCTGCCGTGGGTCGACCAAAGCCAGATTCGCTGGGCCACCCTGCGCGTCGACCGCGCCGAACCGGCACAGTCGGGCCTGGTACGCCCGGACAACGCGTTTATTGCCGACCAGCAACGCCTGCTGGTGGGCTGGCCGACCAAGTTGGCGCTGGCCCCGGACTTCAGCGACCGGGTAATCGCCAAGCTTGAGCGCGATGGCATACGCCCCAGTGCCCAAGCCGATCTCTCTGGCCTGCCACGCCCTGCGCTGGGCGTACCTGCTTGGGAGCAATTGCTGCCATGAGCCTGCCGACCCTGCACGATTTCCATCGCCCCCTGGGCAGCACCGGCCTCACGGTTTCGCCCCTGGGCCTGGGCACGGTCAAGTTGGGCCGCGACCAAGGCGTGAAGTACCCGACCGGTTTCACCATCCCCGGCGATGACGAGGCCCGCATGCTGCTGGCCCAGGCGCGCGAACTGGGTATCAACCTGATCGACACCGCCCCGGCCTATGGCCGCAGCGAAGAGCGCCTTGGCCCGCTGCTGCGCGGCCAGCGTGATGAGTGGGTGATCGTCAGCAAGGTCGGCGAAGAATTCGACAACGGGCTCTCCCACTTCGACTTCAGCGCCGCCCATACCCGCCGCTCGGTCGAACGCAGCCTGCGCCTGCTGGAAACCGACCACATCGAACTGGTATTGGTGCATTCCGACGGCAATGACTTGGCCATCCTCGAACAGCAAGAGGTCTACCAGACACTGGCCGCCCTCAAGCAGGAAGGCAAGATCCTCGGCTACGGGCTGTCCGGCAAGACCGTCGCTGGCGGCCTCAAAGCCCTGGAACAGGGCGACTGCGCCATGGTCACCTACAACCTGAACGAGCAGGCAGAACGCCCAGTGCTGGACTACGCTGCCGAGCACGGCAAGGCGATTCTGGTTAAAAAAGCCTTGGCCAGCGGGCACATCTGCCTGGCGCCTGGGGTTGACCCGGTGCAGGCCAGTTTCGAGCTGCTGTTCTCCCACCCGGGGGTCAGCAGTGCTATCGTCGGCACCATCAATCCCTTGCACCTGGCCCATAACGTGGCCACCGTGGCCCGAATTCTGGGCCAGCATTGAGCCGCCCTCGCGGGCGTCCGACAGGAGGAGGAACCTCGTGCCGCGTACGCTGATCCGCAAGAACCCGAGCAACTTCAAGACACTGCCGCTGCATGTCGAGGCAACTGCCGAAGGCCTGGTCTACCAGAGCATCGGCATGCCGCTGAACTTCGCCCAGACCCAACAGCGGCGCAGGGCCATCCAGTTGCCCGACACACAGCGTTTCGTGGCCGAGCTGGCCAACCTGGGCGTTTCGGTACGCCTGACCCTGCATTGGCAAAACCGTGATTACTGGGTACTGGTGCGCCAGCGGCGCCAGGACCGTGGCGACGTGGTGCTGAAGCTGATTTCAGGCTACGTCCCCGCTCAAGAGCTCAACTTGCCGCTGCACACCGCCGTCCAGGAAGTGGCCGAGGAGTGTTTGCTGGAAACGCCGGAAGGCTGGCTGGGCGGGCGTTTCAACGATACCTGGCTACCGGCGCCCTACGCCGCCGCACTGCACTACCGCGAAGCGCTGCCTTTTGTGCTGACGCCGGAGTCTGGCGCGGCACGGCCGGTGCATTGCGGCAAGCTGATGCTGCTGGAGCGGCCACGGGCTTACGTGCACCTGCCGACCGCCTCGTTGCAGCTGATCTATGACATGCGCCTGCAGGTGCCCAAGGACGCCAAAAAGCTCAGCTTGTTCCATGTCGACGAACGCCTGGAAGGTGACCAGTTGGTGGCCCGGCTGAATCGCAAGCGCCCAGACCTGTACCTGATGCCATTGGAAGAAGGCCGACCGTTGGCCGAGCTCTATACGCTGAAAAAGGACGAGCTGGTGCCGGCGAGCACACGCGGGCTTTACTTGGCAGAGAGCTTTGCCCGGCAAGAAGGCTGGGTGGTCACCGATGAGCGGATTCGCTGGCGGGATTGGGTGAAGCAGCAGGGCTTGGTGGAGGCCAAGCCAGGGCGGGCTTCACACCTGCAGCGGTTTGGCGACAAGGCACGGGCGCTGCTAGCGCGGGCGCGGACGTCGCTGAACAAATAAATTCACGCGCGCGCCCTGTAGGAGCAGCCTTGTGCTGCGAAGAGGCCGGTGAAATCACCCTCAATCTATGGTGCTTTCACGGGCCTCTTCGCAGCACAAGGCTGCTCCTACAATGACCGCGCATTGCGCAGGTACAACGACCGCGCATTGTGCAGGTACAACAAACGCGCATTGCGCAGGTACAAGGACCGCGCAGTGCGCAGGTACATCAATGCTTGCGGATCTTCTCGACAATCGCCGTGGTCGAGCTGTTTTCAACCAGCCCGAGCACTTTCACGGTCCCGCCATAGGCCTTGACGATGTCGGCGCCGACCACCTGGTCGATACCATAGTCGCCGCCTTTGACCAGCACATCCGGCTTCACCTGGCTCAGCAGGTTTTCCGGCGTACCTTCCGGGAAGCTGATCACCCAATCTACCGCGCCCAGCCCCGCCAGTACCGCCATGCGGCGGTCGACGCTGTTGATCGGGCGGCCTGGGCCTTTAAGGCGGCTGACCGACGCATCGTCGTTGACCGCGACGATCAGCCGATCGCCCTGGGCCCGCGCCTGCTCCAGGTAGGTGACGTGGCCGGCATGCAGAATATCGAAGCAGCCGTTGGTGAAGACGATTTTCTCGTTGTGCGCACGCGCATCATCGATCGCCAGCAACAGTTGCTCCAGGCCCAGCACACCGCGCTCGGAACCTTCTTCGCGCTGGATCGCCCGGCGCAGCTCAGGCGCGCTGATTGCCGCCGTGCCCAGTTTACCTACCACGATGCCCGCAGCCAGATTGGCCAAGGCAACCGCGTGTGGCAGTTCTTCACCAGCCGCGATGGCTGCCGCCAGGGTAGAGATCACGGTATCGCCGGCACCGGTCACATCGAACACTTCACGCGCCCGGGCCGGCAAGTGCAATGCAGGTTGGCCGGTACGCAGCAGGGTCATGCCATGCTCGCCACGGGTGACCAGCAAGGCGCCCAGGTCGAGGTCCAGCAGCAGCTGCAGGCCCTTGGCGACCAGCTCCGCCTCATCGGCGCAACGGCCGACGATGGCTTCGAACTCGCTGAGGTTCGGGGTAATCAGGCTGGCACCGCGGTAGATGGAAAAATCCTTGCCCTTGGGGTCGGCCAACACCGGAATGCCCTTGGCGCGTGCGGCCTGGATCAGGCTCTGGTGGTTTTTCAAGGCACCTTTGCCGTAGTCGGACAACACCAGCACCTTGACGCCATCGAGCAGGCTGTCGACCTCCGCGCCCAACGACAGCGGGTCGGTGGCGAACGGTTCTTCAAAGTCGATACGCAGCAGTTGCTGGTGGCGGCTCATGACCCGCAACTTGACGATGGTCGGCTGGTGCGCGATGCGTTGGAACACCGAGCGCACGCCCGCAGCTTGCAGGCTGTTGGCCAGGCTGTCGGCGGCCTCGTCCTGGCCGGTGACACCGATCAGCGACGCCGGTGCGCCCAGGGCGGCGATGTTCAAGGCAACGTTGGCCGCGCCGCCGGGGCGATCCTCGATCTGATCGACCTTGACCACCGGGACTGGCGCTTCAGGCGAGATACGCGAAGTACCGCCATGCCAGTAGCGGTCGAGCATGACATCGCCGACCACCAGTACCGGGGCTTGATCGAAACGCGGCATGGACAACTTCATGGGCAACCCATATGAAAATAATGAACAGGGGCAGGATATTAGCACAGGGTAAGCGACGGCTTTATGGCCAGATCGGGCCCATGAAAATTCCGGTGACAATCGGGGCCGGCGAGGCCCCGATCAACGAGGTTCAGGTGATATCGGCCTTGGCCGGCTCATCCAGGCCCATCGCATGCAGGCGGGCATAATGGCCATTCGCCTGAAGCAACTCGGCATGGGTACCGCGCTCTACTAAGCGGCCCTGGTCCATGACCAGAATCAGGTCGGCCTTCTCGATGGTCGACAGGCGGTGGGCGATGACCAAGGTGGTCCGCCCTTCCATCACGTGATCCAGTGCGGCCTGGATATGCCGCTCGGACTCGGTATCCAGCGCCGAGGTCGCCTCGTCGAGGATCAGCAGTGGCGCGTCCTTGAGCAACGCGCGGGCAATCGCCAGGCGCTGGCGCTGGCCGCCGGACAGCAACACGCCGTTCTCGCCAACCTCGGTATCGAAGCCCTTCGGCAGCTTGTCGACGAACTCCTTGGCATAGGCGTCGGCAGCCGCCGCCTCGATGTCCTCGCGCGGTGCACCGGCCAGGTCGCCGTAGGCGATGTTGTTGGCCACCGTGTCGTTGAACAAGGTGACGTGCTGAGTGACCTGGGACACATGGCGACGCAAATTACGCAGGCGATAGTTCTCGATCTCCTCGCCATCGAGCAGAATCTGCCCTTTGTCGTGGTGATAGAAGCGCGGAATCAACGCCGCCAGGGTCGACTTGCCGCTGCCGGAGCGGCCTACCAAGGCAATCATCTGCCCCGGCTCGGCGACGAAGCTGATATCGCTCAGCACCTCACGGTCGGTGCCGGGGTAGGTGAAGCTGAGGTTACGCACTTCCAGACGGCCTTCTACCTGCGCCTTCTCAAGGGTGCCCGTGTCTACCTCGGGCTCTTCGTCGAGCTGTTCGAAGATGCTTTCTGCGCCGGCGAGGCCCTTCTGGATGGTCGAGCTGACTTCGGACAGCTGGCGGATCGGTTTCGGCAGCAGGCCAGCCGCGGTGATGTAGGCCACCAGGTCACCGGCGGTCGAGTCACCACGGAGGTACAGCACCAGGAACATCAAGGCCGCCATGGCGGTGTAGATCACCAACTGCAGCATCGGCGTATACAGCGAGCCGGTCTTGGTCATGCGCAGTTGCTTGTCGGTATTGCTTTGGCTCGCGCGGCCAAAACGCTGCTGTTCGTAAGCCTCGCCGCCGAAGCTGCGCACCACGCGATAGCCCTGGATGGTCTCGGAGGCGACGTGGGTCACGTCGCCCATGGCCACCTGGATCTTCTTGCTCTGCTTGCGGAATTTCTTGCTGGCAACGCTGACCATCACTGCAATCACCGGCAGGATGGCAACCATCACCAAGGTCAAGTGCCAGTTCATCCACAGCAGGTAGGCGAACAGAAAGACCACCGTCAGGCCTTCGCGGATCACGACCTTGATCGCGTCAGTCGCAGCGCCGGTGACCATGGTCACGTTGAAGGTGATGCGCGAAATCAGGTGCCCCGAGTTGTGGTTGTCGAAGTAGCGGTTGGGCAACACCAGCAACTTGTTGAACAACTCGACACGCAGGTCATGCACCAGGCACAAGGAAACCTTGGCCAGGAAGTAGTTGCCCAGAAACGAGCCCAACCCCTGCCAGGCCGCGATCAGGATGATCAGCAGCGGCACCGCCTGCAGCAGCTGCAGGTCGCGCAGGTAAGGCACGGTAGGGAACAACACCGCTTGCGGATTGCTCAGGCCATCGACGAAATACTTGAGGATCCCGGCCAGCATCGGCTGGGTAGAGGCGAAGATCACGAAACCGACGATGCTCAGCAGGAAAATGCCGGCATAGGGTTTCACGTAGCTCAGCAGCCGGAAGTAGATCTTCAGGCTGGAGGTATGCTCCGCGGTTCGCGGTGTTTCGGCCATCATCGAGCTCGCTGTTCAGGTTGAACCGGAAATTTTACCACAGGCGTCATTTTCGGCACGCCCCCAAGGCAACATCATGGCCAGGCCGACCGGCAGCCAGCTGATGAACCACTCTGCACGCGGCGTACCAGTGAGGCTGGCGGCATCGAACTGCATGGCCAGGGTCGAGTAAACCCAGAAGCACAGCAGGATCTTGCCGAACAGCGTGCCGCGTGCCCGGACAATTTCAGCCAGGGTGTACAGCCACACGGCCACCCACAGCAGCATGCCGGGCAGGCCCATTTCCACGGCAACGTGGGTGAACATGTTGTGGGTATGGTCGAAGTGCAGGCCAACGGCGTTCACATCGTACGCCGCGCCCAGCCCCAGCCCAGTCCAAGGGTGGGCGGCGATCATGTTCAGCACCGCATGGAAAATCTCCGGGCGGTACGATGAGCCGCGCTCGGCGATCAGGCTGAACAGGGTGTAGAAGGCCGCAGCGGTGGCGATCATGGCGAGGATGGCGAACAGCCGGCTGTGGCGGTCGCGGAACCACAGCGGCGCCAGCACCACAGTGATGACCAGGGCCAGCACCGCGCCACGGCTCTGGCTAAGCACCGCGAAGGCCCCCAGGCAGGCCAGCGCCACCAGCCAGGCCAACTGCAGGCCGCGATGACGCGGCGGTTGGTAAAGCAGCAGCAGCGCGGCAGCGCCAATCACATAAGCGCCCAGGATCGGGTGCGAAATCTCGCCGATCCCCCCCAGCCGTACCGGCAGCGGGTTGCCCTGCACACCATAGAAGTTGATGATCGAGATCAGCGCAGCGAGGCCCAGCAAGCCGCTGCCAAACGCCAACAAGTGGCGAATTCGCTGCTGACCGCGCTGCGCCAACAGCGGGAATGCCATCAGAAACACCAGGATATAAATCAGCCGCTTGATTTCGCGCCCGGGTTCCTCGGACGGCGACCAGGCCAAACTGATCCCGCTCCACGCCAGCAACAGCAGCACGCTCGCCCACAAGGCCGGCTGGCGCCGCCAAGCCTCAGCCAGCACCTGCCGGGCAGACCACGCCAACAGCAACGTCGGCAACCACAAGAACAGCACCAGCCCTTGCTGGTACAGCTTATTGCTGGGCGCCAGCGCAATCGCCGCCAAGAACCAGACCAGACCCAATCCTAACCAGGCGCGCGCCCAGTTTTTTTCATACAACATCCTTTCCCCCGATGAATCAAAGACACCATCCATGGTGCTACCGCATTATTTTCGGCATTATTGCCGGTCATTTTGCTCGCCAGACGACAAGGCCCTATTCATGCAATGCTCCCGGCTCACCCAGGTCGAATTCGATCAGCTGACACTAGGCGCACAGGTGCTAGAGGCAGACAGCCATGGCGCCAAAGTCTACCTGCTCGAGAATGGTAATTTCCTCAAGGTTTTTCGTCGTAAGCGACTGATTTCATCTGCGCTGCTGCGCCCCTATTCCCAGCGCTTCGTCGACAACGCCGCGCGCCTGGCGCAATTGGGCATTCCTACCCTCGAGGTGATCAGCCAGCACAAACTTGACTTGCCCGGTAGAACGGCGGTGCTGTACCGCCCGCTGCCTGGGCGCACGCTGCTGCAAATGTCGCGCGACGCTGACTTCAGCTGGGACACTTACCTGCCGCGGTTGATCGAGTTGATCCGCCAACTGCACCGCAGCGGTGTCTACTTCCGCTCGTTGCACCTGGGCAATGTCGTGGTCACCCCCGACCAGCGCCTGGGCTTGATCGACGTGGCCGACATGCGCTTCCTGCGCCCGCCGCTGTCTGCACGCATGATTCGGCGCAACGTGCAGCACATGGTGAACTACATTCAGCGGGAGAACCTGGGTGACCGGTTCCCCCTCGCCGACTTCGAGGCCGCCCTGCTGGCCCGCTGACACTCAACTGCGCAGCAGGCTTTGCGACCCGTTCTGGAAAGCCTGCCAGGCCTGCTCCGGCGCCAATGCCTGGCGTTGCCGGGCAGCCAGCGCTGTGGCGCCGGGCACGCTGCAGCGCTCTATCGCCGCGGCCCAGGCTGACTGGTCAGCAATTGGCAGGTAGCCACCGGTGTCCAGCAACTGCTCACGGAAGACCAACAGGTCGCTGCAGACCACCGGCACATCGGCCATCACCGCCTCTTGCACGACCAACCCCAAGCCTTCTGACCGCGAAGGCACCAGTAGCCAGTCAAACGCGCGGTAGAGCTGCTGTAGGTCTTCACGGTGACCGCACAGGTGCACACGCCCGGCCAGGCCCAACGCGTCGATGCGCGCTTGCAGCACGGCATGCAAGGGGCCTTCACCGATGATTGCGAGTTGCAGATCAGGCTTGTGGATAGCGGCCTTGGCAAACGCCTCGATCAGCATTTCAAAGCCTTTGCTTTCGACCAGCCGCCCCACTGCACCCAACACCTGCCCATTGCCAGGCTGCAACGCCAGCGCTTGCCGGGCCTGCTCGCGGCTCAACAGCGGCTCGACGAACGCCCGTGGGTCCAGCGCCATGCGCAGGGTCTGTACGGGCCTGCCGAGATCACGTTCAAGGGCTTCGGCAAGCGTATGGGAAACCGCCGCAATGCTCAGGCGCTCGGCGGGTAGCGTGCGCAACAAGCGGATGTCGCTTGCCGTCAGCCGTGTCTTGCCATGGAACAGCACCTTGGCGCGTACGTTGGGAATCTGCTGCAACAGCGGCAGCACCAGCCGGGCGACGCCGACACCATCGAGCAGCACGATTTCGGCCTGAGCCTCGGCCAGCGCCTTGCGCAGCCGCATGCGCAGCCACGGGCGCAGCAGTCGCCACAGGTGCCGGCCCTTGAGCGCACGCGGTGGCATGTGCCACTCCCGGGTCGAACCGAGCCCACAGCAAAGCCCGCTGCCTAATAGCAGCCAGTTGCTGATCCTGGCATCGGGGCCCGCATGAGACAGCACCTGTCGATGAACCTTGTGGATGGACATGTACGGCGAACCGCCTGCCCACATCATATTGACGATGTTCATGGGGTTAGCGCCCCTCTCCCGCTCAAGTCAGGTGGGACTGCGACTTCATTGAACAAAAATGGTGATACCCATGCCGATTACGGCACCCGCCACCAGCGTCAATGCCAGCTTTATTCGGTCACGTTGACGACGTTTGGCCTTGCGCTCTACTTCTACCGGCAAGGTCACGTGATTACCAAATCCTGTGTGCAATACTGCATCACCCTCCAAGGTGACCGCTGTCAGATTTAACTCTGAATAGCGACGGGAAAGCGCCTTTTCTCCAGCATAGGCGGCAAATGGCGCACAGCGCTGATAATCGCTCAGTCGACGCAGGCCGGGGTTGAGCGAAAACGCTTGCCAGTCGGCCTTCTCGGACAGCAATGGATAGCACGGCACGCCCGCGATCACCTGGCGATCGCCCAGGTGGATGTAGGGGCTGTGCACGGCCAGGTCGTGGGCATGGCTGCGCAGCCAGACCTGCAGCAGGTTGGGGCTGACCTCCAGGATGGCCCGGGAGTCTTCGACAAAACCCTGCCGATAGAAATGCCAGTCATCCTCGCAGTGGAAGATGTAGGGCGTCTTGACGTGGCTATAAGCCAAGTCGATCGACGGCAGTTGGCCCAGTTTTGGCCGGTTGACGAACACCGTGCAGTGCGGTTTCCAGTGCTCCGGCACTGCCCCATGCACGGCCTCGTCACCTGAATCTTCGGTGATGAAGACTTCGCGAATGGGCGCGGTGTTGTAGCGATCGAAACTCTCAAGGGTATCTTTGAGCAGATCGAACCGCCCACAACTTGTCACGACCAGCGTGACGTCACTCTCATTTGAAAAGCGCACCGGACTCCCTCCGCATTGCGACAATCGACTTCCAGCGCCCGCTCCGTAGGCACGAAAGCTCTTTTTAAATACCCAGCTTCAGGCGTAGCCGCTGCCAGGCAGACAACGGCGGATGAGGCCTGAGCGCAGGGCGCATGTGGTCGACGATGCTACGTCCAACTTCACCGAAACTGAAACGGGAAACCGCCAGATGGCGGCCATTTTCTGCAATCCGCTGTGCCAGCGCAGGGTCGGCCCGCAAACGGCCAAGCTTTTCCTGGAGGGTCGGAATGCTGTCGTAGAACACCACGTTGTGCATGTCTTGCAGGCCCAAGGCGCGGTTTTCTTCCTCGCCCTGGTCGAATGCCAGCAACACACAGCCACAGGCCATGGCTTCGAAGTTCTTGATCATGTACTCGCCCATGCCGACGTCGGCACTGACGAAAAAACGAATACGGTTGAGCGTGTTGCAGTAGTCCTCGCCCGACTTGGTACGGGTCACTACCAGGTTCTCGACCCGCCCCAGCTCGTCCAGCAGCGCCTTGCGCCCACTGTAGGCAACGCTGTTGGTGCTGCCCACGAACGCCAGTTCGATGTCGCGCTCACGCCCTTGGTCGGTCAGCAGGTGCTCATCGTAGCCTTTGGGCACGAATACCGCGTCGAAGCCTTCCTGGCGCAGGCGCTCACTGACCATGTAACCCGAACTGATCACCCGCGCCCACGGCAGCTTGCGGTAATGCGCGCTGAACTTGCCGGTGTACTTGCAGGGGATGTAGTTCTGGTAGGCGTCGTGCTCGAGGATGACCAGGTTAGGCACCGTCTGGATGAACGCCACCTGGCGGATCTCCTGCTTGAAGCGCAGGAAGAACACGATGCGGTCATAACGCTCCACCTGCACCTCACGCTTGAAGTAGCGGCGCAGGTTACGCTGGTCTTCACTGGTCAGCCAGCGCAGGTCACATTCGCAGTTGGCCGCGACGCCATCGTACAGGCGGTCGAGAATCGCCCGCTGTTCCTTCTGCACCAGAAATAAGACTTTCATTGCGTTCCTTGGGCGCTCAGCGCCATCGCGGTCAACCAGGGGGCGCGCCTACAGCTCACGCCGCCAGAACAGTTCATGTCGGCGCACGGCCTTGCGGAAGAATTCGTTCTCGCCGTAGGGCGACGGCCGGCGCCCGGCCAGCCAGCGTTGCAACAGGCGGCGCAGGCGGCGCTTGAACGGCGCTGGGGGCTGCAGGTCGTGCATCATGCCCAGGGCCATGGCCTTGTCGTGTTGGGTCGGCAGGCCCAGCACCAGCGCGCACGGCGCCCACGGCTGGTCGGCACTCAGTTGCGGCGGCAAGGCCACACCGTCGCCACTGTCACCCATCGGCCAGCGGTCGTTGTCATGCAGGTGGTTGGCGTAGCACAGCAGCGTTTGCGGCTGCCACTCCAGGCCCTGCAAGGCTTCCAGCACGGCCGCCTGGGCACAGATATGGTCAGGGTGCGGGTCGAGTTGCGGGTGCGGCATGACCAGCACTTCGGGCTTGGCCATGGCCAGCAACGCGCGCAGGTCAGCCAGCAGGTTGTGCCAGGTCGGCGCACCATCACTGTCGGCGGGCAGCGCGAAGGGGTTGAACTGGCGGAACGGGCGGATATCGGCCATGTCGGCTTCGCGTGAAGCGGCCGGCACATCCGGCGCGGCCTGCATGGCCGGCAGTTGCAGGCAGAAGTAGCCCAACTGCACACAGCGCGATTCCGGCACGCCCGCCCAGCGCGGCACGGCAATGCTGTCCCAGGCACGCAAACGGCCTTTGAGGCGCGCCGCCTCGGCTTTGCCCAAGCCCATCTGTTGATAGTGCTCGGCTTCGATTTCGCCGGCAGTCAGGGTGACCACCCAGGTTTCGTCGGCTTGGCTGTACAGGCCATAAGCTGCCAGCTCAGCGTCATCGGCATGGGGCGCAATGACCATCACGCGACGGCGCTGCAACTCGACGCTGGGGGTTATCCACAGGCGCGGTTCGCCCTGCAGCCGGCAATGGCGGCCACGCATACGCAGCGTACCGGCCTGGAGCGGCGCGGCCAGGCCGGTCAGGTTGAGGAAGCGAACCCCGTCGACACCGCGCTCGAACGCCTGCCGGTCCGTCAGCTCATCCGCCAACAGCTCCACCCGCGGGTCGAGAAACCGCCCCAACCAGGTGCTCTTTACCCGCAGCTCCAGGACCAGGGTTTCGTCGCCTTGCAGCGCTGCGTCGGCCTTCAACAGGCCGTTTTGCAGGCTGGCCGAGGCTGCGCGGGCCTGCTCACCGAAGTTGTAGGCATAGTCCTCGGTGGGCGCGTAGAACAGGTGGTCCGCGAACCAGGCCTCGTGGGCGGCCCACACCAGCGGCAGCAACAACAGCGGCAGCCACCACCAGGTGAATACACCCAGCCCGATCAGCGCGAGCAGGCCTGCAAGCAGGCCCAGGCGCTTGTTGCGCCGGTGGCGCTTGAGCAACTGCTGCTTGCGGCTCACGCCTGGAACACCGGCACGGGGTTGCACCAGCGGTCCTTGTACTCGCGGTCGGCGCGACCGAACGAGAACCGCAGGGGTTTGTTACGCGCCCGGGCGTCTTCCCAGGCCGCCTGGGTATTCAGGAAGCTCAGCACGCTACCGGGGCTGAACGCCTTGGTTTCCGGGTCGACACCGCCATTGACGTACTCGACGCTGATCCACTCGGGCGCCTCGACGCGATACACCAACTGAATCGCGATGGGCTTGTCGTCGAGCAACAGCACCGAACCGATCAACAGCTCGCGCAAACGCTCGAGCACCTCGTCAATGCGCTCGGCACCGGTGGCCGGGAAGCCCCAGCGACGCTGGAACAGGTCACGGTACATGGCGGCAATCTGGCCGGCGTCAAAGTCACTGATCGGCCGCACCACCCCGCCCGCTTCTTCCAGCAAACGCAACTCGCGGCGCTGGTTGTAGCGAAACTTTTTCGACAGGTCCTCGTGGGCACGGGCCATGGCCAACTGCTCGGTCTGCGCCTTGAGCCTAGTGAAGCGGCCCTGGTTCAGCTCGGACAGGTAACGCGCGGCATGGCGCAGTGGCGCGCCAGCATCGGCGGCGGCCGGCAGGATGATCTCGGCGTTGCCGAGGTCGAACAGGCCTTTCTTGCCCGCACGCTTGAGCACGTCCTTGGACAGCGCCAGGTGGCGCCCCCACGTCGGGATCGCTGCCTTCAGCTCGCCGCCTTGCAGCCAACCCAAGTAGCGCACGGGAATTTGCGCCAGCTCGGCCAACTGCTCGACCACCAGCGGGTGCGTGGCCACGCTGCCGCCAAAACGTGCCCAGGCTTCGGCATACGCGTTGGCGTCGATAACTTGCCAGCCGCGTTCGCGGAAGGCTTGGATATGATTGAGCATCACGCCTGCGCCACCAGGGCACGCACCTGCGGCAACTGCCAGAAGGCCTCGCGCACCGCCGGGTCAGAAAAGCGCTGGTGCAGGCGTTGCAGCATGTGCTCGGCGCACGCTTCGCGCTGCTGCTCATCCAGCGTGGCCATGTGCTTCAGGCCTTGGGCCAGCTGCCCAGCGTCACCGAGCGGGAACAGCACACCCACGCCTTCGACCACTTCGCGGGCACCGCCGCAGGCCGTGGCCAGCACCGGTACGCCCGCCACCATGGCTTCAAGCAGGACCATGCCGAACGGCTCGTGGTCCGAACTCAAGGCGAACACATCGAACGCGGTGAAATAACGGCGGGCATCCGGCACCTGGCCGAGGAAGTCCACTTGCGCGGCGATACCCAGCTCGGCAGCCAGCGCCTTGAGCTCGGCTTCCAGGCGGCCTTTGCCCAGTATCGCCAGGCGCGCGCCAGCAGGCAGCCCCGGCAGCGCTTGGGCAAAACCGCGCAACAGCGTGGCCTGGTCTTTGTCTGGGTGCAGGCGGCCGACGTTGCCGACGATCCACGCCTGAGGGTCGAGGCCAAGTGCCTCGCGCGCTGCATCCCGAGGCACCAATGCAGCCTGCAGGGCCTCGATGTCGATACGGTTGTACAGGGTCTGGATACGTTCAGCCGGCCATGCGGGCAGGCAGCGGCGCATGTCGTCCCGCACCGCATCGGAAACGCCGAGCAGGCTCAGACGCTTGCTGAACAGGTTGGCAAACAGCCGCCGGCCTTTGCGCTGATAGTCGCCAAAGGCGTGGTGCACACCGATCACCGGCAGGCCAGTGCCCAACAAGGCGACATAGATCGGCTTGAACCGGTGGGCGATGCAGAAACTGAAATGGCGCTCAGCCGCAATCCGCCGCAAAGCACGGATGGCGCCAAGCTTCAGCCCACGCACGGCCTTGGAGCTGAACTCCAGGAACAGCACCTCGTCCGACGCGCAGCCGGCCGCGACTTGCGGGTCGGCGGCGCCGGTGAGAAACACCGTGGTGACCTGGTAGCCACGCCCCTGAAACAGGCTGGCGTACTGACGGGCACAGTCCAGAAACGGCCCGTCATAGCCATGGCAGAACTGCAGGATGCGCGGTTCAGAGCGGCTGGTCATACGCGGCCGCGCCGTCCTTCACTACCAGGATGTCTTCCATGATCAGGTACTGCAGGTCCGAGCCGAAGAACATGTTCAGGGCATCGGTCGGCGAGCAGATCATCGGTTCACCCCGACGGTTCAGGGAAGTGTTCAGCGACACGCCGTTGCCGGTCAGGTTTTCCAGCGCCTTCATCATGTCGTAGTAACGCGGGTTGTATTCGCGCTTGAGCACCTGGGCACGCGAAGTGCCGTCCTCGTGGACCACCTCCGGTACGCGGGTTTTCCACTCTTCAGCCACTTCGAAGGTGAAGGTCATGAACGGCGCCGGGTGATCGACCTTGATCATCTGCGGGGCGACGGTGTCGAGCATCGACGGGCAGAAAGGTCTCCAGCGCTCGCGGAACTTGATCTGGTGGTTGATGCGGTCAGCCACGCCTTCTACGCTCGGGCAGCCGATGATCGAACGACCACCCAGGGCGCGCGGGCCGAATTCCATGCGGCCCTGGAACCAGGCCACCGGGTTGCCGTCGACCATGATCTTGGCGATCTGCTCGGGCATGTTGTCGAGCTTGCGCCACTTCGGCTGGTCCGGGTGACGGGCACAGGCGGCGATCACGTCCTCGTTGGAGTACGACGGGCCGAGGTAGACGTGTTCCATCTTCTCGACCGGCACGCCGCGGGCATGGGACACATAGGCCGCGGCACCCACCGCAGTACCGGCATCACCGGAAGCAGGCTGAACGAACAGCTCCTTCACATCCGGGCGAGCGATGATCTTCTGGTTGAGCTTGACGTTCAGCGCGCAGCCGCCGGCGAAGGCCAGCTTGCCGGTCTGCTTCAAGGTATCGCCCAGGTAATGGTCGATCATCTGCAGGGCCAGCTTCTCGAACAGCGCCTGCATGCTGGCGGCGTAGTGGATGTACGGCTCGTCGGCGATGTCGCCTTCGCGCTTGGGGCCCAGCCACTCGATCAGCTTCGGCGAGAAGTAGAAGCCCTTGCCCTTCTCTTTATAGCGGCGCAGGCCGATGACGTTGGCGTATTCGGTGTTGATCACCAGTTCGCCGTTCTCGAAGCTGGCCAGGCGCGAGAAGTCATATTTGCTGGCGTCGCCGTACGGCGCCATGCCCATGACCTTGAACTCGCCGTCGAGCATTTCGAAACCGAGGAACTCGGTGATCGCGCCATACAGGCCGCCCAGGGAGTCCGGGTCGAAGAATTCCTTGATCTTGTGGATCTTGCCGTTTTCGCCATAGCCGAAGAAGGTCGTGGCGTACTCGCCCTTACCGTCAATACCCAGGATCGCGGTCTTTTCCTTGAAACCCGAGCAGTGGTAGGCGCTGGAGGCGTGAGCCAGGTGGTGCTCGACCGGTTCGATCTTGACCTTTTTCGGGTCGAAGCCCAGTTGCTCCAGGCACCAGACGATCTTCTTGCGGTAGCGCTTGTAGCGACGGTTGCCCATCAGGATCGCGTCGAGGGCGCGGTCCGGGGCATACCAGTAGCGCTTGGCATAGTGCCAGCGGGCCTTGCCGAACAGGCTGATCGGGGCGAACGGAATGGCTACCACGTCGACGTCGGATGGCTTGATGCCTGCCTGCTCCAGGCAGAACTTCGCCGACTCGTAGGGCATGCGGTTCTTCGCATGCTTGTCACGCACGAAGCGCTCTTCTTCGGCGGCGGCAATCAGCTTGCCGTCAATGTACAGGGCCGCGGAAGGGTCATGGCTAAGGGCGCCGGACAGGCCAAGAATCGTCAATGCCAAGGGATTAGCCTCTTCTTTCGGTAGAGATGCGCCAGCGGCCTCGTGGGCGGATGGCGGCTAAAGGGCGAGATTATAACGCAAACAATTCCAACTGGCCTTATCGCCGGCAAGCCGGCTCCCACAGGTACGGCGCAGCCCCTAAGAGCAGCGCCGTACCTGTGGGAGCCGGCTTGCCGGCGATAAGGCCAGTTGGGGAACCGCTTTACTCGGCGATCAGCCAGTCCATCCGGTAGCTACCCGCCGTCTGCGCCAGCTCTTTGGCGAGCCAGGGCAGCAGTTCCTTCAGCTCTTCCTCCAGCCCCCACGGCGGGTTGGCAATGGCCAGGCCAGAGCCGTTGAGCCCCTGCGGGCTGTCCTGGTGGTGCACATACAACTCCACGCGCAGCAACTTGGGCGCGCCAGTGCTGGTGAGGTCCTGATAGAAGCGGGTCAGCGAGCGCTGGTCCTTGATCGGGTACCAGATGGCCGCGACGGTTTGGCGCATGCGGCCGATCGCCTCTTTCATCGAGGTGGTACAGCGTTTGAGCTCATCGGCCTGCTCGAACGGCGGGTCGATCAGCATGATCGCGCGCTTTTCCTGCACCGGCAGCAGGGCGCGCGGCACATGCCAGCCCTCGCCCAGGTGAACGAAGACGCGTGGGTCTTTCTTCATGTTCTCTTTGAGCAGCGGCCCGTCTTCGGGGTGCTTCTCGTTGAGCAGGGCGCGGTCTTGCTGACGCATCAGGCGGCGGGCCAGCTCTGGCGAACCCGGGTAGTAACGCAACTCGCCATCAGCATTGAGGCGCTTGATGATGCGCAGGTAATCGCCTGCCATGGCCGGCAGGTCGTCGCGGTTCCACAACCGGGCAACGCCTTCGAGGTATTCACCGGTGCGGGTCGCCTGGTCGCCCTGCAAGTCATACAGGCCAAGGCCTGCGTGGGTATCGATATAGGCGAACGGCTGCTCCTTGCGCGACATCAGGGCGATGAGGCGGGTCAGCACGATGTGCTTGAGGACGTCGGCGTGGTTGCCGGCGTGGAAGGCGTGACGATAGTTCATGGCAACTCCTGCGGGGGTGGCAAGTTTACCTTGCCTTGCAGGCGGAGTCAGGCCTGGCTGTCGATCGGCGGCGCCTGCTTCGCGGGCGCCGCCTGTTCAACGGGTATTACTTGTCCGCGTGATACGCCGCATCAGCCGTTTCGAAGCGCTGAACCATCGCCGTCGACGGGCTACCCAGCTTGCTCACCACGACGATGGCGATGCTGGCGAAGAGGAAGCCTGGGATGATTTCGTACAGCCCAAGGGTGTCGAATTGCTTCCACAGGATCACGGTCAACGCACCCACCACGATACCGGCAAGGGCGCCGTTACGGGTCATGCCTTTCCACAGTACCGAGATCAGCACCACCGGACCAAAGGCCGCACCGAAGCCCGCCCAGGCGTAGGCCACCAGGCCCAACACGCGGTTTTCCGGGTTGGCTGCCATGGCGATGGCAATCAGGGCAACCGCCAGCACCATCAGGCGGCCGACCCACACCAGTTCACGCTGCGAAGCACCCTTGCGCAGGAAGGCTTTGTAGAAGTCTTCGGTCAGGGCACTGGAGCACACCAGCAGCTGGCAGCTCAAGGTGCTCATCACCGCCGCCAGGATGGCCGACAGCAACACGCCCGCGATCCATGGGTTGAACAGGATCTTCGCCAGTTCGATGAACACACGCTCGTGGTTCTCGGTCACCGGGCCCGCAAGATCAGGGTTGGCCGAGAAGTAGGCGATGCCGAAGAAGCCCACGGCACAGGTACCGGCCAGGCACAGGATCATCCACGTCATGGAAATGCGACGGGCCTTGGCGATCGACTTGACCGAGTCAGCGGCCATGAAGCGCGCCAGGATGTGCGGCTGGCCGAAGTAGCCCAGGCCCCAACCCATCAGCGAGATGATGCCGATGAAAGTTGCACCCTTGAACATGTCGAAGTTGGCCGGGTTCTGCGCTTCGATGGCCAGGAAGGTGGTGTCGAAGCCACCGGTCGAGATCAGCACGATCACCGGGGTGAGGATCAGCGCGAAAATCATCAGCGAAGCCTGCACGGTGTCGGTCCAGCTCACCGCCAGGAAGCCACCGACGAAGGTGTAGGCGATGGTGGCGGCAGCGCCAGCCCACAGCGCCGTCTCGTACGGCATGCCGAAGGTGCTTTCGAACAGACGCGCACCGGCGACGATGCCAGACGCGCAATAGATAGTGAAGAACACCAGGATGACGATGGCCGAGATGATCCGCAGCAGGCCGCTCTGGTCTTCGAAGCGGCTGGAGAAGTAGTCCGGCAGCGTCAAGGCATCGCCGTTGTGCTCGGTCTGCACCCGCAGGCGACCCGCAACGAACAGCCAGTTCAGGTAGGCGCCGACGGTCAGGCCGATGGCGATCCAGGCTTCGGACAGGCCGGAGAAGTAGATGGCGCCCGGCAGGCCCATCAGCAGCCAGCCGCTCATGTCGGAAGCACCGGCAGAGAGCGCAGTGACCACGCTACCCAGGCTTCGACCGCCCAGGATGTAGTCGGAAAGGTTATTGGTGGCGCGATACGCGGCGAAGCCGATCAGTACCATTGCTGCGATATAGACCACAAAGGTGATCGTTAGTGGATTGCCCATGCGTGTGCCCTGGCGTTTGTTGTTATTTCATGCACAACCACAACGTGGCGGTTGCACCCAGGTGGCGAATGCTATGCAACATCGCAAACAGGGTGCAACCCTTTTTCCGTTTCAAGTTGCACCTACTCATGCATTTTCAGTTAAAGCCTCGTTCTTGCTCCTTTTTGGAGCAAAAACGGGATTTTTCAGACTAAATTGCCCCAGAAACAACCTTTAATTAAGTGTAGGAATGTTCGCCGGACGAGTTGCACCTTTTCCGTTAAAAAATCGGGTTGCACCTGGTTGCACCTGAATTGCCCTACAGCTACTCTTGGCGTCAGCTTAGGCCACAGCCGTGGCAATAATGAGGATAAGAAATGGCGACGACCACCCTTGGGGTCAAACTCGATGACCCTACCCGTGAGCGACTCAAAGCAGCTGCGCAGTCCATCGACCGCACGCCGCATTGGTTGATCAAGCAAGCGATCTTCAATTACCTGGAGAAGCTCGAGGGTGGTGCCACCCTGACCGAACTCAACGGTCATGCCAGCAACCTGGTCGACGATGCTGGCGAAGTCCAGCCAGACCATGCTCACCAATGCTTCCTCGAATTCGCCGAGAGCATCCTGCCGCAATCGGTACTGCGCTCGGCCATCACCGCCGCTTACCGCCGCCCCGAGCAGGAAGTCATTCCGATGCTGCTGGAGCAGGCTCGCCTGAGCGCGCCACTGGCAGAGGCCACCAACAAACTGGCGGCCGGCATCGCCGAAAAACTGCGCAACCAGAAGAGCGCTGGCGGCCGCGCTGGCATCGTCCAGGGCCTGCTGCAAGAGTTCTCGCTGTCTTCCCAGGAAGGCGTGGCACTGATGTGCCTGGCAGAAGCCTTGCTGCGCATCCCAGACAAGGGCACCCGCGATGCGCTGATCCGCGACAAGATCAGCACCGGCAACTGGCAGCCGCACCTGGGCAACAGCCCATCGCTGTTCGTCAACGCCGCCACCTGGGGCCTGCTGCTGACCGGCAAGCTGGTGTCCACCCATAACGAATCCGGCCTCACCTCGTCGCTTACCCGTATCATCGGCAAAAGCGGCGAGCCGATGATCCGCAAGGGCGTCGACATGGCCATGCGCCTGATGGGCGAGCAGTTCGTCACCGGTGAAACCATCGCCGAAGCCCTGGCCAACGCCAGCCGTTTCGAGGCCAAGGGCTTCCGTTATTCCTACGACATGCTCGGTGAAGCCGCACTGACCGAGCACGACGCACAGAAGTACCTGGCATCCTACGAGCAAGCGATCCACTCGATCGGCAAAGCCTCGCATGGCCGCGGCATCTATGAAGGCCCAGGCATCTCGATCAAGCTGTCGGCCCTGCACCCGCGCTACAGCCGCGCCCAGTATGAGCGCGTGATGGAAGAGCTGTACCCGCGCCTGCTGTCGCTGACCCTGCTGGCCAAGCAATACGATATCGGCCTGAACATCGACGCCGAAGAAGCCGACCGCCTGGAGCTGTCGCTCGACCTGCTCGAGCGCCTGTGCTTCGAACCCTCGCTGGCAGGCTGGAACGGTATCGGCTTCGTCATCCAGGCCTACCAGAAGCGCTGCCCGTATGTGATCGACTATGTCATCGACCTGGCCAAGCGCAGCCGCCACCGCCTGATGATCCGCCTGGTGAAAGGCGCCTACTGGGACAGCGAAATCAAGCGCGCCCAGGTCGAAGGCCTGGAAGGCTACCCGGTCTACACCCGCAAGGTGTACACCGATGTGTCCTACGTTGCCTGCGCACGCAAACTGCTGGCCGTGCCCGAAGCCATCTACCCGCAGTTCGCCACCCACAACGCCCACACCCTGTCGGCCATCTACCACATCGCCGGCCAGAACTATTACCCCGGCCAGTACGAGTTCCAGTGCCTGCACGGCATGGGTGAGCCGCTGTACGAGCAAGTGGTCGGCAAGATTTCCGACGGCAAGCTGAACCGTCCGTGCCGTGTCTATGCACCGGTCGGCACCCACGAGACCCTGCTTGCGTATCTGGTTCGTCGCCTGCTGGAAAACGGCGCCAACACCTCGTTCGTCAACCGCATCGCCGACCACTCGATCTCCATCCAGGAACTGGTTGCCGACCCGGTCGCCAGCATCGAGCGCATGGCCACCCAGGAAGGCGGCATCGGCCTGCCACACCCGCGCATCCCGTTGCCGCGTGACCTGTACGGCACTGAGCGGGCCAACTCGGCCGGTATCGACATGGCCAACGAACACCGCTTGGCGTCGCTGTCCTGCGCCATGCTGGCCACTGCCCACAACGACTGGAAAGCCACCCCGCTGCTGGCCTGCGCCGCCAGCGAATCGGCTGCTGTGCCGGTGCTGAACCCAGCGGACCACCGCGATGTGGTCGGCCACGTCCAGGAAGCCACGGTTGCCGACGTCGACAACGCCATCCAGTGCGCCCTCAACGCCGCACCGATCTGGCAGGCCACCCCGCCCGCCGAGCGCGCTGCGATCCTTGAGCGCACCGCCGACCTGATGGAAGCCGAGATCCAGCCGCTGATGGGCCTGCTCATCCGCGAGGCCGGTAAAACCTTCGCCAACGCCATCGCCGAAGTGCGCGAGGCCGTGGACTTCCTGCGCTACTACGCGGTGCAAGCCCGCAACGACTTCAGCAACGACGCCCACCGCCCATTGGGCCCAGTGGTGTGCATCAGCCCGTGGAACTTCCCGTTGGCAATCTTCAGCGGCCAGGTCGCCGCTGCACTCGCCGCGGGCAACCCAGTACTGGCCAAGCCCGCCGAGCAAACCCCGCTGATTGCCGCCCAGGCCGTGCGCCTGCTGCTGGAAGCAGGCATTCCGGAAGGCGTCCTGCAACTGCTGCCAGGCCGCGGCGAGACTGTCGGTGCCGGTCTGGTCGGTGACGAGCGCGTCAAAGGCGTGATGTTCACCGGTTCCACCGAAGTGGCCCGCCTGCTGCAACGTAACGTCGCCGGCCGCCTGGACAACCAGGGCCGCCCGATCCCGCTGATCGCCGAAACCGGCGGCCAGAACGCGATGATCGTCGACTCCTCGGCCCTGACCGAGCAGGTGGTGATCGACGTGGTGTCCTCGGCCTTCGACAGCGCCGGCCAGCGCTGCTCGGCTCTGCGCGTGCTGTGCCTGCAGGAAGACTCCGCCGACCGTGTGATCGAGATGCTCAAGGGTGCCATGGCCGAGAGCCGCCTGGGCAACCCGGACCGCCTGGCCGTGGACATTGGCCCGGTGATCGACGCCGAAGCCAAGGCTGGCATCGAGAAGCACATCCAGGGCATGCGTGAAAAAGGCCGCTCGGTCTACCAGGTTGCCATCGCCGATGCGGCCGAGGTCAAACGCGGCACCTTCGTCATGCCAACCCTGATCGAGCTGGACAGCTTCGACGAACTCAAGCGCGAGATCTTCGGCCCAGTGCTGCACGTGGTGCGCTACAACCGCCGCAACCTCGACCAACTGATCGAGCAGATCAACAACTCCGGTTACGGCCTGACCCTCGGCGTGCACACCCGCATCGACGAAACCATCGCCAAAGTGGTGGAAACCGCCAACGCCGGCAACATGTACGTCAACCGCAACATCGTTGGCGCGGTGGTCGGCGTGCAGCCGTTCGGTGGTGAAGGCCTGTCCGGTACCGGCCCGAAAGCCGGCGGCCCGCTGTACCTGTACCGCCTGCTGTCGACCCGCCCGGCCGACGCCATTGGCCGTCACTTCCAGCAGCAGGATGGCGAAGGCAAGCCTGACCGCACCCTGCACGAGCAGCTGATCAAGCCGCTGCACAGCCTCAAGGCCTGGGCCGAGAGCAACCAGCAGGCCGACCTGGCTGCGCTGTGCACCCAGTTTGCCGGCCAGTCGCAGAGCGGCATCGCCCGCCTGCTGCCAGGCCCGACCGGCGAGCGCAACAGCTACACCATCCTGCCGCGCGAGCACGTGCTGTGCCTGGCGGACAACGAAGCCGACCTGCTGGCGCAGTTTGCTGCCGTCCTGGCGGTTGGCAGCTCGGCGGTATGGGCTGACAGCGAACCGGGCAAAGCCCTGCGCGCCCGCCTGCCGAAAGAGCTGCAGGTCAAGGTCAAGCTGGTAGCGGATTGGAACAAGGATGAAGTGGCGTTCGACGCCGTGATCCACCATGGCGATTCGGACCAACTGCGTAGCGTGTGCCAGCAAGTGGCCAAGCGTGCCGGGGCGATCGTCGGTGTGCACGGGCTGTCCAGCGGCGACCACCAGATTGCGCTGGAGCGCTTGGTGATCGAGCGGGCGGTGAGTGTGAATACTGCTGCTGCGGGGGGTAATGCGAGCCTGATGACCATCGGTTGATGGCTTTTGATAAAAAAGGAGAGCTTCGGCTCTCCTTTTTTATGGGCGCATGTCTTGAGATGTTTGGCGCCTATGAGATCGAGCGCCGCCCGCGCGGCGCTCGATTTCATAGGCGCAGAAAGAGGAATGGCAGGCACCTGACAGCTTTAAGCGAATACTCCGCCGAACACCTCGCGTGGCCCATTGCGCGCAAGCTATGTGACCTATTTTTTTCACCTGGATTGCGAGCCTCGGATCTCCTTTTTTGTATCTGGGCAAACTGACGTTCAGACCATGGATGAAAGGCTGACCAAGGCAAACAACTGCATCACGGCAATCGCAATGCCCAGCAACATCCAAAGCCAGTTGGCCAGTGTGAAACGGCTGTTGCCCACCCCCCCTGGGTCACCCGCACTGAAATTGATGCCTTTCTGCATGGGCACCAAGATGATCAGCCAAGCCAACTGAATGACAGCTCCTGCAACATAGGCAGCCAACCATTGATCATCCAGAGCGACGCTGGCAACCAGCCAAGCAATGGTCATACCGTAGTAGCCCAATGTCAGCCCCAGGATGGACCACGGATAGGTCCTCCCTGAGTCGCGAATCTGGTCATTTACCCTTCGCAATAATGGATAGATAAAAAACACAGCAAAAGCGCTTCGCCAGAATGGGCTGACCTGCTCTCCCGTTTTCGCGCTATGCAGCTTCCAACTTTGATAGAAGCAATACAACCAGTAGAAGCCGAAAGTGAAGAACGTCATCACGCCATATTTCATGGGAGAAACGACATAAAACGGTACTTCATGACCCTTGGCATCGGGCAATTCATTGTCGCGGGCATCACTCATTAGAAACGCTTCCTTATGAACACCAAAGCGCCTATTCAAGACCAGCTCGCGCTCAATCCGCAGTAGTCCGATTTCTCCTTGATTTGTGGGGAATGTCTCTGAATTGCCTGCGCTTGCGCTTCGCGACGTTTGACAGCACGGCCAAGCGAACCGGGGCGATCATTGATGTGCAGGAGCTATCCGCCAAAGCCACCAAAGACTCCAGCCTTTTGTTCCTTCGCAGGCAGCCAGAACGCACAACCAAAGCCATGCGCTGATATCGGGCAGTAGTAAGATCAAGGAAAGTGATGGAATTACAAAAAAAAGGCGAAAAGGCAGTTGAGCAAATGCCAGATAAACGCCAGCCCTTCGTCCCCAGCAAAGCAGCACACTGCTGACAGCAATGGAAAGCTGAGCAATCAGTCCTATCCAAACAAGGATTTCAAGTCCTCCACCCCACCGCTCCATATTGGAAAGCGCAGAATCGAAATCGCTAAAAAATGGTGTCACACCCCGATTTATTCCAGCGACAACCACAAACCCCACATAAAAAGCATCCATACTTCCCCAAAAAAAACCAACCCAGCGCCGTGGTTCGATTACTGACACGCTTACCTCACTTAGCGGTACACACTTCTGAGTTATATCCCTGGCGGTGTTGGCATAATTGAACAATGGTTTTAGCCAAAAAAGGACCTTCGATTTTGTGTAAATCTTCTTTCCAGCCCCTGCCACAACGCGACAACCATCTCATCACCTGCCCCTCTTGATTGAAGTCTTTACACTTACTCCAACCTGCTCATCGGTGCGTCAGCGATACCTCCTAAAATAATGTAGGACGTTTCCTTTTCTTACGGACGGCCCTACATCCTACTCACGAGCCTTGCAGGCATTCAGGTCCTTTTAAGCCCATATCACCCACATCTATTGACCTGTTCCCACATCCGCACTCCCGCCTAGACTCGGCCAATGCCCGCTCAAGGACCGCCCCCATGCCCGAGACCCTGCTCAGCCCTCGCAACCTCGCCTTCGAGCTCTACGAAGTCCTCGACGCCGAAGCCCTCACCCAGCGCCCGCGCTTCGCCGAGCACAGCCGCGAAACCTTCGACGCGGCGCTGACCACCGCCCGTACCATCGCCGAAAAGTACTTTGCGCCGCACAACCGCAAGGCCGATGAAAACGAGCCGCGCTTCGTCGACGGCCGCGCAGAGCTGATCCCCGAAGTGAAGCCCGCCGTCGACGCCTTCCTCGAAGCCGGCTTTCTCAACGCCAACCGCGACTTCGAGGTCGGCGGCATGCAGTTGCCCAGCCTGGTCTCGCAGGCCTGCTTTGCGCACTTCCAGGCCGCCAACGCTGGCACCACGGCCTACCCATTCCTGACCATGGGCGCGGCCAACCTGATCGAAAGCTTCGGCACCGACGAACAAAAACGCCTGTTCCTGCAGCCGATGATCGAAGGCCGCTACTTCGGCACCATGGCGTTGACCGAGCCGCATGCGGGCTCGTCCCTGGCCGATATCCGCACCCGCGCCGAACCCGCTGGCGATGGCAGCTACCGGCTCAAGGGCAACAAGATCTTCATCTCTGGCGGCGACCACGAGCTGTCGGAAAACATCGTGCACATGGTGCTGGCCAAGCTGCCGGATGCGCCTCCCGGGGTGAAGGGCATCTCGCTGTTCATCGTGCCCAAGTACCGGGTGAACCCGGATGGCAGCCGTGGCGAGCGTAACGATGTGCTGCTGGCTGGCCTGTTCCACAAGATGGGTTGGCGCGGCACCACCTCGACGGCGTTGAACTTCGGCGACAACGGCCAGTGCATCGGCTACCTGGTCGGCCAGCCGCACCAGGGCCTGGCCTGCATGTTCCAGATGATGAACGAGGCGCGCATCGGCGTTGGCATGGGCGCGGTGATGCTCGGATATGCCGGCTACCTGTACTCGCTGGACTACGCGCGCCAGCGGCCGCAAGGACGGTTGCCAGACAACAAGGACCCGCACAGCCCTGCCGTGCCGATCATCGGGCATACCGACGTCAAGCGCATGCTGCTGACGCAGAAGGCTTACGTTGAAGGCGCCTTCGACCTTGGCCTGTACGCCGCACGCCTGTTCGACGACACCCAGACAGCCGACGACGAGAGCGCCCGGCAACACGCCCAGGCACTGCTCGACCTGTTGACCCCGATCGTCAAATCCTGGCCATCGGCCTTCTGCCTCAAAGCCAACGAGTTGGCGATCCAGGTCCTCGGCGGCCATGGCTACACCCGCGAATACCCCGTTGAGCAGTATTACCGCGACAACCGCCTGAACCCGATTCACGAGGGCACTGAAGGCATCCAGTCGCTCGACCTGCTCGGCCGCAAGCTTGCGCAAAACGGCGGCGCCGGGCTCAAGCAACTGATCCGCCTGATCGCCAGCACAGCCGAGCGCGCCAGCCACCACCCTGGCTTCGACACCCTGCGCCAGCCGCTGGAGCAGTTGGTCAATCGCCTGCAAGCCGTCACCCTTGCTCTGCTGGGTGACATGGCTAAGGGCAACGTCAGCACCGCCCTGGGCAACTCGGCCCTGTACCTCAAGGCCTTCGGCCACTGCGTGGTCGGCTGGCGCTGGCTGGAACAGGCGATCCACGCCGAACTCGGCCTGCTCAAAGGCAACGCCGACGACCGTGACTTCTACCTCGGCAAGCTCCAGGCCGCGCGCTACTTCCTGACCTGGGAAGTACCGGGCTGCCACAATGAGCTGGCATTGCTCGAGGTACGCGACGACACCTGCATCACCATGCAAGACGGGTGGTTCTAGCGACCAGCGCAGTGCCGCGCTCACGAGCCTCTATCAGTCACCCGTGTCGCTCAGCGCATTGGCAGGCGTGGCCGACCTGCGCGGCTGGCGGGTGATGGCGATACCTGCCGCGACCACCGCAATGCCCACGTAGGTTGTCCAATGGATCACGTCCCCAAACATCATCGCCGCCCATAACAAGGTCACCGGTGGCTCCAGATAGACCAGAGCCGAGACGCGGGTCGCCGAGAGTTTTGTCAGCAATATCCACAGGCTCAGGTAGGCAATGAACGTGGAGAACAGAGTCAGCCATGCGACCGCCGCCCAGACCTGTGTGCTGGCAGGCACTTCGATCAACCCCAGCGGCAAGCCTGCAGCCGTGAGCAGCAGCAGTGTCGCAGTCGATTGCAGAAACAACGGCATCAGCAGACCGTCCTTGCTGTGGTCCGTCGCCATGATCGATTGCCGACGCTGATACAGCGTGGCGATGGACAACGTGATGGCGGCGATCAGCGGCAGGGCGTACAGCCAGAGGCTAAGCTGGCTCGCAGACAGGCTGTACTCTGCAAAAATGATCATGCTGACGCCGGCGAACCCCACCCCAAGCCCGAGCCATTCCTGCCGACCACTGCGCTCATGCTGGCTGTTGTTGCTCATCGATGCCGTGATCAATGGCTGCAGCGCACAAATGATGGCGGCAATCCCCGCCGGTAGCCCGCCCCGGATGGCGATGTAGACACTGACCAGATAGGCAAACTGCGCCAGGAAACCAATGACGGCGTTGTAGCGTATCTGCGCCCACGTAAGCGCACGCAGCCGATGCACGACAAAAGGCAGCAGGCAGATGCTGACCAGCAGAAACCGCCAGAACAGCAGGTTGATGGCACCCGCGTCCTCCGTGCCCAGCCGGGCACCAATAAAGCCTGAACTCCAGGAAAGGACAAAGATGACTTGCAGCAGGATCAGGTACGGCGCACTGCTTGGCATGATCACGCCCTTGTGTAATGTAATTCCTCGAACGTAATCGGCTCGCACCGCAACTATCAGCGCAGCATCCCGAGCTCGGCATCATCCAACAGCGCCTTGGCCAAAGCGCTCAGGTAATGCGAGGCCCAGATCAGTTGCGGGTTGTCTTCCATTACACCGGTGATGGTCAAATCTCGCACCACACCCATCAATTCAGAGGCCTGCTCGCGGGCATCCTGGCAAGGAATACCGGGCTCAATGCAAAACAGCGGCTGAGTCTTCTTTTCGCCTTGGTAGAACCTGGTCTTGCCGACAGTGGTTTTGGTGTCGTCTGTGGTCACTGCTCAATCTCCCTCAAGCGTCAGTGTCTGGCCGGGCCTCTTGGCGAGGCAAACCCCTCCTACTCGTTCAACACGAGGCTTGAAACTGCGGTGAACCCGTTCAGGTCATCCGTATCATTCCATTGCAATTCAGGGGGCATGCGGGCTTCGGCCCCACAGTAAGAGTGGGTATAAAGGCTGTACAGTTGATTAAATCGAAGCGCTGGTTCGATCCGACCAAATCAGGTGGCTCCATGGGCAAAGGCCTCGACATCGATGTACTGAGAACCTTCCAGGCAGTGGCCCGGCTAGGCCGTTTCAAGGCGGCGGCCGACTACGTCCACCGCAGCCCATCGGCGGTGACGACGCAGATCCAGAAGCTGGAGGGAAAGATCGGGCAACAATTGTTCACACGCAGTAACCAGTCGGTGGAGCTAACCCCTGCGGGCCGTCAGCTGATGGGCGAAGCGACACGTTTCTTGATGGCTCACGACAGGCTACTGGCTACGCTGTCGCCACAGCAGATGACCGGCAAGGTGCGCATAGGCGTACCCGACGGTTATGCCGCCAACCTCATGAGCGACTTTCTACCGGTGTTCGTCGCCAACAACCCGAAGCTGGAGTTGGAGGCTGTAGCGCGATCCAGCGCAGAGCTCATCGACCTGTTTGCGCGACAGCGGCTGGACCTGGCTGTAGCGGTCAGCAGTGACGACTGGCAGCAAGGCGAGTGGCTTCGCTCGACGCAGCCGCGCTGGGCCGCAGCGCCTGGATTCAGCCATGACCCCAATCGCCCCTTGCCGCTGGCACTGCAGTTGAAGGGTTGCCCGTACCGGGAGGCGGCCTTGCAGGCACTGAAAGCCCACGGCATTGCGTACCGTGTGCTGTTGGAAAGCGCCAACTGGCACGCGGTACTGGCCTGCATGAGAAGTGGCCTGGCCGTGGGCATTGTCGAAGGGCTGGATAGCACGGATACCTCACTCGCGTACGTGGAAGGGCTGGGCTTGCCCGACCTCGAAAAGCACCACGTCTACTTGCTGACGGACACCTCGCACCATGTCGCAGCGCATCTGAATGCTATGTTGAAGGCCGCCATCCAGAAAGTGGGCGTAACAACGCCGCCCCATTGCTGGGAGGGCGGTGGTTGAACGGCCCGCGTTATTTCCTGACCAGGGAAGTACCTGGCTGCCATAATGAGCTGGCATTGCGCGTGGCCCGTGACGATACGGGCCTGAGCATGCGAGTGGCGTGGTTCTAGGGGGAGCCACCACTGACTCGGAGGTTCCCGCATGTTTGATTCCAGCGCCCTGTTGCGCCAGCGCTTTGCTGGGCTGCGCAGCACGGCCGAGTTGTTTTCCCTGCGTCATGTGAAGCAGTCGTACCAGGCATTGTCTGTGCGCCGCAATGTGGCCGAGCCGCCGTTCTTCAGCCAGGACGAGGGCGCCATGCTCACCGTGCGGGTCAACGGCGTTGAGGCCTATGCGGCCACCGCCGACCTGTCCCAACAAGGCTTGCAGCAGGCGCTCGAACGCGCCGAAGCGCTGGCCCGGCAGATCGCCAGGCATAGCCTGCTGGACCTGCGCGACCAACCGGTGACCAGCGCACGCCACAACCATGTCTCGCCCAACTTCGACCAGCCACTGCCCAACCTCGCCGATTGCCTGGGCCTGCTCGCCGCCGAGTCGGCCAGCGTGCCCCAGGACAGCCGCCTGGTGGACTGGCAAGCCGGCCTGGACATCACCCTGGTCGAACAAACCTACCTCAACTCCGCCGGCGCCGAGCTGCGCCACGCCCAGCGCTTCCTGTTCCCAGGCCTGAGCGTGACGGCCAGTGACGGCCAAGACAGCCAGAGCCGCAGCCTGGGCCGGGACAACTTTGGCCAGCAGGGTGGCTTCGAGGTCATCGAGCGCTGTGGCCTGGTGGGCGCCGCCCGCCGGGTCGCCGACGAGGCGCTGCAACTGCTGTTGGCGCCCAATACGCCCAGCGGCCCGCGTGACCTGCTGCTGATGCCCGACCAGATGATGCTGCAGATTCACGAGTCCATCGGCCACCCGCTGGAGATGGACCGCATTCTCGGCGACGAGCGCAACTACGCCGGCACCAGTTTCGTCAACGCCAGTGACTTCGGCCACCTGCAATACGGCTCGAAGCTGCTCAACGTGACCTTTGACCCGACCATCGGCGAAGAACTCGCCAGCTACAGCTACGACGATGACGGCACCCAGGCCAGCAAGCAGTTCCTGATCTGCGATGGCGTGCTCCTTCGCCCGTTGGGCGGCGCCCTGTCGCAGTTCCGCTCCGGCCTGGACGGCGTGGCCAACAGCCGTGCCTGTGGCTGGAACCGCGCACCGATCGACCGCATGGCCAACCTCAACATCGAGCCGGGCGACCGCTCGCTGGCGCAACTGGTCAAGGGCATCGAGCACGGCATCCTGATGCGCACCAACCGCTCCTGGTCCATCGACGATGCCCGCAACAAGTTCCAGTTCGGCTGCGAGTGGGGCCAACTGATCGAAAACGGCGAGCTCAAGGGCATCGTCAAGAACCCCAACTACCGCGGCATCTCGGCGCAGTTCTGGCGCAACTTGTCCGCCGTCGGCGACCCCAGCACCTTCCAGGTGCTCGGTACGCCCAATTGCGGCAAAGGCGAGCCCAACCAGGTGGTGCGGGTTGGCCATGCTTCGCCGGCCTGCGTGTTCAGCCAGATCGATGTCTTCGGAGGCGACGCCTGATGAGCGCCACACCCCAACACCGCTTCGAAAGCCTGCTTGGCGCCCTGCGCGATGCCCTGCAGCCGGGCGAACAGTTCACCTTTGGCTACAGCGCCGAGCAGTCACAGTTCGTGCGCTTCAACCATGCCAAGGTGCGCCAGGCCGGCGAGGTGAGCCAGGCCAGTGTGCAACTGCGCCTGATCTGTGATGGCCGCCAGGCCGAGCAGTTGATCACCCTGGGCGATGATGCCGTGCTGGACCGCGCGCGCCTGGCCGATGCCCTGGGCCAACTGCGCCAGACCCTGCCCCTGCTGGCCGTCGACCCCTACCTGCGCCTGGACGAAACCCCGTGGAACAGCCACAGCCAGCAAGACCACACGCTGCCGGAACTGGATGAAGTGCTGGCCTTGATCGAACAGGAAGCCGGCGATCTGGACCTGGTCGGCATCTACGCCGCCGGGCCGATCTGTCGCGGCTTCGCCAGCTCGTTCGGGGCCTTTGGCTGGCACCAGGCCAACAGTTTCAACATGGACTGGAGCCTGTTCCACAGCAACGGCCAGGCCGTGAAAGCCAACTATGCCGGGCAGGCCTGGAGCGCTGACGAGTTCGTCGCGCGCCTGCGCCTGGCCCGCGAGCAACTGGCGTTCCTGGGCCGCCCTGCCATCACCTTGAAACCGGGCAGTTACCGCGCCTACCTGGCGCCAGCGGCCATGGACGAGATCGCCGGCATGCTGTGCTGGGGCGGGTTTTCTGCGCAGGCCCTGGCCACTGGCAACAGCGCCCTGCAGCGCCTGTATAACGGCGATGCCCAGCTGAGCCCGCTGGTCAGCTTCGACGAGCAGGTCAGCGGTTCGCTGAGCCCGGCGTTTTCGGATGAGGGGTCACCCCGCCTCGATGTGCCGCTGATCCAGCAAGGCCAAGCCGTGCAGCGCCTGATCAGCGCACGCAGTGCGGCCGAGTTCGCGCTGGTGGCGAATGGCGCCGACAGCTACGAGTCGCCCTGCGCCTTGAGCCTGGCGGCGGGCAACCTGGCCAGTGAAGCAATCCTCGAACGGCTGGGCACCGGGCTGTATATCAGCAATTTGTGGTACCTGAACTACTCGGACCTGCCAGCAGCACGCATGACCGGCCTGACCCGTTTTGCCACCTTCTGGGTGGAGAATGGCCAGATTCAGGGGCCGGTAAGTACCATGCGCTTCGATGACAGCCTGTACAGTTTGCTGGGCAGCCAACTAGAGGACCTGACGCGCGAGCGCGAGATGATTCTGTCTACCAGTACCTATGGACAACGCAGTACTGGGTCGAGTCATTTGCCGGGGGCATTGGTCAAAGGCCTGACCCTGACATTGTGATAGGCATCAGCGGCCCTTTCGCGGGGCAAGCCCGCTCCCACAGAGATGTCACCCCATTCGAGGGCAGTGGAGATCCTGTGGGAGCGGGCTTGCCCCGCGAAGAGGCCGGCACAGACAAACGAGGACGTCATGCCCGAACGCACCCCGCTGGACCCCGTCACCGCCCGCTGGATCCCCTGGGTCGTGGCCATCGCTTTCTTCATGCAGTCCCTGGACGGCACCATTCTCAACACCGCGCTGCCGGCCATGGCCCGCTCGCTGGAAGAGGACCCGCTGCGCATGCAAGGCGTGATCATCGCCTACATGCTCACCGTGGCCTTGCTGATCCCCGCCTCCGGCTGGATCGCCGACCGCTTTGGCACCAAACGCATCTTCTTCAGCGCAATCCTGTTGTTCAGCTTCGGCTCGCTGTTGTGCGCCGCCGCCAACAGCCTGGGCTTTCTGATCCTGGCACGCGTCGTTCAAGGCCTGGGCGGTGCGCTGATGCTGCCGGTCGGGCGGCTGGTGGTGTTGCGCGCCTACCCCCGCACCGAGCTGGTGCGGATCATGAGCTTCATCACCATCCCAGGCCTGCTCGGCCCCCTGCTCGGCCCAACGGTCGGTGGCTGGCTGGTGGAAATCCTCAGCTGGCACTGGATCTTCCTGCTCAACCTGCCGGTCGGTGCCATCGGCTGTTATGCCGTGTGGAAGTTCATCCCTGACCTGCGCGGCGCCGAGCGCACCAGCTTCGATGGCCCGGGCTTCCTCTTGTTCGGCGCGGCGATGGTGCTGATCACCATCGCCATGGAAGGCTTGGGCGAGTTGCACTTGCCGCACTTGCGGGTGATGTTGCTGCTGTTCGCTGGCATGGCCTGCCTGGCCGCCTACTGGCTGCGGGCCGGGCGCGATCCCGAGCCGTTGTTCTCGCCCAGCCTGTTCCGCGTGCGCACCTTTGCCATCGGCATCCTCGGCAACCTGTTCGCGCGCCTGGGCAGCGGCGCCCTGCCCTTCCTCGTGCCCTTGCTGTTGCAGGTGGCACTGGGCTATTCACCATCCCAGGCAGGCATGAGCATGATCCCGTTGGCTGCAGCGGCGATGCTGGCCAAGTCCATCGCCCGGCCGCTGATCGAGCGCTTCGGCTACCGCATCATCCTCACCGGCAATACCCTGCTGCTGGGCCTGCTGCTGGCCAGCCTCGGCCTGGTCGACGAGCAGACGCCCTACGCCGTGCTGCTGATACAACTGGGCCTGCTCGGCGCCGTGAACTCCATGCAGTTCACGGCCATGAACACGGTAACCCTGATCGACCTCGACGATGCCAGCGCCAGCAGCGGCAACAGCCTGCTGTCGGTTGTCGCGCAACTGGCGCTGAGCCTGGGTGTGGCTTGCGCCGGTGCATTGCTGGGCGGCTTCACGGCGGCCGGCAGCGCCGAGGGGGTGGAAAGCACCTTGGGCGCCTTCCAGCTGACCTTCGTGACCATCGGCATCATGGCCATGCTGGCCGCAGCGATCTTCCTGCAACTGGCGCCGACAGACGGAAGGCGTGCCCGTCGTCCGGAACAACACATGGAGTCGTAGGGCGAATGGCCATGAGGCTGGTAGACTGTGCGGCATTTTTCGCTTCGCCACACAGGCCCGCCTCGTGACCACCGAATCCACCGCCTTTGCCACCCTGCCGCTGTCCGCCGCCATGCTGGCCAACCTGGACGCCCTCGGCTATGCCTCGATGACGCCGATCCAGGCCCAGAGCCTGCCGGTCATCCTCAAGGGCCAGGACCTGATCGCCCAGGCCAAGACCGGCAGCGGCAAGACCGCTGCGTTCGGCATCGGCCTGCTGAACCCGATCAACCCGCGCTACTTCGGTTGCCAGGCACTGGTCCTGTGCCCGACCCGCGAACTCGCCGACCAGGTCGCCAAAGAGTTGCGCCGGCTGGCGCGCGCCGAAGACAACATCAAGATCCTGACGCTCTGCGGCGGCGTTTCGCTCGGCCCGCAGATCGCGTCGCTGGAGCACGGTGCGCACATCATCGTCGGCACCCCGGGGCGCATCCAGCAGCACCTGGACAAAGGCACCCTGGTACTCGACGGGCTCAATACGCTGATCCTCGACGAAGCTGACCGCATGCTCGACATGGGCTTTTTCGACGCCATCGCCAGCATCATCGGCAAGACTCCGGCCCGCCGCCAGACCCTGCTGTTCTCGGCCACCTACCCGTCCGGCATCAAGCAGCTTGCCGCAGACTTCATGCGCAACCCGCAGCAGGTCAAGGTCGAAAGCCTGCACACCGACAACCAGATCGAACAGCGCTTCATTGAAATCGACGCGCAACAGCGCCTCGAAGCGGTGACCCGCGTGCTCGGCCACTATCGCCCGCAATCGTGCGTGGCGTTCTGCTTCACCAAGCAGCAGTGCGAAGACGTGGTCGCCCACCTCACGGCCAAAGGCATCGTCGCCCAGGCCCTGCACGGTGACCTCGAACAGCGCGACCGCGACCAAGTGCTGGCCATGTTCGCCAACCGCAGCAGCTCGGTGCTGGTGGCGACCGACGTGGCCGCGCGCGGCCTGGACATCGACGGCCTGGACATGGTGCTCAACGTCGAGCTGGCGCGTGACGCCGAGATCCACGTGCACCGTGTCGGCCGTACCGGCCGTGCCGGTGAGAAGGGCGTTGCGGTCAGCCTGGTGGCCCCGGCCGAAGGCCACCGCGCCCAGGCCATCGAAGCGCTGCAGAAGAGCCCGCTGCGCTGGGACCAGCTGGACAGCCTGAAAAATAAAGGCGGCGAGCCGCTGCTGCCGGTGATGAGCACCTTGTGCATCGCTGCCGGGCGCAAGGACAAACTGCGCCCGGGTGACATCCTCGGCGCATTGACCGGCGATGCCGGCATCCCGGGCAAGCAGGTGGGCAAGATCGCCATCTTCGATTTCCAGGCCTTCGTGGCGGTGGAACGGGCACTGGCCAAGCAGGCGATGCAGCGCCTGAACAGCGGCAAGATCAAGGGCCGCGCCCTGAAAGTCCGCATTCTCTGATGATTTTTTGGGGCTGCTCTGCAGCCCATCGCAGGCAAGCCAGCGGCCCCAGCTACCAATGAGGTAACACCGTGCACACCACCGACGTGATCATCCTCGGCGCCGGCGCCGCCGGCCTGATGTGCGCCCAGCTCAGCGCCCGCCGTGGCCGCCGGGTACTGCTGCTCGACCACGCCAACAAGCCAGGCAAGAAAATCCTCATGTCCGGCGGCGGGCGCTGCAACTTCACCAACATGTACACCGAGCCTGCCAACTTCCTTTCGCACAACGCGCACTTCTGCAAGTCGGCGCTGGCCCGCTACACCCAGTGGGACTTCATCGAACTGGTGGCCAAGCATGGCGTGCCGTATCACGAGAAGAAGCTCGGGCAGCTGTTCTGCGACAACAAAGCCAGCGACATCCTCAACATGCTCCTGGCCGAGTGCGAAGAGGCCGGTGCCGAGTTGCGCATGGACACCAGCATCTCGCACATCGAGAAAACCGAAAATGGCTACCTGCTGCAAACCAGTGCCGGGCAGTTCGCCTGCCAGTCGCTGGTGATCGCCACCGGCGGCCTGTCGATCCCGACCCTGGGTGCTACCGGTTTCGGCTACCAGGTGGCGCGCCAGTTCGGCCATACCCTGCTGCCGACCCGCGCCGGGCTGGTGCCCTTCACCATCACCGAGCCCCAACTCAAGGCACTGTGCACTGAACTGTCGGGCACCTCGCTGGACTGCACGGCCAGCTGCAACGGCACCAGTTTCCGCGAGAACCTGCTGTTTACCCACCGCGGCCTGAGCGGCCCGGCGATTCTGCAGATCTCCTCGTTCTGGGAGGCCGGCGACACGGTGGAGATCAACCTGCTGCCGGACCGCGATGCACTGACCTGGCTGCAACAGCAGCAGGCCGAGCGCGCCAACGCAGAACTGAAGACGGTGCTTGGCGAGGTGTTCACCCGCAAGCTGGCCAACCTGTTGGCCGAGCAGTGGTTCGAATCGAAGCCGATGAAGCAGTACACCCCGGCAGAACTGGCCCAGATCGCCGAAAAACTGGCAGCCTGGCAAGTGGTACCGGCTGGCACCGAGGGCTATCGCACCGCCGAAGTGACGCTGGGCGGCGTGGACACCCGCGAGGTGTCGTCCAAGACCATGGAGTCGCTCAAAGCCCCGGGGCTGTACTTCATTGGCGAGGTGCTGGATGTCACCGGCCACCTGGGCGGTTTCAATTTCCAGTGGGCATGGGCATCGGCTAACGCTGCGGCGCAGTTCGTGTAGAGTAGAATCCATTCAGCAGCACGGAACGCTTCTTGCTGGTCCGTGCGGCACTGTATTCATTCGATCACAGCCCAAGGCCATCATGTCATCGAGCTCGTTCCGTCAGTCACTGCGTCGCCTGTGGGGCCAAGACAAGTTCAGCTACAGCATCAGGGTTACGGTCGCCCTTACCGGCAGCATGGCCTTGTGCTGGTACCAGGATGAAATGGCCCTGCTGATCCCCTTGTTCCTGGGCATCATCGCCAGCGCCCTGGCCGAAACCGACGACAGCTGGCAAGGCCGGCTCAGCGCGCTGGCGGTAACCCTGGTGTGTTTTGCCATCGCCGCGCTGTCGGTCGAGTTACTGTTCCCCTACCCCTGGATCTTCGCCGGCGCCCTCGCCCTGGCGGCCTTCGGCCTGACCATGCTCGGTGCACTGGGCGAGCGCTATGGTGCGATCGCTTCAGCCACGCTGATTTTGTCGGTGTACACCATGATCGGCGTGGACCAACGCGGCGGCCAGGTGAATGACTTCTGGCACGAGCCAATGCTGCTGGTGGCGGGCGCAGCCTGGTACGGCCTGCTGTCGGTGCTGTGGCAAGCGTTGTTCTCCAATCAGCCGGTGCAGCAAAGCCTGGCCAAACTGTTTTTCGAGCTGGGGCGCTACCTTAAGCTCAAGGCCAACCTGTTCGAACCCATCCGCAACCTCGACCTGGAGGCCCGCCGCCTGGAGCTGGCCCAGCAGAATGGCAAGGTGGTTGCGGCGCTCAACGCCGCCAAGGAAATCATCCTGCACCGGGTCGGCAACAGCCAGCCAAATTCCAAGGTCAGCCGTTACCTGAAACTGTACTTTCTGGCCCAGGATATTCACGAGCGCGTCAGCGCCTCGCATTACCCGTACAACGCCCTGGCCGAAGCATTCTTCCACAGCGACGTGATGTTCCGCTGCCAGCGCCTGCTGCGTCATCAAGGCTCCGCCTGCCAAGACCTGGCGCGCTCGATCCGCTTGCGCCAGCCGTTCGTGCTCGACAGCCGGTTTGCCGACACCCTGGAAGACCTCAACGCCTCCCTGGAGCACTTGCGCAACCAGAACAACCCGGCCTGGCGTAGCCTGCTGCGCTCGTTGCGGGCACTGGCGGCCAACCTTGCCACCCTCGACCGCCTGCTGGGCGCCGCCAGCAACCCGGACAGCCTGGCCGATGCCAGTGACAGCAGCCTGCTCGACCGTTCGCCACGCTCGCTGAAGGATGTGTTGAGTCGCCTGCGCACCCAGCTCACGCCGACCTCGCTGCTGTTCCGCCACGCTCTGCGCCTGTCGCTGGCACTGTCGATCGGCTACGGCATGGTGCATTTGATTCACCCGACCCAGGGCTACTGGATCATCCTCACTACGCTGTTCGTCTGCCAGCCCAACTATGGCGCAACCCGGCGCAAGCTGGTGCAGCGGGTGTTCGGCACGGCCATCGGCTTGACGGTCGGCTGGGCCCTGTTCGACCTGTTCCCCAGCCCGATCGTCCAGTCGATGTTCGCCGTGGTCGCCGGGGTGGTGTTCTTCGTCAACCGCACCACCCGGTACACCTTGGCAACCGCAGCGATCACCTTGATGGTGCTGTTCTGCTTCAACCAGATCGGCGACGGCTACGGCCTGTTCCTACCGCGCCTGTTCGATACCCTGGTGGGCAGCCTGATCGCCATTCTGGCGGTGTTCCTGTTCCTGCCCGACTGGCAAGGCCGGCGCTTGAACAAGGCGCTGGCCAACACTTTGGCCTGCGCCAGCGTGTACCTGCGCCAGATCATGCAGCAGTATGCCCACGGCAAACGCGACGACCTCGCCTACCGCCTGGCCCGCCGCAATGCCCACAACGCCGATGCGGCGCTGTCGACCACGCTGGCCAACATGCTCATGGAGCCGGGGCACTTCCGCAAGGAAGCGGACGTTGGCTTCCGTTTCCTGGTGTTGTCGCACACGCTGCTCAGCTACCTCTCCGGGCTTGGCGCGCACCGCGACACCGCCTTGCCGGCGGAGGTGCAGGAGCAGTTGATCGAGGGCGCGGGGCAAAGCCTGGCCAACAGCCTGGATGAAATCGCCAATGGCCTGGCGGCGCGGCTACCGGTGGCGATCCACAGTGATGCCGAAGAAGCGCTGGCCAACGACCTGGAACAGATGCCGGAAGAGCTGGATGAGCACCAACGGTTGGTGCAGACCCAGCTGGCACTGATTTGCAGGCAGTTGGGGCCATTGCGCACGTTGGCGGCGCACCTGGTCAAGGAAAGCGCGCCGGCCTAAATGCTATGTGGCCTATGGCGGCCTCTTCGCGGGTGAACCCGCTCCCACAGGGGGGGTGTATCGCTTGTGTGGGTTTACCCGCGAAGAGGCCAGCACGGGCATTAGAGGTCAAAAGCCATGCTGGCGTAACAAGCGCGCATAACTGCCATCAGCTTTCATCGCCGCAATCGCCTGTTCGAACCGTTCGACAATCTGCTGGTGTTGCGGGTGTTTCAGGCTGACCAAAATATGCAGGCTGTTCTGCGCCAGTGGCGGGTCGATCAGTTCCACACCATCACGCACCGCCTGCGGTTCGCGCTGCAGGTTGTAACGGGCCACGTATTCATCTTCTACCGCCAGGTTCACCCGGCCTGCCGCCAACATGCGCACGGCTGACGAGAAATTGCGCACAGGCACTTTGTGCAAGCGGGTGTCGCCGTCGAAATCGGGCGAGTAGGCATAGTCACGCACCACGGCAATGCTGTAGGGGTACAAATCGGCAGCATGCTGATAGTCAAACGCCTCACCCTTGCGCTTGAGCAAGCGGATGCGGTTAGTCAGGTAGGCGTCGGAAAACTGGCCGATGCGCGCACGCGCGTCGTTGCGCCAGGCATTGATCAACACGTCGTAACGCCCTTCGCCGACGCCCATCAAGGCCCGTGCCCAGGGCACTTCTTCGAACGCACTGGTGTATCCGGCCCGGGCCAGCGCCGTGGTGACGATGCTGGTCGCCAAACCGCCGCCGGGCATGCTGGTGTCGGTAAACGGTGGCCAGTTGTCCGCCACAAGCCGCAGCTTGCCGTAACCCTGGGCGGGCGAGGCCAGCATCACTGCCAGCAACCCCAGAACACAAAGCAGTGGCCGCATGCTCAAGTCCTTTCGCAATGGAGGGCACACACTGTGTAGGCGGTCTGCACCACAACTGCCGCTGAGCGTACACAAAGCTGCGGCCGAAGGCAGCGGACAATAGTGTCATTTTGCCTCTATTTTGGCCGAAGGCTGCATGACACCGCCTGCAGCAATCAGCCACTCGTCGGTAGCCTTGGGATTTGCGATGATCGACGGATCATTCAAGGAGTTCCTGCCCATGTCCATTGACTGGCTTTGCAAGCACCACACTGATCTCGGCAAGGAGCAGCTCTATGCCATCCTGCAGTTGCGCACTGAAGTGTTCGTGGTCGAACAACGCTGCAGCTACCAGGAAGTCGATGGCCAGGACCTGACCGGCGACACCCTGCACCTGATGGCCTGGCAAGACGACAAGCTGGTGGCTTACCTGCGCCTGCTCGACCCGCAATCCCAAGGGGGCGATGTGGTCATCGGCCGCGTGGTCACGTCACCTGCGGCGCGCGGGCTCAAGCTGGGGCATGCGTTGCTGCTCAAAGGGCTGGAGGCGGCCGAGCATTGCTGGCCGGGTACGCCGGTGTACCTGTCGGCGCAGGCGCACCTGCAAGGGTTTTATGCCGGGCATGGGTTTAAGGCGGTGGGTGAGGAATACCTTGAGGATGACATTGCGCATATCGGTATGCGTAAAGGCTGAAAAAGCCAGGGGGCACTTTGCCCCCCGCATCACGGATACCCCAGCACTTCGCGGATCTGGCGCAAATGCCGAATGATCCACTGCTTGTCGATCGCGCCCCAGTCATGAATGCGGTAATGCCCGGCATGATTGCGCGCGCCTTCCTGCTGCTCGAACTCACAGACGATGTCCAGGTCGGCCAGGGCAGCGATGGTGTCCTGGGCCGTGCGGCGTGGCATGCCGGTGGCCTCCATCAGCGCCGGCACGCTGGTCGCGGTCTGGCTGTCGATCAGCCAAGCCACGTATAGGCGGCGGTAGAAGCTGCTCTTGGTCTTGCTCACTTCCATGCTGCGTGGTCCTTAACAGTTGCCCGGCAGCTCCCGATAGGTCAGGTAGACGCGCAGGTCGAATTCCAGTTGATGGTAGTCCGGCTCCATGTGCTGACAGAGCTGGTAAAACGCTTTGTTATGGTCGCGCTCACGCAGGTGCGCCAACTCGTGCACCACGATCATGCGCAAAAACTGCGGCGCGGCCTCCTTGAACAAAGCGGCGATGCGGATTTCCTTCTTCGCCTTGAGCTTGCCACCCTGCACCCGGGATACCGCCGTGTTCAGCCCCAACGCTCGGTGGGTCAGGTCCAGGCGGTTGTCGAACAGCACCTTGTCCAGGTTGGGCGCACTGCGCAGGTACTGCTGCCGCAACTCTTGGGCATAACCGTACAGCGCCTTGTCGCTCTGCACGTCATGGCGGTCCGGGTAACGACGCTGCAGGTACTCGCCCAGGCGGTCGCTGTCGATCATCTGCCGCACCTGCTCTTGCAGGTGCGGCGGGTAGGCTTGCAGGTAACGTAATACGGTCATGGCAGTGCATTCGGCGTGACGAAGGGCGATTCTAGCCAATCATGGCCGAGGCCAGGAGAAAATCGCCGGGAAGCCGCTGGCATCCGCTGCGGTCATGGGGTGCGCCACCAGAAAACCCTGCACGTAGGCGCAACCGTTTGCCTTCAGCCACGCAGCCTGGGCCGGGGTTTCCACGCCCTCGGCGATCACTGTGATGCGGTAGTCGGCGCACAGGCCCACCACGCTGCGTACCAGCGCGGCGTCCACGGCTGAGTCCGGCAGGCGTGCCACCAGGTGGCGGTCCAACTTCAGGGTATCGATCGGTAAATCCCGCAGCATGCGCAACGAGCAGTCACCTGCGCCAAAATCATCCAGCGCCACCCGCACGCCCAGCTCACGCAGGCGGTGTATCTGCTTAACCGCCGCGTCGATGTTGTACATCAGCGACGTCTCCGCCACCTCGACTTCAAGCTGCGCGGGGTCCAGCTGGTAATCCAGGATCACCCGCTGCAGCTCCTCGACCAGGCCCGGCATGACGAACTGGGCACGGCTCAGGCTGATACCCAGCACCAAGTCGCGAGGGAAACGATCGCACCAGGCCTGGCGCTGCGCTGCCCCCTGGCGGTAGATCCAGCTGGCCAGGCGGTTGATCAGCCGGGCCTCTTCCAGCAGGGGTATGAACAGCCCCGGCGGCACATCGCCAACGCTGGGGTGCTGCCAGCGCAACAACGCCTCGAAACCGCGCAAGTGGCCATCGGCAAAACCCACCTGGGGTTGATACACCAGGCTGAAGTCCTGCTGTTCGATCGCTGCGCGCACACCGTCTTCAAGCATCAACCGTGAACGAGCGCGGCCATTGAGCTCGTGGTCATAGAAGCGGTATTGCTGGCGGCCAGCCTGCTTGGCCGCGTACATCGCCGCATCGGCTGCGCGCAGCAGGCCCTCGACGGTGGCACCGCAGTCGGGGTAGGTGGCGATACCAATGCTGACCCCAAGGCACACATCCAGCCCTTCCACCTGCTGGCTGATGGCGATGCGCTCGAGCAAGCGCTCGGCGTAACGCCCGGCCTGCTCGGGGTAAGGCAAGCTGTCGAACAACGCCGTGAACTCATCACCGCCCATCCGTGCCAGCAGCGCCTTGCTGCCCAGGCAGTCCTTGATCTGCTCGGCGACCCAGCGCAGCACGCGATCACCCGCTTCATGGCCCAAGGAGTCGTTGATCCGCTTGAAGCCATCCAGGTCCATGTACATCAGCGCCTGCGCCTTGTCCGAGCGCTCGTTGCGCAGCAGCACGCCCTCGGCGGCCTGGTAGAAACCGCGGCGGTTGAGCAGGCCGGTCAGCGGGTCGGTCACCGCTTGGTACTCAAGCTGTTGGTGGAGGTTGCGCACCACCGACATGTCCAGCACTGTCACCACCATCGCCTGCTGATCGGCCGGCAAGGGTGCACACGACAGCGCGACCGGTACCAGCTCGCCCCCCAGGGTGCGTAACTGAGCATCGTGCACGCGGAAAATCCGCCGCCCCAAGTAAGCCTGGTAGAAGTCCGACTCGTTCCACAGGTTGGCGTTGGCCATTTGCACCAGGTCAAGCAACTGGGCGCCCTGCAACTGCTCCACTGGCGCTGCCAGCAAGCGTGAAATGGCTGGGTTGGCGAAACTGATGGTGCCGGCGGCATCTACCACCAGAATCCCTTCGGCGGCGTTTTCCAGAATCGAAGCGTTGAACGCCCTGGCTGTTTCCAGCTCGCGGGTCAGTTGCTGCAACATGCGCCGGTTGCGTTGCTGATCGAGCAGGGCCTGGACCTTGGGCTTGAGAATCTGCGGGTCGAACGGCTTGAACATGTAGTCCACCGCGCCACTGGCGTACCCCTTCAGCACAGCGGCATCGGACTGTTCGTTAGCGGTAAGGAAGATGATCGGGGTCAGCCGCGTGCGCTGGCTGCCGCGCATCAGCCGGGCGACTTCGAAGCCGTCCATCTCTGGCATCTGTACATCCAGCAAGACCAGGTCGACGTCATGTTCGAGCAAAGCACTCAGGGCTTCCACCCCCGAACTTGCGGTCAATACTTGCCAATCCTGCCGGGCCAGCAAGGCCCGCATACTGATGAGGTTCTCGGGGTAATCATCTACCACTAGAAGAACCGAGCTGCCACCATCCCGTGGCTGTGGTTGAAGGTGAGCGCCATCCATGCTGCTTCTCTATTGTGTGACCGACTTCAAATCACGATTGGATCCGATAAGTACTCTAGACCCGGGCCTGTAACTCGCAATGCAATCAGAACGCTATCAGTGCATAAACTGTACGGTAGCCGACTAACGGTTGCTCTGCCGTGAATACGGGTTATCGCAGGCATAAAAAAACCCGCATCTCTGCGGGTTTTTTCAGTACTACCAGCGAATCAATTGACCTTGGCGGCCAATTCACCTTTCAGGTAACGCTGGAACATGCCTTCCAGGGAGATCGGCTTGATCTTGGAGGCATTGCCGGCGGTGCCGAAGGCTTCGTAACGGGCGATGCACACGTCACGCATGGCTTTGACGGTTTCACCGAAGAACTTGCGCGGGTCGAACTCGCTTGGGTTCTGGGCCATCAGGCGACGCATGGCACCGGTGGAGGCCAGGCGCAGGTCGGTGTCGATGTTGACCTTGCGCACGCCGTGCTTGATGCCTTCGACGATTTCTTCAACCGGCACGCCGTAGGTTTCTTTGATGTCGCCGCCGTACTGGTTGATGATCGCCAGCCACTCTTGCGGTACCGAAGAGGAACCGTGCATCACCAGGTGGGTGTTAGGGATGCGCTTGTGGATTTCCTTGATGCGGTCGATCGCCAGCACGTCACCGGTCGGTGGCTTGGTGAACTTGTAGGCGCCGTGGCTGGTGCCGATGGCGATGGCCAGGGCGTCGACCTGGGTCTTCTTGACGAAGTCGGCGGCTTCTTCAGGGTCGGTCAGCATCTGGCTGTGATCCAGCACGCCTTCAGCGCCAATACCGTCTTCTTCACCGGCCATGCCGGTTTCCAGCGAACCCAGGCAGCCCAGCTCGCCTTCTACCGAAACGCCGCAGGCGTGCGCCATGGCAACGGTCTGCTGAGTAACGCGGACGTTGTACTCGTAGTCGGTTGGGGTTTTGCCGTCTTCACCCAGCGAGCCGTCCATCATGACCGAGCTGAAGCCCAGCTGGATCGAGCGCTGGCACACGTCAGGGCTGGTGCCGTGGTCCTGGTGCATGCACACCGGGATGTGCGGGAACTCTTCGATCGCGGCCAGGATCAGGTGGCGCAGGAAGGGCGCACCGGCGTATTTACGGGCACCTGCCGAAGCCTGCACGATGACCGGAGAGTCGGTCTTGTCGGCGGCTTCCATGATTGCGCGCATTTGCTCGAGGTTGTTGACGTTGAAAGCTGGAACGCCGTAACCGAACTCGGCGGCGTGGTCCAGCATCTGGCGCATGCTAATGAGTGCCATTGTGTATCTCTCTCCCGACAAGCGTCGTTTGTTTCGTGCAAGCCTGCCGCAGGGGCGGTTGCTGTTCAAGTAGTGTGGGCCACCTGGGCGGCCCGGCCAGTCACGGTGCCTTGCAGCCCCGCCCTATCAGATCGTTGGTTGCCACCCAGTACACCAGGCCTTCTTCGCCTTTGGTGTGGAAGGCCAGCACGCCATCGCTGTACATCGCGCCCGACGCGCTCGGCTCGGATTTGAGCCGGTAGACCTGGTCGCCGCCGCCAAGGCGTACGTCGACCGAATCTTGTTGTGCATCCGCGAAGCGCCACAGCACTTCGGTCTGGGTGTCACAGACCCAACGGGTCCAGTTGTCTGCCGGGGCGGGTTGCGCCGGCTGCAGCAGTGAGCATCCTGCCAGTGTCGCCAGGGCCGCGATGGCCATAAGCGCTTTCATCTCATTACTCCGCTAAGGGCTGCTTTGCAGCCCATCGCCGGCAAGCCGGCTCCCACAGGTACCGCACCACCCTAAGGGCATGTGCAAGGCCTGTGGGAGCTGGCTTGCCGGCGATGGGCCGCACAGCGGCCCCAGTGTTGAAGACCTTCAAACCCAGCTTAGGTGCCCGAGAACCCGATCAAGGGCAACCAGGCGCCTTGTGCTGGTGGTCTTCGTCATACTTTTCCAGGCCATCCGGACCCAGGCGCTTGTTGATGACCGGTACGGTCTCAGCCTGCCACTCGGACTGGTAGCAGCCGCCCTTGGGCAACCGCGACGCGGCTTCATCCGAAGACGGGCTGCTGGAGCACGCGCTCAGCATCCCGGCCAGAATCATCACAGGCAATTGCTTGACCATCAGGTCGCTCCCTTTGCCAAGCGCCAACGTCATCAGGCCTTGGCCCGCTCTTCCAGAATTGCCACAGCCGGCAGGACCTTGCCCTCGACGAACTCGAGGAACGCGCCACCACCGGTAGAAATGTAGGAGATATCGGCGCCAACGCCATATTTGTCGATCGCCGCCAGGGTGTCACCACCGCCCGCGATGGAGAACGCGGCGCTTTCTGCGATGGCCTTGGCCAGCACTTTGGTGCCGTTGCCGAACTGGTCGAACTCGAACACGCCAACCGGGCCGTTCCACAGGATGGTCTGCGACGACTTCAGCAGCTCGGCGAAGTTGGCAGCGGTCTGCGGGCCGATGTCCAGGATCATGTCGTCAGCGGCAACGTCGGCAATGGCCTTGACGGTCGCTTCGGCGCTTTCGGCGAATTCCTTGGCAACCACCACGTCGACCGGCAGCGGTACGTTGACCTTGGCAGCGATGGCCTTGGCGGTGTCGACCAGGTCAGGCTCGTACAGCGACTTGCCGACGGGGTGGCCAGCAGCCGCCAGGAAGGTGTTGGCGATGCCACCACCTACGATCAGCAGGTCGCAAACGGTGCTCAGGCTGTTCAGCACGTCGAGTTTGGTCGACACCTTGGACCCAGCGACGATGGCCGCCATTGGCTTGGCCGGGGCTTTCAGCGCCTTGCCCAGGGCATCCAGCTCGGCGGCCAGCAGTGGGCCAGCAGCAGCGACTTTGGCGAACTTGGCCACGCCATGGGTCGAACCTTCGGCGCGGTGGGCAGTGCCGAACGCGTCCATCACGAACACGTCGCACAGGGCCGCGTATTTCTGCGCCAGCTCGTCGGCGTTCTTTTTCTCGCCCTTGTTGAAGCGCACGTTCTCGAACAGCACCAGGTCACCGGCCTTGACCTCGACACCTTCCAGGTAGTCGGCGATCAGCGGCACGTCACGGCCCAGGGCTTTGCTCAAGTAGTCGGCGACCGGTTTGAGGCTGTTCTCGGCAGAGAATTCACCTTCGGTCGGGCGGCCCAGGTGCGAGCAGACCATTACCGCTGCACCCTTTTCCAGGGCCAGCTTGATGGTCGGCAGCGCTGCCAGGATACGCGCGTCGCTGGCTACCACACCGTCCTTCACAGGCACGTTGAGGTCTTCGCGGATCAGTACGCGTTTACCTTGCAGGTCGAGGTCGGTCATCTTCAACACGGTCATGAATGCAGTCCTTCAGGGCTGTTTGTTGCGGGTTGGTTGAACGACGTGCAGATAGTGTTCGGCAACGTCGAGCATACGGTTGGCGAACCCCCATTCGTTGTCGAACCAAGCCAGCAGGTTTACCAGGCGGGGGCCGGAAACACGGGTCTGGCTGGCATCGACGATCGCCGAATGCGGGTCGTGGTTGAAATCACAGCTGGCGTGGGGCAGCTCGGTATAGGCCAGCAATCCTTTGAGCGGGCCCTCCAGCGCTGCCTCGCGCAGCACCCGGTTGACCTCGGCGGCGCTGGTGTCGCGGGCGGTCTGCAGCGTGATGTCCAGGCATGAGACGTTGACGGTCGGCACGCGTACCGCTTTGGCCTGAATTCGCCCGGCAAGTTCCGGCAGCAGCCGCTCGATGCCGCGCGCAAGGCCCGTGGACACCGGGATCACCGACTGGAACGCAGAGCGCGTACGGCGCAGGTCTTCGTGGTGGTAAGCGTCGATCACCGGCTGGTCGTTCATCGCCGAGTGGATGGTGGTGATCTGCACGTATTCGATGCCGAACGCCTGGTCCAGCACGCGCAACAGCGGCACGCCGCAGTTGGTGGTGCAGGACGCGTTGGACACCAGGCGCTCGCTGCCGGTCAGGCATGCCTGGTTGATGCCGTAGACCACCGTAGCGTCCACGTCCGCCTCGCTGGCCATGGGCTGCGAGAACAGCACCCGTGGCGCGCCGGCATCAAGAAAACGCTGGCCATCGGCGCGGGTGTTGTAGGCGCCGGAGCACTCCAGCACCAGGTCGATGTCCAGGGCGGCCCAGTCGATGCCTTCCGGGGTGGCGCTGCGCATCACCTTCACGCAGTCGCCGTTAATATGCAGACAGTCGCCGTCGACTCTCACTTCCCCAGGGAAACGCCCGTGGGTGGAGTCGAAGCGTGTCAGGTACTCAAGGCTGGCCTGATCGGCCAGGTCGTTCAACGCAACAATCTCGAAACCGGCCTTCGCCCCCCGCTCGAACAACGCGCGCAGGACACAGCGGCCGATGCGGCCATAACCGTTGAGTGCAACTTTGTAGGGACGCGGGTGGGGCATAGGTGGCTCTTGAAATCCGTCGGTTGAAAGGGGCCGCCATACGGCCCATTCGCGGCACAAGGCCGCTCCCACAGGGTACTGCGGCGTATGCAGATCCTGTGGGAGCGGCCTTGTGCCGCGAACAAGGGCCAAAGGCCCTCGCTTTGCCTGTATCAGTCTTCCAGCAGCTCTTCGGCGGTGCCCAGGATGTTCTCCAGGGTGAAGCCGAATTCTTCGAACAGTGCAGAGGCCGGGGCCGACTCACCGTAGGTGGTCATGCCGATGATACGGCCTTCCAGGCCGACGTACTTGTACCAGAAGTCGGCGTGGGCAGCTTCGATGGCGATGCGCGCCCCCACTTCCAGTGGCAGTACAGACTGCTTGTAGCCAGCGTCCTGGGCGTCGAACACGCTGGTGCACGGCATGGAAACCACGCGGACCTTGCGGCCTTGCTCGCTCAGCTTGTCGAAGGCCTGAACCGCCAGGCCCACTTCGGAACCGGTGGCGATCAGGATCAGCTCTGGCTCGCCAGCGCAGTCCTTGAGGATGTAGCCACCGCGGCTGATGTCAGCGATCTGCTGGGCGTTACGGTCCTGATGCTGCAGGTTCTGACGCGAGAAGATCAGCGCCGATGGGCCGTCTTTGCGCTCCAGGGCGTTTTTCCAGGACACGGCCGATTCGACCGCGTCAGCTGGGCGCCAGGTGTCCAGGTTCGGCGTGCTGCGCAGGCTGGTCAGCTGCTCGATCGGCTGGTGAGTCGGGCCGTCTTCGCCCAGGCCGATGGAGTCGTGGGTGTAGACGTGGATTACGCGCTGCTTCATCAGGGCCGACATGCGCACTGCGTTGCGGGCGTATTCCATGAACATCAGGAAGGTCGCGCCGTAAGGCACCAGGCCGCCGTGTAGGGCAACGCCGTTCATGATCGCGGTCATGCCGAACTCGCGCACGCCGTAGTAGACGTAGTTGCCGCTAGCGTCATGGGCGTCGACGCCTTTGCAACCTTTCCACAGGGTCAGGTTGGAACCGGCCAGGTCAGCCGAACCGCCGAGGAACTCAGGCAGCAGCGGGCCGAAGGCGTTCAGGGCATTCTGGCTGGCCTTGCGGCTGGCAATGGTCTCGCCTTTGGCAGCGACTTCGTTGATGTAGGCCTGGGCCTTCTCGGAGAAGTCAGCCGGCAGCTCGCCGCTGTCACGGCGCTTGAACTCGGCAGCCAGCTCTGGGAACGCCGCGGCGTAGGCGTCGAAGCGCTGGTTCCACTCGGCTTCAGCCTTGGCACCGGCGGCCTTGGCATCCCACTCGGCATAGATGTCGGCCGGGATTTCGAACGGGCCGTGGTTCCAATTCAGTTCTTTGCGGGCCAGGGCGATTTCGTCGTTGCCCAGCGGTGCGCCGTGGCAGTCTTCCTTGCCCTGCTTGTTCGGCGAACCGAAGCCGATGATGGTCTTGCAGCAGATCAGGGTCGGCTGCTCGCTTTTGCGTGCAGTCTCGATCGCGGTCTTGATCTCGTCGGCGTCATGGCCGTCGACGTTGCGGATCACCTGCCAGTTGTAGGCTTCGAAACGCTTCGGCGTGTCGTCGGTGAACCAGCCTTCGACTTCGCCGTCGATGGAGATGCCGTTGTCGTCATAGAAGGCAATCAGCTTGCCCAGGCCCAGGGTGCCGGCCAAAGCGGCGACTTCGTGGGAGATACCTTCCATCATGCAGCCGTCGCCGAGGAACACGTAGGTGTTGTGGTCGACGATGTTGTGGCCTTCACGGTTGAACTGTGCGCCCAGGACTTTTTCCGCCAGGGCGAAGCCCACGGCGTTGGCCAGGCCTTGGCCCAGTGGGCCGGTGGTCGTCTCTACGCCTGGGGTGTAGCCGTATTCCGGGTGGCCCGGGGTACGGCTGTGCAGCTGGCGGAAGGCCTTGAGGTCGTCGATCGACAGGTCGTAGCCGGTCAGGTGCAGCAGCGAGTAGATCAGCATCGAGCCGTGGCCGTTGGACAGCACGAAGCGGTCACGGTCGGCGAAGCTTGGGTTGCTCGGGTTGTGCTTCAGGTAGTCACGCCAAAGCACTTCGGCGATATCCGCCATGCCCATAGGGGCACCTGGGTGGCCGCTGTTAGCCTTTTGCACGGCATCCATGCTGAGGGCACGAATGGCGTTGGCACGTTCACGACGGCTGGGCATCGCTGATCTCCTGGGGCTGAAAGGTTGTGATACGAAAAAAGGCGGCCATTTTCGCCCACTGGGGGGCTGGGGGCAAACATTTAAGCGTCAAGCGGCACGCTTTAAGCGGCAAGGTGCATGCGAGCATGGGCTGGGGCCGCTCTATCCTTGCAGCTCATCGCCAATATCAAAACTTTTTGATATTGGCCTTGCGGGTGCCACGATGCCTGTCTAGACTGCCGCCCCATGAACCTCCGTGCGCAATCGATCCCTCAGCGAAGCGACACCCTGGCCGCCCTGTGCAAAGCCAGTGGCGACGCGCTGCGCCTGAATGTTTTGCGCGCACTGGCCAGCGATTCGTTTGGCGTGCTCGAGCTGGCGCAAATCTTCGACATCGGCCAGTCCGGCATGAGCCATCACCTGAAGGTGCTGGCCCAGGCCGAGCTGGTGGCTACCCGGCGCGAGGGCAACGCGATTTTCTACCGCCGCGCCCTGCCCGACAGCCTACGCCTGGGCGGGCGTCTGCACACGGCGTTGCTCGAAGAAGTCGACGACCTGACCTTGCCACCTGCGGTGCAGGCGCGCATCGCCCAGGTACAGCAACGCCGCGCAGCCACCAGCCAGGACTTTTTCCTGCGCGTGGAAGAAAAATTCCGCGCCCAGCAAGACCTGATCGCCGGCCTGCCGCAGTACCGCGAAAGCCTGCTGGCGCTGCTCGACAAGCTGAACTTCGCGCCCACCGCCAGCGCGCTGGAAGTAGGCCCCGGCGACGGCGGCTTCCTGCCGGACCTGGCACGGCGCTTTGCCACGGTGACCGCCCTGGACAACAGCCCGACCATGCTCGAGCTGGCCCGCCAGGTCTGCCAGCGTGAGCGCCTGGACAACGTGAACCTGCAGTTGGCCGATGCACTGAATGCAACGGATGTGGCAGCCGACTGCGTTGTGCTGAACATGGTGCTGCACCATTTCAGCGACCCGGCCCTGGCCCTGCGCCAGCTGGCCAAACGGGTGAAAGCGGGCGGCAGCCTGCTGGTCACCGAACTGTGCAGCCATGACCAGGGGTGGGCGCGCGATGCCTGCGGCGACCTCTGGCTGGGCTTCGAACAGGACGACCTGGCCCGTTGGGCCAATAGTGCCGGGCTGGTCCCCGGGGACAGCCTCTATGTGGGCTTGCGCAACGGTTTCCAGATACAGGTCCGCCATTTTCAGCGGGCGACTGGCGACATACACCATCGGTAAATTTTAGGAACCCTTCGAGATGAGCGAATACTCCCTTTTCACCTCCGAGTCCGTGTCCGAAGGGCATCCGGACAAGATCGCCGACCAGATTTCGGACGCTGTCCTTGATGCCATCATCGCTCAGGACAAATACGCCCGCGTGGCCTGCGAAACCTTGGTCAAGACCGGTGTCGCCATCATCGCTGGCGAAGTGTCCACGTCCGCCTGGGTCGACCTCGAAGAACTGGTACGTAAAGTCATCATCGACATCGGCTACAACAGCTCCGACGTCGGCTTCGACGGCGCCACCTGCGCGGTGATGAACATCATCGGCAAGCAGTCCGTGGACATCGCCCAGGGCGTCGACCGCTCCAAGCCGGAAGACCAGGGCGCTGGCGACCAGGGCCTGATGTTCGGCTACGCCAGCAACGAAACCGACGTGCTGATGCCAGCACCGATCTGCTTCTCGCACCGTCTGGTCGAGCGCCAGGCCGAAGCGCGCAAGTCGCGCCTGCTGCCGTGGCTGCGCCCGGACGCCAAGTCGCAGGTCACCTGCCGTTACGAAAATGGCAAGGTAGTCGGCATCGACGCGGTGGTCCTGTCGACCCAGCACAACCCTGAGGTCTCGCAAAAAGACCTGCAAGAAGCGGTCATGGAACTGATCGTCAAGCACACCCTGCCGGCCGAACTGCTGCACAAAGATACCCAGTACCACATCAACCCGACCGGCAACTTCATCATCGGTGGCCCGGTGGGTGACTGTGGCCTGACCGGCCGCAAGATCATCGTCGACTCCTACGGCGGCATGGCCCGCCACGGTGGTGGCGCGTTCTCCGGCAAGGACCCGTCCAAGGTCGACCGTTCCGCCGCCTACGCCGGTCGCTACGTGGCCAAGAACATCGTCGCCGCCGGCCTGGCCGAGCGTTGCGAGATCCAGGTCTCCTACGCCATTGGCGTAGCTCAGCCAACCTCCATCTCGATCAATACCTTCGGTACCGGCAAGGTCTCCGACGACAAGATCGTCCAACTGGTGCGCGAGTGCTTCGACCTGCGTCCGTACGCAATCACCAAGATGCTCGACCTGCTCCACCCGATGTACCAGGAAACCGCGGCCTACGGCCACTTCGGCCGCACCCCGCAGCAGAAGACAGTCGGCGACGACACCTTCACCACCTTCACCTGGGAACGCACCGACCGCGCCCAGTCGCTGCGTGACGCTGCCGGCCTGTAAGTTTCCTACAGCGCTGGACGAAAGCCCCTGCCGAGCAATCGGCAGGGGCTTTTTTGTGACATATCGGCTGACAACTGTTCACGGCAATCGGCACCTAGCCTGCCTAGGCTGAGGGTTCCCACCCGCCATGCAAGGATGCTGGCCATGCCGTTCATGCTGTTGTTCGCACTGCTGCTATCGCTATATACCTCGCTGGCGCACGCCAGCCCCTGCCCCGACTGGGACGCCAAACAAGCCCACGCCGAGGTCACCCACCTTCGCAGCACGATTGCCCAATGGGACGACGGCTACCATCGCCTGGGCATCACCCAGGTAGCAGATGAACTGTATGACCAGAGCCGGCAACGCCTGGAACACTGGCAGCAATGCTTCGGCCTGCAGGCGCAACCCGCGCCACTGGCCACGGCGCGCGGCCCGATTACCCACCCCGTCCCGCATACAGGCGTCGACAAGCTGGGCGACGAGCAGGCCGTCGGCCGCTGGATGGCCGGCAAGGCTGGCCTGTGGGTGCAGCCGAAGGTCGATGGGGTGGCGGTATCCTTGCTCTACCGACAGGGGCAACTCGTACAGTTGCTGAGCCGGGGTGACGGGGCCCAGGGGCACGACTGGAGCCGCCACATCCCGCACCTCGATGCCATTACCCGGCAACTGCCCCAGGCCCTTGACCTGGTGTTGCAGGGTGAGCTGTATCTGCGCCTGGACCAGCACGTGCAAGCCCAGGCGGGCAGCGCCAAGGCGCGGGGCACCGTGGCAGGGCTGCTCGGCCGCAAGCAGCTCAGCGCTGAACAAGGCGCCAGCATCGGCCTGTTCGTCTGGGATTGGCCACAGGGCCCCAGCAGCCAGGCCGAGCGCCTGTCGCAGCTGGCCCAACTGGGCTTCCCCGACAGCCAGCGCTACAGCGTTGCCATCGACTCCATCGCCGATGCCGCACACTGGCGCCAGCACTGGTACCGCTCACCTCTGCCCTTCGCCACCGACGGCGTCATCCTGCGCCAGAGCAGTCGGCCTCCTGCCGAGCGTTGGCAGGCCAAGCCGCCCTACTGGCTGGCAGCCTGGAAATACCCCTACGCCCAAGCCTTGGCAGAGGTACGTGAGGTACGCTTCCGGGTCGGTCGCACGGGCAGGGTCACGCCGGTGCTGCGCCTGCACCCGGTCAAGCTGGACGACCGGCTGATCACACAGGTCAGCCTGGGCTCACTGGCACGCTGGCAGCGCCTCGACATTGCGCCGGGTGATCAGGTAGCAATCAGCCTGGCCGGCCTGACCATTCCGCGTTTCGAGCACGTGGTGCACCGCGCGGCCCTACGCCAGCCGGTTGCAGCGCCGCAACCGGAGCGCTACCACCCCCATAGCTGCTGGCACGCAGACGACGGTTGCGACGAGCAGTTCATTGCGCGGCTTACATGGCTAAGTGGCAAGCAGGGGCTGGCAATGCCGCGCACCGGGCCAGGTACGTGGCAGCGCCTGGTCGGGGCTGGGTTGGTCACTTCGATGACGGATTGGCTGCAACTCGATGCTCAGCGCCTGGGCCAGGTACCGGGCATCAGCGACGCCACCGCCACGCAGCTGCTGCACGCCTTCGAAGGCGCCCGAGCACAGCCCTTCTCCCGCTGGCTGCGCGCGCTTGGCGCACCCGTACCGGGTGGCATCCAGCTCGACGGTGATTGGGCGCAGCTGTCCTCGCGCACGGCCGATGATTGGCACGCCATGCCGGGTATCGGCGCAGTGCGCGCGCGTCAGCTTGAAGCGTTTTTTACGGCCAACGAAACTCAAGCCATTGCGGCGCAGTTAAACGAGGCCGGCGTAAACGCGTTCCAAATCAGCAACAAACCGCTCGCGCAATGATTTTTTACCAAATCCCACGCAAGGAAAGTCTGAGTTTCGGCCATAAAAAACCAACAAGGGTTTCTAAATAGGAAAAACCAAGGCAGGATTTCCCCCAACTTTTCTGCCCCGCCCCGTTCAGGAGGCTTTTCATGAAACGTATTTCGACTCTTTTCTTGCTCGCAACACTGGGCCTGGCTGCTGGCGCCGTGCAGGCTGCCGAGCCGGATGCCGGCCTGACTGGCTGCGCGGCCAAACGCAGCGCCATCGAGAACCAACTGAAGATTGCCCGCGAACACGGCAACAGTGACCAGGTTGCGGGGCTCGAGCAGGCACTGGAAGGTGCAAAAAACTGTACAGAAACCAGCCTGCGAAAAGAGCGTGAACAAAAGGTGCTCGATGCGCGCCATGAAGTCGCGCAACGCGAAAAAGACCTGAAGAAAGCCGAAAAGAAAGGCGATGCTGAAAAGATAAACAAGCGTAAAGACAAACTCGCCGAGTCGCGCAAAGAACTGCAGGAAGCGGTCGACGAACTCGACCGCTGAGGTGCAGCGTCCGTGAGCGCCTTATCGCCGGCAAGCCGGCTCCCACAGGCACTCCACTGCTCTCAAGGGCTGTGTGTTTCCTGTGGGAGCCGGCTTGCCGGCGATAAGGCGCTCACAGGCGATCAATGATTGCGGAATTCGGTATGGCAAGCCTTGCACGCTGCCTCGACCTTGTCCATCGGCCCCTTGAGCTGTGCAACGTCCAGCGGCTGGCCCCGGGTCGCATCGACCAATTCACCGGTCACGCCCTCCAGTTGCCGGGCAAGGTCATGGAACCGCGCCTGACGCTCCCACACCTCCGCTCGCGCGCTGCTGTCACCGCCATCGCGCGCTTGGGGGAAGTGCTGCCACGGCTGGTGCGACAGGCTGTCGAGCTTCACGGCCCCTTCGGAGAACTTCACCCCGTCGAACGGCAAGCGGCCGCGCAGCATGCCACCCAGGTCCTCGCTGGTCTTGAGCATGTCCTTGAAGATCGCCTTGCGCTGGCCCAGCGGCGAGTTCGGGTCCACACGGTCACAGGCACTCAGGGCAAGGGCTGCGAGCAGAACAACGGTCAATCGCTTGAACATCACGGTCACTACGGCCTACGAGAATGGGCGGCCAGTATCGCCGGCCAAGGGCCAAAGACCAATAGCCACATAAAACACAGGGGCGAATCTTCATGTTCGCCCTGACAGGAACCCCCCTATGAAATCTGCCCTGCGCCACCTGGCCTGGACACTCCCGGCGCTGGCCCTGCTGGCCGGCTGCAACGGCGGCGAGAACGCCAAACCTGAGCCCCATGCCATTGCCACCTATGCCAGTGCCACCTGGCAGGACCTGCCCAGCGTCAGCGACACCGACCTGGTGGCCGGCTTCCACGCGTGGCGCAATGGCTGTGAAAAACTCAAGCGCGACGCCGTCTGGGCCACCACCTGCGAGGCCGCTGCCAGCGTGCCGGACGATGCACTGCAAATACGCGCCTTCCTGCAGCAAAACCTGCAGGTCTATGGCTTGCGCTCGGCCGAGAACAACGCCAACGGCCTGATCACTGGCTACTACGAGCCGGTCTACCCGGGCAGCCTGAAACCGACCGAAACCAACCACGTAGCGGTGTACGGCGTGCCCGACGACATGATCGTGGTCGACCTCGCCAGCGTGTACCCAGAGCTCAAAGGTAAGCGCCTGCGCGGGCGACTCGATGGCCGGGTGCTCAAGCCTTACGACACAGCCGAAGTCATCAACCGTGAGGGCGTAAAAGCCCCGGTGCTGGCCTGGCTGACCGACCCGATGGACTTGCAGTTCCTGCAGATACAGGGTTCGGGCCGGGTACAACTGGAAGATGGCCGCCAGCTGCGCCTGGGCTACGCCGACCAAAATGGCCACCCCTACCGGCCGATTGGGCGTTGGCTGGTGGAACAGGGCCAGCTGAAGAAAGAAGACGTGAGCATGGGCAGCATTCATGCCTGGGCGCAGGCCAACCCGCAGCGGGTACCAGAGCTGCTGGCCAGCAACCCTAGCTACGTGTTTTTCAGCACCCGCCCCGACAGTAACGAAGGCCCGCGCGGCTCGCTCAACGTGCCACTGACGGCCGGCTACAGCGTGGCGATCGACCGCAAGGTGATTCCGTTGGGCAGCCTGCTGTGGTTATCCACGACGCGCCCGGATGGTACCCCGGTGGTGCGGCCGGTAGGCGCTCAGGATACCGGGGGGGCCATTGCCGGTGAGGTACGTGCAGACCTGTTCTGGGGGACTGGGCCAGAAGCCGGTGAGCTGGCCGGGAACATGAAGCAGCAAGGGCAGATCTGGATGCTGTGGCCTAAAGGCAAACCGCTGCCTGAAGTACCGAAAGTCCTTTGATTCTGCGCTGACTTCTTCGCGGGTAAACCCGCTCCCACAGGGCTTGTGAAAACCTTCCAGGCTGCGCTAGACCTTGTGGGAGCGGGTTTACCCGCGAAGAGGGCAACTCGGTTTCAGGCGGAAACCACGAAAAACGCCACGATCAACGCCAACCCGGCAAACCACACCACTGACCGCAATGCCGCCCAGTCCGCCAGGTAGCAGATGATGTAGAGCAACCGGCTGGTGATGTACATCACGCCCAGCACGTCCTGCGTCACCTGCTCGGCATTGCCGACGATATCTGCCACCAGCACGGCCGCCGCAAACGCGGGAAACGCTTCGTAGCTATTCTGCTGCGCCGCATGGGCTCGGCGTGGCAGGCCCGATAGCGTGTCCAGGAAGGCACGCGGATCGTGATTGTCCTTGAGGCCGAAGCGGCCACTGCTCACTTTGGCGATCAATGCACAAAGCGGCGGCAATACCAGGGCAATCAGGATGCACCACAGGGCAACGGTCATGGACAGCACTCCTTGTTCAATCGAAAGGTTAGAGCTTCATTACCAGCATGCCTGCCAGCACCAGCCCGCAAGCTAGGAGTCTTGGCCCGCCAAAAGGTTCTTTGAGGTAGCGCATACCCAACAGCACCACCAGGATCACGCTCAATTCCCGCAGCGCCGCCGCCTCGGCCACCGACCCCAGGTGCATGGCCCACAGCACCAGGGCATAACTGAACAGCACGCAAAGCCCTACGGCCAACCCCAGCCGCCATTGGGTTCGCCAAAACAGCACAAACGGTGCCCGGCGCGCCACACTGGCCAGCAGCGGGAAAGGCCAGGCACTGAGCAAGGTCAGCCATACCAGGTAGTCCCAAGGCTTGCCCCACAGCCGCACCGCCTGGCCGTCGAACCAGGTGTAGCAACCGATGCACAGGCCAATCAGCGCCACCACGGGCAACATCGACCAAGGCAGCCGATCACCACCGCCCCCCTGCCACAGCAGGCACGCCATGCCACACGGAATGAGCAGGATGCCGATGATCTGCTGCTGGCTCAGCGATTCCCCGGCAAAGGCCAGGGTCAAGCCCAGCACCACCAGCGGCGACAGCCCGCGCATCAGAGGATAGACCAGCCCCAGGTCGCCAACCCGATAGGCCTGGATCAGCAGATAGCGGTACAACTGTTCGGCCAGCGCCGAGGCGACCAACCAGGGCCAGATTTCGGCGGGAGGCACCTCGACAAAGGCCACGGCCAGCACGGCAAAAGCCAAGGCGACCGTGTCCATGCTGGCAATCACCAACAAGCGTTCGCCGCTGAATTTGATCAGGGTGTTCCAGGTCGCATGCAGGAGGGCGGCGACCAGTACCAGGGAAGTTGCCAACACGCCTTCAAGTCCTTGTGACGTTATTGAGGCACGAATATATCGTCTTCAGTCTGGTGTGCGTATGTCGGAAGATGTTCAGCGCTTACGAAGTCGGGCGCCGCGCGGGCGGCGCATCTAAAACCATCGCACAACTCAAGCCCTACACATGAACGATTCCAACAATTCCGGTCAAAGGTGTGCCCCGAAGCCCTCGCCAGGTCATCAAAGAACTGCCCGAGTCATTCGGGTACGACTTGGAAGCCACTGTTACAGGATTTGGGATGCTTGAATTAGTTGCCGCGTTTATCTGCCTTACCACCCTTCTCACCTACGTCAACTACCGCTTCATCGGCCTGCCACCCGCCATTGGCGTGATGGTCACGGCACTGCTGTTCTCGTTGATGCTGCAAGGGCTTAGCCTGATTGGCTTCCCTGGCCTCGAAGAGCGCGTCGAAGGCCTGATGAACCAGATCGACTTCAACGATTTGCTGATGCACTGGATGCTGGCATTCCTGCTGTTCGCCGGCGCCTTGCACGTCAACCTCTCAGACCTGCGCAGCTATCGCTGGCCGATCGGCCTGCTGGCGACCATCGGCGTACTGATCGCCACCGTGGTGATCGGCTACCTGTCGCACTGGGTGTTCGCGATGTTCGGCTGGCAGGTTCCGCTGATCTACTGCCTGCTGTTCGGCGCGCTGATCTCGCCCACCGACCCAATTGCCGTGCTCGGCGCATTGCGCACCGCCAATGCCTCCAAGCCGCTGAAAACCACCATCGTCGGCGAGTCGCTGTTCAACGACGGCACCGCGGTCGTGGTGTTCACCGTGCTGCTGGGCATCATCCAGCTCGGCGAAACCCCCAGTGCCTATGACACAGCGGTGCTGTTCGCCCGCGAGGCCATTGGCGGCGTGGTGTTCGGCGGCGTGATCGGCTACGCCACCTACCGCATGATCAAGAGCGTCGAGCAGTACCAGGTCGAGGTTATGCTGACCTTGGCGCTGGTCATCGGTGGCTCGGCAATGTGCTACGAACTGCACGTTTCTGCACCGATCGCCATGGTGGTCGCCGGCCTGATCATCGGCAACATGGGGCGCAACCTGGCGATGAACGACATGACCCGGCGCTACATGGACGGTTTCTGGGAGTTGATCGATGACATGCTCAACGCCCTGCTGTTCGCGCTGATCGGCCTTGAGCTTCTGCTGCTGCCGTTCAACTGGATGCACCTGGCGGCCGGCGGTGTGCTGGCACTGGCGGTCCTGCTGTCGCGGCTGCTTACCGTGGCCCCGGCAATCTTGCTGCTGCGCCGCTGGCGGAGTGTGCCGAAAGGCACCGTGCGGGTACTGACCTGGGGCGGCCTGCGCGGCGGCGTGTCGGTAGCGCTGGCACTGTCGCTGCCGCTGGGTGAGGAACGTGACCTGCTGCTGTCGATCACCTACATCGTGGTGTTGTCGTCGATCCTGGTGCAGGGGCTGAGCATCGGGCGGGTGGTGCGCAAGGTTAGCGCCCAGCCCTGAAAACAAGGGTGCCGCTTTGCGGCCCTTTCGCCGGCAAGCCGACTCCCACAGGGCTTTGCGAAGGCCTTGTGGCTGCAATGCGCCTAACCTGTGGGAGCCGGCTTGCCGGCGATGGGGCTGCTGCGCAGCCCCCAGCAATCTACTCCACGGCGCTGTCCGGGAACTGGTCCTGGACATATTTGATCTCGGTGCGCCCGTGAGCCGCAGGCATGCCATCTTCGCCGAGGTTGACGAACACCATCTTGTCGACGGTCAGGATGCTCTTGCGGGTGATCTTGTTGCGCACTTCGCACTTCAGGGTAATCGAAGTGCGGCCGAATTCAGTGGCGGTGATGCCCAGTTCGATGATGTCGCCCTGGCGTGAGGCACTGACGAAGTTGATCTCCGACATGTACTTGGTCACCACACGCTGGTTGCCCAACTGGACGATGGCGTAAATCGCCGCTTCTTCGTCGATCCAGCGCAACAGGCTGCCACCGAACAGGGTGCCATTGGGGTTGAGGTCTTCGGGTTTTACCCATTTGCGGGTGTGAAAGTTCATCGGTACTCCTAACCTGCTTGGCTAACGTGCATTCATGATGGCAGAGCGGCCGTCGCCGCTCCATTGAACATCGACTATCGTCTCGATTAATCGACAGAAAACCTTGGGCGAAGGTCCCTGTCGCGGCTATAATCCTGCCGCTTCACTTGGCCACCCGCAGCGGCGGCCATGCCCGCCACCTGTCCGAGGGGCGCTGCAGCAGGCTAGGCCTGTCAGGCTCGGATGGGGCGTTGTCCGCTCCTGCGGACGCTCAACGCACAACGGCGCCCATTCGCACACTACGAATGGAGGCTCTCATGAGCGCTGTAAACACGCCTGCTGGTTTTACCGATTTCAAAGTCGCTGACATCTCCCTGGCTGCCTGGGGCCGTCGCGAAACCATCATCGCCGAATCGGAAATGCCTGCACTGATGGGCCTGCGTCGCAAGTACCTCGCCGAGCAACCGCTCAAGGGTGCGAAGATTCTGGGCTGCATCCACATGACCATTCAGACTGCCGTGCTGATCGAAACCCTGGTTGCCCTGGGTGCCGAAGTGCGCTGGTCGTCCTGCAACATCTTCTCCACCCAGGACCAGGCCGCTGCCTCCATCGCTGCCGCCGGTATCCCGGTGTTCGCCTGGAAAGGCGAAACCGAGGAAGAGTACGAGTGGTGCCTGGAGCAGACCATCCTCAAGGATGGCCAGCCATGGGACGCCAACATGATCCTCGACGACGGCGGCGACCTGACCGAACTGCTGCACAAGAAGTACCCAGCCGTTCTGGACCGCGTCCACGGTGTCACCGAAGAGACCACCACCGGCGTGCACCGCCTGCTGGACATGCTGGCCAAGGGCGAGCTGAAAGTCCCGGCGATCAACGTCAACGACTCGGTCACCAAGAGCAAGAACGACAACAAGTACGGCTGCCGTCACAGCCTGAACGACGCCATCAAGCGTGGCACCGACCACCTGCTGTCGGGCAAGCAAGCCCTGGTGATCGGCTACGGTGACGTGGGCAAGGGCTCGGCCCAGTCCCTGCGTCAGGAAGGCATGATCGTCAAGGTCACCGAAGTTGACCCGATCTGCGCCATGCAAGCCTGCATGGACGGCTTCGAGCTGGTCTCGCCGTTCATCGACGGCATCAACAACGGCACCGAGGCCAGCATCGACAAAGCGCTGCTGGGCAAGATCGACCTGATCGTCACCACCACCGGTAACGTCAACGTCTGCGACGCCAACATGCTCAAGGCCCTGAAGAAGCGTGCCGTGGTCTGCAACATCGGCCACTTCGACAACGAGATCGACACCGCCTTCATGCGCAAGAACTGGGCCTGGGAAGAGGTCAAGCCGCAGGTGCACAAGATCCACCGCACCGGCGCTGGCAGCTTCGACCCGCAAAACGACGACTACCTGATCCTGCTGGCTGAAGGCCGCCTGGTGAACCTGGGTAACGCCACCGGTCACCCAAGCCGCATCATGGACGGTTCGTTCGCCAACCAGGTGCTGGCACAGATCTTCCTGTTCGAGCAGAAGTACGCCGACCTGTCGGCCGAGAAGAAAGCCGAACGCCTGACCGTTGAAGTGCTGCCCAAGAAGCTCGACGAAGAAGTGGCCCTGGAAATGGTCCGCGGCTTCGGCGGCGTGGTCACCCAGCTGACCCAGCAGCAAGCCGACTACATCGGCGTGACTGTCGAAGGCCCGTTCAAGCCACACGCGTACCGCTACTAAGCGGCAAGCGCCCGGCGGCATGCCGGCGGGCGCTTGTAGTCGTTTAATCTTGATCGATGCCCAAGCCAGGCCGGCCCCCACCGCCCTGGCTTTTACTTGCAGCGTGCGGCTCATGGCCTGCAGCTGAGGAAACAGAGATGTCACAAGAACGCCGCTACAGTTTCGAATTCTTCCCGACCAAGACCGATGCCGGTCACGAAAAGCTGATGGGCGTTGCCCGCCAGCTGGCCACCTACAACCCCGATTTCTTCTCCTGCACCTACGGTGCCGGCGGCTCTACCCGCGACCGCACACTGAACACCGTGCTGCAGCTGGAGAGCGAAGTGAAAGTGCCTGCCGCACCGCACCTGTCGTGCGTCGGCGACACCAAAGAAGAGCTGCGCGCCCTGCTTGCCGAGTACAAGGCTGCTGGCATCAAGCGCATCGTTGCCCTGCGTGGCGACCTGCCTTCCGGCATGGGCATGGCCAGCGGCGAGCTGCGCTACGCCAGCGACCTGGTCGAATTCATCCGCCAGGAAACCGGTGATCACTTCCACCTGGAAGTGGCGGCCTACCCCGAGATGCACCCCCAGGCCCGCAACTTCGAGATCGACCTGGCCAACTTCGTGCACAAGGTCAAGGCCGGTGCCGACAGCGCCATCACCCAATACTTCTTCAACGCCGACAGCTATTTCTATTTTGTCGAGCGTGCGCAGAAACTGGGCGTCGATATCCCGGTGGTGCCCGGCATCATGCCAATCACCAACTACAGCAAGCTGGCCCGGTTCTCCGACGCCTGCGGCGCCGAGATCCCGCGCTGGATCCGCAAGCAGCTGGAAGCCTATGGCGACGACACCGCCAGCATCCAGGCCTTCGGCGAAGAAGTGATCACCCGCATGTGTGAACAACTGCTGCAAGGCGGCGCACCGGGCTTGCACTTCTATACGCTGAACCAGGCCGAAGCGAGCCTAGCGATCTGGAACAACCTGAAGCTGCCTCGCTGAAACTTTTTGGCAATATCTGATTAAGAAATGATTAAGGCTTTGGTCATAGACTAAGGCCTTATTTATTTTCGGGTTAAACAGGTCTTGCCTGACATGCAGCATCCTCAGCCATCGCGCCCTCAGCTCGTCTACCTGGCTTTCGGCCCGGCCACCTACCACCAGGAAGCCTGCTTCAGCATCGTCAGTGCCCTTGCCCACCTGGACGTATCGGCAGGCGAGGCGCTGGATATTCAGGTCTACACCGACAACCCGGCGCCCTATGCCAAGCTGCCGGTCACGCTGCACCTGCTCGACGCCGCCACGCGCGCGGCGTGGAATGCCCCGCATGGTTATCACTTTCGCAGCAAGCATGTGCTGCTGCGTCAGGTGTTGACGCAGCATGCAATGGCGGTGCTGATCGATACCGACACCTTCTTCCGTCAGTCACCGATGCGGCTGTTCCAGCGGGTCGCGCCTGGCCACCTGCTGTGCAACGCCATCGGCGGGCGCTACGGCGCCAACCAGAAATGCCTGCTGTACAAGAACCTGCTGTCCGTCCTCCAGGCCCAGGGCCTGGCCGATTGCCAGATGCCCTTGATCAACTCGGGCGTGATCGGGCTCACCGCCGAAGACGCGCAGGCACTGGACCACTCCATCGCGATGATGGACCAGTTCTACCCACTGGCCCGCGAGGCCTACACCCTCGAAGAGTTCTGCCTGGCCGTGGCGGCCTACCGCAAACTGCAGCTGGCCGAGTGCACCGACGTCATCCACCACTACTGGAGCCGCAAGGCCCAGTTCCGCGCCAAGATCCAGGCCTGGCTGCGCAAACACGGCGACGCTCCGTTGAGCGAAGCTGCACTGGCCGATGTCGCGCGGGTCAACGATCAACTGCCGCGGCCGCCGACCCTGCATCGGCTGGGCTACAAGGCGTTGAGCCTGACCCTGCCCAGCCACGAGCGGCAATTTGCCCGCGAATTGCTGTATGGCAGCTACCCCTACCCCAATGAGTTCGACCGGGCCTGTGCATCGGCCTGGTGGGACAAAGCCCTGGAGAACTTCAATGCGCGCAACGGCCGCATCCAGCCCGAACAGCTACGTCAGTGCCTGCGTCACCCGGGCCTGCGCCTGTCACTCGGGGCACAGCGCAAGGCTATCGAAGCGCACCTGCTCAAGTCGGCGCAGGCCTGAACAGCCGCCGCTTCACTGGCCTTGAGCAGGCCGAGCGCGTAATCTGCGGGCCATGTTCGCCACCACCCGCCTGTTCTGGATCCTGCTGCTCGCCTGCCTGAGCCCGTTGGCTCTGGCCGAACGCCTGCGCCTGGTGTCCGACGACTGGGCACCGTATGTGTACCAGCAAGATGGCCAACCTCGGGGCATCGACTACGAAGTAACCACCCAGGTATTCAGGCGCCTGGGGGTAGAAGTGGAATGGCAGTTCCTGCCCTGGAAGCGCTGCCTGGCGATGATCGAGCAAGGGCTGGCCGACGGTATTGTGGATATCTTCCAGTTCGACACGCGCAAGCCCTACCTGGTCTACCCAACGGAGCCCATGTCGGATGTCGAGTTCGTGCTGTTCCAGGCCCGCAGCCGCCGTCATGCCGTCACCGGCCTGGACGATCTTGCGGGCCTGTCCGTCGGCACATCGCCCGGCTACACCTACGGCGCCGCATTCAACGATTCGCCGCGTTTTCGCCGCGAAGCAGCCCCTACCCATGAAGCCAACTTCGGCAAACTGCTGCTGGGCCGTATCGATTTGCTGATTACCGACCGCAGGGTCGGGCGCTACCTGATGCGCCAGCTGGGCCTTGAACAACGCATCGAAGAGCTGCCATGGGTGGTCAGCCGACAGACGCAATACCTGGGGCTGACCCGCAAACCCGGGCGCGAGGCACTGGCCCAGGCGTTCTCCGAAGAGTTGCAACGCTTCAAGCAGGACCCCGCCTACGCCGCCATCAGCCACCGCTACATAGGCGACATCGGAAACATTCTCAACGCCGTTGAGCAGCAGGAAAGCAGCACGTCGCGATAGCTCTGTTATACTCGGGCCTTCCCGCCAGGCTTACGCCCGGACGCTCGGCCTAGCAACAGGCATCCCGATCGGCAACGACGCACCATCGCGTCAGCCCTCCGCTTCCTGGATGTGCAGTGAAAGCCAAGCTGGACCGGACGCGATCGCATCTCACCGATGCCCGTCGCGCCAGGCAGAACATCCCAACGGGCCCAGCCCACACGAGAACAGGATTGCCCATGTCCTTTGCTTCCCTCGGTCTCTCCGAGGCTCTTGTCCGCGCTATCGAGGCTGCGGGCTATACCCAGCCGACTCCGGTGCAACAGCGGGCTGTTCCCGCCGTGTTGCAAGGCCGTGATCTGATGGTCGCCGCCCAGACAGGTACTGGTAAAACCGGCGGTTTCGCCTTGCCGATCCTCGAGCGCCTGTTCCCGGGTGGCCACCCTGACAAGTCGCAGCGCCATGGCCCACGCCAGCCTCGCGTACTGGTCCTGACTCCGACCCGCGAGCTGGCCGCCCAGGTGCATGACAGCTTCAAGGTCTATGCCCGTGATCTGCCGCTGGTCAGCGCCTGTATCTTCGGCGGTGTCGGCATGAACCCACAAATCCAGGCCATCGCCAAAGGTGTCGATGTACTGGTCGCGTGCCCTGGCCGCCTGCTCGACCTGGCTGGCCAAGGCAAGGTCGACCTGGCCCACGTCGAAATCCTGGTTCTCGACGAAGCCGACCGCATGCTCGACATGGGCTTCATCCATGACGTGAAGAAGGTCCTTGCCCGCCTGCCGGCCAAACGCCAGAACCTGCTGTTCTCGGCCACCTTCTCCAAGGACATCACCGACCTGGCCGACAAGCTCCTGCATAACCCGGAGCGCATCGAGGTCACCCCACCGAACACCACGGTCGAGCGCATCGAGCAGCGCATCTACCGCCTGCCCGCCAGCCACAAGCGTGCGCTGCTGGCACACCTGATCACCCAGGGTGCCTGGGAACAGGTGCTGGTCTTCACCCGTACCAAGCATGGCGCCAACCGCCTGGCCGAGTACCTGGAAAAGCACGGCCTGACCGCCGCCGCGATCCACGGCAACAAGAGCCAGAACGCCCGCACCAAAGCCCTGGCCGACTTCAAGGCCAACGCGGTACGGGTACTGGTTGCCACCGACATCGCCGCCCGCGGCCTGGACATCGACCAGTTGCCCCACGTGGTCAACTTCGAGCTGCCCAATGTCGAGGAGGACTACGTCCACCGTATCGGCCGTACGGGCCGTGCCGGCCGTTCGGGTGAGGCCATTTCCTTGGTCGCGCCTGATGAAGAGAAGCTGCTCAAGAGCATCGAGCGGGTCACCAAGCAGAAGATTGCTGACGGCGACCTGATGGGCTTCGACGCAAGCCAGGTCGAGGCCGAGAAGCCGGAAGTGCGCGAACGCCCGCAAAACACCGGCCGTGGCGGTCGCAACCAGCCACGCGGCGAAGGCGGCAAAGACGCCAACGGCGGCCGCAAAGACAAAGGCAAGGACAAGGGCAAGACCCGGCAGCACGCTGCCGAGAAGCCTGCCGAGAAGGAAAAGGCGGGCGACAAGCCGCAACAGCGCAAGCCGCGTGACAACAAGCCACGCCAGCAGCAAGCCAGCCAGAACAGCACACCGAAAGCACCGGCCGACCGTGCCCCGGACGAGTTCCTGGATGACGAAGTCGACAACTTTGGCAACCGCGCTGACTACGTCAGCCCGTACCAGGGCAAGAACCAGGGGCGTAACCGCCGTCCTGGCGGTGGCACTGGCGCAGGTCAAAACCAGGGCCAAGGTGCGGCGGCTCCGCGCAGCAACAACGGCGGCCAACCTCGCACGGGTGGCCAGCCACGCAGCGCCAGCGGCGAGAAACGCCCACCGCGCAACAACGCGGGCGGCGGTGCACGCCGTGACAACAACGGTGGTGGTCGCGGTCGCCCGGCGCGCGATGATGCTGCGCGCCAGGAACCTGCAGTCCGCAGCTCGCGTGAGCCGCAGAACCAGCCAGTGATCATCCGCAAGGAATCCAAGCTCGATCGTTACCCAACGCCTGAGCAACTGGACGATCTGCCAAGCCGCCCACGCGGCGAGCGACCAGCGCTGCTGACGCGCAATCGCTGACATTGAAGTGATCTATGCGGTGGGCTGCTGAACAGCCCACCGGATAGCTTTATCCGAATGCTCCCCCTCCCGCAACCTATCAGTCCTGCGAGTTTTGTCATCGTTTCATTGCGCTCATCGTAATTGCTCAATCCCCACTGAGTAATAGAAGTGCGTAATACAGAAACCCAGCAGCACAGCAACGCGCAACGTGCACTCGTCGACTGCATCGACGCCGACGCCCTTGAACAAATCGCAGTTTCAAGACCGCTGATAGAAACACTTTCGTTGAGAGCGGGTTCCCGCATCGATGTGCGTGGCAGCACGTCAGCTAGAAAGGGCGCAGTCGAAGCCTTTTCAGAAAACCGATGGAAAGGCATCGCCAGTGTGAAGCCCGATGGCACGTTTCATAATGGCGATCTTCCAGCGAGTTACCTCAACAGCAAAGACACCATTCTGGTTCGCATCGTCGATGGCGAAGCCTCCATTCCTGTCCTTGCCAACAGCTACTTCGTCCACCCACGCTCGGTCTGGGTCACTCCGACTCCGACTAAACAGGCAGATCGACAAGCCTATCGATGGCTACTTCAATGGGCCGATTACAAACCCACCGGCTACAAGCTTCCGGCGAACACCCGCGCCTCGGTCTTTCTGGAGGGTGATGATTGCAACGTTACCCTGACGATCGGCATTCAGGGCCTGGCGCAGCAAGCGGACCGCAGCCAGCAAACCCAGAACATGCGCGAGCATCGTCTGCAGCGAGGGGAAAACATACTGCCCCTCGACCCACTGGGCGGCGTGGTACATATCCGCAATAACGGCAGTTCGGGCTGCCGAGTGATTTTCGACGAGGCGTTTCAACCCATTCCGTACTACGTCCTCGACCAGACGCCGCCTTCGGACTTTCTAGCAATGCTATTGCACTGTGACGCAGTGTCCGAGGTACAGCTTGTCGGTGACCGCGTTGCCATTTCTGCCTACACCGACACCTTCAATCGGTTTGCGATTGACGATGTCGCCGAAATTGTCCGCTCCCATCAAGAAGTGCTGAGCATCCAAGCCCAGGCCTGCGGCCTCGACGGCTCATCGCCAAGGCATAGGCGTAGCGATATGTGGATACACGCTGTGGAGGCAGCGTCGACGATCAACCCAAGCGCAACGACGGGATTAATCCTTCTGCCGCATAGGCGTGACCCTGGCAACGAATACATGTGCGCATTGCTTGCAGGTGAAGCCCACAAACGCTGGGTGACGCTGCATGAGTACGGCCATCACTTTCAGAACGTCGTCAATGCCGTCGCACCCATGTTCCGCGAGAACTCGGTAAACATCTACGCGCTTGCAGTCGGGCGCGTTCACACACACGAATACACCGACATTCTCCCTACTCGCTGGCCGGCGCTGAAAGCGTGGCTGGCCAAGCCCCGCGACCAGAAGCGATACATGGAGTCCCCAGACTCCCTCGCCATTTTTGAACAACTCAGGAAGGGCTTCGGCGACCACTACCTGCCCGCCTGGGATCGCTACATTCGCGACAATCCGCAATGCCCGGGCGACTTGACTGGGTTCGCCACTTCCCTGTCCCTGGTCGCAAAGTGCAACCTCGCTGATTATTTGGCGGATTGGGGCGTCATCACGGTAAACGATGCCACATGGCACGCCCTGCAGGCCTTGGGCCTTCCAGCGCCTGCGGCGGGGTTGACTGACTTGGTCCCGTATCTCTGACACTGCAAAGCAAAACGCCGGGGATGAGCGTCAATCGCTCATCCCCGGCGTTTTTATTGAAATGAAGCGAATTACTTCTGCTTCACGCCTTCAAGGCTGATATCCAGGTCCAGAGTCTGCGAAGTCGCGCCTGGGCCTTTGATGCCGAAGTCGTTCAGGTTCAGCGTGGTGGTGGCATTGAAGCCAGCACGTTCGCCGCCCCATGGGTCTTTGCCCTCACCGTTGAAGGTGGCCTTGAAGGTGACCGGCTTGGTCACGCCGTGCAGGGTCAGGTCACCGGTCACGTCGGCAGTCTTCTCACCGGTCGATTTGACGGCGGTCGACACGAACTTGGCGTCCGGGTACTTCTTCACGTCCAGGAAGTCTTTGCTGGCGATGTGCTTGTCACGCTCGGCGTGATTCGACCACAGGCTGGCAGTCTTCAGGTCGACGTTGATCTTGCTCGCTTCAGGCTTGGCGCTGTCCCAGCTGAAGTTGCCGTCGAAGTCCTTGAAGGTACCGTGAATGAAGCTGTAGCCCAGGTGGCTGATCTTCCAGTCGACGAACGCGTGCTGGCCTTCCTTGTCGATCTTGTAGTCAGCGGCCATGGCCTGGCCAGCGGAGAACAGTGCAGTACCGAGCGCCAGAGCGGCAAAAGTCTTTTTCAACATCCTTTCTATTCCTTGCAATTGAGGTTGAGAGTCAAGCTTTGCGGCCCAGCATACGGATCAGGGTCGCGTCACGGTCTATGAAGTGGTGTTTCAGTGCTGCCAGGCCATGCAGCACGGCAAAAATCACCAGGCCCCAGGCTAGCCAGAGGTGGATCACCCCAGCCAGGTCCGCCTGATCAGGCAGGTCGCTGACCAGAGCCGGTATTTCGAACAAGCCGAATACCGGAATACCGACGCCGTCGGCAGTGGAGATCAAGTAACCGGCGATCATCACCGCGAACAGCCCCACATACAGTGCCAGATGGCCCAGCTTGGCGGCCACGCGGGTGAGTGCCCCGTGGTTGGCCGGTGCCGGCGGTGGCGGGCTGATGAAACGCCAGAGTACGCGCAGCAGCATCACTGCCAGCAGCACCAGGCCGATGCTCTTGTGCAGGTCAGGGCCCGACTTGCGCCAAGGGTCGTAGTAATCCAGGCCGACCATCCACAGCCCCAGGCCAAACAGGCCGAAGACTGCCAGCGCGACACCCCAGTGCAGGATGATGCTGACCACGCCGTAGCGAGAAGGTGAATTGCGCAGTTGCATGTTGGCGTGTTTCCCCGTGAAAGCTGTGCACAGACTAACGCGTAACGTATCGAATAAAAGCGGAAAAAATTGCTTCGGATTATCGAGAAATCCGATGGATATTGTGAAAGCTTCCTATTAAGGAAACATTAACGATAGTCGGTGAGTTCAGGGTTGCCAGTGCCGGCCTCTTCGCAGCACAAGGCTGCTCCTACAGGAGGAAGAGGCTGGCACTGTCGATCAATCAACCCGCCTTGGCCTGGGTATTGGCCACTGGCTTCTTCGCGGGCTCTGATTTGACCGTGGCCTTTTTCGCTTCGACAGGCTTGTGCGCCTGTTTTGCCGCCGGCTTGTGTGCCGGGGCATGCTTGGCAGGGGCGGTTTTGGTCGCGGCAGGCTTGGCAGCAGCAGGTTTTACCGCGGTTTCATTGGCCACAGGCGCCGGTGCAACCGGCTCTGGAGCGGCCTGTGGCGCCGGTGCCGGGGCCACTTCGTCGGCCTTGGCAATCGGCTGGGCTTTCACCTCAGGCTTGTCAGCCCCACCAAACAGGCGCTTGAAGAAACCTGGCTTGTCCTGCTTGGCCTCCTCTTTCACCGGCTCGACCTTGGCAGGGGCTTTTTCCACCTTGTCGCTCTTTTCAGCCTTGTCGGAAGTACCACCGAACAGGTTGGAGAAGAACCCGCCCTTGTCTTTGGCCGCTGCGGCGCCTGCTGCGGCTGCCGCCACAGGCACTGCCTTGGCCGGGTCGAACGACTTGCCGGCCAGCAGGTCCTGCACCTGGCCCGCCGCGCGTTGACCGCTGCGCAAGGCGCCTTCCAAGGTGCCTGGGTAGAGGGCGTCAGTGTGCTCACCGGCGAAGCTGATGCGCTGCACCGGGCGCTCCCACAGGCGCCAGTACTTGCTGATCTGCCCTGGGCCGTAGGCCAGGTAGGCGCCACCGGTGCCAGCGTCAGTGCTGTAGCGTTTCACTTCGTAGCCGGTGAACGAACCGCGGGCCTGTGGATAAAACGCATGCAGGCGGATAAGCACCTGGTCGACCATCTGCTTGTCGCCAAATGCCTGCAGCAGGCGGGCGTTGTCGCCGGACAGGTTGATCACCACGTTGGCCCCGCCCTTCAGCGCCGGCTCGATCCACAGCATGCCCAGGCCTGCGTTACTGAAGATTTCGCCGGACATACGGGCCCGGCTTTCCCACACTGGCTTGTTGAACTTGAGCATCAGCTGGTCGCGCCAGCCATAGTTGGTGCCCTTGAGCGCGGCCAGGTGCTGGCTGTCCAGGCCCGGGGTCATCTGGATCTTGGCCAGGGCGCGCAGCGGCACGGCCATGACCAGGTAATCGGCCTGGTAGCCCACGCTACCAACCTTGACGGTGACGCCGTCCTTGTCCTGCACGATGGCAGTGACCGGCGAGCTGGTCTTGATGGTCTTCAGCTGCTTGACGAACGCCTGGGCCAACACCGGGCTGCCACCGGGCAGGCGCGCGGCACGCAGATCGCGGTCGCTGACACCACGGTAAACGCGGTTCTGCTGAGCGAAATACAGCAGCGACAGGCGCGATGGCTCATCGTAACGGGTACGGATCTGCTGGTTGACCAGCTGACGCGCGGTGGCTGGCAGTTGCAGCTTGTCGAGCCAGGAAGACACGTTGATCTGATCGAGGGCGAACAGCGTGCTGGTCGCCTGCGGGTTCAGCGGGTCGTCGATCGAACGGGCCAGGTCGTCGAGGGTTTTCTCGTAGCGTTTGAGCGCCTCGGCAGTGGCGGGCTGCTTGGTGGCAAGGTCCGTCGCACTGAAGTACTCACCGTCGATCAGGTAGCCCGGCGTACGCACGAACTCTGGCGCTGGCAGTGTTTCAAGTTTGAAACGGTCGAGGTACTGGTTGAGCACCGGCTGTGCCTTAGCGTTGCCGATCCACTCACTGGTGGCCAGGCCCGAGCGACCGCCCATGCCCGACTTGGCCTCCAGCAGCGTCACCTGCCAGCCCTTGCTCTGCAGTTCATAGGCTGCAGTGAGGCCCGCAAGGCCCCCACCCACCACGATAGCCGTAGGTGTTTTGTCCTTTGCCAGCGCGGCACCGCTGGACACACCAATCAATACCAACGCGCACAGGCGCACCCAAGCAGCAGCCATGTTGGCGAACTCCGAGTCAGACGTTACAGAAAAATAGGGAGGCAGGAATGCCCCGAGGCGATGCGTTAAGAATACGTCAGCTCTGCCAACCCTGCCAGCACGGCGACATCAAGTCCTTTTGGCAACTGACATTTTTGCCAGTAGCCGTGCCACACGCATGCAGGCGATGCTGGCGACAATCGCCAAAAGCCCATCAGGAGGGCCTGCGCATGATCTTCGAGGAGCATTTCACCGGTGTCGTGCCACAGTTTCTCAGGTACCAACAGCCACTGGATATGCCATCAGGCCTCACCATTCACTCCAACAGCACCTCCTGGTCGGGCTTCGAGGCGTTCAAGGGCGAGGATGGCACTGAGTTGGTCATAGGCGAACACTCTGAAGTCCAGATTGCTTTTACAGAGGAAGTCGAAAGCTTGTGGCTGGAGTACTACGTGGTGAGAGATTTTCCCTACGATAACGTGCACATGCTCTTTGATGCTCAGAACCATTATTACGACATGCTCGTTCCGGCACCTCGCAACTTCTATTGGCTCACCGTCGAAGGCAGCGACTACCCGGGCCTTAGGCCCGGCCCTATTGTCACCCAACCTTGTGAACAAGTGATCGACGGCCCCTTCCGCCGCCTGACCATCTCCACCTCGCAGGCCGGCACGGTGCACATTCGCAAGCTCGAATGGACCGGTACCCGACGACAATGACTGCCAGCGGTTGTGGTGCCCTCCAGCTTTGCTTAGGCTTACGCGGTCCAAGCCAGCAGCAAAGCCAGGAGAAGTACCCATGGGCCTCAACGATCAGTGGATGCAACGTGACCTCAAGGTCCTGTGGCACCCCTGCACCCAGATGAAAGACCACGAGCAACTGCCGCTGATCCCGATCAAGCGTGGTGAAGGCGTGTGGCTGGAGGACTTCGAAGGCAAGCGCTACCTGGACGCCGTGAGCAGTTGGTGGGTCAACGTGTTCGGCCATGCCAACCCGCGCATCAACCAGCGCATCAAGGACCAGGTCGACCAACTGGAGCACGTGATCCTGGCCGGTTTCAGCCACCAGCCGGTGATCGAGCTGTCCGAGCGCCTCGTCGCCATGACCCCGGCCGGGCTGGACCGGGTGTTCTACGCCGACAACGGCTCATCCTGCATCGAAGTCGCGTTGAAGATGAGCTTCCATTACTGGCAGAACATCGGCAAACCCGAGAAGAAGCGTTTCGTTACCCTGACCAACAGCTACCACGGCGAAACCATTGCCGCGATGTCGGTAGGCGACGTGCCGCTGTTCACCGAAACCTACAAGGCGCTGCTGCTCGACACCATCAAGGTGCCCAGCCCCGATTGCTACCTGCGCCCTGAAGGTATGGGCTGGGAAGAACACTCGCGCAACCTGTTCCAGGCCATGGAGCAAACCCTGGCCGAGCACCACGCCACCATCAGCGCGGTGATCATCGAGCCGCTGATCCAGGGCGCAGGCGGCATGCGCATGTACCACCCGGTTTACCTCAAACTGCTGCGCGAAGCGTGTGACCGCTACGGCGTGCACCTGATCCACGACGAAATCGCCGTGGGCTTCGGCCGCACCGGGACGATGTTCGCCTGCGAACAGGCCGGCATCCGCCCAGACTTCCTGTGCCTGTCCAAGGCACTGACCGGGGGCTACCTGCCGCTGGCCGCGTGCCTGACCACCGATACCGTGTACCAGGCCTTCTACGACGACTACCCGACCCTGCGCGCGTTCCTCCACTCGCACAGCTACACCGGCAACCCGCTGGCCTGCGCCGCAGCGCTGGCGACCCTGGATATCTTCGAACAGGACAACGTGATCGAGGCCAACAAGGCCTTGTCCGTGCGCATGGCCACGGCCACCGCGCACCTGGCCGACCATGCGCATGTCGCCGAAATCCGCCAGACCGGCATGGCCCTGGCCATCGAGATGGTCCAGGACAAGGCCGGCAAGGTTGCCTACCCCTGGCAGGAGCGCCGCGGCCTGAAGGTCTTCGAGCACGCCCTGACCCGCGGCGCGCTGCTGCGCCCGCTGGGCAGCGTGGTGTACTTCCTGCCGCCGTATGTGATCACGCCCGAGCAGATCGACTTCCTCGCCGAGGTGGCCAGCGAAGGCATCGACATCGCCACCCGCGACAGCGTCAGCGTTGCCGTACCGGCCAACTTCCACCCCGACTTCCGCGACCCGGGCTAGGCCCGAAAGCCCGCCGCCGACCCTGTGGGAGCGGGTTCACCCGCGAATGCGATGTTGCCCCCACCTTCGCATTCGCGGGTGAACCCGCTCCCACAGGGTCACATGATCCCTTTTCGTCCGAGCAGAACCATGAGACTGTCCCGCTTCTTCATCGACGCCCCCCTGAGCCTTGGCGAGCATGACCTGCCCGAAGCCCAGGCCCATTACATCGGCCGCGTGCTGCGCATGGCCCCAGGTGACGCCGTGCAACTGTTCGACGGCAGCGGCCAGGAATACCGTGGCCAGTTGCTCGAAGTCGGCAAGAAAACCGTGCGCGTGACGCTGGACCAGGCCCTGGCTGGCCAAGCCGAATCGGCGCTGCACATCCACCTTGGCCAGGGCCTGTCCCGTGGCGAGCGCATGGATTGGGCCATTCAAAAGGCCACCGAACTGGGCGCCAATGAAATCACCCCGATCGTCAGCGAGCGCTGTGAAGTGCGCCTCAAGGACGAACGCGCCGACAAGCGCCTGGCCCACTGGCGCCAGGTGGCTATCAGTGCCTGTGAACAGTGCGGCCGGTCGAGCCTGCCCGTGATCCATCCGCCGGTGACACTGGCCGAATGGATCAAAACCACCGAAGCCGACCTGAAACTGGTCCTGCACCCGGTGGCCGAACCACTGACCAGCCACGACACACCGTCACGCCTGGCCTTCCTGATCGGCCCCGAAGGCGGCCTTAACGACGCGGAAGTCGACCAGGCCAAGGCTGCCGGCTTCCACGCCGCGCGCCTCGGCCCACGCGTGCTGCGGACCGAAACCGCGCCAGTGGTGGCGCTGTCGGTGGCACAGCAGTTGTGGGGCGATTTTTAACCCTGCGCCTAAAGTACGTAGAACGACACGGCGATGAAGTGCAGCAGGCTGCCGGCGATCACGAACAGGTGCCAGATGCCGTGCCAGTGGCGAAAGCGGCTGTCGAAGGCAAAGAAGATGATGCCCACTGTGTAGAACACCCCGCCGGCCGCCAACCAGGCGAAGCCGGCGGTACCGAGGCTGCGCAGCAGCGGGTTGACCGCCACCAGGACAATCCAGCCCATCACCGCATAGATGATGATCGACAGCACCCGCGCCTCGGAGCGGGGCTTGATCTCCTGCAGCATGCCGATCACCGCCAGCCCCCAGACCACCCCGAACAAACTCCAACCCCAAGGCCCGCGCAAGCTGACCAGGCAGAACGGGGTGTAGCTGCCGGCGATCAGCAGGTAGATCGACAGGTGATCGAGCTTGCGCATGATCACCTTCGCCCGCCCACGCGTGCTGTGGTAGAGGGTGGAAATGCTGTAGAGCAGCAACAGCGTGCCGCCGTAGATGGAGAAACTCACGATCTTCCAGGGGTCGCCCTGCAGGCCCGCGACGACGATCAGCCAGATGGCACCGATGCAGGCCAGGATGGCGCCGACCAAGTGGGTCCAGGCGTTGAAGCGTTCACCGTAATACATGCAAACACAGACCTCCTGTGAGGGGCTGGGTTCCAAAAACCTGCGCGGTCCTCTGGTAATCCAACCCTTTGTAGGAGCGGCCTTGTGCTGCGAAGAGGCCAGTGATTACACAGTAGATCTGCGCAGCGTTTTGCGGCCTCTTCGCAGCGCAAGGCTGCTCCTACAGGGACCGCGCTATCCGCAGCCTATCCTGCGAGAGGTTGCAGATCCGCGTCACGCACCAGCCGTTCCAAGGCCACCAGGTCCGGCACCCGCGCCACCTGCTCGCCCACCTGCACCGCCGCCAGCTCCAGGCTGCCCAGCGCCACATCCACATAATTGAGCTGGCTGTCGAGCTTGCACGAGCGTGGAATGTCCTGCAGCAGCACCGCCAGGTAGCGCAGCCCGGTATCGCCCAGGGCATTGAGCACCACGATGCGCGCGCGCTCGCCACACGGGGTTTCGCCGCCGCATGCGGCCTCGAAGCCGATCAGTGGCAAACGCTGCTTGCGCCAGTCGATCCAGCCCAGGTGCCAGGCGGGCTCGCCACGCTGGCACACCAGGTTGCGCTGGCCGAACAGTTCGGCCACGGCGACATTGGGCAAGACCAAGGTACGGTCGCCCAAGGGCAACAACAGGCCGGTAAGGCTGCTGCGCTGGCCCGAGATCAGTTCAAGCATGGGCTTGGCTCCAGTGGGCGATGCTCTGCAGCAACACAGACTCCTGGTAAGGCTTGCCCAGGTATTCATTGACACCAATGGCCATGGCCCGGTCGCGGTGCTTCTGCCCGGTGCGCGAGGTGATCATGATGATTGGCAAATCCTTCAGGCGCTCGTCGCGTCGAATGCGCGTGGCCACCTCGAAACCGTCCATGCGGGGCATCTCGATGTCCAGCAGCAACACATCCGGCCGATGCTCTTCCAACTGCGCCATGGCATCGACCCCGTCCTTGGCAGTGAGCACGCTCATGCCATGACGCTCCAGCAGCCGGCTGGTGACCTTGCGTACGGTGACCGAATCGTCCACCACCATCACCAGCAGTGACCGGCGCGGCGCCGGGCCGAACAATTGCCGCTGGGCATCGCCGCCGCCCGGCAAGCGCGCCAGGCGCCGTTGCTGGCCACGCAACTGGCCCAGCAGGTCGAGAATCAACACGACGCGGCCGTCGCCCAACAAGGTCGCGCCCGACAACCCGGCGACTGCGGCGAATTGCGGGCCGAGGCTCTTCACCACGATTTCCCGGCTGGGTGACAGGCTGTCGGCCTGGATCGCGAATGACTGCTCCTGGGAATGCACCAGCAGCACCGGCAGCGGCACGCTTTGCCCAAGCAGGCTGGGCCGTGGCTGGCCTTGCAGCAATTCACCCAGGTAGCGCAGGTCGTAGGTGTGGCCTGCGTAGACGTAACGCGGGGCATCCAGTTGGTAGCAGGCCGCCAGCTCCGCAGGCGGCACGCGGACAATGCCTTCGATGGTATTGAGCGGGATCGCGTACTGGTCCTCGCCCAGGTGCACCATCAGCGCGCGGTTGATCGACACCGTGAACGGCAGGCGGATCAGAAAGCGTGCGCCCTTGCCCTGGGCCGACTCGATGGTCATCGAGCCTCCCAGCTGCTTGACCTCTTCGTGCACCACGTCCATGCCCAGCCCACGCCCGGAAATCTGGGTGATCTTCTCGGCGGTGGAGAAACCGGGGCGCAAGATGAACTGCAAGACCTCGTGATCGCTCAAGTGCGCCTGCGGGTCCAGCAGGCCACGCTTGATCGCCTTGCGCCGCACGGCCTCCAAGGGTACGCCGGCGCCATCGTCGGTCATCTCGATGACGATGTCGGCGCCTTCGTGCAACAGGTTCAGGTGAATCGTGCCGTGCTCGGGCTTGCCGGCAGCCAAGCGCGCTTCGCGGCTTTCCAGGCCATGGTCGACGGCATTGCGCAGCATGTGCTCCAGCGGCGCCACCATGCGTTCGAGCACGCTGCGGTCCAGCTCACCTTCGGCGTTGCCCACCACCAGTTCAACCTGCTTGCCCAGTTCGCTGGCCACCTGCCGCACCACGCGTTGCAAGCGCGGCACCAAGCGTTCGAAGGGCACCATCAGGGTCGCGGTCAGGCCTTCCTGCAACTGGCTGTTCACCCGCGCCTGCTGCTGCAACAGGCCGTAGGCTTCCTGGGCACGCTGGGCCAGGGTTTCCTTCAGGTCGAGCAGGTCGGAGGCCGACTCGAACAGGGCCCGCGACAGCTGCTGCAGCTGCGAGTGGCGGTCCATTTCAAGGGGGTCGAAATCGTCGTAGGCGTCGCTCTCGAACGGCTGCCGGCTGGAAATCCGCCCCTGGGTCTCGACATCCAGGCGCAGCAGCTGGTCACGCATGCGCTCCAGGGTGGTTTCCATTTCGTTGAGGGTGAACTGGGCGTCGTTGACCTGCTGCTCGATGCGGCCACGGATCACCGAATGCTCACCGGCCAGGTTGCCCAGGTCGTCGAGCAGTTCGGCATCGACCTTGACCATGTCGCCGGCTGCCCGCTCCGGCGCGGCAGCAGGCACTTCGAGGGCCGAAGCCTCGACAGCACCTTGGCCCGCCGCGCTGTCGGTCAGGGCCGCACTGCTGAAGTTGCGGATGTAGTCGATCAGCGCCGTGGCGGCATGCAGCGGCTGCCCCAGGCGCACCGCATCGAGCATGTGCGCCAGGCGGTCATGGCAATTCTGCAACAAAGCGAACAACGGCGGGCTCGGCGGCAGGCGGCCAGCGGCGAGCAGTTCGTAAAGAAATTCCAGCTCGTGGGCCAGGTCGCCGATGGCGGCGATCTCGACCATGCGGGCACCGCCTTTAAGGGTATGCAGGTCACGCAGCAGGTTATCCACCTCGACACTGCTGCGTGGGTCGGCCTGCCAGCGCGCCAGGGCCGCAGCGGCGCTTTCGACGATGTCCGAGCTTTCTTCCAGGAAGACTTCCAGCAGCTCCTTGTCGCCTGGGCTCTCAGGCTCTTCAGTCAACGGCTCGCCCGCTGGCGGCAGCGCCAGGTTGCGCGACGGCCCCAGGCCAAGGTCCATGTCGGGGTGCAACGGGGTGACCGTATCAATGCCCACAAGGCCCGTGGCCTCAGGTGCCAAGGCCTGCGCCAAGAGGCTGCGCAAGCTGTCGATCAGCGCCGGCCTGGGCGAAATCTCCTGCCCGGCGGCCACCTCGTCGAGCATGTCCAGCAGCGCTTCATGGCCTGCCTGTGCCTGGGCGAAAAAGCGTGCGTCGGCGGCCAGGCTGCCCTCTTCCACGGCACCATAGACGTCGAGCAGGGCCTCGCAGACATCGTCCATCTGCCACAGGTCGGCCAGGTGCGCAGCATGGCCCAGGCTGGTCAGCTCATCGAGCAGGGTGTCCAGCGCCTGGCGCTGCCCCGGCTGCTCTTGCCAGCGCGACAGCAACGACTCGGCGTCGAGCAGAATGTCCATGGCCTGGGCCAGGAAGCTGGCGGTCAATTGCGGGTCGCGCTTGTTGCGGCGCGCATGCTGCGGGTCTTCATGCAGGGTGGCCAGGCGCACATCCACCGCCTGGCCCACTTGTTCGATCAATTCGGCGGCACCCGGGATGGCCGCCAGCGGCGTGCTGTCCAGCTGTGCCAGGCCCAGGTGGAACAATGAACGCCCGGCCTCCAGCCATTCGATCTCCGCCACTTGCAGGGGCAACTGGTGGCCCTTGTACTCACGCGCCAGGCGGTCGAAGGCGGTGGCCAGCTCGGCGACGGGCATCACGCCTGCCATGGCGGCGCTGCCCTTGAGCGTGTGCAAGGCGCGTTGCAAGCTGTCGCTGACCGGGGTGTCGTGGCCGTCGGCGCCCTGCAAGAATGCCTCGAGGCTGGCCAGGTGGCCGTGTGCCTCGCTGCGGAAGATGTCCAGCAGGTGCGGATCGAGGCCATCCACCTCAGCAGCGGGTGGCGCATCGTTTTCGGCCAGGGCATGCAGATGCCCGGCCAGTTGCTCGATTTCGGTCAGCTGCGGTAACTGCCCGGCGGCAAAGTCGGCCAACAGGTCAGGCAGGTGGACGAACACTTGCTGCAAGGCGACCACCCCTTCCGGGGTGAGCACGCTTCGGCCTTCGAGCATTCGATTCAGCAGATGCTCCGCGCCCCAGGCCAGCTCGGCCACCGCCTCGGCATGCACCATGCGCCCGCTGCCTTTGAGCGTATGCAGCGCACGGCGCACTTCCAGCAGTGCCTCGCGCTGCTGGTTGTCGGCTCGCCAGCGCAGCCAGTGGCGCTCGATTTCCGGCAGCAGTTCACCGGCCTCGTCGAGGAACACATCGCGCAGCTCATCGTCGATACCATCGCCGTAGTCTTGTTGGCCGAAGCCGGTTTCGCTGACCGCGCAGGCCACGCCCAGTGCCGCCAGGCTGGCGCGCGCCATTTCGATGAAGGGCTGAGCATCGGCAAGCGGGTCGGCCACCCGCCATTGCAGGTAGCATTCGGCTGCGCTCAGGGCATCGGCCAGGTGCGCCAGCTCATCGGCTGGCGGCTCGACGTCCAGGTGCTGCAACCAGCGTTGCACGTAGCTGGCGCAGCCGGCAAACACGTCGGCAGGGCCCGGCAGCATCAGCATTGCCAGCGCCCCGCGCACTTGCTGCAGCAGCCCCGGCAGCGGCTGCAGGCGCTGCCGGGGCCAGTCGGACTCCAGGCAATCACCAATCAAGTCCTTGGCCTGCTGCAGTACGGCCAGCGACTCGCTCAGCACCAACTGGCGGATCTCGGTGAGGTCCGAGCCCGGCATCCCACCCTGCCCGCTTTCTTCCAGCGGGCCGACCATGCCATTGAGGGTCGCCTCCACATACAACAGGGCACCCGCCACATCCATCAAGACCGCGTCATCCACCGAGCCCTCGCCGGGGGCCAAGGCCTGCAGCGCCAGCACCTGGTCGATGATCACCCGCCGCGGCTGCTGGAAGCCCAGCACTGCCAGGGTGTCGGCGACATGGCGCAACGGTGCGAGCAGGGCTTCGGACTGTTCGCTGTGCTGGCGGTCGCCGCGCACGAACTGGTCCAGGCGTTCCTTGATGCGCATCAGGTCGTCGCACAGCGCGCTCACCACCGAGCGCAGCGCATCGCGGCCGGGCCCGGCCTGCATCTGTTCCCGCCAGTTGCCCAGCGACAGGTCAAGGTTGGCCAGGTCATCGGAGCCGGCAAAGCGCTGGGCAGTGCCACTGATGAGGCTGGCCTGGGCCAGGGGCTCCACGCCGCGGCAGGCGCGCAGCTGGTTGAGCAACGGCAGCATCACCAAGGGCAGGTCGTGGCGCGCGCCGCGCAGCCGTTCCAGGTACGACGGCAGTTGCTCCAGCCCACGGAACAGCGCCCCCAGGCAGTCGCCGCGTGGGCTGACCTGGCCGTCGGCCAAGGCCCGGGCGAACAGCTCCAGCTCTTCAGCCAGGCGCGTCGCACCGCGCAACTCGAGCATGCGCAGGCAACCGTGCACCTGGTGCAGGTTGTCGACCACGAACGCCAGCATGGACAGATCGCCCGGCTCGCCAGCAAAGCGCTCCAGGGCCTGTCGCGCCTGGCCCAGGCAGTCGAGGATGGCGGCCTTGGTCCAGGCCAGCGCTACCGTTTCGTGGCGCTCGGGGCTTACAGCGGCAGAAGCCATGGGCATTCCTCAGCGCGGCTCGGCAGGTGCCGGCAGGGTGAAACCAGAAACAGACCGGCGCATCTCGCTGGCCATGCGTGCCAGGTGGCGGATGCTGTCGGCAGTGGCGCCGGACCCGGCAGACGTCTGCGCGGTGATCTGCTGGATAACGGCCATGGTGTGGGAGATCTGCCCGGCAGAAGACGTCTGCAACTGGGCCGCGTCGGAAATACTGTGGATCAGCTCAGCCAGGTTTTGCGACACCCCTTCGATCTCCGCCAGCGCCACCCCGGCATCCTGGGCCAGGCGCGCGCCGCGTACCACTTCGGCGGTGGTCTGCTCCATGGAGATCACCGCCTCGTTGGTATCGGCCTGAATGGTGCGCACCAGCGCCTCGATCTGCCGCGTGGCCGACGACGAACGCTCGGCCAGGCGCTGCACTTCGTCGGCAACCACCGCGAAACCACGCCCGGCTTCACCGGCCAGCGAGGCTTGGATCGCGGCGTTGAGGGCCAGGATGTTGGTCTGGTCGGCAATGTCGTCGATCAAGCTCACGATGTCGCCGATCTCCTGTGACGACTCACCCAGGCGCTTGATCCGCTTGGCGGTGTCCTGAATCTGTTCGCGAATGTTGTCCATGCCGTTGATGGTGTTGTGCACCACCTCGTTGCCCTTGTTGGCGATCGCCACCGAGCGCTCGGCCACCTTGGCCGACTCATAGGCATGCGCCGACACCCGGTCGATCGATTCGACCATGTCGCCCACCGCCTCGGACGCCTCGCTGATTTGCGCGGCCTGGTGCTCGGACGCTTTGGCCAGCTGACGCGCGGTGTTCTGCGTGTCCTGCACGGCAGCGGCCACCTGCACAGCGCTGTGGTTGATGGTAGCGACCAGGTCACGCAGTTGGTCGACGGAGTAGTTGATCGAGTCGGCGATGGCGCCGGTAAAGTCTTCGGTGACCGACACGGTGACGGTCAGGTCGCCATCGGCCAGCTCTTCGATCTCGTCGAGCAGGCGCATGATCGCCTGCTGGTTGCGTTCGTTCTTCTCCGCGGTCTCGCGCAGTTGCCGGTTGGTGGTGCGCACCATGACCAGGCCAATGAGGATGATCGAGGCCAGCGCCAGCAGGCCCAGGACGTAGCCGCCGACGGTGTCGAGGGTACGCCCGCCGGCCAGGTTCTCGAAGCCGTTGGCCAGGTGCGAGGCCTCGTCGAGCAGGGTTTGCGACAGGCTGAAGATGTTGCCCGCAGCTTCACGCACGCGGAACAGTTCGGGCGATGTTTCGAGGATTTCGTCCACCGAGCCGGCCACGAACTGGAACAGCTCGGCGATTTCAGCCAGCCGCGCCCGCGCATCGGCGTCCTCGACGCGGGTTACCTGCAGCGCGGGGTTGCCGTTGAGCATGCCCTCCAGCACCTGGCCAAAACGCCCGGCATCGCGGCCGAAGGCATCGGCGGCCTGGGCCGCGGTGTCGTCACCGGCCAGCACCGTGTTGACCGAACCGAGGATGCGCTCAGCCAGCAGCAACTGGCGCTGGGCGACGACCACCTGGTTGGCCGGGGCGCCGCTTTGCAGCAGGATTTCGACCACCTTTTCGTATTCGACCTGCAACTGCGGCACGGTCTCGGCAAGCGTCGCGGCCACCTGGTGCAGCGACAATACCGTCTGCTCGCTGGCCAGGATGGTATCGGTGTTCTTGCGCAGGTTCTCCCAGTCCTGGCGAACGGCTTCCATCTCATCGCGCACCGTGGCCGGTGCCGCTGGCAGGCCGGTGGACGTGTCACCTTCGCGCAGGTAGCTCCAGCGCCGCTCGAAATCGTTGCGCGCATCCGACAGCAGCTTGAACGCCAAGGCCTTGCCCGTCGCCGCCTCGGTGGCGTTCTTGGCAATCCGCTGGGACAGCACGCGAAGCTCACCGGCATGGCCGATGTACTGTTTGTCGTAGTTGGACTGGGTGCTCAGGTAGGCGAAATTGGCGAACAACAGGATGATCGACAAGATCAGCACCAAAAACAGCACGGTGATCTGCGCGATGCTGCGCGTACGCGGAGCCATGGGCGTTGCAGTAGCGCTGGTGGCAGGCTTGTTCACGTTCGCAGGTCCTATAACGCCACATCAAGAAAGCCCGGCGCCTGGGCCAGGGCGAAGGGGCTGAAAATTGCCCAATTGCGTTCACGCGGGAAGTGCCCCTGCACAAAGCGGGCGGCCGCGCGGATCAAGGGCTGCGGGGGCGACAGCTCCAGGCTGCTCAGGGCAAAGTGCTGCAGCCCCAGTACTTCGTCCACCAGCAGGCCGACGAACAGGTCCTCATGGTCCAGCACCAGCACCCGCCGCTGCTTGCCGGGGGCGGCCGGGCCAAGCCCGAAGAAGCTGCTCAGGTCCATTACCGGCAGCAACCGCCCGCGCAAGTTGGCAACCCCGCAGACCCAGGGCTGAACCCCAGGAACACGGCTGCTGCGCGGTTCGCGCAGCACTTCGGCCACCTCGCCCATGGGCGCGACGAACCATTGCCCGGCGATCCGAAAGCCGATCCCGCTCCACTGTTGCAGGCGGGTGTCCTGCGGTGGCTGGTCCGCCACCAGCAGGCGGCAGCGCCGGTCGATGTCCAACAGCAACTCGAAGGCGGTCAGCGACGCGCCATGAGGGCGGGTGGTCAAGCCCCCAGCACTTCTTTGAGCTTGGCGATCAGTGCGTCTTCTTCGACCGGTTTGGTCAGGAAGTCGCGGGCGCCCTGGCGCGTCGCCCAGATACGGTCGGTTTCCTGGTCCTTGGTGGTTACCACGATCACCGGAATGGCGCTGGTTTCCTTGTCCTTGCTCAGCTGGCGAGTGGCCTGGAAGCCGTTCATGCCGGGCATGACGATGTCCATCAGCACTGCATCGGGCTTCTCCTGACGGGCCAGGGCCACGCCATCGCCACCGTTGTTGGCCTTGAGCACCTCGTAGCCGTGCTTTTCCAGCCATTCGGTCAATCTGTACATCTCTGTCGGCGAGTCGTCGACAATCAGAACTCGGGCCATGCTGTTTCCCCATCAGGAAAGTAAGACCGCGCCATGGCGGACGCGGTCAGGGTGCGTGTTGTTGGTGTTCGGCAAAACCAGGCACATGAGCCCTGATCGCCTCGAGCAGTTCTTCTTTACTGAACGGCTTGGTGAGGAACTGGTCGGAGCCCACCACCCGCCCGCGGGCCTTGTCGAACAGGCCGTCGCGCGACGACAGGAGGATCACCGGTATGTCCTTGAAAGCGCTGTTGTGCTTGATCACGGCGCAGGTCTGGTAACCGTCCAGGCGCGGCATCAGCACATCGACGAAGATGATGCGTGGCTGGTGATCGACGATCTTGGCCAGGGCATCGAAACCATCGCTGGCGGTAATCACCTCGCAACCCGCTTCGCCGAGCAACATCTGCGCGGTACGGCGGATCGTGCGTGAGTCGTCGATCACCATGACCTTCAGGGGTTGTTCCATCACTTGGGCTACCGTCGCTGCTCAGGCCAGAATTGCTGGGGCCGCGTTGCGACCCTTTCGCGACACAAGGCCGCTCCTACAGGTTTGCGCAGCATTGTGCCTCGCATTTTTAGCACACTCCGGGTAGCCATTCCATCTGCTGCGCCCCTTGACCATCGGCGCTCCCGGCGCCACCCTGAGCCACTTTTCTTTCGATCCATCGCGGCTGCGCGCCGCCAAGAGGAACCACCCCATGAGCGTTCGCCTCGGCATTGTCATGGACCCCATCGCGTCCATCTCCTACAAGAAGGACAGCTCGCTGGCCATGCTGCTGGCCGCCCAGGCACGCGGCTGGAGCCTGTTCTACATGGAACAGCGCGACCTGTACCAGGGCGAAGGCAAGGCCCGTGCACGCATGCGCCCGCTAAACGTGTTCGCCGACCCAGCGCGCTGGTTCGAGCTGGGCGACGAGCAGGACAGCCCCCTGGCCGAGCTGGACGTGATCCTGATGCGCAAGGACCCGCCGTTCGACATGGAGTTCGTCTACAGCACCTACCTGCTGGAGCAGGCCGAGGCCGAAGGCGTGCTGGTGGTCAACCGCCCGCAGAGCCTGCGCGACTGCAACGAAAAACTGTTCGCCACGTTGTTCCCGCAGTGCACGCCACCGACCCTGGTCAGCCGCCGCCCGGACATCATTCGCGAATTCGCGGCCAAGCATGGTGACGTGATCCTCAAGCCGCTGGACGGCATGGGCGGCACTTCGATCTTCCGCCACCGGGTCGGCGACCCCAACCTGTCGGTGATCCTCGAAACCCTGACCGCCCTGGGCGCGCAGCAGATCATGGCGCAGGCCTACCTGCCAGCGATCAAGGACGGCGACAAGCGCATCCTGATGATCGACGGCGAGCCGGTCGACTACTGCCTGGCGCGCATCCCGGCCAGTGGCGAAACCCGCGGCAACCTGGCCGCCGGTGGCCGTGGCGAAGCGCGCCCGCTGACCGAACGTGACCGCTGGATCGCCGCCCAGGTCGGCCCGACCCTGCGCGCGAAAGGGCTGCTGTTCGTTGGCCTGGACGTGATTGGCGAGCACCTCACCGAAATCAATGTCACCAGCCCGACCTGTATTCGCGAGATCGACAACGCCTTCAACACCGACATCGGCGGGCAATTGATGGACGCCATTGATCGCCAGCTGAAGGCGCGCTGACCGGCAACGCGCGGCACAATCGCGGAGTGGGGTATGATGCGGGTCCTTTTTACTTGGCCTGCTGCCCCGCCCCGCGGTTGCTGGATACCTGATGACGCTGCCCGCTGACATCCCCTCCGACCTGCTGCCACCGCGCGTTCGCCCGGTGGACCGGCTCGGCTTTACCCTGTTCCTGGCTGCCCTGGTGCACCTGGCGCTGATCCTTGGCGTCGGTTTTACCGTGGTCAAGCCGGCTGAAATCCGCCATACCATGGACATCACCCTCGCCACCTTCAAAAGCGAGAAAGCGCCCGAGAAGGCCGATTTCCAGGCTCAGGACAACCAGCAAGGCAGCGGCACCCTGGAGAAGAAGGCGGTGCCCAAGACCACCGAACTCGCCCCCTTCCAGGACAGCAAGATCAACAAGGTCACGCCCCCGCCTGCGGCCAAGCCCGAGGTCGCACCGCCGCCCACGCCTGAGAAGTCGGCCGTGGTGACCAAGGCCGCCAAGCCTCACAAAGTCGAGCCCAAGCCCAAGGAAAGCAAGGCGCAACCAAAGCCTGCAACGCCCACGCCTGATTTTGACAGCTCGCAGCTGTCCAGCCAGATCGCCAGCCTTGAGGCAGAGCTGTCCAATGAACAGCAGCTGTATGCTAAACGCCCGCGCATCCACCGCCTCAACGCCGCCTCGACCATGCGCGACAAGGGCGCCTGGTACAAGGAAGAATGGCGCAAGAAGGTCGAGCGGGTGGGCAACCTCAATTACCCTGACGAAGCGCGGCGCCAGCAGATCTACGGCAACTTGCGCATGATGGTCTCGATCAACCGCGATGGTTCGCTGTACGAAGTGCTGGTGCTGGAATCGTCCGGGCAACCGGTGCTGGACCAGGCGGCGCAACGTATTGTCAGGCTGGCGGCGCCGTTTGCGCCGTTTACCGGGGACTTGGCGGAATTCGACCGGTTGGAGATCATCCGTACCTGGCGCTTTGCCCGTGGGGACCGGTTGTCCAGTAACTGATTTGCTGGCTGTACTGGCCTCTGTGGGAGCGGGTTTACCCGCGAAAGCGTTCGACAAGGCAACCTAATTGCCTGATCTGACGCATTCGCGGGTAAACCCGCTCCCACAGGGATCGAGTAAGCCCTTCAGAGCACCTTGTCAGCCTCGCCACCTGGCGCCACACTATCCCCCATGAAAACCCTCGCCCCGAGCTACCTCAAGCATCAGTTCCTGATCGCCATGCCGCACATGGCCGATCCGAACTTTGCCCAGACCCTCACGTACATCGTCGAGCACAACGCCAATGGCGCCATGGGCCTGGTGGTCAACCGACCGCAGGAGCTCAGCCTGGCCGACATCCTCGAACAGTTGCGCCCGGACGATGAACCCCCGGCCAGCACGCTGCACGTGCCGATCTACCAGGGCGGCCCGGTGCAAACCGATCGCGGCTTCGTGCTGCACTCCAGCGAGTGCACCTACCAAGCCACCGTCGAACTGCAGGGCCTGTCACTGTCCACCTCGCAGGACGTGTTGTTTGCCATTGCCGAGGGCGTGGGGCCGCAAAACAGCCTGATTACCCTGGGCTACGCGGGCTGGGAAGCCGGCCAGCTGGAAGCCGAACTGGCCGACAATGCCTGGCTCAACTGCCCGTTCGACCCCGAGATCATCTTCGGCCTCGCCAGCGACCAGCGCCTGAACGCCGCCGCCGCCAGCCTGGGCATCAACCTCAGCCTGCTGACCAGCCAGGCGGGCCACGCCTGATGGCCGAGCTACGCCTGCTGCTGGGCTTTGACTACGGCACCAAACAGATCGGGGTGGCGGTTGGCCAGGTCATCACCGGCCAGGCCCGCGAGCTGTGCACCCTGAAAGCGCAGAACGGCGTGCCGGACTGGGCCCAGGTGGAAAAACTGGTCGCTGAATGGAAACCCGACGCCATCGTCGTCGGCCTGCCGCTGAACATGGACGGCACCCCCAGCGAGATGAGCGCGCGCGCCGAGAAATTCGCCCGCCGCCTGAACGGCCGCTTCAACCTGCCCGTGCACACCCACGACGAACGCCTGACCACCTTCGAGGCTAAAGGCGAACGCCTGACCCGCGGTGGCCAGCGCGGCAGCTACCGCGACAACCCGGTCGACGCCATTGCCGCCGCCCTGCTGCTGCAAGGCTGGCTGGAGGCCAATACCTGATCATCTTTGCCGCCGGGCAGAGCCGGCGGCCCCCGAGGAGCACGCAATGAGCCTACCCAATCCCGCCGATCTGATCCGGCAGATGGCTGTCGACCTTCGCGCCCACCTGGCCCGCCGTGCTATCACCGAGCCGCGCTTCATCGGCATTCGCACGGGCGGCGTCTGGGTCGCCCAGGCCCTGCAGGAAGAAATGGGCGATACCAGCCCCATGGGCACCCTGGACGTGTCGTTCTACCGCGATGACTTCAGCCAGAACGGCCTGCACCCGCAAGTACGCCCGTCCGAGCTGCCGTTCGAAATCGAAGGCCAACACCTGGTCCTGATCGACGACGTCCTGATGAGCGGTCGCACCATCCGTGCCGCGCTCAACGAGCTGTTCGATTACGGCCGCCCGGCCAGCGTCACCCTGGTCTGCCTGCTCGACCTGGATGCCGGCGAGCTGCCGATTCGCCCCAATGTGCTGGGTGCCACCCTGTCGCTGGCAGCCCATGAACGGGTAAAATTGACCGGACCCGCACCGCTCGCCCTCGAGCGCCAGGACCTCGCCTCCGCTTCCGCCCTTTAAGAGTCCCCCGCGATGACGCCAATCGACGCCAAGCGCCCGCTGCAGCTCAATGATCAGGGCCAGCTGCGCCACTTTCTCTCGCTCGACGGTTTGCCCCGCGAACTGCTGACCGAGATCCTCGACACCGCCGACTCCTTCCTGGAAGTCGGTGCCCGGGCCGTGAAAAAAGTCCCGTTGCTGCGCGGCAAGACCGTCTGCAACGTGTTCTTCGAGAACTCGACCCGTACCCGCACCACTTTCGAACTGGCCGCGCAGCGCCTGTCTGCCGACGTGATCAGCCTCAACGTGTCGACTTCCTCGACCAGCAAGGGCGAAACCCTGTTCGACACCCTGCGCAACCTTGAAGCCATGGCTGCCGACATGTTCGTCGTGCGCCACTCCGATTCGGGCGCCGCGCACTTCATCGCTGAACACGTGTGCCCGGATGTGGCCGTGATCAACGGTGGCGATGGCCGCCATGCGCACCCGACCCAAGGCATGCTCGACATGCTGACCATCCGTCGGCACAAGGGCAGCTTCGAGAACCTGTCTGTCGCCATCGTCGGCGATATCCTGCATTCGCGCGTGGCGCGTTCCGACATGCTCGCGCTCAAGGCGCTGGGCTGCCCGGACATCCGCGTGATCGGCCCGAAAACCCTGATCCCGATCGGCATCGAGCAATACGGCGTGAAGGTCTACACCGACCTCGCCGAAGGCCTGAAAGACGTCGACGTGGTGATCATGCTGCGCCTGCAGCGTGAGCGCATGGCCGGTGGCCTGCTGCCCAGCGAGGGCGAGTTCTACCGCCTGTTCGGCCTGACCACTGCGCGCCTGGCCGGTGCCAAGCCCGATGCCATCGTCATGCACCCTGGCCCGATCAACCGCGGTGTGGAGATCGAATCGGCAGTGGCCGACGGCAAGCACTCGGTGATCCTCAACCAGGTGACGTACGGCATCGCCGTGCGCATGGCCGTGCTGTCCATGGCCATGAGCGGGCAAAACGCGCAACGCCAACTCGACCAGGAGAACGCCCTGTGAGCATCAGTATTCTTGGCGCCCGGGTTATCGACCCCAACAGCGGCCTGGACCAGATCACCGACCTGCACCTGGACGGCGGCCGCATTGCCGCCATCGGCGCAGCACCGGCCGGCTTCAGCGCCAGCCGCACGATCCAGGCCGATGGCCTGATTGCAGCGCCTGGCCTGGTCGACCTCGACGTCGCCCTGCGCGAGCCGGGCTACAGCCGCAAAGGCAACATCGCCAGCGAAACCCGCGCCGCCGTGGCCGGCGGTGTGACCAGCCTGTGCTGCCCGCCGCAGACCAAACCGGTGCTGGACACCTCGGCCGTGGCCGAGCTGATCCTCGACCGTGCCCGCGAAGCCGGCAACAGCAAGGTCTACCCGATCGGCGCCCTGACCAAGGGCCTGGAAGGCGAGCAACTGGCCGAGCTGGTGGCCCTGCGCGACACCGGTTGCGTGGCCTTCGGCAATGGCCTGCAGCAAATCCCCAACAACCGTACCCTGGCCCGTGCCCTGGAGTACGCCGCCACCTTCGACCTGACCGTGGTGTTCCACTCCCAGGACCGCGACCTGTCCCAGGGTGGCCTGGCCCATGAAGGCGCCATGGCCAGCTTCCTCGGCCTGCCGGGCATCCCGGAGACTGCCGAAACCGTGGCCTTGGCGCGCAACCTGCTGCTGGTCGAACAGAGCGGCGTGCGGGCGCACTTCACCCAGATCACCAGCGCCCGCGGCGCGCGCTTGATCGCCCAGGCCCAGGAACTGGGCCTGCCGGTGACCGCCGACGTGGCGCTGTACCAGCTGATTCTCACCGATGAGTCGCTGCGCGAGTTTTCCAGCCTGTACCACGTGCAGCCACCGCTACGCACCGCCGCCGACCGCGACGGCCTGCGCGCAGCCGTCAAGTCGGGGGTGATCCAGGCGATCTCCAGCCATCACCAGCCGCACGAGCGCGATGCCAAGCTGGCGCCGTTCGGTGCCACGGAGCCGGGTATCAGCAGTGTCGAAGTGCTGCTGCCACTGGCCATGACCTTGGTAGAAGACGGCCTGCTCGACCTGCCGACCTTGCTGGCACGCTTGACCAGCGGCCCGGCTGCCGCCATGCGCCTGCCGGCGGGTGAACTGAAGGTAGGTGGCGCGGCGGACCTGGTGCTGTTCGATCCGAAAGCCTCGACCGTTGCCGGCGAACAGTGGCTGTCCCGTGGCGAGAACTGCCCGTTCATCGGCCACTGCCTGCCTGGCGCTGTGCGTTATACCTTGGTCGATGGGCACGTCTGCCACGAGGCCTGAGTAACCCCAGGGGCCGCTCTGCGGCCCATTCGCGGGGCAAGCCCGCTCCCACAGGACCTTCGCAATCATCAAGGCAAGCGCAGAACCTGTGGGAGCGGGCTTGCCCCGCGAATGAGCCAGCACAAATGTGCCCGCCAAGCTCAACCGCTCATCCCCCAAGGTTGAAATCCTTCCCCCCACCCCCATATGAGTCTGCATCAGGCACTTTCGCCCCGCTGCGTGGAGACTCTCCCCTTGACCACCATCGTTTCTGTCCGCCGTAACGGCAAAGTCGTCATGGGCGGCGACGGCCAGGTTTCCCTCGGCAACACTGTGATGAAAGGCAACGCTAAAAAAGTCCGTCGCCTGTACCACGGCCAGGTCATTGCTGGCTTCGCCGGTGCCACCGCCGATGCCTTCACCCTGTTCGAACGCTTTGAAGGCCAACTGGAGAAACACCAGGGCCACCTGGTCCGTGCCGCCGTCGAGCTGGCCAAGGAATGGCGTACCGACCGCTCCCTGAGCCGCCTGGAGGCCATGCTGGCCGTGGCCAACAAGGATGCATCCTTGATCGTTACCGGTAACGGCGATGTGGTCGAACCCGAAGACGGCCTGATCGCCATGGGTTCCGGTGGCGCCTACGCCCAGGCCGCCGCCCGCGCCCTGCTGAACAAGACCGACCTCTCGGCCCGCGAAATTGCCGAGACCGCGCTGAACATCGCCGGTGACATCTGCGTATTCACCAACCACAACCTGACCATCGAGGAGCAGGACCTGGCCGACTGATCAGTTGTTTTGGCGTCCCGCCCAGGGCGGGACTTTTCCACACTGATTGCTCTGCTCGAGGACCATTTTCATCATGTCCATGACCCCCCGCGAAATCGTTCACGAACTCAACCGCCACATCATCGGCCAGGACGACGCCAAGCGCGCCGTGGCCATCGCCCTGCGCAACCGCTGGCGGCGCATGCAACTGCCGACCGAGCTGCGCGCCGAGGTGACCCCGAAAAACATCCTGATGATCGGCCCGACCGGTGTCGGCAAGACCGAAATCGCTCGTCGCCTGGCCAAGCTGGCCAACGCGCCGTTCATCAAGGTCGAAGCGACCAAGTTCACCGAAGTCGGCTACGTCGGCCGTGATGTCGAATCGATCATCCGTGACCTGGCCGATGCCGCGCTGAAGATGCTCCGCGAGCAAGAAATCATCCGCGTGCGCCACCGCGCCGAAGACGCCGCTGAAGACCGCATCCTCGATGCCCTGCTGCCGCAGGCGCGGGTCACCAGCTTCAGCGAAGAAGCCGCGCAGACCAGCAGCGATTCCAACACCCGCCAGCTGTTCCGCAAGCGCCTGCGCGAAGGCCAACTGGACGACAAGGAAATCGAGATCGAAGTGGCTGACGCCGTAGGTGTCGAAATCGCCGCGCCGCCTGGCATGGAAGAGATGACCAACCAGCTGCAGAGCCTGTTCGCCAACATGGGCAAGGGCAAGCGCAAGGCGCGCAAGCTCAAGGTCAAGGAAGCGCTGAAGATGGTCCGTGAAGAAGAAGCGGGCCGCCTGGTCAACGAAGAAGAACTCAAGGCCAAGGCCCTGGAAGCCGTTGAACAGCACGGTATCGTGTTCATCGACGAAATCGACAAAGTGGCCAAGCGTGGCAATGTCGGCGGCGCCGATGTGTCCCGCGAAGGTGTCCAGCGCGACCTGCTGCCGTTGATCGAAGGCTGCACCGTCAACACCAAGCTGGGCATGGTCAAAACCGACCACATCCTGTTCATTGCCTCGGGTGCGTTCCACCTGAGCAAGCCAAGCGACCTGGTGCCTGAGCTGCAGGGCCGCCTGCCGATCCGTGTCGAACTCAAGGCACTGACCCCAGAAGACTTCGAGCGCATCCTACGGGAGCCGCACGCTTCGCTGACCGAGCAGTACCAGGCACTGCTGAAAACCGAAGGGCTGAACATCGAGTTCCTCACCGACGGTATCAAGCGCCTGGCCGAGATCGCCTACCAGGTCAACGAGAAAACCGAGAACATCGGTGCCCGCCGCCTGCACACCCTGCTCGAGCGCCTGCTCGAAGAGGTGTCGTTCAGTGCCGGTGACCTGGCCAGCACTCACGATGAAACGCCGATCCAGATCGATGCGGGCTATGTGAACAGCCACCTGGGTGAGCTGGCGCAGAACGAAGACCTGTCGCGCTATATCCTGTAAGACCGGATGGGCTGCAAAGCAGCCCCAATCAAGCTTGAATCCCTCCCTCAGAAGCTGGAAGCTTGCAGCATCAGCTCCCCAGAGATTCAGCCCATGGCCCGTCTGCCCACCGCCATCAACCTGCACAAAGCCTCCAAGACCTTGAGCCTTACCTACGGCCCCAACGAGGTCTACCACCTGCCCGCCGAATTCCTGCGCGTGCACTCCCCTTCCGCCGAGGTCCAGGGCCACGGCAACCCCATCCTGCAAGTTGGCAAGGTCAACGTCGGCCTCGCTGGCCTCGAACCCGCCGGCCAATATGCACTGAAATTGACCTTCGACGACGGCCATGACAGCGGCCTATTCACGTGGGAGTACCTCGAGCAACTGTGCCTGCGCCAGGAACAGCTGTGGGCCGAGTACCTCGACGCGCTGCACAAGGCCGGAAAATCCCGCGATCCGGCCGAATCGGTCGTGAAACTCATGCTCTAGCGCAAGCCCTCGAACGTTTAGAGCGCATTTTCTAATCTCATCTGCTTGAATGCCCCTACAGGCAGCTCAGTGACGGGCTGTCTTGCGCATTACATGAAAGTCGGGTAACCAATGGAGCTGGCAAGTTCCCTGCATCGTCTTGAAGGCAATCAGGGCCTGGCCGGTATGTAGAGGTCGCGAGCGAAAGCAGGCTGTCTTCACACGCAGAATTCCCCGCAGCTCATCGCCGAATGCATCCGGCCCGCAGCACCGCTGTTCCTTATCACTGGTCACCCGAGTAGCAGTACCGGGCTCTGGACTGTGCAAGCGCCACAGGCAACCGGTACTCGTCTCTGGACAACGGAGCGTCGCAGATGAGTAACAAGAACAACGATGAGTTGCAGCGGCAGGCCTCGGAGAACACCCTGGGGCTGAACCCGGTCATCGGCATCCGCCGCAAGGACCTGTTGAGCTCGGCACGCACCGTGCTGCGCCAGGCCGTGCGCCAACCTTTGCACAGCGCCAAGCACGTGGCGCACTTCGGCCTGGAGCTGAAGAACGTGCTGCTGGGCAAATCCAGCCTCACCCCCGAAAGCGACGACCGCCGCTTCAACGACCCGGCCTGGAGCAACAACCCCCTTTACCGCCGCTACCTGCAAACCTACCTGGCCTGGCGCAAGGAGCTGCAGGAGTGGATCGGCAATAGCGACCTTTCACCCCAGGACATCAGCCGCGGGCAGTTCGTCATCAACCTGATGACCGAGGCCATGGCGCCGACCAACACCTTGTCCAACCCGGCCGCGGTCAAGCGCTTCTTCGAAACCGGTGGCAAAAGCCTGCTCGATGGCCTGTCCAACCTGGCCAAGGACGTGGTCAACAACGGTGGCATGCCCAGCCAGGTGAACATGGACGCCTTCGAAGTGGGCAAGAACCTGGGCACCAGCGACGGCGCCGTGGTGTTCCGCAACGACGTGCTGGAGCTGATCCAGTACAGCCCCATCACCGAACAGGTGCATGCGCGGCCACTGCTGGTGGTGCCGCCGCAGATCAACAAGTTCTACGTGTTCGACCTGAGCCCGGAAAAAAGCCTGGCGCGCTTCTGCCTGCGCTCACAACAGCAGACCTTCATCATCAGCTGGCGCAACCCGACCAAGGCCCAGCGCGAATGGGGCCTGTCGACCTACATCGATGCGCTCAAGGAAGCGGTCGACGCCGTGCTGGCGATTACCGGCAGCAAAGACCTGAACATGCTCGGCGCCTGCTCTGGCGGCATCACCTGCACCGCGCTGGTGGGCCATTACGCCGCCCTGGGCGAAAACAAGGTCAATGCCCTGACCCTGCTGGTCAGCGTGCTGGACACCACCATGGACACCCAGGTCGCGCTGTTCGTCGATGAACAGACCCTCGAAGCCGCCAAGCGCCACTCCTACCAGGCCGGCGTGCTCGAAGGCAGCGAGATGGCCAAGGTGTTCGCCTGGATGCGCCCCAATGACCTGATCTGGAACTACTGGGTCAACAACTACCTGCTCGGCAACGAGCCGCCGGTGTTCGACATCCTGTTCTGGAACAACGACACCACGCGCCTGCCGGCCGCCTTCCACGGCGACCTGATCGAGATGTTCAAAAGCAACCCACTCACCCGCCCCGGTGCACTGGAAGTGTGCGGCACGCCGATCGACCTGAAGCAGGTCACCTGCGACATCTACAGCCTCGCCGGCACCAACGACCACATCACCCCGTGGCCGTCCTGCTACCGTTCGGCACACCTGTTTGGCGGCAAGATCGAGTTCGTGCTGTCCAACAGCGGCCACATCCAGAGCATCCTCAACCCACCGGGCAACCCCAAGGCGCGCTTCATGACCGGCGCCGATCGCCCGGGCGACCCCGTGGCCTGGCAGGAGAACGCGACCAAGCATGCCGACTCCTGGTGGCTGCATTGGCAAAACTGGCTGGGCGAACGTGCCGGCGACCTGAAAAAAGCGCCAACCCGGCTGGGCAACCGCGCCTATGCCGCTGGCGAGGCATCTCCGGGCACTTACGTTCACGAACGTTGAGTTGCAGCGCCGTGGCCACCTGCGGGTGGGCCACGGTGTTCACTTCACCACAGAGCCACGCGCATGCCGTCACCCTATATCTTCAGGACCGTCGAACTGGACAACCAGTCCATCCGCACTGCCGTGCGCCCGGGCAAGCCGCACCTGACGCCGCTGCTGATCTTCAACGGCATCGGCGCCAACCTGGAGCTGGTGTTTCCGTTCATCGAAGCGCTGGACCCAGACCTGGAAGTCATCGCCTTCGACGTACCGGGCGTAGGCGGCTCGTCGACGCCACGCCAGCCCTATCGCTTTCCGGGGCTGGCCAAGCTCACGGCACGCATGCTCGATTACCTCGACTACGGCCAGGTGAATGTGATCGGCGTGTCGTGGGGCGGCGCCCTGGCGCAGCAGTTTGCCCACGACTACCCCGAGCGCTGCAAGAAGCTGGTACTGGCCGCCACGGCTGCCGGCGCGGTGATGGTGCCGGGCAAACCCAAGGTGCTGTGGATGATGGCCAGCCCCCGGCGCTACATCCAGCCTTCGCATGTAATCCGCATCGCCCCGCTGATCTACGGCGGTGGCTTTCGCCGCGACCCAGACCTGGCCATGCGACACGCAGCCAAGGTGCGCTCCGGCGGCAAGCTGGGCTATTACTGGCAACTGTTCGCCGGGCTTGGCTGGACCAGCATTCACTGGCTGCACAAGATCCAGCAGCCCACCCTGATACTGGCTGGCGACGACGACCCGTTGATCCCGCTGATCAACATGCGCCTGCTGGCCTGGCGGATTCCCAATGCCCAGCTACACATTATCGACGACGGCCATCTGTTTCTGATCACCCGGGCCGAGGCCGTCGCCCCGATCATCATGAAGTTCCTCCAGCAAGAGCGTCAGCGCGCGGTCATGCATCCGCGCCCGGCTTCGGGCGTGTAGGGGCGGGTTCGCCCGCGACGGGGCCAGCAGGCGCCAAGGGTCAAGACGAGGGAGTGTTGCCATGAAAGACAAACCGGCCAAAGGAACGCCAACGCTTCCCGCCACCAGCATGAACGTGCAGAACGCCATCCTCGGCCTGCGCGGTCGCGACCTGATTTCCACGTTGCGCAGTGTCGGCCGTCATGGCTTGCGCAACCCGCTGCATACCGCCCGCCACCTGCTGGCCCTGAGCGGCCAGCTGGGCCGCGTGATGCTCGGCGATACCCCTTACCAGCCGAGCCCGCGAGACACCCGCTTCAGCGACCCGACCTGGAGCCAGAACCCGTTCTACCGGCGCGGCCTGCAAGCCTACCTGGCCTGGCAAAAGCAGACCCGCCTGTGGATCGATGAAAGCCACCTGGACGACGATGACCGCGCCCGCGCGCAGTTTCTGTTCACGCTGATCAACGATGCCCTGGCGCCCAGCAATTCGCTGCTCAACCCACTGGCCGTGAAGGAGCTGCTCAACACCGGCGGGCAAAGCCTGGTGCGTGGCGTGGCGCACTTGCTTGACGACTTGCGCCACAACGATGGCTTGCCTCGCCAGGTAGACGAACGCGCCTTCGAGGTGGGTGGCAACGTCGCGGCAACCCCCGGCGCCGTGGTGTTTCGCAACGAATTGCTGGAGTTGATCCAGTACCAGCCGATGAGCGAAAAACAGCACGCCCGCCCACTGCTGGTGGTGCCGCCGCAGATCAACAAGTTCTATATCTTCGACCTCAGCTCGACCAACAGCTTTGTCCAGTACATGCTCAAGAACGGCCTGCAGGTGTTCATGGTCAGTTGGCGCAACCCCGACCCACGGCACCGCGAGTGGGGGCTGTCGAGCTACGTTCAGGCCCTGGAAGAGGCGCTTAACGCGTGCCGCAGCATCAGTGGCAACCGCGACCCCAACCTGATGGGCGCCTGCGCTGGCGGCCTGACCATGGCAGCGCTGCAAGGCCACCTGCAAGCCAAGCACCAGTTGCGCCGAGTGCGCAGCGCCACCTACCTGGTCAGCTTGCTGGACAGCAAGTTCGAAAGCCCCGCCAGCCTGTTCGCCGACGAGCAGACGATCGAGGCGGCCAAGCGCCGCTCGTACCAGCGCGGTGTGCTGGACGGCGCCGAGGTGGCGCGGATCTTCGCCTGGATGCGGCCCAATGACTTGATCTGGAACTACTGGGTCAACAACTACCTGCTCGGCAAGACCCCGCCCGCCTTCGACATCCTCTACTGGAACGCCGACAGCACACGCCTGCCGGCGGCGCTGCATGGCGACCTGCTGGACTTCTTCAAGCACAACCCGCTGACCCACCCGGCAGGCCTTGAGGTGTGTGGCACGCCCATCGACCTAAAGCAGGTCGACCTCGACAGTTTCACCGTGGCCGGCAGCAACGACCACATCACCCCGTGGGATGCCGTGTACCGCTCAGCCATGCTGCTAGGCGGCGACCGACGCTTCGTGCTGGCCAACAGCGGGCATATCCAGAGCATCATCAACCCACCTGGCAACCCCAAGGCCTACTACCTGGCCAACCCGAAGCTGTCCAGCGACCCGCGTGCCTGGTTCCACGACGCGCAGCGCAGCGAAGGCAGTTGGTGGCCATTGTGGCTGGAGTGGGTCACCCCCCGCTCCGGCCCGCTGAAAGCGCCACGCACCACGCTTGGCAATACCACCTATCCGCCGCTGGGCCCTGCGCCAGGCACCTATGTCCTGACCCGATGAGCACACCGCCCGGATGAAGACCCGCGACCGTATCCTTGAATGCGCCCTGCAACTGTTCAACCAGCAAGGCGAACCGAATGTCTCGACCTTGGAGATCGCCAACGAACTGGGCATCAGCCCTGGCAACCTGTACTACCACTTCCATGGCAAGGAACCGGTTGTGCTGGGCCTGTTCGAGCGTTTCGAAGAAGCGCTGATGCCGCTGCTCGACCCACCGCTTGAAGTGCGCCTGGAGGCCGAGGACTACTGGTTGTTCCTGCACCTGATCGTCGAGCGCATGGCCCAGTACCGCTTCCTGTTCCAGGACCTGTCCAACCTGACCGGGCGCCTGCCGAAGCTGGCCCGCGGCATGCGCAGCCTGATCAACGCACTGAAGCGAACCCTTGCCGCGTTGCTGGCCAGCCTCAAGGGCCAGGGACAAGTGGTGAGCGAAACCCAGGCGCTGGGGCAGTTGGTGGAGCAGATCACCCTGACACTGATGTTCTCGCTGGATTACCAGCGCGTGCTGGGGCGGGAGGGGGATGTGGGGATCGTGGTATACCAGGTGATGATGCTGGTGGCGCCGCATCTGCAGGCCCAGGCCCGGGCGGCGGCGGAGCAGTTGGCGGTGCGGTATCTGGAGGGGTAGTGCCGCATCGGCGGTGCCCTCTTCGCGGGGCAAGCCCGCTCCCACAGAGACCCAGCTCAGGGTTTGCAAGCTGAGCTGAATCTGTGGGAGCGGGCTTGCCCCGCGAAGAAGGCGACGCGGTTAGATCAGGGTACCGGTACCGGTCGGTGCCGACGGTGTGCTGCTGGCCGGTGCCGCGCTTGGCGCTGGCGCTGCAGCTGTAGCAGTCGGAGCCGGTGCCGCACTGGCCGCAGGTGCGGCCGGTTTGGCCGGGGCCTTCTTCACTGCCGGTTTCTTCGCCGCTGCAGGCTTGGCCGCAACAGGCTTGGCAGCGGGTTTGGCAGCAGGTTTGGCCGCAGGCTTGGCAGCAGCGGTTTTCGCAGCAGGTTTAGCCGCAGGTTTTGCCGCAGCCGCTTTGGCCGCCGGCTTGGCTGCTGCGGTTTTCGCAGCAGGTTTGGCAGGCGCCTTGGCCAGTGGCTTGGCAGCGGCTTTGCTCGCAGCCGCCTTGGAGATCGGTGTGACCGAGGCACCGGTCAGTTTCTCGATCTGCTTGGTCAGGCTGTCCACTTGCTGGTGCAGCGCCTTGATCTCATTGCGGCTTGGTACGCCCAGGCGCGAGATGGCGCTGTTCAGGCGCTTGTCGAAGGCTTCTTCAAGCTCGCTCCACTTGCCCAGCGCGCGATCCTTCACGCCGGACACGCGCGACGTGGTCGAGGCCTTGGCGCTATCAGCCACGTCTTCGGCGGTCTTCTTCGCCTGCTTCTCGGCCTTCTCGCCGTCCTTCACCAGCGTATCGAACAGCTTCGGGCCGTCCTGGTCGATCTTCGAATAGATCCCCAGGCCCGCCAGCCAGATCTTGCGGGAGTACTTCTCGATCCCGCCGACCCAGGAGCTGCTTTCTTTGTCGGAATTCTTCTTGCCAGCCATCCTGCTCTCCTTATGGTTTGTGCGCGACGCGCTCAAGCAGCTCGTGCAGCTGTTCAAGCTTGATGGACAACGCCTCAACGTCATGTTTAGACGGAATGCCAAGGCGATTCAAGGCGCGACCAACCCGTGCGTCGAAAGCTTTTTCGATCTTGTCGAGTTGAACTTCGACCTTGCCGCGTACGCGGCTGACTTCCTGGGTCGCTTCATCCAGCTGGTTGTTGGCCGCATCGAGCTCTTTGTCGATGCGCTTCTTGCCACGTTTTTCAACGCCTTCGCCGGCTTTGACCAGCTCGTTGAAGTACTCGGAACCTTCCTGGCCGACGCGGGCATAGGCGCCGATACCTGCCAGCCAGATCTTGCGCGCATAACCGCGCACTTCGCCCAGGGTGCCTGGAGCGTCGTCCTTTTTCTTCACATTCACTTTGGCCATGCTCTGTACCTCATGCTCATGAGTGGAGAGGAACTGCCCATGGAGGTTGGGCTTGAGCATAAGGTAGGGAAGAAAATTAGAAACCTCACCCTAAGCTCACGCGGCATAGGGGGCCAAACATGTACCGCCGCCACCGCAGGCATCGGCGCTAGCGTGCGAGCATTCCCGCCACCAGAGCTCACACCTCATGCCTGCGTCCCCACCGCTGCAACCCACCACGTTCAAGCAACGGGTAGCCAGCCAATTCGCCCAACGCCCCACGCTGCGCGAAGTGGTTGCCAAGGCCGGCTTGACCATCCTGGCCAATCGCTACCCCTGGATCACCCGCAACCACCCTCAGTTGCAGTCCCTCGAGCCCTTCACGCTCATCCACGGCGCAGGCAAACAACCGGCACAGGTCCCCCTGGTAAACACGCTGCTCGACCATTTTCTGACGGGCAAAGGCATGGCCCTCACGCACACAGACGTGCTCAGCATCGCGCCGCCCCTGCCCTTTCTGCCGCAGGCGGCAGGTGTCGGCCCGAACGCCCAGCCCGAAGTCAGCCTGAACATGGACAACCTCAACCGCGACTTCGACGAACTGCTGGCGGCCCTGACCGAAGCCTTTCAGCAGGCACAGATTGGTTTCTGGGCTGCAAGCGACGCCTCATCGGGCCTGTCCCATGTGCACAGGTTGGCGCAGACCTTGAAAGCCGCCCTGCTGCTAGGCGTGGAACGGCAGGGCTTGTCCGAACCGGCGAAAGCCGTGCTGTATGGTGTGATCAACGGCACGGCCAGCGCGCTGGCGATCAACCGGCTGCAGGTCACCCTCGATGAGCATCCCCCCCTGGTCTTACCGGACCTGTTGATCATCGCCGAGGCCGAGATGGTGCTGTGGTGTAAACCTTCAGGCGCGGTGCGCCGCTACGTTGACCTTACGGCCTTCGCCGAGGCCCTTCGCGACGCACTGGCGCAGCAGTATCAATTCGACACGCTGCGCTGGGCACAGCAACCACTGCACACAGACCCGTTCGCGTTCCAGTCCACTGAACTACTCAATGGCATCCTCGACAGGGTCGGCCGCCTGCGGTTGTCCACGCTCACCAGCGTCCACGCGCTTGAGGAGGCCTTCAGCACCTTGAGCGACCCTTCGTCCAACTTCCTCAACCTGCCCCTGCCAAGCACCGAGCAGCCACTGCTAAGCCTGCCCACCTGGCTGAATCAAGCAGACAGCACCGGCCACCTGCTGTACGCCGAAGCCCTGCTTGAGCTCGCCGCCAGCCAGGCGCACGCCCAGGGCAGGACGTCGTTCGACGCAATAGAAACCCTGGGCCGCTATGCCGCTCGCCGGCTGCGCGAGCAGATGCGCGCGGACTTCCCTGCCGAAACACCGCAAGACCCCGACCAACTGCTCGTGCAGATCTCGGTGGTGGTACCGCTGTCGTCGTCCGGCCCCGCGCAATTGAACTACCTGAAAAGCATGACCCTGACGGAACTGGCCATTGCACGCCTGCACACGGGCAGCGACGAAGTGGCGTCCGGCCTGCTCGACACCCACGCACGGCCTCTGGGCAGCTGGCTGAACCTGGATTACGTCAACCGCTTGATCTCGACCGTGGATGTCGGCGGGCTTTACCCCGCTTATGTCGCCCACCAACTGCAAGACGCCACGCTCAAGGTCAGCCGCCTCCAGCGCCATGCCACGGAATGGCGCAGCACCCTGCAGTTCGCCGCGCTCAGGGCCAGGATCGAAGCCAAGCTCAGCGCACAGGCCTGCCAGGCAATCGTCGATTTCTGCCGTGCCAATCAAGCGTCACCTGATGCGCTCAGCATTGCGCCACTGGCGTTTCTGCCTGCACCGGGTGCCTCCGAAGGCAACACGGTGCACGGCATGTTCCTGATCAAAGTAAAGGCCAACCAGCGTTGGGTCCTGTATCGCCCCCTGTTCGCGGATGACGCCGTGGCAGAGTTTGCCAGCCTGGACAGCCTGATGGCGCAGATACGGGCTGATCAGGCGTTGCAGCAACAGCTGCTGGCCTGGATGGATGACGACGCCAGGGGCATCTACCAGCACGGCGGATTCGAACGTCCGCACCTGCATAGCCGCCTGTCGGCCCTGGCGCACTTGATTGGCACGCAGTCGGCGTTGGTAGACACCCTGGTGGAACGCCTCAGGGTCCCTGTTACAGCCGTTCACACACCTTGGCTGGAAGATTTGGACAACCACCTCTACAACGCACGCATTCAGACAATGCTACTGCTGGCCTCCCGGCAGAGCCGCTCGAATGCGCAACAGCGCTGGGCCTTGATCGTGCAGTGCGGCTGGGTTCTGTTCAACACGGTCACGCCGCTGCTGCGTGGCCCTGCGGCCATGCTGGCCTGGTTGGTCGCCGCCGTGGCAACGCTCAAGGATGACCTACCCGCCCTGTCCGATGGCAGCGCGGAGGAAAAGGCCTTGGCAGCGGCAGATGTGCTGACCAACCTGGCCCTGTTGTTGATGCAGGGCCCCACAGCCCCAACGCATGCGGGGGTCAGCTCGGCAGCGGTGGACGCCATGGCCCTGGAGGGCCCCGCCCGCAGAGCACCCTCCACGCCGGTAACCGTTGAGGCACCCAAGACAGCGGACTGGGTCGAGCCCCACCAGGCGCAACGCCCCGGCCACGTCAGTGTGAGCCGTTGGCACAACAGCCAGCGGGTGGGCAATTTGCCCTCCCACGCCCGCCAGCGCCTGGGCGAACTGCGCGCAGGCGTTTCCCTGCAAGGCCATGCGGCTGAAACACAAGGCCGCCTGCGCGGGCTGTACAAGGTGCAAGAGCGGCTCTACGTGAACCTGCAGGACGTGGCCTACGAGGTGCAGGAAACCTGGGGCGGAATCCAGATCATCGGCCCGGACACCAGCCAAGGCGAATGGCACACACGTTGGGGCGGCGCGCCCGACGGCTATTACATCGTCGGACGCGAACGCAGTAAAGGCCCTTGGCTGCGGCGCTGGAATGACGAATGGGTCCTGGACCTGCATTTGGCCGGCGGCATGCCAAGAACCCGCGAAGCCGTCACCGCGCAGAATCGCCAGCACTACGATGCACTGCAAACGACCGGTCAAGCCAACCAGGACAAACTGACCCAGCTCGAGCCCTTCATGGAGCGCAACCGCATCGAGCTTGAAGCCTTTGACGACGAGGCGGCTGCGTTCAGCCTGGCGTTCAATGCGTTGCCCAAACCCGACGTCAAGGCACTTCCACCGGCGCTCCGAGTGCAGCGCCAGGCAGTGCTGGAAATGCGCAGGCAGCACCTACCGCAGATCGCCGCGGGGTCGCTGTACCTGGAGAAGCAGGCCAGCTTGCTGCATGCCAACGCCGACCTCTACCGGCAGATGCTCGAGCCTCGCTACCTGAAGTACGACCGTTCGGGCGCCACTGCACGCCGGCTCAGCAACTGGACAGAAGCCGCCATCGACAATGACATGCTGCTGGTGCGGCGCCTGCTCGAACTGGTCGACCACGAACACTTGCAGGAGCAATCCGTGGGCTTGCGTGGGGTGCCTGACAGTGACGAGCAGAGGGGCCGACACGCTGCATTTCGCGAATCGACCCGAGACGCACTGAAGGTCAGCCGCCGCCTGCTCGTGGTCAGCGAGCGACTGGATAAAACGCTTTCCGACGTGCTCAGCGATACCCGGGTCGCCTACCCAGACAAGAAAGCCAAGATCGAACGCGCCATCAAGCTGCGCCCTTACTCGTCGTTGATCGTCCGCGCACAGATTGTCAGCGACCTGGCTTACCTGACACTGGACAAGACCCTACTCACTGCCGAAGCGGCCATTGACTTGCTGCCCTTGCAAAACAGCCTGAGCGACTCGGACCTGTCAGCAGCGCTGTGGAGCCACGATGGCGTTGCCTCTGCCAACCTGCCTGCCGACCAACAAGCGGAGGTGCTGGGCAACGCCCTGCGCGTTTACCGGGCCGTCATCGGCAGGGCCAGGTACATGCAATCGTTCACCGCACCCGCCGTGGACACCACGATGCTGCAGGCCTACATCGAGGCGATGACGGGCCTGGAACGCCTGGCAGAAACCGACTTGAGCACCGCCTTGATGAATGCCGAGCAGGGCTCATCGTCCCCTGCGCGACAGCTGACCCACCGCGTCAGGGCCGGCAAACGCACCCTGATCCGAACCTCCCGAGGGCGCTCGGTGCTGGTCGAACGTGACCAGGAAGGCAATCATGCCGTTCAGCGCAACCCGGCCACCGAGCAACCTGGGGGCGCCTATGAGCGGCGCAATGGCCAATGGTTCGAAGTCCCAGGCGAGGAGCGCCCCGCCGCGCAAGACTCCGCCCAGCTGCGCAGTCGCGCGCAACACCTGCTGGCGCAAGTGAGTGACCGGGTCGCGCTGGCAGCGCGCTACGCGAACGAGCCGAACAGCCTGGCCGACCTCATGGATTGGCAGATCGAGGACATGCGCAAGGTCGAGCAGCACGTAAGCGCCGCCGATGACCGGGCGTCCGAAGGCCTGGCCAGCCAACTGCGCGATGCCATCGCCTCGCTGAACACCGAAAAACGCCGACTGCTCACCGACGCCTACCTCAACACCCGCCACCCGGACAGCAGTGCGTTACGTTACCTGTATCAGCAACAGCGGATCGAGATCGCCCTGAGCACTTCGCGTAAGCCGCTGCGCACTGCCAACGACTACCTGGACGTCTACCAGATCAAGGACGTGCAGGTGCCCAATGCGGTGCTGTGGGAGGCTCACTTCCACTACCGCAGCGCCGACGCGGCGCCCCGCGCCTTCGTCAAAGGCCACCTGAAGCACTGGGAGCCGCGCCCCGCGCGTGCCAGCAGGGCCGAAAAGGCGCGCGAAGTCAGGCTTGAGCACGCCCATACAGCGGCTGAAGGGATCGACATCTACCGCGGCGACCTGCGCCTGGACCAGATAGAAGGCATCATCCCGTTTCCGGCCCACTGACGGGCCGGTCAACGGCACGGCCCTGGTGTCAGGCCAGGGCCTTGTCCAGCGCCCGCTCGATCTCGCTCTTGATGCTAGCGCCCATGATCGACAGCATCATGCCGAGCTTGAGCTCGACGCGGATGGTGTCTTCGCCAATCTGCACGCTGCCGTTGGCGCCGCTGCGCGCGACGTCGACGCGGTCGCCGTTCCAGGTGGCCTTGAGGTCATATTCGCGGCTGAGCTTTTCTACCAGCGCCTCGGCCTTGGCGCGGGCAGCCTCGCGGCCGAGGGAATGTTTGCGTTCGACGCTGATCTGGGTCATGCGGGTGATCCTGGGTATGAAGACATAATCAGCATTATGCCCGCCCCTGCCCCCTGGCACACCCCGCCAAGACAAATCCGCCCGTTCGCCCTAGAATGGCGGTAATTTTTTCCGGTGAAGCGATATGAACGACCAGCGCAAAGGCGAACACGCCGAACCCACCACCCATTTTGGCTACCAGGACGTCCCGGAGAGCCAAAAGGCGAAGAAAGTCGCCGAGGTGTTCCACTCCGTGGCCGCCAAGTACGACCTGATGAACGACGTGCTTTCCGGCGGCATGCACCGCCTGTGGAAGCGCTTCACCATCGAGCTGTCGGGCGTGCGCAGCGGCAACCGCGTGCTGGACATCGCCGGCGGTACCGGTGACCTGGCCGCCAAGTTCTCGCGCCTTGTAGGCCCGACCGGGCAGGTAGTGCTCGCCGACATCAACGATTCGATGCTCAAGGTCGGCCGTGACCGCCTGCTCGACCGTGGCGTGGCCGGCAACATCGAGTTCGTCCAGGCCGACGCCGAGAAGCTGCCGTTCCCGGACAACCACTTCGACTGCGTGACCATCGCCTTCGGCCTGCGCAACGTCACCCACAAGGACGAAGCCATTCGCTCGATGCTGCGCGTGCTCAAGCCCGGCGGCCGCCTGTTGATCCTGGAGTTCTCCAAGCCGACCAACAAGCTGATGTCCAAGGCCTATGACGCCTACTCGTTCGCCTTCATGCCACTGGCCGGCAAACTGATCACCAACGACTCGGAAAGCTACCGCTACCTGGCCGAATCGATCCGCATGCACCCCGACCAGGAAACCCTCAAGGCCATGATGGTCGACGCCGGCTTCGACCGCGTCACCTACCACAACATGACCAGCGGTATCGTCGCCGTGCACCGGGGAATCAAGCCCTGATGGTGCTGGCCGGGCTGCTCGCCAGCGTCGAACATGGCCTGAACCGCGTCCTGCGCATGGACAGCACGGCGCTGCCGCGGCTGGCCGCGCTCGAAGGCAAGGTCATCGAGATCGATTGCCGTCAGCCGGCCCTGCAGGTGTTCATCCTGCCCGATGAAGACGGCCTGATGCTGGCCGCGCACTGGGAGGGCGAGGTCGACTGCAGCCTGCGCGCCCCTGCCGGCAGCCTGGCGCAACTGGCCCTGGCCAAGGACAAGACCGCCGTGCTGCACAGCCCGCAGGTCGAACTGCATGGCGACAGCGCTGTGTTGCTCGACCTGTTCGGCGTGCTGCAAGACCTCGAACTGGACTGGGAGCACGAGCTGCAGCGCTGGCTCGGCCCGGTGGCCACGGCGTTGCTGGCCGGCCACCTCCGCCTGCGCGCGCGCTGGACCCGCCAGGGCCTGACGCGCTTCAGCCAAAACCTCTCCGAGTACCTGGCCGAAGAGTCGCGCACCCTGGTCGGCAAACGCGAAGCCGAAGCCGCCTTCAGCGAGCTCGATACCCTGAAGGTCGATATAGAACGCCTCGAGGCGCGCCTGCAGCGCCTCTCCCGATCCCTTGATACCAGCGATAACGCATGAAGCTGCTCGCCGTCCGCCGTCTCTTTCGCATCCAGCGTGTGGTGATCCGCTACCGTCTCGATGACCTGTTGTTCGACCTGCCCCTGCCCTGGTGGCTGATGAGCCTGCGCCTGCTGATGCCTTGGCGCTGGCTGCCGCGCAAGCCCTCCGCGCTCAGCCGCGGTGCGCGCCTGCGCCTGGCGCTGCAGGACCTGGGGCCGATTTTCATCAAGTTCGGCCAGCTGTTGTCTACCCGCCGCGACCTGCTGCCCACCGACATCGCCGACGAACTGATGGGGCTGCAAGACCGCGTGCCGCCGTTCGACCCGAAACAGGCCGTTGCATTGATCGAAGAACAGCTCGGCGCCAAGGTCGGCGAGCTGTTCAGCCGCTTCGACGTCGAGCCACTGGCCTCGGCCTCGGTGGCCCAGGTACACGCCGCCCGCCTGAAAAGCGGCGAAGAAGTCGTGGTCAAGGTGGTCCGCCCGGGCCTCAAGCCGGTCATCGCTCAAGACCTGGCCTGGTTGTTCCTGATCGCCAAGGGCGCCGAGCGGGTGTCTGCCGACGCCCGCCGCCTGCACCCGGTGGAGGTGGTCAACGACTACGAAAAGACCATCTACGACGAACTCGACCTGCTTCGCGAGGCGGCCAACGCCAGCCAGCTGCGGCGCAACTTCGAAGGCTCCGAGCTGATGTACGTGCCCCAGGTGTACTGGGACCTGTGCCGGCCCAAGGTGCTGGTAATGGAGCGTATCTACGGCGTGCCGGTCACCGACATGGCGACCCTGGCCGACCAGCGCACCGACATGAAGCTGCTGGCCGAACGGGGTGTGGAGGTGTTCTTCACCCAGGTGTTCCGCGACAGCTTCTTCCATGCCGACATGCACCCCGGCAACATCTTCGTCAGCACGGTCAAGCCGTGGAGCCCGCAGTACATTGCCATCGACTGCGGCATCGTCGGCAGCCTCACGTCGGAAGACCAGGACTACCTGGCGCGCAACCTGTTTGCCTTCTTCAAGCGTGACTACCGCCGCGTTGCGCAACTGCACATCGATTCGGGTTGGGTGCCGGCGCACACCAAGGTCAACGAATTCGAGGCGGCGATCCGTACGGTGTGCGAGCCGATCTTTGAAAAACCGTTGAAAGATATTTCCTTCGGCCAGGTGCTGATGCGCCTGTTCCAGACCGCCCGGCGCTTCAACATGGAAGTCCAGCCTCAGCTGGTGCTGTTGCAGAAGACCTTGCTCAACATCGAAGGCCTGGGCCGTCAGCTCTACCCGGACCTGGACCTGTGGAGCACCGCCAAGCCGTTCCTGGAACGCTGGATGCGCGAGCGCTACAGCCCCAAGGCCATGGTCGGCAACCTGTACAGCCAGGCCGAGCAGCTGCCGCACCTGGCCGGCATGACCCGCGACCTGCTTGAGCGCCTGTCGCAACCGCACCTGCACGACCCGCAGTTGCCCGAGCGCCGCCGCCAAGGTGACCGCTGGGCGCTGCGCCTGCTGGGCGCAGGCTTGCTCGGGGGGGGCGCGGTGCTGGCCGCAGGCGCCGCCGAGGCCGCCAGCCTGGCCGCCCCGGCCGCTTGGCCAGCCTGGCTGATGCTGGCCGCCGGCCTTTACCTGATCGTGCGCCAATAGCCAGCCGGCCCGCTGGCTGGCACACTAGCGCAAAGGGCCCGGCACAGGAGCGGGCCCGTTTTGGAGTGGACGATGAAAGACTGGCTGGACGAGATCAAGTGGAACAGCGACGGCCTGGTACCGGCCATTGCCCAGGACCACAAGACCGGACGCGTGCTGATGATGGCCTGGATGAACCGCGAGTCCCTGGCCCTGACCGCCGCCGAGCAACGCGCCATCTACTGGTCGCGCTCGCGTGGCAAGCTGTGGCGCAAGGGCGAGGAATCTGGCCATGTGCAAAAACTGCACGAAATGCGCCTGGACTGTGATGCCGACGTGATCATCCTGATGGTCGAGCAACTGGGCCATATCGCCTGCCATACCGGCCGCGAAAGCTGCTTCTACCGCGTCTTCGAAGACGGCCAGTGGAAAACCGTCGACCCGGTCCTGAAGGACCCGGACGCCATTTATAGCGCAGGACACTGACATGAGCGACACCCTCAACCGCCTGGCCGACGTGCTGGAACAACGCAAGCACGCGGCACCCGACAGCTCCTACGTGGCAAGCCTGCATCACAAGGGCTTGAACAAGATCCTCGAAAAGCTCGGCGAAGAGTCCATCGAAACGATCATCGCCGCCAAGGACGCCGCTGTCAGCAAGGATTACAGCGATGTCATCTATGAAACCGCCGACCTGTGGTTTCATAGCTTGGTCATGCTCAGCGCGTTGGGGCAACACCCACAGGCCGTGCTCGATGAACTGGAGCGCCGTTTCGGGCTTTCCGGGCATGACGAGAAGGCTGCGCGTCAACCTTCCGCCTGACTGTATAGAATTCTAGGAGAGCAACATGGGTATCTTTGACTGGAAACATTGGATTGTCCTGCTGGTCGTCGTCGTTTTGGTGTTCGGCACCAAGAAGCTGAAAAACTTCGGCAGCGACCTCGGCGAGTCGATCAAAGGCTTCCGCAAGGCCATGAACGACGAAGAAAACAAGCCGGCCGAGCAGACCCCGCCGCCTGCCCAGCCCGTGCCACCGGTGCAGAACACTGCACAACAGCCCCAGGGCCACACCATCGAAGGCCAGGCCCAACCGGTCCAAGAGCCGCAGCGGAAAGACTGACCCATGTTCGGCATCAGTTTCAGTGAGTTGCTGCTGGTAGGCCTTGTCGCCTTGCTGGTGCTCGGCCCCGAGCGCCTGCCGGGCGCCGCCCGCACGGCAGGGCTGTGGATCGGCCGCCTCAAGCGCAGCTTCAACAGCATCAAGATGGAAGTCGAGCGCGAGATCGGTGCCGACGATATCCGTCGCCAGCTGCACAACGAGCACATCCTGCAAATGGAAGAGCAAGCCCGGCGCATCCTCAACCCCCAGACGCCGCCGGTGCAGCCCCCTGTCACCACGGCCACGGTGCAGCCGCCCGCTGGGCTCGAAGCCACGCCAGACGCTACGCCGGCCGCCCCGACAGCGCCGGCCGCCCCCTCTGAACCGCCACAACCGCCGCGAGCCCCATGAGCGAAAATCCGGAACACGACCAGCCCATGCCGCTGGTCTCGCACCTGACTGAACTGCGCACCCGCCTGTTGCGCTGTGTCGCCGTCATCTTCCTGATCTTTGCCGGGTTGTTCTCTTTCGCCCAGCAGATCTACACCTTGGTGTCCGCGCCGCTGCGCGACCACCTGCCGGCCAATGCAACGATGATCGCCACCGACGTGGCCTCGCCGTTCCTCACGCCGTTCAAGCTGACCATGATCGTTTCGCTGTTCCTGGCGATCCCGTTCATCCTTCAGCAGATCTGGGGCTTTATCGCACCTGGGCTGTATCGCCACGAAAAACGCATTGCCATACCCCTGCTGGTGTCGAGCATCTTCCTGTTCTACGCCGGCATGGCCTTCGCCTATTTCCTGGTGTTCCCGCTGATTTTCGGCTTCTTCGCCAGCGCCACGCCCGAGGGTGTGTCGATGATGACCGACATCGCCAGCTACCTCGACTTCGTCATGACCCTGTTCTTCGCCTTTGGCGTCGCCTTCGAGATCCCGGTCGCCGTGGTGCTGCTGGTGTGGATCGGCGTGGTCGACGTGAAGTACCTGAAGAAGGTTCGCCCCTACGTGATCATCGGCTGCTTCGTGGTCGGCATGGTCCTGACCCCGCCAGACATCTTCTCGCAGACCCTGCTGGCCGTGCCCATGTGGCTGTTGTTTGAGGTCGGCGTGCTGTGTGGCAGCCTGATCCGCAAGCGCGGCGCGCACGATGAAGCGGCCAACGATCACAACGACCAGCCGCCAGCGACGCAACCGTGAACCTGCTGCTACTTGAAGAAGCCGATTTCATCGCGGCCGACCGCGTGGTGCTGGCCGACCGGCGTTTCACCCACATGCAGGAGATCCACAAGGTCGCGGTGGGCGATAGCCTGCGCGTCGGCCAGGTCAACGGCTTGATGGGCCGCGCCACCGTGGTGCGCCTGGAAGGCCATGAGGCAGAACTGCACGTCGGCTTCGACCAGCCACCGCCCGCCAAGCTGCCGCTGACCCTGGTGCTGGCCGTGCCGCGGCCAAAAATGCTGCGCCGGCTGTTCCAGACCATTGCCACGCTGGGTGTACCGCGCCTGATCCTGGTGAACAGCTACAAGGTCGAGAAGAGCTTCTGGCAAACGCCGTTCCTCAACCCCGACAGCATTCGTGAAAACCTCATCCTGGGCCTGGAGCAGGCACGCGACACCGTGCTGCCCGAGGTGATCATCGAGAAGCGCTTCAAGCCCTTCGTCGAAGACCGCCTGCCCGCCATTGCCGAAGGCACGCTGGGCCTGGTGGGCCACCCGGGCCCCTACCCCGCCTGCCCGCGCGCCGTCGAACAAACGGTGACCCTGGCCATTGGCCCCGAGGGCGGCTGGATCCCCTACGAGGTCGAGCTGCTGGGCAAGGCTGGCCTGGCACCGGTGCAACTGGGCGAGCGCATCCTGCGCGTGGAGACTGCCGTGACCGCGCTGCTGTCGCGCATTTTCTGACGCATCAGTCAGTCTTTTCCCCCATCAAGTTTCTCTCTCCCAGGCCGATGCCTTGGCAACACAATAATTATCCGTGCTGCCAAGTTACCGGAGAGTCGAACATGTACCGATGGTTAGCCCACTCGCTGGGGAACGTAAGCGTCAATCGCAAGCTAGGGCTAGGCTTTGGCCTGGTATTGCTCCTGACCCTGGCCATTACCCTGACCGGCTGGCACGGCCTGGACAGCGTCATCGACCGCGGTGACAAGCTGGGCAATATTTCGGTGATCCAGCAGTACACCCAAGAACTGCGCATCGCCCGCCAGCATTACCAGCGCAACCGCGATGACGCCGCCGTCGCCGAGCTGGAAAAGGCCCTGGCCAACCTCGATCGCCAAGTGACGTTGATGCTGGGCCAGATCGACCACCCCGCCGACCGTCAGCGCCTCGAACAACAACGCGAGGCGGTGCGCATTTACCAGCAAGCGTTCAACGACCTGAAGCAGGCCGGCCAGCGCCGCGAGGCCAGCCGTAGTGTGCTCGGCGACAGTGCCGACAAGGCCGTCGAGCTGGTCGGCCGCGTGCAGCGGGGCCTGCTGAAAGGGGGCGACATCGCGCAATACCAGTATGCGGTCGAGGTAAGTGCGCTGCTGCAACAGGCGCGCTTCCAGGTCCGCGGTTATACCTACAGCGGCAACGCCGAGTTCCAACAGACCGCACTGAAGGCCATCGACGCAGCCCTGGCCGAACTCAAGGCACTGCCCGCCAAGGTGCCGGCAGAGCATGCCGCCAGCCTTGACGATGCCGCCACCGCCATGGCCGGCTACCGTGATGCGGTCAACCAGTTCAGCAACGCGCAGACGGCCAGCGAGCAAGCGCTGCAACACATGGCTGACCAAGGCACGGTGTTGCTGCAAGCCAGCCAGGCGATGACCACGTCGCAAACCGCAGTGCGCGACGCTGGCGCCACCCAGGCCAAAACCTTACTCGCCGCCGCCACCGCCTTGGCCTTAGTCCTAGGCCTGCTGGCGGCCTGGGCGATTACCCGGCAGATCATCATCCCGCTGCGCCAGACCCTCAGCGCTGCAGAGCGCGTGGCCAATGGCGACCTAAGCCATGACCTGCAGGTGCAGCGCCGCGACGAGCTGGGCCAACTGCAGGCCAGCATGCAGCGCATGACCCAAGGCTTGCGCGAACTGATCGGCGGCATCGGCGACGGCGTCACGCAAATCGCCAGCGCTGCCGAAGAGCTGTCGGCGGTCACCGAGCAGACCAGCGCCGGGGTCAACAACCAGAAGGTCGAGACCGACCAGGTGGCGACGGCCATGAACCAGATGACCGCCACCGTGCACGAGGTGGCGCGTAGCGCCGAGCAGGCCTCGGAAGCGGCTCTGATGGCCGACCAGCAGGCCCGCGAGGGCGACCGGGTGGTGGGCGAAGCGGTAGCGCAGATCGAACGCCTGGCCTGCGAAGTGGCCAACTCCAGCGAAGCGATGAACCAGCTCAAGGCCGAGAGCGACAAGATCGGCAGCGTCCTTGATGTGATCAAGTCGGTGGCCCAGCAGACCAACCTGCTGGCCCTTAACGCGGCAATCGAAGCGGCACGCGCAGGTGAAGCCGGGCGGGGCTTTGCCGTGGTGGCCGACGAAGTGCGCAGCCTGGCCCAGCGCACGCAGCAGTCGACCGAAGAAATCGAAGAGTTGATTGCCGGCCTGCAAAGCGGCACCCAGCGCGTGGCCAGCGTGATGGACAACAGCCGCCAGCTGACCGACAGCAGCGTAGAACTGACCCGCCGCGCAGGCGGCTCGCTGGAGACCATCACCCGGACCGTGTCGTCGATCCAGGCGATGAACCAGCAAATTGCCACGGCGGCAGAGGAACAGACGGCCGTGGCCGAGGAGATCAACCGCAGCGTGATGAATGTGCGGGACATCTCTGACCAGACGTCGGCGGCCAGTGAAGAGACGGCCAGTTCCAGTGTCGAGTTGGCGCGGTTGGGTACGCACCTCCAGGGGTTGGTCGGACGGTTCCGGCTCTGATCAGCGATTTTCGGCGCGTGTGCTCGCCTCTTCGCGGGTAAACCCGCTCCTACAGGTAAAGCGCTACCCCTGTGGGAGCGGGTTCACCCGCGAAGAGGCCGGTACAGGCAGAGCCTTCCTACCAGTTACAGCGAAATTTCCTACCTGCTTTTCAGGTCAAGTCCTACACCTCCGCTGCCGATGGGCAGGAGTGTCATGCCGGCATTGTGCCCGCATGACCTCTCTCAAATGGACGGAGACTCACCATGCTCGGTTACCTTAACCGCAGGCTCGGCAACATCGGTGTCGGCGCCAAGCTCGCCCTCGGCTTCGCCGTGGTCTTGCTGCTTACCCTGGCCACCACCCTCAGCGGTTGGCGCGCGCTGGATGGCGCCATCAGCCGTTCGGAACAACTCAGCGAAATCGGCCTGATCAACGATCTGGTCAAAGACCTTCGCGCAGAGCGCATCACCTACCGCGTGCTCAGTGATGACGCCAGCAAATCGCGTATCGTGCGCATCCTCGATCAGCTGGAAGGCATGCTGAGCACCCTGCAGCAGCGCAGCAACGTCGATGACTCACGCCAGATGCTCACCCAGAAACTGCAGCTGCTGCAGCGTGTGCGCGACGACTTCGCTGAACTGCAACGCCTGGTCGGCCAACGCCAAGCGCGGCGCGACGCGATGCAGGCACAAGAACAGAAACTCAACGACGTCATCGATGAGCTGCAGACCCAGGCTTTGCTGAAGATGCCCGACGATAGCCGGCAAAGCGGCCTATTGGGCCTGATGGACACCCTTAGCCGTCACGTCGACGTTGCCAACCAGCAGAGCCTGGTGCCGGCGTATACCTTCTCGCCCGTCGAAGACTTCGCCAAGGTCGGTGATGCTGCCTTGAATGCCGCCGACAGCAGCCTGGGGCAGTTGCTCAAGGACCTTGCGCCCTTGGGCCTGTCGCGCACATTGACCGAACAACCCGGCACCGAACTGGCCAACTACCGCGCCAGCCTGGACCAGTACCGCAGCGTCGCCATACGGGTCGAGCAGTTGCAAGGCAACATGGAAAAGATGGGCGATGAACTCAGCGCCGTGAGCGTGGAGCTGGGCGAGCGCAAAGTCGAACAACGCGACAGCGAAGCCCTGGCCGCCCGCTCGTTGCTGACCAGCGTGGCCGTACTGGCGCTGCTGGTCGGCGTGCTCGCCGCCTGGCTGATCACCTTGCAGATCACCCAACCGCTGCGCCAGACGCTGACCTTGGCCGCCCGTATCGCCAAGGGCGACCTGAGCCAGGTCGAGCCGGTGCTGCGCCGCGACGAGATGGGCCAGTTGCAGTCCAGCATGCGCGACATGACCGTGAGCCTGCGCGAGCTGATCGGCGGCATCGACCAGGGTGTCGGCCACCTGTCGCAGGCGGCCTCACAGCTGGCGGCCAGCAGCGAAGACACCAAGCTGCGCATCAGCCAGCAACGCGAAGAAACTGACCAGGTGGCCACCGCCATGAACCAGATGAGCGCGACCGTGCAGGAAGTCGCGCAAAATGCCGAGCAGGCCTCCATGGCCGCGACCAACGCCGACCAGCAGGCGCAGATGGGCGATCAGGTGGTGGCCGAAGCCATCGGCCGCATTGAGCAACTGGCCGGGCAGATGGACCATTGCCTGGCGGCCATGCAGCACCTGGCGGGCGAGAGCCAACGCATTGGCAGCATCCTAGATGTGATCAAGTCGGTGTCCGAACAGACCAACCTGCTTGCCTTGAACGCGGCGATCGAAGCGGCACGGGCTGGTGAAGCCGGGCGTGGCTTTGCCGTGGTGGCCGATGAGGTGCGGGGTTTGGCCCAGCGTACCTCTACGGCAACCGAAGAGATTGGGCAGCTGATCGACAGCCTGCACAGCGGTACTGACGAAGTGAACCGTTTACTGGACAGCAGCAAGAGCCTGACCGAGCAGAGCGTAGAGCTGAGCCGCAAAGCCGGGCATGCGCTGGGGCAGATCACCGACACGGTGTCGAGTATTCAGGGCATGAACCAGCAGATCGCCACGGCCAGTGAAGAGCAAAGCGTGGTGGCCGAGCAGATCAACCGCAGTGTGCTGAATGTGCGCGATGTGTCGGACCAGACTAGCGCGGCCAGTGAACAGACGGCGGCGTCGAGCGGGGAGCTGGAGCAGTTGGGGCGGCAGTTGCGGGGGATGGTGGGGCGGTTCAGCCTTTAATACTGCTTGTGTTCATGCGCCTCCCTGTAGGAGCAGCCTTGTGCTGCGAAGAGGCCGGTAGACTACCCGTGATCTTCGCAGCGCTTACCGGCCTCTTCGCAGCACAAGGCTGCTCCTACAGGGCTGTCGTTACAGTACCTGACGCAGAAACGCCTGCGCGCGCGGGTCCTTCGGTGCATCGAAGAACTGCGCCGGTGAGGCATCTTCCAGCAACTTGCCGTGATCGAAGAACAGCACCCGGTCCGCCACTTCACGGGCAAAGCCCATTTCGTGGGTGACGCAGACCATGGTCATGCCTTCCTGGGCCAGGGTCTTCATCACGTCCAGCACCTCGCCGACCATTTCCGGGTCGAGCGCCGAGGTCGGCTCGTCGAACAGCATCACCTTCGGCTCCATCGCCAGGGCGCGGGCGATCGCCACCCGCTGCTGCTGGCCGCCAGAGAGTCGCGACGGGTACTCGTTGGCTTTCTGCGAAATACCTACTTTTTCCAGCAGCGCACGGGCCTTGGCCTCGCGCTCGGCCTTGCCGCGCTTGCGCACGACTTTTTGCGCCAGGCACAGGTTTTCCAGCACGGTCATGTGCGGGAACAGGTTGAAATGCTGGAACACCATGCCGACTTCGCGGCGGTAGGCGTTGATGTCGGTCTTCGGGTCGGCCAGTTGCAAGCCATCGATGGCGACAACGCCTTCGTCGAAATGCTCCAGGCCGTTGAGGCAGCGCAGGAAGGTCGACTTGCCCGACCCCGAGGGGCCAAGCACCACCACCACTTCGGCCTTGGCCACGCGCGTGGTGACGTTGTCCACCGCACGCACGACGTGGCCGCGGGTGTCGAAGACTTTTACCAGATCACGGACTTCAATCACTTTGCGCAAGCCTCCGCTCGAGCCGGCTGGCCAAATGCGACAGCGGCAGGTTGATCAGCAGGTACAAGCCTGCCACGCAGAACCAGATCTCGAACGTCGAGAACGAGGTGGTGATGGCCTCGCGGCCGCTCTTGGTCAGTTCGGTAATGGCAATTACCGACACCAGCGAGGTGTCCTTGACCAGGCTGATGAACTGGCCAGCCAAGGGCGGCAGCACACGCTTGAAGGCCTGGGGCAGGATCACGTGGCGCATCGACTGGCTGGCGTTCAAGCCCAGCGAACGGGCCGCCTCGTTCTGGCCGCGGGCAATCGACTGCACGCCGGCACGCACGATCTCGGCGACATAGGCGCCGGTGAACAGCGCCAGCGCAGCCACCCCGGCGAACTCGCGGGACAGGTTGAGCACAGTGCCGATGAAGAAGTAGAAGATGAAAATCTGTACCAGCAGCGGTGTGCCGCGCACCAGTTCGACGTAAACGGTCGACAGGTCACGCAGGGTCGGGTTGTTCGACAGCCGGCACAGGCCCGCGAACAGGCCGATCACCAGGCCCAGGGCACCGGACACCACCGACAGCCACAACGTGGTCCACAGGCCCCACGCCAACGGGCCGGCCGCCCAGTGGCGGGTAACACCGATCTGGTCGCCCTCAGCAACATCATCGCCACGGCTCAGCAGCAGGCTGTTGCTGTCGACGTCGAGCACCTGCTCGGCGCCCCCTTCTTCTTTCAGCGTTACGCGGGCAGTGTCACCGGAAACGACGATGTCCTGCACGGTGCCGTAGCCGGCCGCGCGCTGGGCTTCTTCGGCCTGGTAGGCAAAGTACTGCGGGACGCGGTTCCAGCGCCACTCGTAAGACATCATCGAGGTGGCCAGGTACAGGCTGACCGCCAGGCCCACCAACACCAGCGCGGTCAGCGCGTGCCAGGGCCACTGGGCTTTTTTGTGTTTGATCACGTGGGGTACTTCCGTAAATGCGAACGCGCAGGGTTTGCCTGCGCGTTGGGGTCAAAGGCTGGGCTTGTGGCCTGGGCCTTATTCCATTTCCTTCAGCCAGTCCTTGTTCTTGAACCACTTGTCGTGGATACGATCGTAGGTCCCGTCATGCTTGATCTGGTGCAGGAAGTTGTTGATGAAGTTGATGCTGTCGTAATCGCCCTTCTTCAGGCCGAACGCCAGTGGCTCGTAGGTGAAGGGTTCTTCGAGGAACAGCAGCTTGCCAGCGCCGGCCTTTTCCACCGCCACCACGTTGTACGGGGCATCGTAGACGAAGGCATCGGCCTTGCCGTTGACCACGTCCATCACCGCTTCCTGCTCGTTGTCATAACCGTGGTACTTGGCTTTGCCGATCAGCTTCTTGGAAACCATCTCGCCGGTGGTGCCGAGCTTGGAGGTGATGCGGTACTTCTCGTTGTTCAGGTCTTTGTAGGTCTTGATCTCGCCTGCCAGCTCCTTGCGGATCAGCAGGGTCTGGCCGACCACGATGAAGGGTTCGCTGAAGTTCAGGCGCAGGTTGCGTTCCTGGGTCAGGGTCATGCCGCTGCCGATCATGTCGAACTTGTTGGTCAGCAGGGCTGGGATGATGCCGTCATAGGCGGTGGAGACCGTCTCCAGCTTGACGCCCATGGACTTGGCCATGGCCTTGAGGATATCGACTTCGAAGCCGATGATCTCGCCACGCTTGTTGGTCATCTGGAACGGCATGTAGGTAGGGTCCATGCCCACTTTCAGGGTGCCGCGCTTGACCGCGTCTTCGATGGCGCCAGCCTGGGCTGCCGAGACCGCGACCAGGGCGGTGACACCGACCAGCAGTCGCGAAAGGTATTTCTTGATCATCACCAAGTCCCCTAGCAAGAAAAGAAGCAAATCTTATTGTTGGCACGGCCGTACGGCCGAAGCGTTCTATCGGAGAGGGATGCTAACGCATGGCGGCCCGGGGACCTAGAGCTGGGGGGGACTTTGTTGGCCAAAATCCATAGGTAGCGGGAAGATTGGGTAACCCCCATCGCCGGCAAGCCGGCTCCCACAGGGCCCCACATAGCTCAAGGCTTGTGGCGTACCGGTGGGAGCCGGCTTGCCGGCGAATGGGCCGCAGTGCGGCCCCCGGGGTCTATCAGGCGCCGACGAGTGCCGGTTGGCCTTCATTCTCTGGATGCAACGGCAACAACGGCGAGTGCGGGTCGTTGTCGATCGACGCACGCCACACATCGATCCACGCCGCGTTGTGCCCAGCCCAGACCTGCTCATGCAGGCGCGACAAGGCAACCGGGTCGCTGAGCAAGGCCAGGCGGGTGCTGAGGTCGAGCCCTTGCGGGCCCACTTCCAGCGCCTTGGCCACACGCTCGGCACGCAGCGCTTCGATCGGCGCTGCCTGGCCATGGCGAGCTGTCGCCATGGCGCAGGCCAGGGCGTTCTGCCGTGGGTCGACCACTGCCCGCACGAAGCCGTCATGCAGGGCATGCCAGCGGTTTTCGTGGGTGTACTGGTCGGTTGCCAGCAGCTCTTGCGGCGTGGCGTATTCCTCAGGGATCAGGAACAGCTTCTCGTCCTTGGCCGCCAGGCCCAGGCGGGTACGGCTGGAAATCACCGACACCGGGATTGACAGCACCAGCGAACCCACGATCGGCGCCAGCCACCACAGGAAGCTCGGGTTCAGCCAGGCCACCAGCGCTGCCCAGGCAAAGCCCAGCAGGGTTTGCGGGCCATGGCGGCGCACAGCCTCGCTCCACGGCGTGGAGTCGTCGTCACGCTGCGGCGAGTTCCAGGTCGCGGCCCAGCCGAGGAACGCGGCCAGCACGAAGCGGGTGTGGAAGATCATGCGCACCGGCGCCAGCAGCATGGAGAACAGCATCTCCATCAGCATCGACAGGGTAACCTTGATGCGCCCGCCAAACTCGACCGCGCCCTTGGCCCAGATCAGGATGATGCTGAGCAGCTTGGGCAGGAACAGCAGCACGATGGTGGTGGAGAACAGCGCGACGGCCTTCTCCGGGTGCCATTGCGGCCACAGCGGGTAAAGCTGGTACGGCTCGATGAAGTACTGCGGCTCCATCAAGGTGTTGGTCGCCAGCAGCGCCGTCGACAGCACCAGGAAGAAGAACCACAACGGCGCCGACAAGTACGACATCACGCCGGTGAGGAACACCGCACGGTGCACCGGGTGCATGCCCTTGACCAGGAACAGGCGGAAGTTCATCAGGTTGCCGTGGCACCAGCGGCGGTCGCGCTTGAGCTCGTCGAGCAGGTTCGGCGGCAGCTCTTCGTAACTGCCCGGCAGGTCATAGGCAATCCACACGCCCCAGCCGGCACGGCGCATCAGCGCGGCTTCGACGAAGTCGTGCGAGAGGATCGCACCGGCGAACGCACCCTTGCCCGGCAACGGCGCCAAGGCGCAGTGCTCGATGAACGGCTTCATGCGGATGATCGCGTTGTGGCCCCAGTAGTGCGACTCGCCCAGCTGCCAGAAGTGCAGGCCGGCGGTGAACAGCGGCCCATACACGCGGGTGGCGAACTGCTGCATGCGCGCATACAGGGTGTCCATGCCCGACGCCTTGGGCGCGGTCTGGATGATGCCGGCGTCCGGGTTGGCCTCCATCAGGCGCACCAGGCTGCTCAGGCACTCGCCGCTCATGACGCTGTCGGCGTCGAGCACGACCATGTACTTGTACTCGCCACCCCAGCGACGGCAGAAGTCGTCGAGGTTGCCGCTCTTGCGCTTCACCCGGCGCCGTCGGCGGCGGTAGAAGATGCGGCCAAAGCCTTTGGTCTCGCGGCACACGTCCAGCCAGGCCTGTTGCTCGGCCACGGCGATGTCGGTGTCGTTGGTGTCGCTGAGCACGAAGAAGTCGAAACGGTCGAGGTTGCCGCTGGCGGCCACCGACTCGAACGTTGCCCGCAGGCCGGCGAACACACGCGGCACATCTTCGTTGCAAATCGGCATGACCAGCGCGGTGCGTGCCTCGGGCGCGATCGGCTCATTGCCGGCACTGCTGCCGGAAATGCGGTACTTGTCGCGACCGGTGAGCAGCTCGAGGAAGCCCATCAACGCGGTCCAGAAGCCCGCCGACACCCAGCAGAACAGGATGCCGAACAGAATCAGGATGGACGTCTGCAAGGCATACGGCCAGACCTGCACGACGGTATCCCACAGCGGCTGGTTGACCACCTCGTCGAGGTCGACGAACGACCAGCCCTGGTACGGCAGGATGCCCTTCATGTACCAGCCGGCAACGATGGTCTGGCCGATCATCAGGGTCAGCAGGATATAACGGCGGATCGAGCCGACCGTGCGCCAGCGGGCCTTGGGCAGCTCGCGCTGCTCTGGCTGCGGCGCGTTGGTGCGCCCGGTCATGCGGCGCCACATGCGAATCAGCACGTTGGTGCGCCAAGGCTCGGGCACGACACGGGTGCGCTTGATCGGCGGTGCGATTTTCAGGCACAGCCGGCCGCTGCCGTCGACGCCGAGCATTTCGGCGTCTTCAAGTTCGGCGGCGCTGCCCACGGTCAACCGCGGGCCCACCGAAGCCTGCACGGCCTCGGTGGCGTTGGCGGCCGGGTTGGCCGCCAGGCGTTGGTGCAGCTCACTGAACGAGGTGCAGCTGGCGAGTTCCGCGCGCTGCTCATCGCTCAGTGGGAGGTGGGCCAGGTATTCGCCAAGCGATACCGGCCTTGCGCTTGAGTTACTCATCGGCAGGCAACTGATAGGTCCAGGTCTCGGTCAGCACTTTTTCGGTGGTGGCCGGGGTACCGTTGGTGGACGCCGCATCGGCGGCAGGTTGTTCGGCCTTGGCGTCTTTCTCGGCCTTGGCATGCTTGGCAGCGGCCTTGTCCTGCTTGGCGTCCTTGGCAGCAGGCTTGGCAGGCTCGACAGGCACGTCGCGCACCAGCGCAGCGCGCATTTCCGTCGATTTGTTGGCTTCCTTGACCTTCAACCGCAGGGTCAGGCGCCAGCCTTTGCTCTCTGGGTTATAGCGCAGGTTGTTCTCGACCACCTCGGCGTTGTCGCCGACGCTGACCTGGCTACGTACCGCGGCGTCTTCTGGCAGGGCTGCCAGGTTGGCACCGGCGAAGTCGACGATGAACGCCACGCTGCCGTCAGGCTGACGGATCAGGTTGGACTGTTTGACGTCGCCCGTGGAACGCAGGGTCTGGGTAACCGAGGCCAGGTCCTGGGCCTGGAACTGCGCTTCCTGGATGGTCCAGTGCAGGCGGTAGTCGTACTCGAACGGCTTGCCTGGCTCCGGCAGGGTCTCTGGGCTCCAGAAGGCCACGATGTTGTCGTTGGTCTCGTCGGCAGTCGGGATTTCGACCAGGTCGACGGTGCCCTTGCCCCAGTCACCTTTTGGCTCGATCCAGGCGCTTGGGCGCTTCTGGTAGTTGTCATCGAGGTCTTCATAGTCCTTGAAGTCGCGATGACGCTGCATCAGGCCGAAACCACGCGGGTTCTCGACGCTGAAGTTGCTCACGGCCAGGTGTTTCGGGTTGTTCAGCGGGCGCCACAGCCACTCGCCGTTGCCGGCATGGATCGACAGGCCTTCGGAGTCGTGCAAGGCCGGGCGGTAGTTCATGACCCGGGAAGGCTGGTTAGGGCCGAACAGGTACATGCTGGTGAGCGGCGCGATGCCCAGGCGGCTGACGTGGTCACGCAGGTAGACCCGCGACTTGACGTCGACCACGGTGTCGCTGCCCGGACGCAGGGTCAGTTTGTAGGCACCGGTGGAGCGCGGCGAGTCCAGCAGGGCGTAGATCACCAGGTGCTTGTCGGTAGCCTTCGGCTTCTCGACCCAGAACTCGGTGAACCGCGGGAACTCCTCGCCCGACGGCAGCGCGGTGTCGATGGCCAGGCCACGGGCCGACAGGCCGTACACATGGCCCTTGCCGACCACGCGGAAATAGCTGGCGCCAAGCAGGGTCATGATCTCGTCCTGCTTGTCGGCCTTGTTGATCGGGTAAAGCACGCGGAAACCGGCATAGCCCAGGTTCTTGGTGGTTTCCGGGTCGTGCGGCACGTCACCGAACTCGAAGCGGCTCGGGTCGTACTTGATCTCTTCGACCTTGGTGGCGGTGACTTCGTTGATTTTCACCGGGGTGTCGAAGTGCATGCCCTGGTGGTAGAACGACAGCTTGAAGGGGGTCTTGTCCTTGGCCCACTCGGCCTTTTCCTGCAGGAAGTGAATCTTCTGGTAGTCGGCGAACTTCATGTCGCGGAACACCGCAGGCAGATTGCTCTTCGGTGCTTCGTACTTCTGGCCGGCCAGATCCTTTGCCTTGGCTGCAACATCGTCAAGATTGAATGCCCACAGCTGGCCCGCGTTCATCAGGCCGACCAGTGCCACACTGGCCATCAGGGCCTTACGTAGCCGAATGCCGGGGATTCTTGATGCTTTATGGGGACTAACAATCACGAGCAACCCTCGCCGAAAACAGATCATGAAACCAACGGCCAGCGACTAATGCCGGGTTGGCGAGCACTGTTCGGACCCCGTGAGGGCGTAATGATTCCCCAAACGGATCCAGACAATGCTCGAGTCAGAGTGAAACGAACCTGCGAACGCAGGTCCATGCAGCGCGCGATTATCCAGCAGGTCGCGTGACAACGCATCAGGCTGGACTAACTATTTATCGTACAAAACCCCTTGTTCTCCTACAAACAAGGGGTTTTTGAGCTCATATTTGTAACATAAATGTTACGGGGCCATCATTGACCAGGTGCACCTGCATGTCCGCACCGAAGCGCCCACTGGCCACCTTGGCGTGCTGGCCCTTCGCTTGCGCTAAAAGATAGTCGAACAACTCGGCACCGAGGGCAGGCGGTGCCGCCGTCGAGAAGCCCGGCCGCATGCCGCTGCGCGTGTCCGCCGCCAAGGTGAACTGCGACACCAGCAGCAAACCGCCCCCGACATCCTTGAGCGACAGGTTCATCTTGCCCTGCTCGTCGCTGAACACGCGATAGTTAAGCAGCTTGTGCAACAGCTTATCGGCATGTTCCCGGGTATCTTCAGGTTCGACGGCCACCAGCACCAGCAGGCCCTGATCGACGGCGCCGACGATCTCGCCGGCCACCTCTACCCGCGCGCCACGCACGCGTTGCAACAGCCCCTTCATGCTTCTTCCAGGGGCAGGTCGAGCAAACGCCGGGCCATCTGGTCGGCGGCGCGCACCAGGGCATCGGTGATGCCGGGCTCGGAGGCCGCATGGCCGGCATCGCGAATGACTTTCAGCTCACTGTTGGGCCAGGCCTGGTGCAGCGCCCAAGCGTTGTCCAGCGGGCAGATCACGTCGTAGCGGCCGTGCACGATCACCGCCGGCAGGTGGGCGATCTTGGGCATGTCGCGGATCAGCTGGTCCGGCTTGAGGAAGGCATTGTTCATGAAATAGTGGCATTCGATGCGGGCAATCGACAGCGCCCGCTGCGGCTCGGAGAAGCGGTCGACCACCAGCGGGTTGGGGCGCAGCGTGGCCGTACGGCCTTCCCAGGTGGACCAGGCCTTGGCGGCGTGCATCTGGGCGATCTGGTCGTTGCCGGTCAGGCGCTTGTGGAAGGCCTTGACCAGGTCGCCGCGCTCTTCTGGCGGGATCGGCGCAATGTAGTCCTGCCAGTAGTCGGGGAACAGGCGGCTGGCGCCTTCCTGGTAGAACCATTCGATTTCCTGGGGGCGGCACAGGAAGATGCCGCGCAGAATCAGGCCGTGCACACGCTCGGGGTGGGTCTGGGCGTAGGCCAGGGCCAGGGTCGAGCCCCACGAGCCGCCAAACAGCATCCACTTGTCGATGCCCAGGTGCTTGCGAATGCGTTCCAGGTCTTCGACCAGGTGCCAGGTGGTGTTGTTCTCCAGGCTCGCGTGGGGCGTGGAGCGGCCACAGCCGCGCTGGTCGAAGGTGATGATGCGGTACAGGTTGGGGTCGAAGTAGCAACGGCTCTGCGCGTCACAACCGGCGCCCGGGCCACCGTGGATGAATACCACGGGCAAACCTTCCGGCGAGCCACTTTCGTCGACATACAGCACATGCGGCGCTTCCACGGCCAGATCGTGCCGGGCGTAGGGTTTGATCTGCGGGTAGAGGGTCTGCATTGCGCACTCCGTGTGAGGATTAAGTCTGCCGTTGGGCATCATAAACCTGAATTGCGCTTTGAGCATGTCCTGTTGCCATCCTTGGCCCTATCACGCTTGCGAGGCGGATGGCGGCGCCCGTCAGCCCGGGAAAAACACATAACTACCTCAGTGGCCCCGGCCTGCTGAACATACTTGCGAGCCCACCCAAGCTTGGAGGCTCTTGTATGAACCCGTCTTCCCCTACCCCCTCGCGCAACACGCCTTTGCACGCCGCACGGATAGGCCACGCCACCCCGCCATGGCTGAAGGCTGCCTCCAGCGAGGTGTACCAGTCGCTACGCGACGCGCAGGGCAAGGTACCGCCGTGGTTTGCAGCAGCGCTGCAGGATCAACCAGACATCGCACGCGCGCTGGCTCAAGAACATGCCCAGCACCGCAGCCACGCGGCGCAGGTCAAGGCGCTGTTCGCCTCGCTGCCAGACCTGCACACCTTCGCCAGCGAGCAACTCACACAAGCCATCAAGGCACGCTTCGACCTGGATGTTGAGGTGTCCAACACCTACTTGGTCGATGCCAGGCTGATTGAGACGGAACACGCAAGCGATGCCCGACAAGCCGTCGACCGGGCAACCCGGTCGCTCCTGCAATGGGCATTGCACAATTTTGATGCTGACGCGTGCGCAGTGGATGGCATGGATGCGCCGCAGGCCTTGCTGAAAAAGTCGGTGGTGCTGGACCACCGGCGCTTCATGGGCACCGTGCCCTTGACCAATACCGTGGCGATTCCCGCACACGCGTTCGCCGAGCTGTGCCGTACCTTGGACATCGGTGGGCGCTATCACCAGCAGGTCTATGACATTTACTACCCGGCCCCAACCGGCGACCAAGGGCCCCATGAGGCGGCCCTGCAGGTGTACGAAACACTCGCCCGTGCCGAGCAATCCGCGTTCAGGCAAAGCCTGCACAGCGCCTGGTTGCAGGGGCATATCAGCCAGGGCTTTTATGACGCGGCGCTGGCCGCCCCGTTGGACGCGCCGCTGCCGCACACCGGCAGCTCACTCACGTTCAGCCTGCTGACATTGTGGGAGGTCGAAATTGTCGGCATGGCAGTGCTGCAGTTGCAGCCCGACAGTGGCTCACAAAACGCCAGGGTCGCACTGTACAACCCCGACGACCCGCACACCCCGCTGAAGGAATACGCCTCTTTCGACGCACTGGAAGCCGCGCTGCGCGACGCGCTCCGACTGGACATCCATTACCTGGACAACTGCCTGGCGGCCCGGGACAAACCGTCGATCCAGCAAAAGCTCCAGGACCGGTTGACCCCCATGGGCTGGAGCACCCGCGGCCTGCATGAGCGGGTCACAGACCCGCAGGCAACGCTCGAGCCGATACCGCACAAGGCCAGGTACTCGTTTCTAGGCACCTTGGTGACACAAAAGGTGGCCCGTCATGAAAAGGACGCCCTCTTCCATGCCGTCCCCACCTGGGCTGTCGACCTACTGTCTGCCAAGCGTCACCGAGAGGCCATCGCCGGGAAGGTACTGACCACGCTGAACATCGCGGGCTTTTTTGTCCCCGGCCTTGGCGAAGCGATGCTCGCGGTGTGCATCGCGCAGCTGGGTTACGAAGTCTATGAGGGCATCGAAAGCTGGAGCAACGACGACAGGGAGCAAGCCCACCGCTACCTGATCGATGTGATGGAAAACACCGCTACCCTGGCTGCCTGGGCGGCGGCGGGCTATGTCGTGAAGGAAGGGATCGGTGCTGTGCTGGCAGGTAAGCCAGAGGCCCCCGTGCTTGAAATCCCCGAAGTGGATACCCCTTCTTACATCGAGGAACTCGAAGAAGTCGATTTGCCGGATGGCGACACCCGGTTGTGGAAACCCGACCTTGCCCCCTTCGCCCACGATACGCCCTTGCCAGCGGGCCTTGAGCCGGATGAAACCGGGCTGTACAGCCATGCCGGCAAGCGTTGGCTGATGCTGGAGGGCCAGCTGTATGCCGTGAAGCAAACCCCGCCGAGCAATGCCTACCGGATCGAACACCCGCGCAGGCCCCAGGCCTACACACCGGCCTTGCAGCACAACGGCGCCGGCGCCTGGCTGCATGAGCTGGACAGGCCCCTGGCGTGGCAAGGCATGGCGCTGTTCCGGCGGGCCGGGCACCTTTCTGCGGCGTTCGATGAAGCCACAGCGACACGCATCCTGCAGGCCTGCGGCATTGACGAAGCGGTGTTGCGCCGGTCGGTCGCTGACAGCCAGCGCCTGCCCGCGCTGCTGGAAGATACCTTGACCCGCTTCAACCTGGACCAGCAGATCGGGCAATTGCCTGCGGACGCTGAGCCTGGCCTGCCAGGTGCCGAGTTCGAGGCCCGCTATCGTCAGCTACCTGCCACCCAGGCCCCTGGCGCCAGTGTGATTCAGCACATTTATCCACAGCTTCCCGACGCCATCACCCAGGAGTTGTTGCGCAACGCCAACCCGCTTGAGCTGCAACAGTTGGTGGACGGGCGAGTGCCCCTGCGCATTGGGCAAGAGATCCACCTTTATCAGGCGAACGTCCGGCTAACGCGTGCGTATGAAGGGGTGTATCTGCAGAGCCTGCGCAACTGGGACACCGATCAACTGGTGGTGCAGACGCTCGGGCAACTGCCCGGCTGGCCAGCCGATATCAGCCTCGTGCTTGAACAGCGCCAGCACTCGCCCATCCAGCTCACGCGTCGCGGGCCGCCGGACGGGCCAGGCCGCACCACGATCGTCAGTGCCAGAGCAGGCTATATCGTGCTCGGCAATGACCAACCGGATGCACAGGTTGTCGCGCACAATTCCCTGTATGGCGCGCTGTTCGAGGTACTGAGTGCCACTCAACGCGAAGCGCTGGGTATCGTCGACGAGCAAGGCCTCAGGCACTTGGTTCAACAGGCGCCGCCGATGCCACGTTCGGCCTTGCGCAAGGTGCTTGGCATGCAAGCCGTGCGCCCAGGCTTTCGCTCGCCGCTGCGCCTGGCCGATGGTCGGCTGGGCTACCCCCTCGGCGGCATGCGCCCCCGCGCCGCGAGCATTTCACGGCACACCTTGCTTAGCTCGATTCGGCAGATAGGCCAACACGCGCCCAACCCCCGGCCTGCCGAGCAGATTCTCAGCGCGCTGGAGCACAGGGCCCTCACCCGCGCCGAGATCGAAGACAGGCTCAACACCTTGCTGGAACAACGCGATGAGCTGCATAGCCGGCTGGACGACTGGCGACAGATAGCGGCGCTGACGCCTCGTCAGGCCCCGGATGATTTAGAGCGGGTGTTGAATGCAGTCGCTCAGCATTGGTACGAACGCGCCTTCCTCACACCCAACGACATCGCGCCGCCCCTTCGCCTGGAACGCCTGTCGCTGGACGATTTCCCGCTCAACCTGCCGGAATTCTTCACGGCCAACGTCACTGACCTACAACTGATCGAAACAGCCCCCGAACACTTTGCCGGCTGGAGCCACCACGCCCCCCACCTCAATGGCCTGCTGCGACAGTTCGCAAACCTGCGGTCGCTGGAGATCAGCCGCGCCTACCGGCCTGAGGCCTTGCCTTCGCCGTTTCAGTTCAGCCTGCCGGTGATTGCCCAGCACCTGCCCGCGCTCGAATCGCTGAGCCTGACCCATCAGAACCTCTCGCTGTCCTCGACCGACATCGACAGCCTGGCGGGGCTCACTCACCTGCGCCGGCTGGACCTGAGCGGCAACCGCTTGTCCGAGCAGTACCCGCCGCGTTTCAACGAACTGTCACTCGACTACCTGGGCTTGGATAGCCTGGCGTTGGACCACTGGCCAGAGGGGGTGGGGTTCAACGCCGTGACCCAAATACGTCGCATTGGGCTGCGCAATAATCAGATCACGATGCTGCCACGCTTCCTGCTGGACAACCGAATCCACCTCGCCGATCACGCCGTGCTCTCACTGCAGGGCAATCACCTGTTCGAGGACGACCTGCTGCGCGTGATGATGAGCGAAGATGGCCGCGCCTCCCGCTTCGAGGTGGACCGCAGCGAAGCCTTCAGCGCCCGCCTCGCCCTGCAACTGCAACGTCGCCAGCAGTTACGCAATGTCATCGACGACTACGTGAACGCCTCCAGCTCCAGCACGCCGGTCAGCCAGGCCGTGATGGCCACCAGGACCCGTGTGGCAACGGCATTGAACGAATTCTGGCATTACCAGGAGATCGGGCTGACGCGTGCAGCCCTGCGCCTGAACGACATTGCACTCGAGCATTTCCCCAGGCTGTTGCCGGCATTTTTCACCGAACAGGTGCATAACCTTGCACTTGAGCGGGTAAGCGGCTCTACCGCCCAGCTCGACGGGCTGTTCCGCCAGTTCCCGCAGGTGACGCGCCTGTCTGTCGATGCTTACCAGCAGGCAGAGCAGACACTGCCTTCGGCCCTGCTGCGCCTGCCCGGGCTGACTGACATTGCCTTGCGCAACGCTGGCCTGGTGATCGACCAGCAGGTGATCAATACGCTGGGTCGCCTGCCCACGCTCAATTCGTTGGACCTCACTGGCAACCGCATGGGGCTGATCACACAGGCACCGGCAACGCTGCAAACGCTACGCCGCCTCGACCTGAACGCCATGGCCCTGGACCAATGGCCGAGCTGGGTGGACAGCCTACTGCCGCTAGAGCTGCTAGACCTCAGTGAAAACCGCCTCACCGAATTGCCTGCGCACATCCTGGCCAACCTCGACAACAACTTCCCCATCAGCTCGATCTTGCTGTTCAGCAACCCGCTCAGCGACGAAGCCGTCATGCGCGCTCGCGCGTCCTCGGATAGCCAGCACAGCTTTACCTTTGGCATCGACCTCTCGGACAGCATGAGCGAATCCTCGACAGAAGGCGCGATGGCCGGCCACTTCCACTTACCCTTCCTGGACCCCGCTGCCGATGCGCCCAACCTGCAGGACTGGCTGCTCGCCTCGGACGTCGAAAACGAGGCCCTGAAGGATTGCTGGGACGCCCTCCAGGCATCGGGCAATGCCGGGAACCTTCTGGCGCTGGTAGGCCGCCTGCGCAATGCCGCCCCTTACCAGAATGGCAAAAGCCGTGTGGCGTTCTGCGCACGGGTGCGCAAGGTGTTGGTGAGTGCGGTGGTCAACCCGGACGACCTTGCGCTGTTCAACCATCAGGCCAATGAGGCACTGCTGCAGGAAAACGGCGACCAGACCTGCCACGACGGCGCCTTGCTGGTGTTCCAGAATATCGAGCTGTATATCGCCAACCAGCGTTTGCAGTTCGATGCGGCAGATACCGAAGGCAACCTCTACCGGGAACTGCGCCGTTTGTATCGCCTGCAGGCACTGGATGAAATCGCCAAAAGCGAGACTGCCCGCCGGGATGAAGCAGAGGTGCGCCTCACCTACCGACGCGAGCTGAACACCCCGCTTGACCTGGGCCAACCCGAAGACACCCTGCGTTACGCGATCAGTGCCAGCATCGATGAGTTGGCGCATGCCGAGCTGCAGGTCCAGCGCGGCGAGCTTGGCGAGGATTTCCTGAATTTTGCGGCCGCCAACGCTCGGTGGGTCCAACATTTGCGCCAGGCCTACGCCAGTCGTTTTGCGGAGATCGAGCAAAGCTACCAGGCTCAGGTTGCGGACCTTCCGGATCAGTACCCCGACAGGCCCCTCGACACGCTTACAGAAGCATTCGAGGCGTTGGAACGGATCAAACAAGCCCGCGAGGCACGCCTGATTCGCGAACTCACCTCGTTCGCCAACCCAGACCGCAGGCCACGTTCCTCGACTGAGTAGCCCCACCCGGTAACCGCCGCAGGTAACTAACTACCACTTGGCGATAAGCCCCCCCAGACAGACTCCGACACTGACCAATCAATCGGAGTCTCTCATGCCTGCCATCACTGCCCCTGCCGGAATCGTCGGCGACGACGCCATTAACCCCGCCTACTCACTGATCACAGGGCTCGTCCCCGATTGGTTCAAGGCACTGCCGGCGCACCAGTACGCGGCCTTGCGCAGTGCTACCCAGCAGCCGTTGGACTGGTATGAACAGGCATGCCTGCAAATGCCGGAGACCGTCGCGACCTTTCACGCCGAGCATGCCCACTTCCGCTGGCTCGAATCCCAGAAGCAACACGCCTTGGGGCAATTGACCACACTTGAAACCTTCGCCGAACCCCTGCTCAAAGCAGCCATCACACAGCGTTTTGGGCTGGAGGTGGACGTTCGTCGGGCCGTCCTGTTCCACCCCCAGCTTGCGGACACGCCCTGGTCTTTCGCGAACCTGTCAAAAGACCCAGCAGTGGAGGCCGCCGCCGCCGTGCGCCGAGCCACCCAGCCCTTGCTGACCGCCGCGCTGCAAAACTTCGTGGCTGGCGACACTCAGGCTGGGGGGATGGACCTGAGGCGCATGAAACCAGCCATCTACGACCCCGCCAATGAGGACCCCACGCTGGCGATCGCCCCCCATGAATTCGCTGCACTGTGCCGGGAACTGGACCTGGGCGGGCAGTACCAGAAAACCCTCGAAGCCGTGTTCAACCCCACCTCTTCGGCCGATCAAGCACCGGGGGCAGCCGCCTTCAATCAGCTCGGCCTGCTCAAACGGTGCGAAAGCTCGACGCTGAAGCTGCATGCCTGCGTGGCGTACATGAAAAAGCACATCAGTGAACGCACGTACGGTTTGCTGCTGGACTTTGCGGATAACAAGCGCGTTGTGCAAAACGCCAGCCCGCTGCTGAGCCGTAACCTGCAACTGCGGGATGTCGACCTGACCGGCGTGGTGGCCATCGGCCCGTCGGACGACCAGGGCGGCCTGCACGGGCCCTTCACGGTCTACATTCCCGAAGACCCAGTGTGCCCTCTCAAGGAGTACGCCTCCACGCTCGACTTCGTCAGCGACTTGCGGCACCGAATGTTCAGCCCAGGCTACCTGGACTTCTTCCGTGGCCTGGTGGCCGATGAGCAAGCCGACGCCCTGTTCGCCACCCTTACCGATCGCCTCTATCCGCTGGTGTGGGCCGAGGGCGGGCAACTGAAGGTTCGCCGCCCGGATCGGCAGGCCAAGCTGCACGTGCGCATGCACGACTACAGCCAGTCATTCCTGACCGGGTTCACCCTGCGCAAGGTTCGAAAACTGCAAACGGATGCGCTTTACCATGGCGTGCCCACCGCGGTGATGGACGAAAAGGCACTGGAAGCGCGCCTCGCGTATTTCGCTGGCGGGGTGCTGCAGGCACTGAACATCGGCGCCTTCTTCGTACCCGTGCTGGGCCAGGTGATGATGGTTGTCACCACCTTTCAGCTGGCCTATGAAAGTTACGAGGGTATCGAAAGCTGGAGCCGGGGCGAGCGCGAGCAGGCCTTTGGTTACCTCATGGACGTGGTCGAGAACGTCGCCTTGTTCGCCGCACTCGGCGCCGCCGGCGCCGGTGCTGGCACCACGCCCGCCCTCGAGCGGATACCGGTCGAAACCCCATCGTTCATCGAAGAGCTGCAAAGCGTTACCTTGGCCAATGGCAAGACACGCCTGATCAAGCCTGATATCACGCCCTTTGCCCATGACATCCTGTTGCCTGCCGGCTTGAAACCTGACGCGTTCGGCCTCTATCACTACCAGGGCAAGACTTGGCTGGCGCTGGAAGACCGCGTCTATTCAGTCAAGACCTCACCAGGCAATCCACCCCAACAGCGCATCGAGCACCCGACCAAAGCCATCAGCTACGAGCCCTTGCTGCGCCATAACGAAGCCGGTGCCTGGCAGCATGAGTTCGAACGCCCGCGCCAATGGCAGGGCCACACGCTGTTCCGACGCCTGGGGCCTTCGGCCAGCGGGTTCTCTGAAGAAACCGCCCGACGCATCCTCGCCGTCAGCGATACCCATGAATCCGTCCTGCGCCAGGTACTGACCGAAAACCAGCGCCCGCCAGCACTGCTGGCAGACACCCTGCGCCGCTTCAGGCTCGATCAGGAAGTGTCACAGGACTTGGCCGGCACAGACGCGAACACACGCATCACTGCCTTTCAAGCGCGCTACCAGACACCGCCCGTCGATCAGGCCCCCAGCACCCAGACCATTACCCGCCGCTACCCCGCGCTGCCCGTTGGTATCGCGGACGAGTTGGCGCGCCATGCCAGCCCAGCGGAGCTGGAGCAGTTGCTGGCGGGCAAGGTGCCGTTGCGTCTGGCTCAAGAAATCCATACCTACCAACAGCAGGTACGCCTGGCACGTGCCTACGAGGGGCTCTACCTCGACAATGTGAACAACCCGGACACCGACAGGCTTGTTTTGCACAGTGTGGCGCGTTTGCCTGGCTGGGCTGACGATATCTGCATCGAGGTCCGCCAAAGCAGGTTCACCGGCCCCTTGATCGATCAGGTAGGCGCGCCAGACGGGCTTGTTCGTAAAGTGCTGACTCAACACGCCGATGGCTACCAGACCTACGATGGCGAAGGGCACGAACTGCATGGGCGCGACACGCTCTACTCGGCCATCTTGCATGCTTTGCCCGACGCGAACCGGGCAGCGTTGGGCTTCCCCAATACCTGGGAAGGCCCCGCGCTCAAGCAGCACGTGCAGCAGTTACCGTTACTGCCACGGCCCGCGTTGCGCAAGGTGCTCCACATGCAACCGGCCAAACCAGGCGCAAATTCGCCCATGCGCCTTGCCGATGGACGAGTGGGCTACCCATTGAGCGGCCGCGGCACGCTCGCCAGCACGGTCTTGAGGGAAGACCTGCTGTATCTGATTCGGCTGCTGGCGCTTGAGCAAGACACGCAGAGCGCCGAAGCGGTACTGGCCGCCCTGGAAGACGCTGGGCTGTCACGCGTGCAGATCAGCGACCGCTTGAATGAGCTGATGGCCGAACGTGATGCCCTGGACCAGAGCCTGACCGCCTGGAGCGACGCGGCCCTTGATCTGCCCGACCTGCACAGGCGCCTGGACAGCCGAACCCGCATTCAGGACGCGCTATGGCAGCATTGGCAGGCCACCCACCTACCGGAAATTGGGCGGGGCGCTGCCACGCTGCGCCTGGAGCGCATCCTGCTGATCGACTATCCCGCACAGCTGCCCGCCTTTTTCGAACAACGCATCGTGCGCTTGCAGCTGGTTGATTACCAAGGCACGGGCCTTATGAACTCACACACCCTGGCCGCGAACATCGGCCCGGAACTGCAGGCGGTAGACAACTTCCTGCAGCGCTTCCGGCACCTCACATCCCTGGAAGTCAGCAGCCCTCAAGGGCTCACCTACAGCACCTTGAACCTGCAACCCCGGCAGGCGTTTGCGACACTGCGCGAGCTGCGGCTGCACGACACGCGCCTGGGCCTGAGTGGCGGTTACATCGCAGGGTTGAGTGACCGTTTTCCAAACCTGGAGGTGCTCGACCTGAGTGGCAGCCCGATCAACTACTTCGAGGATACGCCGAACATCGGTAATGTCCGTTTACGTTATCTCGGCCTGGACCGCACAGGCCTGGCACGCTGGCCTGCGTGGCTCAACAACCAATCGCTCGCCATGATCGATCACCTCTCCCTACGTGACAACGCGCTGACTAGCGTGCCCGACGAACTCGCCCTTGCGCCACGAACTGCACAGCCACGTGGGCGCATATCCTTGCAAGGCAACCTGCTGTCGCGTCGAGCTATCTTGACGTTGTTGGCAGATCAGACCCCCGAGGCCAGACAGTTCGACATTGCATTCGACACTCCTCCCAGCATTCAGCAAAGTGCCCAGGTATATCGGCAAGATCAACAGGAGGTGCTGGCCATCTTCGACAACTGGGCCAATGCCTCGAGCTCGTCCAACCCCTTAAGCGAGCAGGCTAGCGCAGCCAGAAGGCAAATCGGCGAGGCATGGCTTGCGTTCATGCGCACTGACTTCCTGGGGACCACGGGCCCATTGCAGTTAACCGACATTTCGCTGAGTAACTTCCCACCGCAATTTCCGCCGCACCTGTACGCCCGCGTGCGCGAACTACAGCTGCTGCGCATGACCGCCACCCGCGAGCAGCTCGACAGGCTCCTGGGGCACTTCACACAGCTGGAGGCACTCACCCTCGATGGCCACGTTGCACCGACTGGCGCGCTTCCCAACTTGCTTGCGTCCTTACCCAACCTACACCACCTGACAATCCGTATAGAGGGCGGTCAGATCGATAATGACGCCATGGCAATGTTCGCGCGCATGCCCCAGTTAGAATCGCTCAATCTGGAAGGCAACCGCCTGGCCGCCTCTTTCGACAATGAAAATCTGCGCACGCTGGGCCATCACCTGACCCGGCTCACCTTGGCCAACACCGGCCTGCAAACGTGGCCGGAGTGGGTGGATAGCCTTCTGCCCCTGGACATTCTGGACCTCGACGACAACCAGATCGTCAACCTGCCGGACCACATCCTGTACAACCCTCGCAATGACCATGCGCACACGGAAATATCCCTGCGGGGCAACCCGCTAAGCGATTTCACGATGTCCCGCGCCCATGGCTCTGAAGCGCGTAACAGGTCGTACAGTTTTCTGATGGACCTGCCCGACGAAATTCTTCAGGAGCATTGGCGCGAGCGTCACGACTCGGACAGCGAGTCCGATGACAGCAACGATGATGACAGCGTCGGTTCCGGCGACCATGGCCATGCCCACAGCCCCGCCCTGGAACCTGAAATGGATGCCCCCGACGTCGACGACTGGCTTATGGCAAGCGTGGAGGAAAACGAAGTACACCGCACGGTGTGGGAAACGCTGCAACAGGGCGGCGAAGCGCCGGCATTACTCGAGCTAGTAGGCCGCCTGGCGCACACGGCCTCATACCGCACGCTAGGCACCCGCGCCGATTTCGTCGCGCGCGTCTGGCGCATTCTGGAGGTCGCCGAAAACAGCGCCGAGGAACGTGCACTGTTCAACGGCATGGCCCACGCGGGCGTCGAGCGCAATGGTCAAGGGCTATACCAGACCTGCCACGACGGCGCCTGGCTGGTGTTCAACCAAATGGAGATCAAGGTCTTCACCGAACAGGCACTCAAGGCGCTGCCCGAGCAGTCTCGCGGCCAGGCGCTGTATCGGCTGGTACTGCGCCTCTACCGGCTGGAGGCCGTTGAAACCATCGCCCGCAAACGGGCCGGTACCAGGGACGAGGCCGAAGTGCGCATGGCCTACAAGCTGAACCTGGCAGAGGCTTTGGAGCTGCCACTGGCACCGAAGAAGATGCTCTACCAGGCCTGCGCCAACGTCAGCCCCGCAGAGTTGGATGCTGCTCGGGCGCAGGTACTTGCCGATGAAAGTGGCGACCCGTTCCTGCTATTCGCCGCCCGGCAAGATGCCTGGGTCGACTACCTGCGGGAAACCTATGCGGAGCGTTTCGCCGTATTGGAGCAAGCCTACCAACAGCGCGTGCTGGATGCGCCAGATGAAACACGGGAGCCCGGCGGTGCCAGCCCGACCCTGGAAGCACTGGCGCCGCTGTTCGAACGCCTGAAGCTCGAATACGAACAGAAGGTCGCCCACCTGATACGCGAACTGACCATCACCGAAAGCAACAGGTACGCTTGACGACTGTTGAGCGGCGCGCCGCGCCGCTCAACATCCGCTTACCTTCCGTAGCGCTCCTGGCCCCAGGCCAGCAGTGTCTCAAGCAGCGCGCGCAGCACTGCTTGGGTCGGCTGCGCCAGGTCTTCGCGGTACGCGAAGGGCTCCACTTCTTCCATGTAGGTGCTCTGCGCCAGTTCCAGCTGCACAGCATGAATGTGCTCGGCCGGGTTACCGTAATGCCGGGTGATATGCCCGCCTTTGAAGCGCCCGTTCAGCACATGGCTGTAACCCTGTGCCTCAGCGCATGCCCCCTGCAGCCGCTCGGCCAGCTCAGCATCGCAACTGGCGCCGTTGAAGGTGCCCAGGTTGAAGTCCGGCAGCTTGCCGTCGAACAGGTGCGGGATCAGCGAGCGGATCGAGTGGGCATCCCACAGCAAGGCGTAGCCGAACGCCTCACGCAGGCGCGCCAGCTCGCGCTGGATCGTCTCGTGATAAGGCCGCCAGATCTGTTCCAGGTAGGCCTTGCGCTCGTCCGCGGAGGGTTCCTTGCCGTGTTTGAACAGTGGCTCACCCTCGAACAGCGTGGCCGGGTACAGCCCCGTGGTGGCCCCGGCGTACAGCGGCTTGTCGTCATCCGGACGGTTCAGGTCGATGACGAAGCGTGAATACTCCGCCGCCACCACGCTGGCACCCAGCTCACGGGCGAAATCGTACAGGCGCGGGATGTGCCAGTCGGTGTCGGGCAGGCTCTGCGCCTGGTCGACCAAGCCCTCACGCACGGCTTGAGTCAGGCCAAGCCCGGCGTGGGGCATGCTGATCAGCAGGGGCAGGCGGCCCTGGTGAAAACTCAGTACCTTGTCCATTGCGCCTCGCTCAGTTGGAAAGTTCATGGCCCCGGCGCACCACGCGCTTGGGCAGGTCGCCGCCGAGCCAATAGGCCAGGTCGGCAGGGCGTTCGATTTGCCAGGCGACGAAGTCGGCCACCTTGCCGGCTTCAAGCGAGCCGTGGCTGTCGCCCAGGCCGAGGGCCGTAGCGGCATGGGTGGTCACGCCGGCCAACGCTTCTTCGGGGGTCATGCGGAACAGCGTGCAGCCCATGTTCAACATCAGGCGCAGCGACAGCCCTGGCGAAGTGCCGGGGTTGAGGTCACTGGCCAGGGCAATGTTCACCCCGTGGCGGCGCAAGGCCTCCATCGGGGGCAACTGGGTCTCGCGCAGGAAGTAGAAGGCGCCCGGCAGCAGCACGGCGACAGTGCCGGCCGCGGCCATGGCGATGGCGTCTTCCTCGGTCATGAATTCCAGGTGGTCGGCCGACAGCGCCTGGTAGCGCGCAGCCAAACTGGAGCCGTGCAGCGACGACAACTGTTCGGCATGCAGTTTGACCGGCAGGCCCAACTCATGCGCCTTGATGAATACCCGCTCAACCTGGGCCGGGGAGAACGCCAGGTGTTCGCAGAAGGCATCCACGGCATCCACCAGGCCCTCTGCGGCCAAGGCCGGCAGCATCTCGTCGCAGATGTGGGTGATGTAATCGTCGGCCCGGCCAGCGTACTCCGGCGGCAGGGCATGGGCCGCCAGGCAGGTGGCGCGCACCGACAGCGGCAATTCGTCGGCCAGGCGCCGGGCCACGCGCAGCATCTTGCGCTCGTTGGCCAGGTCCAGGCCGTAGCCGGACTTGACCTCGAGCGTGGTCACGCCATCGCGCATCAACGCCTGAACCCGCTGGCGAGCACTGGCGAACAGCTCATCCTCGCTGGCCGCGCGGGTGGCCCGCACGGTGCTGGCGATGCCGCCGCCTTGCGCCGCAATTTCGGCATAGCTCACGCCTTGCAGGCGCTGCTCGAACTCGCCGCTGCGGTTGCCACCGAACACGGCGTGGGTGTGGCAGTCGATCAGGCCAGGGGTGACCCAGGCGTAGCCCAGGTCCACCGTACGCTCAGCCTCGACGGGCCGCAGCTCGCTGCGGGGGCCGATCCATTCGATCAGCCCGGCGCAGGTGACGATCGCCGCGTCCTCGATGATCGCGTAACGGCCGTCCACCATGGTTGCCGCATGGCAGTGCTGCCAGAGGGTTCTCATTTGCAAATCTCCTGTACTAGCGGTGCAGCTCGGCCGGCGCCTGGGCCGCCTTGCCCTGCCCTGCCCGCGGCTTGCACCACAGCAGGTAGGACGCGACCAGGAACACCACCCAGACGACACCGACCAGCAGCGCGGCCTGGGTATCCGGGAAGTAACCGAGCACGCCAAAGATGAACACCATGAACGCGATGGCCATGGCGGGACCATAGGGCCAGAACGGTACCGGGAACGCGAGCTGCGCGGCTTCTTCGCGGCTCATGCTGCGGCGCATGGCGACCTGGGTGACCAGGATCATCATCCACACCCACACGGTGGCGAAGGTGGCGATCGAAGCGATCAGCAGGAACACGTTCTCGGGGATCAGGTAGTTGAGCAACACCCCAACCAGCAGCGCCGCACCCATGACCACCACGGTCATCCACGGCACGCCGTGCTTGGACAGCTTGCTGAAACCACGCGGAGCATGGCCTTGCTGGGCCAGGCCATACATCATGCGGCCGGCGCCGAAGATGTCGCTGTTGATGGCCGAAATCGCAGCGGAAATCACCACCACGTTGAGCACTGCCGCTGCCGAACCGATCCCCAGGTTGCTGAAGATCTGCACGAACGGGCTGCCTTCGCTGCCGATCTGCGGCCACGGGTACAGGCACATCAGCACGAACAGGGTCAGCACGTAGAACAGCAGGATGCGCAGTGGCACGGCATTGATGGCCTTGGGGATGACCCGTTGTGGGTCCTTGGCCTCACCGGCGGTCACGCCGATGATTTCGATACCGCCAAAGGCAAACATGACCACCGCGAAGGAGGCGATCAGGCCGCCGACACCGTTAGGCATGAAGCCGCCATGCTCGACCAGGTTGCTCAAGCCGACGGCATGCCCGGTGCCCACCTGGCTGAAGCCGAAGGCCATGATGCCGAGGCCGGCGAGGATCATCGCGACGATGGCGCCGACCTTGAGCAGCGACAGCCAGAATTCCATTTCGCCGAACACTTTGACGTTGCACAGGTTCAGGCCGCCAATCAGGAAGACGATGCCCAGCACCCAGATCCAGCGGGCCACTTCAGGGAACCAGAAGCCCATGTAGATACCGAAGGCGGTCACGTCGGCGATGGCGACGATGACCATTTCGAAGGCGTAGGTCCAGCCGAGGATGAAGCCGGCCATAGGGCCGAGGTAGGTCGTGGCGTAGTGGCCAAAGGAGCCGGCGACAGGGTTGTGCACGGCCATCTCGCCGAGGGCGCGCATGACCATGAACACGGCGGCGCCGCCGATCAGGTAGGCCAGCAGCACGGCGGGGCCGGCCATCTGGATGGCAGAGGCGGAACCGTAGAAAAGCCCGGTACCGATAGCGGAGCCGAGCGCCATGAAACGGATGTGCCGGGCCGATAGCCCGCGCTTGAGACCTTGAGCTTGTTGCATGTCACGTCCTAATTTTGTTTTTGTGGTCGTGAGATCGAGGGGGGCTGCTGTGCAGCCCTTTCGCAGCGCAAGGCTGCTCCTACAGGGAAAGCGTTGCCGTTGTAGGAGCAGCCTTGTGCTGCGAATGGGCCGCAACGCGGCCCCGAAGGCATTACAGGCTAGGCAGAACACCAGCCGGCAGCAGCCCAGTCAGGCTGCCCTTGGCCAGCAGTTCGACAGCCTTCTCGATATCCGGCGCAAAGAACCGGTCGCGGTCGTAGTGCGGCACTTCGCTGCGCAGCGCCTGACGCGCCTGCTCCAGCTTGGCGGAGGTCTTCAGCCCTTTGCGCAGGTCCAGGCCCTGGCAGGCGCCCAACCACTCGATGGCCAGCACGCCACGGGTGTTCTCGGCCATTTCCCACAGGCGCTTGCCCGCCGCCGGGGCCATCGACACGTGGTCTTCCTGGTTGGCCGAGGTGGGCAGACTGTCGACGCTGTGCGGGTGCGACAGCGCCTTGTTCTCGCTGGCCAGCGCAGCAGCGGTGACCTGGGCGATCATGAAGCCGGAGTTGACCCCACCGTTTTCCACCAGGAACGGCGGCAGTTGGGACATGTGCTTGTCCATCATCAGCGAAATGCGGCGCTCGCTCAGCGAGCCGATTTCGGCGATGGCCAGGGCCAGGTTGTCAGCGGCCATGGCCACCGGCTCTGCGTGGAAGTTACCGCCCGAGATCACGTCACCTTCAGCCGCGAACACCAGCGGGTTGTCGGACACGGCGTTGGCTTCGATGCCCAGCACTTCGGCAGCCTGGCGTAGCTGGGTCAGGCAAGCGCCCATGACCTGTGGCTGGCAGCGCAGCGAGTACGGGTCTTGGACCTTGTCGCAGTTCTTGTGCGATTGCGAGACTTCGCTGGTTTCACCCAGCAGGTCGCGGAAGCACGCGGCGGTGTCGATCTGGCCACGCTGGCCACGCACGGCATGCACCCGTGCATCGAACGGCGAACGCGAGCCCAGCGCCGCTTCGACGGTCAGGCCACCGCAGGCAATGGCAGCGGCGTACAGGTCTTCGGCGTAGAACAGCCCGCGCAAGGCGTAGGCCGAGGACGCCTGGGTGCCGTTGAGCAGGGCCAAGCCCTCTTTGGCGGCCAGGGTCAGAGGTTCCAGGCCAGCAACGGCCAGGGCTTCGGTGGCCGACAGCCACTGGCCCTTGTAGCGCGCCTTGCCTTCGCCGAGCAGCACCAGCGACATGTGCGCCAGCGGTGCCAGGTCGCCGGATGCACCGACCGAGCCTTTGAGCGGGATGTGTGGGTAGACTTCGGCGTTGACCAGGGCGATCAGTGCATCGATCACCTTGCGGCGGATACCGGAGAAACCACGGCTGAGGCTGTTGATCTTGAGCACCATGATCAAGCGCACCAGGTCGTCGTCCAGCGGCGCGCCGATGCCGGCGGCGTGGGACAGCACCAGCGAGCGCTGCAGGTTTTCCAGGTCGTGGCTGGCAATGCGGGTCGAGGCCAGCAGGCCGAAACCGGTGTTGATGCCGTAGGCGGTGCGGTCTTCGGCAAGAATCTGTTCGACGCAGGCAACGCTGTCGTTGATCGGCTGGTCGGCGCTGGCATCCAGGCGCAGGCGCACGGGTGCGGCGTGGATCGCGCGCAGCTGGGCCAGGGTCAGGGTGCCAGGCTTGAGGGTCAGTTCGGTCACTTCGCTACTCCATTCTGTCGGGGCCCGCAGGCCCCTTCTTGTTGTTCAGTATCACTCAAAGTGCAGCGATCAGCCCGTGATCATTGGCAGGTCGAGGCCTTGCTCTTTGGCGCAATCGACGGCGATGTCGTAGCCGGCATCGGCATGGCGCATAACGCCGGTGCCTGGGTCGTTGGTCAGCACGCGGGCGATGCGCTCGGCGGCTTCATCGGTACCGTCGCAGACGATGACCATGCCCGAGTGCTGCGAGAAGCCCATGCCTACGCCGCCGCCGTGGTGCAGCGACACCCAGGTGGCGCCGCTGGCGGTGTTGAGCAGGGCATTGAGCAACGGCCAGTCGGAGACGGCGTCGGAGCCGTCACGCATGGCTTCGGTTTCGCGGTTGGGGCTCGATACCGAACCGGAGTCCAGGTGGTCGCGGCCAATCACGATCGGCGCCGACAGCTCGCCGCTGCGGACCATTTCGTTGAACGCCAGGCCCAGCTTGGCGCGCAGGCCCAGGCCGACCCAGCAGATACGCGCTGGCAGGCCTTGGAAGCTGATGCGCTCGCGGGCCATGTCCAGCCAGCGGTGCAGGTGGGCGTCGTCGGGGATCAGTTCTTTGACCTTGGCGTCGGTCTTGTAGATGTCATCGGCTTCGCCAGACAGCGCGGCCCAGCGGAACGGGCCTACGCCGCGGCAGAACAGCGGGCGAATGTAGGCCGGTACGAAGCCTGGGAAATCAAAGGCGTTGGCCACGCCCTCTTCCTTGGCCATCTGGCGAATGTTGTTGCCGTAGTCGAAGGTCGGGATGCCCTGCTTCTGGAAGTCGAGCATGGCCTGTACGTGCACAGCCATGGACTGCTTGGCAGCCTTGACCACCGCAGCCGGTTCGGTCTGCGCGCGGTCGCGGTACTGCTCCCAGGTCCAGCCGGCCGGCAGGTAGCCGTTGAGCGGGTCGTGGGCGCTGGTCTGGTCGGTGACCATGTCCGGGCGCACGCCACGCTTGACCAGCTCAGGCAGGATTTCAGCGGCGTTACCGTGCAAGGCGATAGAGATGGCCTTGCCTTCGGCGGTGTACTTGGCGATGCGCGCCAGGGCGTCGTCGAGGTCGTTGGCCTGCTCGTCGACGTAGCGGGTTTCCAGACGGAAATCGATACGGCTCTGCTGGCATTCGATGTTCAGCGAGCACGCGCCGGCCAGGGTCGCGGCCAGTGGCTGGGCGCCGCCCATGCCGCCGAGGCCTGCGGTCAGTACCCACTTGCCTTTGAGGCTGCCACCGTAGTGCTGGCGGCCGGCCTCGACGAAGGTTTCGTAGGTGCCCTGGACGATGCCCTGGCTGCCGATGTAGATCCAGCTGCCGGCGGTCATCTGGCCGTACATGGCCAGGCCCTTGGCATCCAGTTCATTGAAGTGTTCCCAGTTAGCCCAGTGCGGCACCAGGTTGGAGTTGGCGATCAGTACGCGGGGGGCGTTGCTGTGGGTCTTGAACACGCCGACCGGCTTGCCCGACTGCACCAGCAGGGTTTCGTCGTCTTCCAGGCGGGTCAAGGTCTCGACGATCTTGTCGTAGCAGGCCCAGTTGCGGGCAGCGCGGCCAATACCACCGTAGACCACCAGTTCTTTCGGGTTTTCGGCGACCTGCGGATCGAGGTTGTTCATCAGCATGCGCAGTGGCGCTTCGGTCAGCCAGCTTTTGGCGGTCAGCTTGTTGCCACGTGGGGCACGGATTTCAACGTCACGGTATTTGTTGTTGTCGGTCACGGGAAGGGTCCTCTGCGGTCGTCCGCGGGCAGGTGTGTCGTGGTCAACATACAAACACACCTTTACTTGTATGTACAAGCATGGACAACCAAATTTTTCCTTCCAAAATGCAAAGGGGCCGCTGCGCGACCCAATCGCCGGCAAGCCGGCTCCCACAAAGACCCTGTGGGAGCCGGCTTGCCGGCGATTGGGCTGCACAGCAGCCCCAGTTCCACGGCAATGAGATCAGCGCGCTGTCAGCTCGATCAGGCAAAAACGCCCCTGAACCTCCAGCCCCAGCAATTCATCGTTACCCTCCAGCCGCAGGCAGTCATACAACCCCAGCCGCTGCATCTCACGCCCCGCCATGGCCACCTCGACCTGGCTACTGGCCGCAAACAACAACAGCGTCGACGCCGAACTGAACAGCCGGTGGGTACCATCGAACCACTGCAACCGCGCCCGATAGCGCTGCGGCGAATAGATCAGGTTGAAATCACGAATCGCCCCACCTAGCAGCTTGCAACTGACTTGGCTCTCGCCGGCAAACGCAAAGGCATCGAACGGCAACAGCGGCCGACTGGCCTGGCCATCGACCAACAGGCGCATGCCATCGCCCTGCAGCACGGTGATGATCCGCTGGTAACCGGCGAACGACGAGAACCCGCCTGACTCTTCGATATCGGCAATCGACAAACGCCAGCCGAACCCGTCGAGGCCCTCGCCGCTGTCGCGGGTGATTTCCTCGGTGAAGCCCCCGCCGTTCTTCCACGGCATGCGCGGGTACCCCTGCGCACGCAACACCTGCATCTGGCTCATTTGCTGAAACGTCCTTCAAGGCGATGACGGGAACCGGGGTGGATCAACCGCGCAGCGGTGACCGGCTGGCGACCGGACCAGGTGCGGCGGCGAATCAGCAGGCATGGCTCGCCCCGCTCGATCTGCAACAACTGGCACTCGTGCGGCTCCGCCAGGATCGCCTCAACCACGTGCTCACCCTCGGTCAACGGTGCGACCTGGGACAAGTAGGCGTAAGGCGTCTGCCGGGTGAAATCCTGCTTGAGGTAATCAGGGGCGATCGCTGCGTTGACGTAGCGGTCCTCGATTTGCACCGGGATGCCATTTTCGTAGTGCACGATCAGCGAATGGAACACCCGCTGGCCTTCGCGCATGTCCAGCGCGAGGGCGCGCTCGGAGCCGGCCGCTTCTTCGGTAAGGGTGATCACCTGGCAGCTATGCTGGTGGCCACGCCCGGCGATTTCGTCGGCGATGTTGTTGACCTCGAACAGCGCCGAACGGCTCTTGGGCTCGGCGACGAACGTGCCGACCCCTTGCATGCGCACCAGCAAGCCTTCGGCCGTGAGCTCACGCAGGGCGCGGTTGATGGTCATGCGGCTGAAGCCCAGTTGGCTGACCAGTTCGCTTTCCGAAGGGACCCGGTGATGAGGCGGCCAGCTGCCGTTGTCGATGTGCTGGATGATCATCTGTTTGACCCGCGCGTACAGCGGCGCCGGGCCCTCGCCCATCTGGGCAACCAGCGCGGAGACAGGAGGTGTCGGCACGGCGTTGGATCCTTGTGCGATTGAATGAGCGGTAGCTTGCCGCAGTTTACCCGGCAGGCAAACGCCTGTATATGTATATACAAGTTAACAATAACAGGATTTCACCGATGTCCGCCTACTTCGCCGAACGCGCCCTGCTGCCCAATGGGTGGGCCAGCAATGTCCGAATCGAGGTCGCCAGCGATGGCAGCGTGGCCCGTATCGAGCCCGATGCTTCGGCCGAAGGCGCCGAACGGCTGGCAGGCCCGCTGCTGCCGGGCATGCCCAACCTGCATTCCCATGCGTTTCAACGCGCCATGGCGGGGCTGGCGGAAGTGGCGGGCAACCCCAACGACAGCTTCTGGACCTGGCGTGACCTGATGTACCGCCTGGTGGGCCAGATCACCCCGGAACAACTGCAGGTCATCGCGCGCCAGCTGTATATCGAGATGCTCAAGGCCGGCTACACCTCGGTGGCCGAGTTCCACTACGTGCACCACGACCAGGCCGGCAAGCCCTACGCTGACCCTGCCGAATTGTCCCGGCGCATCAGCGCTGCGGCAGCCAGCAGCGGCATCGGCCTGACCCTGCTGCCGGTGCTCTACAGCCACGCCGGCTTCGGCGGCCAGGCTCCGAACGAAGGGCAACGGCGGTTCATCAATTCCACCGAGCAGTACCTGCGCCTGCAGGCACAGCTCGCCCCCCTGCTGGCCGCGCAGCCGGCACAGCAACTGGGCCTGTGCTTCCACTCGCTACGGGCGGTCACGCCAGGGCAGATCGCCCATGTGCTGGAGGCTGGCAGCCCGCACAGCCCGGTGCATATCCACATTGCCGAACAACAGAAGGAAGTCGACGACTGCCTGGCCTGGAGCGGCCGCCGCCCGCTGCAGTGGCTGTACGAACATGTCGACGTGAACGCGCGCTGGTGCCTGGTGCATGCCACCCATGCCGAAGCTGATGAGGTTACCGCCATGGCCCGCAGCGGCGCGGTGGCAGGCCTGTGCCTGACCACCGAGGCCAACCTGGGCGACGGTATCTTCCCGGCGGTGGATTACCTGGCACAAGGTGGGCGCATGGGCATTGGCTCGGACAGCCATGTGTCGCTCAGCGTGGTGGAGGAGCTGCGTTGGCTGGAGTATGGCCAGCGGCTACGCGATCAACGGCGCAACCGGTTGTACGGCAGCGACCAACCGATGGTCGGCCGCACGCTGTATGACGCGGCCTTGAGCGGCGGCGCCCAGGCGCTTGGGCAAGCGGTCGGCGAGTTGGCAGTGGGCAAGCGAGCCGACTGGCTGGTGCTCGACGGGCAGGACCCGTACATCGCCACGGCAAAGGGCGATGCGATTCTCAACCGCTGGCTGTTCGCGGGCGGCGATCGCCAGGTGCGCGATGTGATGGTTAACGGGCAATGGGTAGTGCGCCAGGGGCGCCATGCACAGGAAGAGGAAAGCGCGCGGGCGTTCGTCGAGGTTCTGCGTCAACTGCTGAACTGAGGGTAGATGCAGCCTTGTGCTGCGAAGAGGCCGGTATTACCCCAGCATTTGCTGAATGCCTACCGGCCTCTTCGCAGCACAAGGCTGCTCCTACACGCACAGCGTGAATGGCATCAATGAGACTTGACGATCTGCTGGTCAGCCGTGCGCCAGATCAGCCGGCTGGTGTCATACCCCTGCTGCCGTGCCTTGGCCAGCAAGCTTTCGCGCTGCCAGGCTGGCAGGCTCGGTGTACGGGACAGGATCCACAGGTATTTGCGGTCCGGGCTGCCGACGATCGCCGTGTGGTAGCGGTCGTCCACGTACAGAATCCAGTACTCGCCTCTCGCCACACCTGGCACCAGGCGCGTGAACCAGTTATCGAACTCGACCCACAGCTTGTCGGTATGCCCCGGCTCCTGGATGTTGGCATGCCCCTCGGCGCGCAGCCATTCGTCACCGATCGTGCGGCAGCGATTGAGCACGCCAAACGTGCCGTCCTGCTTCAGGTTGTAATGCGCCTCGGACTGCTCGCAGCCCTCTTGGTAGCGCATCGGCAGGCGCGCCAGCTCGTACCATTTGCCCTGGTAGCGCTTGAGGTCGACATTGCCGGCGGTTTTCGGCGCCAGCGGGTCATGCGCAGCCGTAGCGCAGCCGCCCAGCAGCATTACCAGGCACACCCCCAGCAGCAGGTGGACACGCCTCATTTGAGGCCCTGCCCTGAATACATCAGTACTTTGTCGGCCGCGTATTGCACGCTGATAAAGCTCTTCTCGTCCCCCCAGGTACAGCTGCTCATGCCCAGTGCGCCAGAGCACTCGGTGGGCGTGCCGAGCAATTGCTCGACCTCGGCCTTGTTCATACCGGCCTTGAGCTTGGAATAGTTTTCCTGGTTGATCTTGCTGCACGCGGTCAGAACGACGCACAGGGACAACAGGGCGAGGGAACGCAACGACATGAAGGACACTCCTGAACAGGGGATACAGGCGAGTGGCCTGCAGTGACCTTCGACGGGAAAATCCCTCCCTGGTTCCCTGCCCTCCCCCCTTTTCACCTACACCATTGGTCGGCTGGCCAATGGCAGGCACAAAAAAACCGCGCCTGCAGATGCACGCGCGGTTTTTGTGTCGCGACAGGCCTGCGCAGCAGGCCCAGTGGCAATCAGAACCTGGAGCCAGGCTCCAGCAAAAAGTCCATCTCTTCGCTGGTGCTCGGCCGCTCCAGCATCAGGTTGCGGTGCGGGAAGCGCCCGAACCGGGCAATCACCCGCTGGTGCTGCTCGGCGTAGTCGAGGAACCCCTCGAACAACCGGCGATTGGCCTCAGGTTGCTCGTCCAGCAGCATCTGATAACGTTCGACGCACAGGTTTTGCCAGTCCAGCACCTCGGCATGCTCCAGCACCAGCAGCACGAACACCCGCTGGATCGGCAGCAACTGGTAATCCCAGCCTTTTTGCAGGCCCTGCATGGCCACCACCTGCGCACGCCGGTCGCCCTCGAAGGCGCGCGGCGTGTCGCGGTAAATCATGCGAGGCAGCTGGTCCAGCAGGATCAGCAGGCCGAGCCAGCCTTGCGGGCTCTGCTGCCACTCTTCGAGCCCGCCGGTCAGGGCGTGTTCGACCAAGTCGCCAAACAGCGCCTGGGCCTCGGCATCGTGATGCTTGCCGAACCACAGCGTGCTCATCTCGTCAGCCACGGCCTGGGGACTGGTGCCCCAACCGAACCACCACTCCAGCAACGGCTGCCAAGGTGCGAGCATGACTTACTCCTTGTGATACGCGGTGACGCGCTCGACCTCTTCCTTCGAGCCGAGGATGACCGACACGCGCTGGTGCAGGCTCTCTGGCTTGATGTCGAGGATACGATCGTAACCATTGGTGGATGCGCCGCCAGCCTGCTCGATGATGAACGACATCGGGTTGGCTTCGTACATCAGGCGCAGCTTGCCCGGCTTGCTCGGGTCGCGAGCGTCACGCGGGTACATGAACAGGCCGCCACGGGTCAGGATGCGGTGCACGTCGGCGACCATCGAGGCGATCCAACGCATGTTGTAGTTCTTTTTCAGCGGACCGGTTTCACCGGCCAGCAGTTCGTCCACGTAACGCTGTACCGGGGCTTCCCAGTGGCGCTGGTTGGACATGTTGATGGCGAATTCAGCGGTGGTGGCCGGTACCTGGATATTTTCGTGGGTCAGGACGAAGCTGCCCAGTTCGCGGTCCAGGGTAAAGCCTTTGACGCCATTACCCAGGGTCAGGATCAGCATGGTCTGCGGGCCGTAGATGGCATAACCGGCAGCAACCTGCTCGGTGCCTGGCTGCAGGAACGCTTCTTCGTTGAGGCTTTCGTTCTGGCTCAGGTACTGGTTAGGGCAACGCAGTACCGAGAAGATGGTGCCGACCGAAACGTTGACGTCGATGTTAGACGAGCCGTCCAGCGGGTCGAAGACCAGCAGGTAGGCGCCTTTCGGGTATTTGCCTGGGATCTGGTAGGCGTTGTCCATTTCTTCGGACGCCATGCCGGCCAGGTGGCCGCCCCACTCGTTGGCCTCCAGCAGGATGTCGTTGGAGATAACGTCCAGCTTCTTCTGTACTTCGCCTTGCACGTTTTCGGTGCCCATGCTGCCCAGTACGCCGCCCAGGGCGCCTTTGGACACGTGGTGGCTGATCTCTTTGCACGCGCGCGCCACCACTTCGATCAGGAAGCGCAGATCGGCAGGGGTATTGTTGCTGCGGGTCTGCTCAATCAGATAGCGACTCAGGGTAACGCGGGACATGTATGGCTCCGAAATGGAAAGGGGGAGAAAAACCCCCGCAGTTTACAGGGAGAGTGCGATGCTAGCGAGTGATGAGACTCGCCTGGGCTGTCTGACGGCACAATAGGTCGGTAGTTCAGCCTTTGCCAGGCCGGCTGTCGACTGGGGCCGCTGTGCGCCTCATTCGCGGGCAAGCCCGCTCCCACAGGTTTTGCGCAGCCTTCAAGGCAACGCAGATCCTGTGGGAGCGGGCTTGCCCCGCGAATGGGCCGCACCGCGGCCCCATGCTCAATCCAGTGCCTTCCAGATCTCCCCCGCATACTCCCGGATGGTCCGGTCCGACGAAAACCAGCCCATCTTTGCCGTGTTCAGCACCGCCATCCGCCACCATTCCTGCGGCGTATGCCACAGCTCCTCGACCCGCCGCTGAGCATCCCAGTAAGCATCGAAATCGGCGCACACCAGGAAGCGGTCATACGCCACCAGCCCATCGATCAACCCGGTATAGCGCGAGGGATCATCAGGCGAGAACACCCCGCTGCGAATCGACTGAAGCACGTCGTTCAAGCGGCTCGACTCGGCAATCGCCACACTGGCGCCAAAGTCTCCCGCTCGCCGCCGCGCCTCGACCTGCTGCGCCGTCAGGCCAAAGATGAACATGTTGTCGGCCCCCACGTGCTCGCACATCTCGACGTTGGCACCGTCCAGCGTGCCGATGGTCAGCGCGCCATTGAGGCCGAACTTCATGTTGCTGGTACCCGATGCTTCATAGCCGGCGGTAGAAATCTGCTCGGACAGGTCCGCCGCCGGGATGATGCTCTCGGCCAGGCTGACGTTGTAGTTGGGCAGGAACACCACCTTGAGCAGGCCGCGCACGGTCGGGTCGTTGTTCACCACCCGAGCGATGTCGTTGGCCAATTTGATGATCAGCTTGGCCTGGTGATAGCTGGCCGCAGCCTTGCCGGCGAAAATCTTCACTCTCGGCACCCAGTTGGTGCCCGGGTCGTTGCGTATGGCCTGGTACAAGGCCACGGTGTGCAACAGGTTGAGCAGTTGGCGCTTGTATTCGTGGATGCGCTTGACCTGCACATCGAACAGCGCCTCCGGGTTGACCGTCACGCCGATACGGTCCTGGATGATGCTGGCCAGGGCGCGCTTGCTGTGCAGGCGCTGGGCGGCGAACTGCTTGCGGAAGCTGCTCTTGTCGGCAAACGGCACCAGGTTGGCGAGCAACCCTTCCGGGTCGTCCTTGAGCTCCGGGCCCAGCGCCTCGACCAGCATTTCGGTCAATTGCGGGTTGGACTGGTACAGCCAACGCCGGAACGTGATGCCGTTGGTCTTGTTGTTGATTCGCTGCGGGTAGAGCTTGTGCAGCTCGGCGAACACCGTGCTCTTCATCAACTTGCTGTGCAGTGCCGACACGCCGTTGACGCTGTGCGACCCCAGAAACGCCAGGTTGCCCATGCGTACCCGGCGGCCGTTTTCCTCCTCGATCAACGACACCGCCCGCAGCACGTCGAAGTCGTGCAGGCCTTTCGCGCGCAGGGCGTCGATATGGTAGGCGTTGATCAAGTAGATGATCTGCATGTGCCGCGGCAGCATGCGCTCCATCAGCGCCACCGGCCAAGTTTCCAATGCCTCGGGCAGCAGGGTGTGGTTGGTGTAGGCCAGGGTGCCGACGGTCAGCTCCCAGGCCTTTTCCCACGGGATTTCATGCTGGTCGACCAGCAGGCGCATCAACTCGGCCACGGCAATCGACGGGTGCGTGTCGTTGAGCTGGATCGCCGCCGCATCGGGCAGGTTGAGCAAGTCCTTGTGCATGTTCAGGTGGCGCCGCAGCAGGTCCTGCAGCGAGGCCGAAACGAAGAAGTATTCCTGGCGCAGGCGCAGTTCCTGGCCAGCTTCGGTGCTGTCGGCCGGGTAGAGAACGCGTGAGATGCTCTCGGCACGGGCCACTTCGGCGACCGCGCCCAGGTGGTCACCGGCGTTGAAGCGCTCCAGGTGCAGCTCTTCCAGCGCCCGGGCACGCCACAGGCGCAAGGTGTTGACGCTGGCGCCACGCCAGCCGACCACCGGCGTGTCATAGGCCACCGCGCGCACCGTCTCGCCAGGCCACCACACTTGCCGTTGCTGGCCGTGGGTGTCTTGCACCGTTTCGACGCTGCCGCCGAAACTGATCGGGTAGATCACCTCGGCGCGTTCGAACTCCCAGGGGTTGCCAAAGTCCAGCCAGTTTTCGGTCTGCTCCTGCTGCCAGCCATCAACCACCGCCTGGCGAAACAGGCCGTGCTCGTAGCGGATGCCGTAGCCGTGGGCGGCGATGCCCAGGGTCGACATGCTTTCCATGAAGCAAGCGGCGAGCCGCCCCAGGCCACCGTTGCCCAGCGCCGCATCCGGCTCGAGCAGGCGGATACGCTCCAGGTCGACATCCAGGCCATCAAGGGCTTCACGGGCGATGTCCAGCAAGCCCAGGTTGCTCAGGCTGTCGTACAGCAGCCGCCCGATGAGAAATTCCAGAGAAAGGTAATACACCCGCTTTTGACTGCGCCGGTAGGCCTGACGGGTGTGGTCCATCCAGTGATCGACCATGTGATCACGCGCGGCCAGGGCAATGGCTTCGAACCAGTCATGGTCGAAGGCATGCTCGGGGTCCTTGCCGACCGCGTAGGTCAGCTTATCCAGTACAGCGGCGCGAAAATCGGCCACCTCGGCGTCACGTGCTTTGGGTTCCTGGGACATGCGGCATCCTCGGGCAAGTTGACGAATACGGAGGGAGAGTGAAGAGACTAGACCCTTCGACAGGGACTTACCGTTCCTGTTCGCAGTTTTCATGCCTGAACACTGAATCAACACCGTGAATCGGGCAAAAGGTTGTTCACAAATTGAACAACTCCGGTATCATCGCGCGCCCCAAGCCCGTGATTCACCCCCATAACGATGAAAACGACCCTGATCGCCGCCGCCGAAGTCGACCGCCTGGAGACTTGGCAGCGCTATGCCAGCCACATGTGCGGTGGCTGCCACTCGACCTGTTGCACCCTGCCGGTGGAGGTGAAGATCAAGGATCTGATCCGCATTGGCGTGGTAGACGAGTTCGAAAAAGACGAACCGCCCAAAAACGTGGCCAAACGCCTGCAGAAGGAAGGCATCATCGAACGCTTCAACCAGAAGTCAGGCATATTCACCCTGACCCGGATGAGCAACGATGACTGCATGTACCTGGATCGTAAGAGCCGGCTGTGCACCATTTATGACAAGCGTCCGGACACCTGCCGCAACCACCCCAAGGTTGGGCCGCGGCCGGGGTATTGTGCTTACAAGCCCAAGGTGGTTGGTCGCTGACCGATAGCCTGCTCCGGCCTCTTCGCGGGTAAACCCGCTCCCACAGGGTTTGCGCAACCTTCAATGCCTGCGCAGTACCTGTGGGAGCGGGTTTACCCGCGAAGAGGCCAGCACAGACAGTACAAAATCTGCAGACAAACAAAAACGCCCCCGGCCTTTCGACCGGGGGCGTTTTCATTCAGCCACAGCTAAATCAGCTGTTCTTGGCTTTCTTGGCAGCGCGGGTACGCTCGCTTTCGTCCAGGATCTTCTTGCGAAGACGGATGGACTTCGGCGTGACTTCGCACAGCTCGTCTTCCTGGATGTATTCCAGAGCCTGTTCCAGGGTGAAGCGAACAGGCGGAACCAGGGCGATGACTTCGTCTTTACCCGAAGCACGCATGTTGTCGAGCTTCTTGCCCTTGGTAGGGTTGACGCCCAGGTCGTTGTCGCGGCTGTTCTGGCCGATGATCTGACCGTTGTAGATCTCTTGACCGTGCTCGACAAACAGCTTGCCACGCGCCTGGAGGGTTTCCAGCGAGTAGGTCAGCGCCTTGCCGGTTTCGACCGAAACCAGTACGCCGTTCTGACGGCCGGACATGTGGCCGGACTTCACGGTGTCGTAGCGATCGAAGATCGAAGTCAGGATGCCTGCACCGTTGGTCAGGGTCAGGAACTGGTTACGGAAACCGATCAGACCACGCGCCGGGATGTTGTATTCCAGGCGTACACGGCCCTTGCCATCCGGAACCATGTTGGTCAGGTCGCCTTTACGCAGACCCATCTCTTCCATGACCTTGCCCTGGGCTTCTTCAGGGATGTCGATGGTGACGTTTTCGAACGGTTCCTGCTTCACGCCGTCCACTTCGCGGATGATCACTTCTGGGCGGCCCAGGGCCAGCTCGAAGCCTTCGCGACGCATGGTTTCGATCAGTACCGAGAGGTGCAGCTCACCACGGCCCGAGACTTTGAACTTGTCTGGGGAGTCGGTTTCTTCAACGCGCAGGGCAACGTTGTACAGCAGCTCTTTGTCCAGACGGTCCTTGATGTTACGGCTGGTGACGAACTTGCCTTCCTTGCCGCAGAACGGCGAGTCGTTGACCTGGAAGGTCATCGAAACGGTAGGCTCGTCAACGGTCAGCGGCTTCATCGCCTCAACGGCAGTCGGGTCGCACAGGGTGTCGGAGATGAACAGCTCGTCGAAACCGCTGATGCAGACGATGTCGCCAGCTTGGGCTTCTTCGACATCGACGCGGTGCAGGCCGTGGTGGCCCATCAGCTTGAGGATACGGCCGTTACGCTTCTTGCCGTCAGCGTCGATGGCAACAACCGGGGTGTTCGGCTTGATGCGACCACGGGCAATACGGCCAACACCGATAACACCCAGGAAGCTGTTGTAGTCCAGAGCGGAGATCTGCATCTGGAACGGGCCGTCACGGTCAACAGCTGGCGCTGGAACGTGGTCGATGACAGCCTGGTACAGGGCAGTCATGTCTTCGCCCATTTCGGTGTGGTCCAGACCGGCGATGCCGTTCAGGGCCGAGGCGTAGACGACTTTGAAGTCCAGCTGTTCGTCGGTGGCACCGAGGTTGTCGAACAGGTCGAAGATCTGGTCCAGAACCCAGTCAGGACGCGCGCCCGGGCGGTCAACCTTGTTGATGACAACGATTGGCTTCAGGCCAGCTTCGAAGGCCTTTTTGGTCACGAAGCGGGTTTGCGGCATCGGGCCGTCTTGAGCGTCGACCAGCAGCAGCACGGAGTCGACCATCGACATTACACGCTCAACCTCGCCACCGAAGTCGGCGTGGCCGGGGGTGTCGACGATGTTGATGTGGTAGCCGTTCCAGTTGATGGCGGTGTTTTTCGCCAGAATGGTAATACCGCGCTCTTTTTCCTGGTCGTTGGAGTCCATGACGCGCTCGTCGTTGAGCTCGTTACGCTCCAGAGTGCCGGACTGACGCAGGAGTTTGTCGACCAACGTGGTTTTACCATGGTCAACGTGGGCGATGATGGCGATGTTACGCAGATTTTCGATCACAAGTGTATCTCGATCAGAGGATTCGGTTGCCGCCTAGTCTAGGCGACCAATATGTAAGGTATAAGGCTCAGCAGGCCCGGTGGTCGGGAGGGCGATGGCGGATGCTGCCGCCATACAGCCCTGGCGTCTTATGCCGGACGATAAACACGCACATTGGCATGTCCCTCACTGAGCAGGTGGTGTGCGTGCAGTCGGCTCATCACACCCTTGTCGCAATACAGCAGGTACTGGCGTGTTTCATCCAGCTGCTTGAAGCGACTATTAATTGCATAAAATGGCATCACCTGGACTTCGATGCCCTCGATCACCAGGGGTTCGTCTTCCTGGGCATCGGGGTGACGGATGTCGATGACGATCTGGCCAGGCAGCGCTTCGCGCACTTCTTCCACCTCGACGTCCTTGCCCAGCTCATCGATCACGTGGTCGATCGAGATGAACTTGGCGCGTTCGAGGGCGCGCTCCAGCACGGCCATGTCGAATTGCTTCTCTTCGTGCTCCATGCGGTGACGCTTGGCGTGGGTGGTCGGGTTTACCGAGATCACGCCGCAGTATTCAGGCATGTGCTTGGCGAAGTCGGCGGTGCCGATTTCGGTGGCCTGGTCGATGATGTCCTGCTTGTGGCTGGCCAGCAGCGGGCGCAGCACCAGCTTGTCGGTCGCCGAGTCGATGATCGACAGGTTCGGCAGGGTCTGGCTGGAGACCTGGGAAATTGCCTCGCCGGTGACCAGCGCGTCGATCTGCAAGCGGTCGGCCATATGGGCGGCGCCGCGCAACATCATGCGCTTGAGGGTCACGCCCATGTAGCTGTTGTCGACCTTGTTGAGGATCTCGCCGACCACTTCTTCGAACGGCACGCTGATGAACAGCACGCGCTGGCTGCTGCCGTACTTTTTCCACAGGTAGTGGGCAACTTCCATCACCCCCAGCTCGTGGGCACGGCCGCCGAGGTTGAAGAAGCAGAAGTGGGTCATCAGGCCACGGCGCATCATCTGGTAGGCCGCCACGGTGGAGTCGAAGCCACCGGACATCAGTACCAGGGTTTGCTCCAGGGCGCCCAGCGGATAGCCGCCGATGCCCTGGTGCTGGTTGTGGATCACGTACAGGCGCTGGTTGCGAATTTCGATGCGCACCAGGACTTCCGGGTTCTTCAGCTCGATGCCGGCGGCGCCGCACTGCTGACGCAGCTGGCTGCCGACGTAGCGGTCGACGTCCATCGACGTGAAGTCGTGGTGGCCGCCGCGCTTGCAGCGTACGGCGAAGTGCTTGCCCGCCAGCAAGTGACCGAAGTGCTGCTTGCACTTCTCGACGATGTCGTCGAAGTCGCCGAGCGGGTATTCCTCGACCTGCAGGAAGTGGGTGATACCCGGCGTGCAGGTGAGGCGCTCGATCATCTCGCGCTGGACCTTCTCGTCTTCGACGCGGGTGACCACTTCGAGATTGTCCCAGACACCATCGACCGCGAGCTCAGGATCCAGATCCTTGAGCACGTTGCGGATGTTCTTGCCGAGCTGACGGATGAAGCGCTTGCGCACCGGCCGGCTCTTGATGGTGATTTCTGGGAAGACTTTGACGATAAGTTTCATTGGTTAACAGCGCGCGCAGGGCCTGCCGAAAATGAGGGGCGCGAATTATATCGGAAATTGCTCAGGATTTGACCAACTTTTGATCAGAAGCTTTGAGATAAATGCAGGAGCCGAGTTTTGTGGCGCCTGTTACGGCCCTTTCGCGGGTAAACCCGCTCCTACAGGGGATTGCACAATCTTCGAAATCCCTGCGGTCCCTGTGGGAGCGGGTTCACCCGCGAAGAGGCCCTCAAAGAAAGCACAACACCAAGCACGTGCACACTATTGGTGCACTGATACTAAAAACCGCATCTTAAGGGTGCACTTTTCCCCGCTACCCTGTCGCCAGATGCCCGCAAACGCCCTCTTTTATCCCGCCCTCGCCATTTTCGGGCACTGGCATGCAATTTGCTCCCTTGTGAGGCAGGTAAGCTTGGCCGACTATCCGCGCCCGGCAACACCCTTTTTCCAGGGCAGCGGCCCACCGCGCTCTAGACCATCCGGAGGACAACATGTCGAAGTCGGTTCAACTCATCAAAGATCATGACGTCAAGTGGATTGATCTGCGTTTCACGGACACCAAAGGCATTCAGCACCACGTGACCATGCCGGCGCGTGATGGCCTGGACGAAGATTTCTTCGAAGTCGGCAAGATGTTCGACGGTTCCTCCATCGCTGGCTGGAAAGGCATCGAAGCCTCCGACATGATCCTGATGCCGGTCGATGACACCGCCGTGCTGGACCCGTTCACCGAAGAGCCAACCCTGATCATCACCTGCGACATCGTCGACCCGTCGAGCATGCAGGGCTACGATCGCGACCCACGCGGCATCGCCAAGCGCGCCGAAGAGTACCTGAAGAGCACCGGCATCGGTGACACCGTATTCGCCGGCCCAGAGCCTGAGTTCTTCATCTTCGACGAAGTGAAGTTCCAGTCGGACATCTCCGGCTCGATGTTCAAGATCTTCTCCGAGCAAGGCTCGTGGATGACTGGCGCTGACGTGGAAGGCGGCAACAAAGGCCACCGTCCTGGCGTCAAAGGCGGCTACTTCCCAGTTCCGCCGTTCGACCACGACCACGAAATCCGTACTGCCATGTGCAACGCACTGGAAGAAATGGGTCAGACCGTTGAAGTTCACCACCACGAAGTGGCGACTGCCGGCCAGAACGAAATCGGCGTCAAGTTCAACACCCTGGTGAAGAAGGCTGACGAAGTACAGGCCCTGAAGTACGTCGTGCACAACGTTGCCGACGCCTACGGCCGTACCGCCACCTTCATGCCGAAGCCACTGTACGGCGACAACGGCTCGGGCATGCACGTGCACATGTCGATCTGGAAAGACGGCAAGAACACCTTCTCGGGTGAAGGCTATGCCGGCCTGTCCGACACCGCCCTGTACTTCATCGGCGGTATCATCAAGCACGGTAAGGCCCTGAACGGCTTCACCAACCCGTCGACCAACTCCTACAAGCGTCTGGTCCCAGGCTTCGAAGCCCCGGTGATGCTGGCCTACTCGGCGCGCAACCGTTCCGCCTCGATCCGTATTCCGTACGTCGGCAGCCCGAAAGCCCGCCGTATCGAAGCGCGCTTCCCGGACCCATCGGCCAACCCGTACCTGGCCTTCGCGGCCCTGCTGATGGCTGGCCTGGACGGCATCCAGAACAAGATCCACCCAGGCGATGCTGCCGACAAGAACCTGTACGACCTGCCGCCTGAAGAGGCGAAAGACATCCCGCAAGTCTGCGGCAGCCTGAAAGAGGCCCTGGAAGAGCTGGATAAAGGCCGTGCGTTCCTGACCAAGGGCGGCGTGTTCTCCGACGACTTCATCGATGCCTTCATCGAGCTGAAGAGCGAAGAAGAGATCAAGGTCCGTACCTTCGTGCACCCGCTGGAATACGAGCTGTACTACAGCTGCTGATCTGATCGGCGCCTGGCGCCGATGACGTGATCAAGACGGCCTCCTTCGGGAGGCCGTTTTTGTTTCTGCCCACGCAGAACCCTCGCCACTCCCGCTATGCTCTATCTTGGTGCACAACTGCCAGCCGTGCCCCTATTTGCTCCCCAATCTGGGTCAAGTGAAACGTTTCATCCAGAGTTTCTGATCCGAAAGTGCGCAGATACAGGCCTTTATGGGCAAATCTCGCTTCTTTTCGGAGCTTTGGTTTGTTTCTTGCATTTTCCTGGCATCAGCGGATCCACAGCGCGCCCGGCTCTGGCCACCCAGTGCCAGGCAAGCGCCAAAAGAGGTCAACGACGCCTTATGACCATCAGCGATGCACAGCACCGTCTGCTTCTGGACAACCTGACCACCGCCACGCTCCTGCTGAACGCCGAGCTGCGCCTGGAATACATGAACCCGGCGGCAGAAATGCTGTTGGCCGTCAGTGGCCAGCGCAGCCATGGGCAGTTCATCAGCGAGTTGTTCACCGAATCGACCGAAGCGCTCAGCTCGCTGCGCCAGGCGGTGGAACAGGCGCACCCGTTCACCAAGCGCGAGGCGCAACTGACCTCGCTGACTGGGCAGACCATCACCGTCGACTACGCCGTCACGCCGATTCTGCACCAGGGCCAGACCCTGCTGCTGCTCGAGGTGCACCCGCGCGATCGGCTGCTGCGCATCACCAAGGAAGAAGCCCAGCTGAGCAAGCAGGAAACCACCAAGATGCTGGTGCGTGGCCTGGCCCACGAGATCAAGAACCCGCTCGGTGGCATCCGCGGCGCGGCGCAGCTGTTGGCCCGCGAGCTGCCTGAAGAAGGCCTGCGCGACTACACCAACGTGATCATCGAAGAGGCCGACCGCCTGCGCAACCTGGTCGACCGCATGCTGGGCTCGAACAAACTGCCCTCGCTGGCCATGACTAACATCCACGAAGTGCTGGAGCGGGTCTGCAGCCTGGTGGACGCCGAAAGCCAGGGCTGCATCACGTTGGTGCGCGACTACGACCCAAGCCTGCCGGATGTGCTGATCGACCGTGAGCAGATGATCCAGGCGGTGCTGAACATCGTGCGCAACGCCATGCAGGCGATCAGCTCGCAGAACGAACTGCGCCTGGGCCGCATCACCCTGCGCAGCCGTGCGCTGCGCCAGTTCACCATCGGCCATGTGCGCCACCGCCTGGTGGCACGCGTCGAGATCATCGACAACGGCCCGGGCATCCCGTCGGAACTGCAAGACACGCTTTTCTATCCCATGGTCAGCGGGCGCCCGGACGGTACCGGGCTGGGCCTGGCCATCACCCAGAACATCATCAGCCAGCACCAGGGCCTGATCGAGTGTGAAAGCCACGCGGGCCATACCGCCTTCTCGATTTACCTGCCTCTGGAACAAGGAGCCACCGCCTCATGAGCCGAAGTGAAACCGTATGGATCGTCGACGATGATCGCTCCATCCGCTGGGTCCTGGAAAAAGCCCTGCAACAGGAAGGCATGACCACCCAGAGCTTCGACAGCGCTGATGGCGTGATGGGCCGCCTGGCCCGCCAGCAACCGGATGTGATCATTTCCGACATCCGCATGCCGGGCACCAGCGGCCTTGACCTGCTGGCCCAGATCCGCGAGCAGCACCCGCGCCTGCCGGTCATCATCATGACCGCTCACTCCGACCTTGACAGTGCCGTGGCGTCCTACCAGGGCGGCGCATTCGAGTACCTGCCCAAGCCGTTCGACGTGGACGAGGCAGTGTCGCTGGTCAAGCGCGCCAACCAGCATGCCCAGGAGCAGCAAGGCCTCGATGTGCCACAAGCTTTGGCCCGTACGCCAGAGATCATCGGCGAAGCGCCGGCGATGCAGGAGGTGTTCCGCGCCATCGGTCGCCTGAGCCACTCCAACATCACGGTACTGATCAACGGTGAGTCCGGCACCGGCAAAGAGCTGGTGGCGCATGCGTTGCACCGCCACAGCCCGCGTGCGGCGTCACCGTTCATTGCCCTGAACATGGCAGCCATCCCCAAGGACCTGATGGAGTCCGAGCTGTTCGGCCACGAGAAAGGCGCCTTTACCGGTGCGGCCAACCTGCGCCGCGGTCGCTTCGAGCAGGCCGACGGCGGTACGTTGTTCCTCGACGAGATCGGCGACATGCCCGCCGACACCCAGACCCGCCTGCTGCGGGTGCTGGCCGATGGCGAGTTCTACCGGGTGGGTGGCCACGTGCCGGTCAAGGTGGATGTGCGCATCATTGCCGCCACCCACCAGAACCTGGAGTCGTTGGTGCAGGCTGGCAAGTTCCGCGAGGACTTGTTCCACCGGCTCAATGTGATCCGCATCCACATTCCGCGCCTGGCCGACCGCCGCGAAGATATCCCTGCGCTCGCCCGCCACTTCCTCGCCCGCGCCGCGCAGGAGCTGGCGGTGGAGCCAAAACTGCTGAAGCCGGAAACCGAAGAGTTCATCCGCAACCTGCCGTGGCCGGGCAACGTGCGGCAGATGGAAAACACCTGCCGCTGGATCACCGTGATGGCGTCCAGCCGTGAAGTGCTGATCGGTGACTTGCCTCCCGAGCTGCTGAACCTACCGCAGGACGCCGCCCCCGTGACCAACTGGGAACAGGCGCTGCGCCAGTGGGCGGACCAGGCGCTGGCCCGTGGCCAATCGAACCTGCTCGACAGTGCGGTGCCCAGTTTCGAACGGATCATGATCGAGACCGCCCTCAAGCACACGGCCGGGCGGCGTCGGGATGCGGCGTTGTTGCTGGGCTGGGGGCGCAATACCTTGACGCGCAAGATCAAGGAGCTGGGGATGAATGTCGCCGGCGGCGATGAAGACGACAGCGAAGACCATTGAGTTGTACGCAGATCATTGAATACGGGGGCCGCTTTAGAGCGGCCCTTTTTATTTCAGCCGCAATGCACCGATCCTGTGCCCTCTGCACCGCACGAAGGCACAAAAACCCTCAAAACCTGGCAAGAAAGCCCTGAAAGCCAATGTTTCCGGGTTTTGCAAAACTGGCACGCCCCCTGCAATAAGTCCTGTATCTCCCGTTTCGGGGTCCTCGGTACAGGCAGGCCGGGAAAACCCCTCTTTTATTTGCAGTAGCGCAAGTTTTGGGGACCCTGGTACAGGCAGGCCGGGACATCCCCTCTTTTATTCGTGCAGCCTCACCTGCACACGCCAACGCCCAGCGTCCTCTGCACCAGCCCACTCGCCGTGCAGAGGGCGCGCGGCCACCACCGTCAGCAACAGCCCTTCCTCGCTTTTCTGCACACGCCAGCCCACCGGTTTGCCCTGCAGGCTCAATTGCCCCCGCTGGGCCTTGCCCTGGGCCTCGAACAGCACGGCAACCGTCCCCTCGACGTTCTCGCCATGCAGCTTCGGCTCTTCGTTGAACCACAGGTCGAGCCCGTCCTGTACCACCTCAACCTGCTCCAGCACCCGCTCATCGGGGGTGGTCAGGCGGCCGATCATCAAGCCCACCATCAGGCCGACAATGGCCAGCGATAGCATCACCCGTGGGAAGGCCTTCGAACGCAGGTCCGGTTCAGGGGTAGAATGCTCGTCATCTTCACGCCTGGAGCCGTGCATGTTTCACGTCATCCTTTTTCAACCAGAAATTCCGCCGAATACCGGCAACATCATTCGCCTCTGCGCCAACAGCGGTTGCCACCTGCACCTGATCGAGCCCATCAGCTTCGAACTGGATGACAAGCGCCTGCGCAGGGCGGGGCTGGACTACCACGAGTATGCCACGCTCAAGCGCCACGAGAGCCTGGCCGGATGCCTGGAAAGCCTGGGTAACCCACGGCTGTTCGCCTTCACCACCAAGGGCTCGCACCCCTTCCATGAAGTGGCTTACCAGCCGGGCGACGCCTTCCTGTTTGGCCCCGAAAGCCGCGGTTTGCCAGCCGACGTGCTGGACAGCCTGCCGCCCGAGCAGCGCTTGCGCCTGCCGATGCGGCCGGGGTGCCGCAGCCTGAACCTGTCCAATACCGTGGCGGTGACGGTGTATGAGGCTTGGCGGCAGAACGGGTTTGCCGGAAGCTGACCCATTGCCCGCGAAGAGGCCGGACCAGGCAACAGAGCAATAAAAAGGCGACCCCGAAGGTCGCCTTTTTACTAACCGCCCGTCATCACTGAACGGTCGGCGTCTCGCCCGCTTCCTGCATACGCTGCAGCTCTTGCGCGTACAGGGCGTCGAAGTTGACCGGCGACAGCATCAGCGCTGGGAACGAACCGCGGGTGACCAGGCTGTCCAGGGTCTCACGGGCGTACGGGAACAGGATGTTCGGGCAGAACGCGCCGAGGGTGTGGCTCATCGACGAAGCGTCGAGGTTGGCGATCAGGAAGATGCCGGCCTGCTGCACTTCAGCGATGAAGGCCACTTCGTCACCGTTCTTGACGGTCACCGACAGGGTCAGCACCACTTCATGGAAGTCGCCTTCCAGGGCTTTCTGCTTGGTATTCAGGTCCAGGGCAACGCTCGGCTCCCACTGCTGACGGAAGATCTGCGGGCTTTTCGGGGCCTCGAACGACAGGTCACGCACGTAGATGCGCTGCAGGGAGAACTGAGGGCTGTTGTCTTCGGCAGCTGCGCCGTTGGTCTGTTGGTCAGTCATGGCAGATCCTTATCCTAATGTTTTTGAATGCAGTGCAAATCAGGCCGCCAGCAGCGCGTCGAGCTTGCCGGCGCGCTCCAGGGCATAGAGGTCATCGCATCCACCGACATGGGTGCTGCCGATCCAGATCTGTGGCACCGACGTACGGCCGGCCTTCTGGCTCATTTCGGCGCGAACCTGCGGTTTGCCGTCGACCTTGATTTCCTCGAACGCAACGCCCTTGCTCTCGAGCAGGTATTTGGCGCGCATGCAGTAGGGGCAGTAGTCGCTGGAATAAACGATGACGGGCTTCATATCACTTCACCAGGGGCAGGTTATCGGCTTTCCAGCTGGAAACGCCACCGCTCAACTTGGCGGCGTTGTAACCAGCTTTGAGCAGCTCGCGGCAAAGCGTGCCGGACTGCTGGCCCATCGCATCGACGATGATCAGGGTCTTCTCTTTGTGCTTTTCCAGCTCGGCCATACGGCTGACCAGCTTGTCCTGCGGGATGTTCACGGCACCCACGATGTGGCCCGCGGAATATTCCTTGGCAGTGCGGATGTCGATGACCAGGGCCTTGTCAGCGTTGACCAGGGCAGTCAACTGGCCATTGCTCAGGCTCTGGCCGCCACGGCGGACTTCATTGATGAGCAGCAGGACCAGCAGAACAACGAAGATCGCAACCAGGATGTAGTGATCTGTCGCGAATTGAATCAGGTGAGCAACCATCAGCGGTGTTCCAGGCGATTGAAAATGCCGGCCAGTATACACAGCCCCCCATGACCACCAAAGCCCGACTGGCCGGCCAGAAAAGCAGCTTTGCCCTGGCGCGGTGGCTGCGCCGGTCGGGGGATGGGACGAATATTCGCCGTTGATGGCGCATTTGCCCTAAAATGCGTGTCTTTATCATCTTTGAACAACCGTGAGTTTGATTGATGACGAGTACGCCCAAACCCCTGGTCCTGATCATCCTGGATGGCTTCGGCCACAGCGAAAGCCCCGAATACAACGCCATCTATGCCGCCAACACACCGGTCTATGACCGCCTGCGCGCCAGTCAGCCGCATGGCTTGATCTCCGGTTCAGGCATGGATGTCGGCCTGCCAGACGGGCAGATGGGCAACTCCGAAGTCGGCCACATGAACCTCGGTGCCGGCCGCGTCGTCTACCAGGACTTCACCCGGGTCACCAAGGCTATTCGTGATGGCGAGTTCTTCAGCAACCCGGTGCTCACCGGCGCGGTAGACAAGGCCGTCGGTGCCGGCAAGGCCGTGCACATCCTCGGTTTGCTGTCCGACGGCGGCGTGCACAGCCACCAGGACCACCTGATCGCGATGGCCGAACTGGCCGCACAGCGTGGCGCCGAAAAAATCTACCTGCACGCCTTCCTCGACGGCCGCGACACGCCGCCGCGCAGCGCCGAGTCGTCCATCGAGCTGCTCGACAAGACCTTCGCCAAGCTGGGCAAGGGCCGCATCGCCAGCCTCATCGGCCGCTACTTCGCCATGGACCGCGACAACCGTTGGGACCGCGTTGCCGCGGCCTACAACCTGATCGTCGACAGCGTTGCCGACTACACCGCAGACACCGCCCTGGCCGGCCTTGAAGCCGCCTACGCCCGTGAAGAAAACGACGAGTTCGTCAAAGCCACGCGCATTGGCGAGGCGGTCAAGGTCGAAGACGGCGACGCGGTGATCTTCATGAACTTCCGCGCCGACCGCGCCCGCGAACTGTCGCGTGCCTTCGTCGAGCCGGACTTCAACGAATTCCCGCGTGCGCGCCTGCCGAAGATGGCGGCCTACATCGGCCTGACCCAGTATTCGGCAAAAATCCCGGCGCCAGCAGCCTTTGCACCGTCCAGCCTGGACAACGTGCTGGGCGAATACCTGGCCAAGAACGGCAAGACCCAGCTGCGCATCGCCGAGACCGAAAAGTACGCGCACGTCACGTTCTTCTTCTCGGGCGGCCGTGAAGAGCCGTTCGAAGGCGAAGAGCGCATCCTGATCCCATCGCCGAAGGTCGCCACCTACGACCTGCAACCGGAAATGAACGCGCCGGAAGTCACCGACCGCATCGTCGAAGCCATCGAGCAACAGCGTTTCGACGTGATCATCGTCAACTACGCCAACGGCGACATGGTCGGCCACACGGGCGTGTTCGAGGCCGCGGTCAAGGCCGTCGAAGCGCTGGATACCTGTGTCGGGCGTATCGTCGAGGCGCTGGATAAAGTCGACGGTGAAGCGCTGATCACCGCCGACCACGGCAACGTCGAGCAAATGGAAGACGCCTGCACCGGCCAAGCGCACACCGCGCACACCACCGAGCCAGTGCCGTTCATCTATGTGGGCAAGCGCAAGGTCAAGGTCCGCGAAGGCGGCGTGCTGGCCGACGTGGCGCCGACCATGCTGAAACTGCTGGGGCTGGAAAAGCCTGTGGAAATGACCGGGACGTCGATCCTGATCGACGCCTGAGTTGCCTTCATTCGCAGCACAAGGCTGCTCCTACAATGGCCTGCGCACCGCCTGTAGGAGCAGCCTTGCGCTGCGAATGGGCCGCAAAGCGGCCCCAGATTCAAGGTTTCCAGACAAACGCCTCGCCGCATCTGCCGCGAGGCGTTTTTTTTGCAGGCTCGCGCGGGCATACTAGGCCAGTCTCCATCCCTGGTACGCCCAACCCCATGCTCCGCGCCCTGATCCTACTCGCCCTGTCTTGCCTGCTCAGCCCGGCATTTGCCGATGAGCGCGCACAGACCCAGCAACAACTGGACGCCACCCGCCAGGACATCGCCGAGCTCAAAAAGATGCTGGGCAAGCTCCAGGAAGAGAAATCCGGCGTGCAGAAAGACCTCAAGTCCACCGAGACCGACATCGGCAACCTCGAGAAACAGGTGGAGGCCCTGCAACAAGAACTAAAAAAGACCGAGGGCGAGCTGGAGCGCCTTGATACCGAGAAAAAAAAACTCCAGAGCGCCCGCGTTGAACAACAACGGCTGATTGCCATCCAGGCCCGCTCGGCCTACCAGAACGGCCGCGAGGAATACCTCAAGCTGCTGCTCAACCAGCAGAACCCCGAGAAATTCGCCCGCACCCTCACCTATTACGATTACCTGAGCAAGGCGCGCCTGGAGCAACTGCGCACCTTCAACGAGACCCTGCGCCAGTTGGCCAACGTTGAACAGGACATCGCCCGCCAGCAGGAGCAACTGCTGGCCCAGCGCGCCGACCTCGACAGCCGCCGCCAGGCCCTCGAGACCGAGCGCAGCAAGCGCCAGCAAGTACTGGCCAAGCTCAATAACGACATGAAAGACCGCGACCAGAAGCTGCAGGCCCGCGAGCAGGACCAGGCGGACCTTGGCAAAGTACTCAAGACCATCGAGGAAACCCTGGCACGCCAGGCCCGTGAGGCAGAGGAAGCGCGCAAGAAAGCCCTGCTGGCCCAGCAAGAGGCGGAAAAACGCCGCCAGCAGGAAGCCCTGGCCGCCGCCGCTGCGCGCGAAGAAGCCCGCGAGCCGGTCGAGCCGCCAAAAAAGGCCCGCACCACCCTGGGCCCGATGGTTTCCAGCGATGGTGCCAACTACGGCGGCGCTTTTTCTGCTGCACGGGGCAAACTTCCGTGGCCCGTCAATGGTCGATTGCTGGCACGCTTCGGCGATGCACGCGGCAGTGACGCCCGGGCCAAATGGGACGGGGTGATGATCAGCGCCAACCCAGGTACGCAAGTACGCGCCGTACACGGCGGCCGTGTGGTGTTTGCCGACTGGTTGCGCGGTGCTGGACTTCTGGTCATTCTCGACCATGGTAATGGTTACCTGAGCCTGTACGGCCACAACCAGAGCCTGCTCAAGAGCGCCGGTGACATCGTCAAGGCCGGCGAAGCCATCTCCACCGTGGGTGACAGCGGTGGCCAGGACAGCGCAGGCTTGTACTTCGCCATCCGCCAGCAGGGCCGGCCTACCGACCCGTCGCAGTGGTGCAGAGGCTAGGGTTTGTCCGAAAAACAACCCAGTTCACCTTTTTACGGCGTAGCCTGAATGCTGCGCCGATGCTCCTCACGGAGCACCTTCAGGATCAGGAGTTCGTTCGACATGCTGCACTCGCCTCGTCTCACCCAGCTGGCCCTGTCCATCGCCCTGGCGGTCGGCGCGCCCCTGGCCATTGCCGCAGAGCCGGCCAAGCCAGCAGCGGTGCCAGCTACCGAGGTGACGGCCAAGGCGCCGCTGCCGCTGGAGGAGCTGCGCACCTTCGCCGAGGTCATGGACCGCATCAAGGCCGCTTACGTTGAGCCGGTGGACGACAAGACCCTGCTGGAAAACGCCATCAAGGGCATGCTCAGCAACCTTGACCCGCACTCGGCCTACCTCGGCCCCGAGGACTTCCAGGAGCTGCAAGAGAGCACCAGCGGCGAATTTGGTGGCCTGGGTATCGAAGTGGGCCAGGAAGACGGCTTCATCAAGGTGGTCTCGCCCATCGATGACACCCCCGCCTCCCGGGCCGGCGTGCAGGCCGGTGACCTGATCGTCAAGATCAACGGCGCCCCGACCCGCGGCCAGACCATGACCGAAGCCGTGGACAAGATGCGCGGCAAGGTCGGCGAAAAAATCACCCTGACCCTGGTCCGCGATGGCGGCAACCCGTTCGACGTGACCCTCGCCCGCGCGGTGATCCAGGTCAAGAGCGTGAAAAGCCAGCTGCTGGAAAACGACTACGGCTACATCCGCATCACCCAGTTCCAGGTCAAGACCGGCGACGAGGTGGGCAAGGCCCTGGCCAAGCTGCGCAAGGACAACGGCAAGAAGCTGCGCGGGGTGGTGCTCGACCTGCGCAACAACCCCGGCGGCGTGCTGCAGTCGGCGGTCGAAGTGGCCGACCACTTCCTGACCAAGGGCCTGATCGTCTACACCAAGGGCCGTATCGCCAACTCCGAACTGCGCTTCTCTGCCGACCCGGCCGACGCCAGCGAAGGCGTGCCATTGGTGGTGCTGATCAACGGCGGCAGTGCCTCGGCGTCGGAAATCGTCGCCGGCGCCCTGCAAGACCAGAAGCGCGCCGTGCTGATGGGCACCGACAGTTTCGGCAAAGGCTCGGTGCAAACCGTGCTGCCGCTGGCCAACGACCGCGCCCTGAAGCTCACCACCGCGCTGTACTACACCCCCAACGGCCGCTCGATCCAAGCCCAGGGCATCGTGCCGGACATCGAAGTGCGCCCGGCCAAACTCACTGCCGAAATCGATACCGACAACTTCAAGGAAGCCGACCTGCAGGGCCACCTGGGCAACGGCAACGGCGGCGCCGAGCGCCCGACCGGCAGCAGCAAGCGCAAGGAACGGCCGCAGGATGATGACTTCCAGCTGAGCCAGGCCCTGAGCCTGCTCAAGGGCTTGAACATCACCTCGGGTAAATGATCGCGCCCATGCGGTATCTGCTGTGTCTGTTGTGCTGCCTGTTAGTTGGCGTCGCCCAAGCGGCGCCGGCCAGCAAGGCCTACATGAGCATCATCATCGACGACCTGGGCCAGAGCACCGAGCGTGACAGCCGCACGCTCGCCCTGCCCGGCCCGGTCACCCTGGCAATCATGCCCGACACCCCGCACGCCAGCGATTTCGCCCGCCAGGCACACAAAGCCCACAAGACGGTGATCCTGCACATGCCCATGGACCCGGCTACCGGCCCCTATGCCTGGCACCCCGGGCTACCGCTGCCCGAACTGGCCAGCCGGCTCGACGCGGCCTTGGCCAAGGTGCCGTACGCGGCCGGCATCAACAACCACATGGGCAGCCGCATGACCGCCCAACGCGAAGCCATGACCTGGCTGATGGGCGAACTGCAGCGCCGCCACTTGTTCTTCGTCGACAGCCGCACCAGTGCCGCCACGGTGGCCGCCGCCGAAGCTCAGGCACAGGATGTGGCACACGTGTCGCGGGATGTGTTTCTGGATGACGTGCGCACCCCCGAAGCCATTGCCGGGCAACTGCAACTGGGTGTCGCGATGGCCCGCAAGCAAGGCTCGGCCGTGTTGATCGGCCACCCCTACCCGCAGACCCTCGAAGTGCTGGCACGGGAAATCCCGCGCCTGAGAAGCCAGGGCGTTGAGCTGATCGGGCTCAAACAGATGATTGCCGAGCGTGGCAACCAGGCCATGCCTGCCCACGGCAAACATGGCCGGTACAGCAACCGCTGAACGCCTCAATCGAACGGGATGATGCCGCGCGCCTGTTCCAGGGTGAGTTTGCCTCTATGCACCCGCTGGGTTGAGCCTACCTCGCGCCCACTCAAGCGACGCTGACTCCAGGTTTTCAAATGGCCCAAGGTGAAGTCACGCGCCAGCGCGTCGGCGGCAGGCATGTGGAAGTGTGCGGCCCACAACGGCCGGCCTGATGCGGCACCCGGCTGCGCCAGACGCATGATCTTGTACTCGTCGAAGGTGCTGCCATTGGCCATGACCTGACGCGGGGCGACGTACTCCACCTTGATCAGGTTCTGTTCATGCAGAAAACGTAACGCTTCGGCGCTGGGGTAGCGCGTGTCGGTGTACAGCATGGTCAGCTTGAGGTTTTTTTGCGACCGCATCTGGTCCGAGGCAACCTCCAGGCGTCTTATGAGGGCGGCGTTGGCGCCCTCCTCGCCCAATATCGTTGCCGCCTGCCCCAGCTTGTCTATCTGAAGATCAAACAGGCGCGCAAGCAACGTGCCTTTAAGGTCATTCACCACGTATTCGTCGGCCTTCAACAGAAGCTGATCGTTCTCGTCCAGCAGCGCCTGCACCCGAAACGCCGTATCAGTTGCGGCAATTTCGGGGTCGACCGCCGCTGGCTCACGGCTTCGCTCATGCCATTGGCCGTCCCTCCAGTCAAAGGTGGCCAACACCGAGTTATTGAACGGATCACGCACCTGATACACCGCCTGACCATCGGCATCGAGCTCTTTCTTGCCGATCAGAATCTGCCCTTCCGCGTTACGCACCACCCGCTGCGGCTCGCTTGAGATGATGTAGGGCAAGCGCGCGTCTGGCGCACGGGCACCCTCCTGCTCCTTGATCAACGCGACCAGCCGACGCCCTGCATCACGCTTGAGCTTCTCCAACTCCGTCCGGTAGCGGTCCAGCATCGAAACTTCGATCAATGCCCCACCCGTTTCGCGAATTCGCAAGCAGTTCACCAGGGCAGCTGCGTATTCGTCCCATGCCTCCTGCAAGATGGTGATGCGGTCTTCGAGCGGCAGGTTGGCGAAGTCGAGTTCACCATGAGCACCCGCCGCGTTACGCAGTGACAGCCCCGACAGCTCCTCCCGGAATACATTGAGTGTGCGCTGACCATCAATGCTATCCAGGTGTAAAGCCAAATCGGCTAGGTTCAACACCTGATGGAAGCGGAACTGAACCGTGCTGAACGTACGGTTGGCAATAAATGAATCAACGCTGCGGCTTTCAGGTCCGGAGTCATTGCTGATGATCACCTCGCCTGGTACCTCGACCAATAGCTCGTCGAGATGTTCGAGTGCAGCCAGCATGCGATCCTGAAGCGCCACGACGCCCTCGAGCTTGCGGCGATAAGCCTGATAGGCTTCAAGCACTTTTTGCCCAGGCTGCCCATTGAGGCGCTGCTGCATACCGGCCAGCTCCGGGTAATCCGCCAAATCCCATAGCTCATTGAGGATGAAATCGCTGTTACGTATCAGGCTGAGCTGAACCTCACGCCGCTGCTCTGTCAGGCCTGCTTCCACCCCCGCTTGCCGTTCGCGGGCATATTTGGGTTCAAACATGGTCTCGATCGTGCGAAGAATCTCCTGGCAGTCCCGAACGACCTCTTCAACCTGCTTTACCGCTTCAATGCGCCTGCTACGAATTTGTGCATCCCATTCGGCTTGACGCGCTTCGTACCTGCCAATCATTTCCCTGGGCGCGACCTGCTCGCTGTCTGTGGTGGCCAACGCCAGCTTGGCCCGCTCTGTTTCCAACAATTCACCCAGCTTTGTGACCTTTTCTCGCAAAACCGGAATGCTGAAGCCGGCCTCGGCAAAGCGGAGCGTCGCTGCTCTGACCTGCGCATTTAGTTTGGCAACAGTAGCGTGGAGCTTGTGGAAGCGGTCGGCGATGTTCTCGCGTGTGTTCCGCCTCATCCCGCCAGCGAGACGAAGCGAACCATCGATACGCCAAACGCCTTGTACATAGTTTAACCATGGGCCGTAGCCGCCCTTGCCATCGACCACCCTTACACTGCCGTTGAACACTGCCACCTGATAAACATCGGCGTCCATGGTCGCGTACAGACGCCCATCGACTTGATACAGGCCTGCGGTCTCGCCCGTGACCTGCAATGCCGAGTCGGGCAGCAATACACCCGTACGCATGGCGCGCAGCGCATGCCGCTGCTCAGGCGCAAGCCAATTGAACCCTTGGTTGCCACGCCATGAGAGATCCAACCGGCGTTGCGGCAATGCTGCCAGCTCACCGATTCCCGCAGCCCCTCCGTCAGAGGGGGCCACCGAGACCTCGGCAAAAGCCCCTCGCTGCCGGGCGGGCCCATCGAACGCCGAAACATCGGGAGATGTTCCGATCGTGGCAGCGTGCGGAGCCGGCTGCCGCGCATGCAGCAATACCATGCTCAAGTTCAGCAACAGATCTGAAACAGCGGCGGGCCGGTCGAACTCGCCGCCCTGCTCAAGCGCCAGCAGGTCATTCTCAAGCGAGGTGATCAGTTGCACCAGCCACACCACACTGGCCACCGGGCCACGCAGCGCCAACGACACCACATCGAACAGCAGCCAGGCGCCTTGGGACAGGGTTTCCCAACGCCGCTCGGCATTCGAGGTGGATTGCATGTCCGCTAATTCGATAAGCAGATCACGGTTGGCGTTGTACAACCTTTCGTTGATAGCGGTGGCCCAGAGGACCGGCTCGATAACGGGCGGCTCAGGGCGCTCGGGCAGGCTGGACGGGTCGATGCCAATACTGGAGACGTGCGGTTCATGGAACCCGCCATGGTCGTAAATATGGCGGACCTGCGGGTTCAGCCAGTCCAAAATACTCGCTTGCAGCAGCGTGGACTCCTGGATGTGAGCGAGTAACGCGGCCAGGGTTGAATACTCACGAAGGGTGTCCTGCGGGTATAAAGGCCGGTACAGCAGCACCAGCTCAGGCTTGGCACAGAACAGCACATACATGCCGCGAACGAGGTCCTGTTGGCGGGAATGCGGTTGGCGTCGGAAGGTCAGCGGCATCAGGGTCATACGGGGTGTTTGCGGGTCGAAATGGCCTGCACAGAAATCAACGACGCATTGCAGCCCAGCTTCCGTGATCTTGCCATCAAGCTTGGCGCTCAATGCGCTGAAACGCAGGGCGTTGCGCCACTCCCGGGCAAAGCGCCGGACGCGCTGTGCACGCTGCAACGGGTCGTCCAGTTGACGGGCGACATAGGCGGGATAGTTGCCACCGACATCAACCTGGCTCACCAATCGACTGGCAGCATCGGCATCCAGCCAGGCTGGGGCAGCAGAACCGTCGGCGCGCCGAATGCGCCGGATCGAGGCATTGCTGAGCGTTCCGAGGTTGCCAATGGCGAACTCCGTCAGCGTCTTGCTGCCTTCGAGCGCCACCGGCTCGCCACCGCCTGCGCCCGTTCCTGCGCCTCCGGGAATACCCAACGCCACGAAGAATTCGATCAGCAGGTCATCCGGGGAGATAGCCTGCGCGTGAGCGGATTGCATTTGTTCAGTGAGCCGCTGGCGGGTGTAATCCTTAAGGCTCAGGATGCCGTCCATAGCAGCCACCCCTTCGGCGTCGAGCTGATCGACTGCAAGCTGCAACAAACCCGCACGGTAGGCCACGCTATCGCTTCCAGAGCTGGTCGACAAAGCCGGTGGGGGCCTGACCGCCGGGGTATCGTCCGGGTAGCTGTCGAACCACTGCGCAGGGTCACTGATCTGGGCGAACAGTTGCTCCAGCGCGGCGACATCTTCCAGGCGGCGGTAGCTCACCCTGTCCACCTGAGTGAACAGCGTTTCCAGCAACGCCGACACCTGCTGTGCGAATACATTGCCCTCAACCGGATAACGCCGCCAGGACAGGGCATCGAAGCTGTAGCGCTGCGCCAGGTCATCACGCAGGGCTAAGGCGAAAGCGGCCAGCGAGGCAAAGCCGCGCACCTTGCCAGATGGCGCGCACCAGAGCACCACCTGCCGCTCATCCCACTCACCTGTCACCAGCAAATGGCTAAGCCATTGTTCCGATTCACGCAGACCCTGGGTCAGTTGGACCTGCACGAAGCTCGCCGTGGGCTGGTCGGCACCGCCGCGGATCAGGCCGCGGATGCAGGCCTGCTCCTGGGCGTCCAGGCCTTGCAAGGGCAGGCCGCGCAACAGGGCCGTGCTCAACAGCAACTGCAGCCAATGATCACGGCTTGCGCCGGTACTCCCGGTACTCGCCCAAAAGCCAAGCTGCGCTTGGCAAAAAAGCTGCGGCAGTTGCTCGATCAGGTCATTGAGCGGTTCGCTCAGGCCGCTGAGTTGGCGGGTGTCGAGCACGTTGTCTGAGCCGGCGAAGCGGTGAGGATCAACAAGGCCGAGGTTATGATGGCGGCCTTCGACAGGCTCCAAATCAAGAAAACGCGACTCGAGCATGGCCTGCAGTACGCGATCGACCAACGGCTGAGTGGACCAGTAGGGCGTGGACGGGTCCGGGCTGTCCAGTGTGAGCGCATCGGCAGACAGCAATGCAGGCTGTACCGAGGCCAGCCATGGCAGCTCTGCCAGCAATAACGTGAGCAATTGGTCGCTGACGACCTGGCGTAGCGTGGGACGGGCGGCGAACTGCCGGGCAGCGGCTCGCTTGAAATCGAATGTCGATGCGTCCGAGGGGGTCATACGAAGGCACTCCAGGTAAATGAGCTGGAAGCCTGTCGCGCGCGCTCTGCCACCTGGTGCTACTTATTGCAGGGCAAAAAAAAGCCCTGCTGTTCAGCAGGGCCCTTTTCACAACGGTCAGCTGTACACACGCCCCAGCAGCTGGCGATGGCTCTCAAACTGGTCGAGTACATCACGCACGATCTGCTCCGGCGCAAAGCCCATCAGGTCGTACTCCTGGCTGCCATCGTGCAGGTACACCTCGGCGCGGTAGAAGCGCTGTTGCACTTCCGGCTCGCCCTCGACCGGCGCCTCGCTCGGCGCGGCCAGGTAGCCGTCCAGGCTCACTTCATAAACGAAGGGGTTGCCCTCTTCCATCATTACCCGCAGGCCCATCATGTTGCGCGACTGGCCCACACGGGTTTCAACCTCGAAGCCCAGGGTGCGCAGCTGCTCGGCCGCTTCTTTCAGGGCCGGGCTGACCTGCTTGTCCATGAAGCGCTGCACCACGGCCTGGGTCGGCTGCAGTTCCAGCTGGGTCAGGCGCTCGCTGAAGCCGCGGCGGCCACGGGCGGCCAGTTCGGCACGCTCCTGCTCCACCGCAACGTCCTGCTTCATGGCTTTGTACAAGCCGAACATGAACAGCACCAGCACCACCGAGAACGGCAGGCCCGCCAGCACCACCATGGTCTGCATGGCTTCGAAGTTGCCGGCGAACAGCAGGCCGATGGTGACCAGGGTGATGATCACCGACCAGAACACCACCATCCAGTGCGGGGCGTCTTCGTCCACCTTGCCGCCTTTGCACGACAGGTTGGCCATCATCACCGCGCCGGAGTCGGCTGGGGTAAGGAACAGCACGAAGCCGACGAACACCGCCACACCGATCACGATCTTGGCGGCCGGGAAGTATTCCAGCAGCTGGTAGATCGACATCGACGGCTGCTCAAGGGCCGTCTTGCCCAGCTCCACGGCGCCCTGATTGATCACCAGGTCCAGCGCGGTGTTGCCAAAGATCGACAACCAGGCCAGGGTGAAGCCCAGCGGGATCAGCAACACGCCCATGACCAGCTGGCGCACGGTACGGCCCTTGGAGATACGGGCAATGAACATGCCGACGAACGGGCCCCAGGAAATCCACCAGGCCCAGTAGAACACGGTCCACAGGCCCAACCAGCGCTCAGACTTGCCCGCCTCGCCTTCGTAGACGTACAGGTCGAAGGTCTTCAGCACGATGCCATTGAGGTAGTCGCCAACGTTCTGCACGAAGCCATTGAGCAGGTGCAGGGTCTCGCCGCCCAGCAGCACGAAAATCAGCAGGCCGCTGAACAGGATGATGTTCAGGTTGGACAGACGGCGGATGCCGTTTTCCACGCCCGACACTGCGGCCACGGTAGCAACGCCGGCCATGACCAGGATGACCACCAGCAGGTTGGTCTTGCTGTGGTCCATGCCGAACAGGTACTCAAGGCCCGAAGACACCTGCATCGAGCCGATCCCAAGGTTGGTGACCAAGCCCAGCAGGGTGACGAACATACCGAAGATGTCCACGGCATTGCCGGCAGCGCCCTTGACCCAACGCTCGCCCACCAGCGGATACAGCGCCGAGCGCAGTGCCAGCGGCTGGTTGTGGCGGTAGGCGAAGTAACCCACGGCCAGGCCGACCAGGGCGTAGATCGCCCAGCCGTGCAGGCCCCAGTGCAGGAAGGTCAGCTGCAGGCCCTGGCGCGCGGCTTCGAGGCTGGCGGGCGTGCCTTCCGGTGGGTTGAAATAGTGGTCCAGCGGTTCGGAAGCGCCGAAGTACAGCAGCGAAATACCGATACCGGACGAGAACAGCATGCCGGCCCAGGCGCCGTAGCTGAAGTCGGGCTGGTCATCCTTGCCACCCAGCTTGAGCTTGCCGTAGTCGGAGAAGGCCAGGTAAACGACGAACACCAGGTATCCGCAGATCACCAGCATGTAGTACCAGCCGAAAGTGCGCGTCAGCCACTTCTGGGCCACGCCCAGCACTTGGCCTGCAGTTTCGGGTACAGCGATAAGCAAGGCAGTCAACGCAAGGATCAGCAACGCCGAGGTGTAGAACACGACGCTATTGACCCGGACCCTCTCGGCGGGGGGTTTGGTAAGGGAGGCAGAACTCATTGCACGAATGCTCCGGGCAGTACGGCTGTGGAGGCTAATCAGTCTTTTCCCGAGCAATTGGTGGAATACCCCCACTGCGTCAGGTGTTATAAAAGCACCCTGGAAACCGTGATCCCGAATCGATACGTTGCAAAAAAACAGACAGGTGGTCTGCAAAAAATGCCGCATCCAACACCGTGGTGCGCGCATTCGTCACAGAGCACCCCGCCCGCTCCAAGGGCCTGCCGCAGGTCGATGACCGTTCGGCAGAATCTGCATTTCGCATCGCACATGCCCGTCAACGCCTTGTATTCCGGGGGTTACGCGATTTCCTGGGGTGTCAATCCGTGCGCTCGAAACAGCCTGAAAAACTGTCAATGGCACAAATTGTCGCAGAGCTTATTCTTTATTGATTGAACGTTCAATCAAAACAAAATAGACTGGCCTTCGCCGAGTCAGCCGCTTGTCGTCTGCTTGTCAGGCCTGAGGAGAATGCAAGATGCCCAAGGTCGGTATGCAACCCATCCGCCGCCAGCAATTGATCGAAGCCACCCTGCTAGCGGTCGATCAGGTGGGGCTGGGAGATGCCAGCATTGCGCTCATTGCCCGTTTGGCCGGCGTGTCGAACGGCATCATCAGTCACTACTTTCGGGACAAGAATGGCCTGATCGCAGCGACGATGGGTTACATCATGAACATGCTCAACGAAGGCGTTGCAGCACGGCGCCAGGCACTGACGGACGACAGCCCGCGTGCCCACCTGAAAGTGATCATCGAGGGCAACTTCGATGCCAGCCAGGTGAACGGCCCGGCAATGAAAACCTGGTTGGCCTTCTGGGCGTCCAGCATGCACCAGCCCGATTTGCACAGGTTGCAGCGGATCAACGATCACCGCTTGTACTCCAACCTATGCTGTCAGTTCCGCCGCGTCCTGCCGCTTTACCATGCGCGCAAGGCAGCCCGCGGGCTGGCGGCCCTGATCGACGGCCTATGGCTGCGTGGCGCGTTGTCGGGAGATGCTTTCGACACCGACCAGGCGATACGAATCGCTTACGAATACATGGATCTACAACTGGCTAAACAGCAGTCCCTGGGCACAACCGACCAGGCTTCTGAACCACCGCGCACGGCCGTTGCCAACCCGGCAGGAGCGTGACGCGCTAGCCAACCACACACTGCACTTGCGAGGACACTATGGCCCGTTTCGGAACGCAAAAACTCTACATTGATGGTGGTTATGTCGACGCTGGCAGCGATGCCACCTTCGAGGCCATCAACCCGGCCAACGGCGAAGTCCTCGCGCACGTGCAACGTGCCACTCAGGCCGACGTCGAAAAAGCCGTCGAAAGCGCCGAGCGTGGCCAGAAAGTCTGGGCTGCGATGACCGCCATGCAGCGTTCGCGCATCCTGCGCCGCGCCGTCGACATCCTGCGCGAGCGCAACGATGAGCTGGCTCAGCTGGAAACCCTGGACACCGGCAAGTCGTACTCCGAAACCCGCTACGTCGACATCGTCACCGGCGCCGACGTGCTGGAGTACTACGCAGGCCTGGTGCCAGCCATCGAAGGCGAGCAGATCCCGCTGCGTGAAAGCTCCTTCGTCTACACCCGCCGCGAGCCGCTGGGCGTGACTGTCGGTATCGGCGCGTGGAACTACCCGATCCAGATCGCCCTGTGGAAATCCGCCCCAGCCCTGGCCGCTGGCAACGCGATGATCTTCAAACCGTCGGAAGTCACCTCGCTGACCACCCTGAAACTGGCCGAGATCTACACCGAAGCCGGCCTGCCTGATGGCGTGTTCAACGTGCTGACCGGCAGCGGCCGCGAAGTCGGCACCTGGCTGACCGAGCACCCGCGCATCGAAAAAGTCTCCTTCACCGGCGGCACCACCACCGGCAAGAAAGTCATGGCCAGCGCCTCGAGCTCCTCGCTCAAGGAAGTGACCATGGAACTGGGCGGCAAGTCGCCACTGATCATCTGCGCCGACGCCGACCTGGACAAGGCCGCCGACATCGCGATGATGGCCAACTTCTACAGCTCCGGCCAGGTGTGCACCAACGGCACCCGCGTGTTCATCCCTGCCGAGCTGAAAGCCGCCTTCGAAGCCAAGATCGCCGAGCGCGTTGCCCGCATCCGTGCTGGCAACCCGGAAGACGAAAACACCAACTTCGGCCCACTGGTCAGCTTCCAGCACATGGAAAGCGTGCTGGGTTACATCGCCAAGGGTAAAGAAGAAGGTGCCCGCGTACTGTGCGGTGGCGAGCGTCTGACCGAAGGTGACTTCGCCAAGGGTGCCTTCGTGGCCCCGACCGTGTTCACCGACTGCACCGACGACATGACCATCGTCAAGGAAGAAATCTTTGGCCCGGTGATGAGCATCCTCAGCTACGAGACCGAAGAAGAAGTCATTCGCCGCGCCAACGACACCGAATACGGCCTGGCCGCGGGCGTGTGCACCAACGACATCACCCGTGCCCACCGCATCATCCACAAGCTCGAAGCCGGCATCTGCTGGATCAACGCCTGGGGTGAATCGCCGGCCGAAATGCCGGTCGGTGGCTACAAGCAGTCGGGCGTTGGCCGTGAAAACGGTATCAGCTCGCTGGCTCAATACACGCGCATCAAGTCGGTCCAGGTCGAGCTGGGCGGCTACTCCTCGGTTTTCTAAACCGCGTGTAGTCACGCCCGTGCCAGCGCGCACGGGCGTTCCCGCTCCCTGATCACCGCCAAACGAGGGTACTTAAATGTCCCAAGAATTCGATTACATCATCGTCGGCGCAGGTTCCGCCGGTAACACCCTGGCCACTCGTCTGACCGAAGACGCCAGCGTCACCGTACTGCTGCTGGAAGCCGGTGGCCCCGACTACCGCTTCGACTTCCGCACCCAGATGCCAGCCGCCCTGGCCTTCCCGCTGCAGGGCCGCCGCTACAACTGGGCCTACGAGACCGACCCAGAGCCGCACATGGACGGCCGCCGCATGGAATGTGGCCGCGGCAAGGGCCTGGGTGGCTCTTCGCTGATCAACGGCATGTGCTACATCCGCGGTAACGCTATGGACTTCGACGGCTGGGCAGAACTGCCAGGCCTGGAAGACTGGACCTACCTGGACTGCCTGCCGTACTTCCGCAAAGCAGAAACCCGCGACATCGGCCCTAACGACTACCACGGTGGCGAAGGCCCGGTCAGCGTCGCCACGCCCAAGGCTGGCAACAACCCGCTGTTCCACGCCATGGTCGAGGCCGGCGTGCAAGCCGGTTACCCGCGCACCGAAGACCTCAACGGCTACCAGCAGGAAGGTTTCGGCCCGATGGACCGTTCGGTGACCAAGAACGGCCGCCGTTCCAGCACCGCGCGCGGCTACCTGGACCAGGCCAAGAAGCGCCCGAACCTGACCATCGTCACCCATGCCCTGAGCGACCGCGTGCTGTTCGACGGCAAGCGTGCCGTGGGCGTGACCTACCTGGTCGGCGACAGCGAAGAGCGCGTCGAAGCCCGTGCCCGCAAGGAAGTCATCGTCAGCTCCGGCGCCATCGCTTCGCCGCAACTGCTGCAGCGCTCCGGCGTCGGCCCACGCGCCCTGCTGGAAAGCCTCGACATCCCGGTCGTGCATGACCTGCCGGGCGTTGGCGAAAACCTGCAGGACCACCTCGAGCTGTACCTGCAGTACGCGTGCACCCAGCCGGTGTCGCTGTACCCGTCGCTGCTGTGGTGGAACCAACCGGCCATCGGCGCCGAGTGGCTGTTCAATGGCACCGGCATCGGCGCCAGCAACCAGTTCGAGGCCGGTGGTTTCATCCGCACCCGCCCTGAATTCAAGTGGCCGAACATCCAGTACCACTTCCTGCCAGTCGCGATTAACTACAACGGCTCCAATGGCGTGAAGGAGCATGGCTTCCAGGCGCACATGGGTTCGATGCGTTCGCCAAGCCGTGGGCGCATCCAGGCCAAGTCGAAAGACCCACGCCAGCACCCGAGCATCCTGTTCAACTACATGGCCACCGAGCAGGACTGGCAAGAGTTCCGCGACGGCATCCGCCTGACCCGCGAAATCATGGCCCAGCCGGCGCTGGACCCGTACCGTGGTCGCGAGATCAGCCCGGGTGCGCACGTGCAGACGGACGAAGAGCTGGACAAGTTCATCCGCGAGCACGCCGAAACCGCCTTCCACCCGTCCTGCTCGTGCAAGATGGGCACCGACGACATGGCAGTGGTCGATGGTGAAGGCCGCGTGCATGGCATGCAGGGCCTGCGTGTGGTCGATGCGTCGATCATGCCGATCATCATCACCGGCAACCTCAACGCCACCACGATCATGATCGCCGAGAAAATCGCGGACAAGATCCGCAACCGCAAGCCACTGCCGCGCAGCACGGCCAAGTACTACGTGGCCAACGGTGCGCCGGTCAAAGGCAAGCCGATGCGTGAAGTGAAGCAAGCGTAAGCCAGCCCTGGCCTCTTCGCGGCTGAAGCCGCTCCCACAGGGTTCGCGCAGTTCTTGAAAACTGTGCAGTACCTGTGGGAGCGGGTTTACCCGCGAAAGGGCCCGCCCAGGCAACACAAAAGAAGGCACCCCTCGCGGTGCCTTTTTTTCATCTGCAGAAACGCTTTACATGCTGCCAATTCATCAGGTTAGAATCAGTTGGCACGCGACTTGCCAGTCAAGCCCCCTTCCCGCGATATCCCGGAGTACCTGCCTTTGGATGCCAGCACCATCAACAGCCTGTTTCTGATCGGCGCATTGCTGGTGGGTGCAAGTATCCTGGTCAGTTCGCTGTCCTCTCGCCTGGGCATCCCTATTCTGGTCATCATTCTCGCCGTCGGCATGGTCGCCGGCGTGGACGGTGGCGGCATCATCTTCAACAACTACCCGACCGCCTACCTGGTGGGCAACCTGGCACTGGCGGTGATCCTCCTCGACGGCGGCCTGCGCACCCGCGTGGCCAGCTTCCGCGTGGCGTTGTGGCCGGCGTTGTCGCTGGCCACGGTCGGGGTGATGATCACCACTGCCCTCACCGGCCTGGTAGCGGCGTGGCTGTTCAACTTGAGCCTGATCCAGGGTCTGCTGATCGGCGCTATCGTCGGCTCCACCGACGCCGCGGCGGTGTTCTCGCTGCTGGGCGGCAAAGGCCTGAACGAGCGGGTCACCGCTACGCTTGAGATCGAGTCGGGCAGCAACGACCCGATGGCAGTGTTCCTCACCGTCACCCTGATCGACATGATCGCCAGCGGCCAGACCGGCCTGCACTGGAGCCTGCTGACCCACCTGCTGCGCGAGTTCGGCATCGGTGGCCTGCTGGGCCTGGGCGGCGGCTGGCTGATGCTGCAACTGGTCAACCGCATCAACCTGGCCGGTGGCCTGTACCCGATCCTGGTGGTGGCGGGCGGGCTGGTGGTGTTTTCGCTGACCAACGCCCTGCATGGCAGCGGCTTCCTCGCCGTGTACCTGTGCGGCCTGGTACTGGGCAACAAGCCGATTCGCAGCCGCCACGGCATCCTGCACATGCTCGACGGCATGGCCTGGCTGGCGCAGATCGGCATGTTCCTGGTGCTGGGCCTGTTGGTCACGCCGCATGACCTGCTGCCGATCGCCCTGCCGGCCCTGGGCCTGGCACTGTGGATGATCCTCATTGCACGCCCCCTGTCGGTGGTCGCCGCGCTGCTGCCGTTCAAGGCCTTCCATGGCCGCGAGAAGGGCTTTATTTCCTGGGTCGGCCTGCGCGGCGCGGTACCGATCATTCTGGCGGTGTTCCCGCTGATGGCCGGGCTGCCGGATGCGCAGCTGTTCTTCAACCTGGCGTTCTTCATCGTGCTGGTGTCGCTGCTGGTGCAGGGCACCAGCCTGCCGTGGATGGCCAAGCTGCTGAAGGTCACGGTACCGCCAGACCCGGCGCCGATCTCCCGCTCGGCGCTGGAAGTGCACATCACCAGCGAGTGGGAGCTGTTCGTCTACCGCCTGGGCGCCGAAAAATGGTGCATCGGCGCGGCCCTGCGCGAGCTGAAGATGCCCGAAGGCACGCGGATTGCCGCACTGTTCCGGGGCGAACAACTGCTGCACCCGTCGGGCAGTACGGTGCTTGAGGTGGGCGACATGCTCTGCGTGATCGGCCACGAACATAACCTGCCCGCGCTGGGCAAGCTGTTCAGCCAGGCGCCGCAACGTGGCCTGGACCTGCGTTTCTTCGGCGACTTCGTGCTCGAAGGCGATGCAGAATTGGGCGCTGTGGCCGCGCTTTATGGCCTGAAACTCGACGGCCTGGACGCAAAAATGCCGCTGGCGCAGTTCATCCGACAGAAGGTCGGAGGCGCTCCAGTAGTAGGCGACCAGGTCGAATGGCATGGCACGATTTGGACCGTGGCGACCATGGACGGGAACAATGTCCAGAAAGTGGGCGTCAGATTCCCCGAAGGAACGCGACCCGGACCAGGATTGTTCCTCTAAACTCCGTTTCTGCCTGATCCACAATGTAGTCTGCCTATGTCCCTGCGCGTGTACCTTCGCACAGCCCTGTTCGGGCTGTGCTTGTCCCTCTCGTTCGCGGCCACCGCGAACGCCGCGGCCGAAGCGCCGACCACCGCCAGCATCCAGCACAGCCTCGACAAGATCGCCGAGCGCAAGCTGCCCGAGGCCGATCAGAAGGCCCTGCAGCAGGTGCTCGAACAAACCCTGAGCCTGCTGGCCACCAAGGAAGACAACGAGCGCAAGTTGGCCGCGCTGAAGCAACAGCTGGCCGGCGCACCGAAAGAAACCAGCGACAGCCAAAAAGAATTGGCCCGGCTCAAGGAAAGCAAGCCGCAGCCTGTCGCCCAGCGCTATGCCACCCTTTCGGTGCCCCAGCTGGAGCAACTGCTCAGCGAGCGCAGCACCCTGCAAGGCGAGCTGCAAAAGGCGCTGTCCGAAGCCAACAGCCTGATCATCAATTCCCAAACCCGCCCAGAGCGCGCCCAGGCCGAGATCAGCAACAGCCAGGCCCGCTCCCAGCAAATCAACAATGCCCTCAAATCTGGCAAGGACAACGGCAAGGCGCTCAACGCCGACCAGCGCAACCAGCTCAGTGCCGAGCTCGCTTCGCTCAATGCACTGACCCTGCTGCGCCGCCAGGAACTGGCCGGCAACAGCCTGCTGCAAGACCTTGGCAATGCCCGCCACGACTTGCTGATCGAGCGCGCCACACGCCTGGAGCAGGAAATCCAGGACCTGCAGACGCTGATCAACGACAAGCGCCTGGCCCAATCCCAGGAAGCAGTCACCCAGCAGTCGATCGAAGCCCAGAAGGCCGGTGGCAGCAGCCTGTTGGCCACTGAAAGCACGATCAACCTCAAGCTGTCCGATTACCTGCTGAAAAGCACCGACCGCCTCAACGAGCTGACCCAGCAAAACCTGCGCACCAAACAGCAGCTCGACAGCCTGACCCAGGCCGACCAGGCCCTGGACGAGCAGATCAACGTGCTCAAGGGCAGCCTGCTACTGTCCAAGATCCTCTACAAGCAGAAGCAGACCCTGCCGCACCTGAAGGTCGACCGCGACCTCGCCGACCAGATCGCCGACACCCGCCTTTACCAGTTCGAAATCAACCAGCAGCGCGAGCAGATGAGCAGCCCGGTCACCTACGTCGACAAGCTGCTGGCCAACCAGCCGCCGGAAGACGTCACGCCGCAACTGCGCAAGGCCCTGCTGGAAGTGGCGATCACCCGCACCGACCTGCTGGAGCGCCTGAACCGCGAGCTGTCGGCGCTGCTCAACGAATCGATCACCTTGCAGCTCAACCAAAAGCAGTTGCTGGGCACGGCCCAAGGCCTGCGCACCACCCTCGACGAGCAGATGTTCTGGATCCCCAGCAACAAGCCGCTGGACTGGGACTGGCTGCGCTATGTGCCGGAGCGCTTTGCCAGCCAGGTCGCCGACCTGCCCTGGGGTTCCGGCCTCAAGGAGCTGGCCGATGGCTTGAGCCAGCGCCCGCTGCTGTTCCTGCCGCTGCTACTGGTGATTGGCGCCCTGTTGTGGCGGCGCAAATACCTCTACCTGCGCTTGAGCAAGGTCCACCAGGACATCGGCCACTTCCGCCGTGACAGCCAGTGGCACACGCCCCAGGCCATCCTGATCAACATTCTGTTGGCGATGCCGGTAAGCCTGGGCCTGGCCCTGTGCAGCTATGCCCTGCAGATCGACGCCCGCGGGCAAAACGCCAACCTCGGCGCGGCGCTGTGGCAGTTGGCCCAGGCCTGGCTGGTGTTCTACACCGCCTACCGCATCCTCGCCCCTGGCGGCGTGGCAGAAGTGCACTTCCGTTGGCACAAGCCGCAGGTCGAATTCCTCCGGGGCTGGGTGCGCAGGCTGGGTACCGTGGTGCTGGCACTGGTCGGCGTGGTGGCGGTTGCCGAGCACCAGCCTTCGGCACTGGCCGATGATGTACTCGGCATCGGCGTGGTGCTGACCTGCTACGCGCTAATGGCCTGGCTGCTCAGCCGCCTGCTGCTGAGCAGCCCGGCGCACCGCGACACGTCGCTGTTCCGCAAGGCTGTCGGCGTGGCGTTCACCGCCCTGCCGATCGCCTTGTTCGTCGCAGTGTGCTTCGGCTACTACTACACCGCGCTGAAGCTGACCGACCGGCTGATCTACACCCTGTACCTGCTGCTGTTCTGGCTGGTGATCGAAGCGGCATTCGTGCGGGGCCTGTCAGTAGCAGCACGGCGCCTGGCCTATCAGCGCGCCCTGAGCAAACGTGCAGCGGCAAAAGAAGGGCTGGATGGCGAAGTCATCACCGAAGAGCCGACGCTGGACATCGAGCAGGTCAACCAACAGTCGCTGCGCCTGATCCGCCTGGCCTTGCTGGGTGGCTTCATTGCCGGCCTGTACTGGGTGTGGTCGGACCTGATCTCGGTGTTCGCCTACCTCAACAACTTCACCCTGTACGAATACACCAGTGGCACCGGCACTGCCGCCAGCATGGTGCCCATCAGCCTGGGCGACCTGCTCGGTGCGCTGGTGATCGTCGGCATCACCTTCGCCCTGGCCGGCAACCTGCCGGGCTTGCTCGAGGTACTGGTGCTGTCACGCCTGAACCTGGCCCAGGGCAGCGCCTACGCCACCACCACGCTGCTGTCGTACACCATCGTCGGTATCGGCATCGTCAGTACCCTGTCGACCCTCGGCGTGAGCTGGGACAAGCTGCAGTGGCTGGTAGCGGCCTTGTCGGTTGGCCTGGGCTTCGGCATGCAGGAGATTTTCGCCAACTTCATCTCCGGCATCATGATCCTGTTCGAGCGCCCGGTGCGCATCGGCGACACCATCACCATCGGCAACCTGTCCGGCACGGTGAGCAAAATCCGCATCCGCGCCACCACCATCACCGACTTCGACCGCAAGGACATCATCGTCCCCAACAAGACCTTCATCACCGGCCAGTTGATCAACTGGTCGCTGACTGACACGGTCACCCGGGTGACCTTGAAGCTGGGCATCGACTACGGCTCCGACCTCGACCTGGTGCGCGACCTGCTGCTCAAGGGTGCCCATGAGAACCCGCGGGTGCTCAAGGACCCGGAGCCGATCGTGTACTTCCTCAACTTCGGCGAAAGCTCGCTGGACCATGAACTGCGCATGCACGTGCGTGATCTGGGCGACCGTAACCCGACGCTGGACGAGATCAACCGCTACATCAACCGCGAGTTCAAGGCGCATAACATCAAGATCTCGGTACGCCAGGTCGAGGTGTTCTTGATGGATCAGAAGGGTGGCAAGCAGCAGTTGATTCCGCTGGAGCAGCCGAAATCGGATGGCACTGAAGCGGTATAAAGGGGCTCGAATACCGTATTCTGTTCTGAATCCTTGCGAGGGCTGCGCCCTCGATCGCAGGCAAGCCAGCTCCTACAGGGGCTGCGCCAGCCCAAAGCTCAGCGCTGATCCGGTAGGAGCTGGCTTGCCTGCGATGGGCCGCGAAGCGGCCCCCTTGGCACCGATTTCCAGGAGCAACCCGTGAAAGCCCTCGACCAACTCAGCTTCGACAACCGCTTCGCCCGCTTGGGCGATGCGTTCTCCACCCAGGTCCTGCCCGAACCTATCGCAGACCCGCGCCTGGTGGTGGCAAGCGAGTCGGCCATGGCCCTGCTCGACCTCGACCCCGCGCAAGCCGACTTGCCGGTGTTCGCCGAGTTGTTCAGCGGCCACAAGCTCTGGGAAGAGGCCGACCCACGCGCGATGGTCTACTCCGGCCACCAGTTTGGCTCGTACAACCCGCGCCTGGGCGACGGCCGTGGCCTGTTGCTGGCCGAAGTGCTGAACGATGCGGGCGAACATTGGGACCTGCACCTCAAAGGCGCTGGCCAGACCCCGTATTCGCGCATGGGCGACGGCCGCGCCGTGCTGCGCTCGTCGATCCGCGAGTTTCTCGCCTCCGAAGCCCTGCACGCCCTGGGCATCCCGACCAGCCGGGCGCTGTGCGTGATCGGTTCGAGCACCGCGGTTTGGCGTGAAAGCCGTGAAAGCGCGGCCATGCTCACGCGCCTGGCACAGAGCCATGTGCGCTTCGGCCATTTCGAGTACTTCTACTACACCCGCCAGCCCGAGCAACAGCGCGTGCTGATCGACCATGTGCTGGAACAGCACTACCCCGAATGCCGCGAGGCCGAGCAGCCCTATCTGGCCATGTTCCGTACGATCGTCGAGCGCAACGCCGAGCTGATTGCCCGTTGGCAAGCCTATGGTTTCTGCCACGGGGTGATGAACACCGACAACATGTCGATCCTCGGCATCACCTTCGATTTCGGCCCTTTTGCCTTCCTCGACGACTTCGACGCCAATTTCATTTGCAACCACTCCGACGACCGTGGCCGCTACAGCTACAGCAACCAGGTGCCTATCGCCCACTGGAACCTCAGTGCGCTGGCCCAGGCGCTGACCACGGTGATCGAAGTGGAACCGCTCAAAGAGGCGCTGGGGCTGTTCTTGCCGTTGTACCAGGCGCATTACCTGGACCTCATGCGCCGGCGCCTGGGCCTGACGACCGCCGAGGATGAAGACCTCGCCCTGGTCGAGCGCCTGCTGCAATGCATGCAAAAGGGCGGCGTGGACTACACCCTGTTCTTCCGCAAGCTGGGTGAACAGCCGGTCGCCGAAGCGCTGAATGTCGTCCGCGACGACTTCATCGACCTGCTGGCCTTCGATGCCTGGGGCGCGGACTACCTTGCCCGCTGCGCGCGTGAGGCCGGCAACGGCGAAGGGCGGCGTGAACGCATGCATGCGGTGAACCCGCTGTACGTGCTGCGCAACTACCTGGCGCAGAAGGCCATCGAAGCGGCCGAGGCCGGGGATTACAGTGAAGTGCGCCGGCTGCACCAGGTGCTGAGCCGGCCGTTCGAGGAGCAGGCCGGGATGCAGGCATACGCCCAGCGGCCGCCGGAGTGGGGCAAGCACCTGGAAATCAGCTGTTCATCGTGATGCCTGGAAGGTGTTTGCCTTGAGGTTTTCTGTGCCTGTAAGACCGCGCGCCGCCCGCGCGGCGCTCGATCTCTGCCCACCACAACGCCCACGCCCTACCCTTGAACCCCTAAGCGTTTTCTTCCAACAACGAATGCAACGCCACAAACTGCTGGGTCAGCTTGTGCCGTGGTTCCAGGTGAATCAGCGGCAAGCTGGCGTGGTGCGACTCGCGCATCTTCACCGAACTGCCCAGGTAAACCGGTAGCACCGGCAGGCCTTCGGCCAGTAGTTCGTCGAGCATCTGCTGGGGCAGGCTGGCGCGGGACTGGAACTGGTTGACCACGATGCCCTCAACCAGCAGATCCTCATTATGGTCGTCTTTGAGCTCTTCGATTTCCGCCAGCAGGCCGTACAGGGCCTGGCGCGAGAAACTGTCGCAATCGAAGGGGATGAGCACGCGATCGGCCGCGATAAGCGCAGAAACCGCATAAAAATTCAGCGCCGGCGGCGTGTCGATGTAGATCCGCTCGTAATCCTCGTCCAACTCGTCGAGCAACTTACGCAGCTTGTTGATCTTGTGCTTGGCCTCAAGCTTGGGCTGCAGGTCAGCCAGCTCGGCGGTGGCCGTCACCACGTGCAGGTTGTCGAACGGCGTTTCGTAGATATCGACCTTGTTCTTCTTGCTGAAAGGCCCGCTGGACAGGCTTTGCTTGAAGAAATCGGCGATCCCCATGGGGATATCTTCACCCGTCAGGCCGGTGAGGTACTGAGTCGAGTTTGCCTGGGCATCCAAGTCGATCAACAAGGTCCGGTAACCTTCGCTGGCACTGACCGCCGCCAGGTTACAAGCGATGCTCGACTTGCCCACGCCACCTTTCTGATTGAACACCACGCGCCGCATGAGAGAACTCCGTGTATCAACGAATGCCCGAGTATGTGGTGGCTCGCCAGCTAAGGCCAGCGGCAATTGTCGGGTGATGATGGCGAACTGATCGCGATGCCCGAGCGTGCCTACGAAGGCTTCGTCACCTGGCCGGTCAACAGCTCAGCAAACGCCTTGGCCATCGCTGAACTGCCGTGTTCGCGCTGCACCAGCCATACTGCGGTCATCGCGCCTTCATCCAGCAAGGTGCGGTACACCACACCCTCGATGCGCATGCGCTGGAACGAGGCCGGCAATACCGAAACCCCTAGCCCCGCAGACACCAGGCCGATGATGGTCATCGCCTCCCCCGCTTCCTGGGCAAAATGCGGGCTGAACCCGGCGTGCCGCGCCAGGCTGAGCAATTGCGCATGCAGCCCACTGCCATAGCTGCGCGGAAAGAACACGAACGGCTCATGCGCCAGGGAGGCCATGTGCACCCCCTGCTCCGTGCCCACGGCCAAGGGGTGCGAGGCATTGATCACGGCCACCAGCGGCTCGCGAAACAGCTCGGTCGCCACCAGGCCCTCCGGCAACGGCATGGGCCGCATCAGCCCCACCTCGATGGACTCGTCAAACACCGCTTCAGCCACATCACGGCTGCTCAACTCCTTGAGGTTCAGGTGCACGGCCGGGAAGCGCTGACGAAAGGCATGGATTGCCTTGGGGATTTTCGAGGTAAACGGCGCCGACGAGGTAAAGCCGATCTTCATTTCGCCGAGCTCGCCAAGTTGCGCCCTGCGCGCCACATCGGCTGCCTTTTCCACCTGTGCCAACACCTGGCGTGCTTCTTCCAAGAACAACCGCCCCGCCTCGCTCAGTTCGACCCGACGATTGGTACGGTCGAACAAACGGGCACCCAGCTCCTGCTCCAGCGCCTGGATTTGTTGGCTCAACGGGGGCTGCGAAATACCCAGCTGCTGGGCCGCGCGGCCAAAGTGCAGCTCTTCTGCCACAGCAATGAAGTAACGCAGATGGCGCAGTTCCATGATCGGCTCCAAACAAGTCGCTAAACATCTTAAATAGGTCGAACAATATATTGGATCTAATCATTAGCCAGCTATATGCTTTTTTCATTGCGCCAGAGGTACCCGCCCGTGAAAACTGCTGTAGCTCCCCTTCCCGTCGACCCAGAACCTGCCCCCCTTAACGAAATGTGGATCGAGAAAGGCACGCCCGCCTTCATGAAGACCGTGCTGGCCCTGTTCAGCGGCGGCTTTGCCACCTTCGCCCTGCTGTACTGCGTGCAGCCGATGATGCCCCTGCTGTCGCAGGAGTTTTCCATTAACGCGGCACAGAGCAGCCTGGTGTTGTCGGTGTCGACTGCCATGCTGGCGTTCGGCCTGTTGATCACCGGGCCGATCTCCGACCGCATCGGGCGCAAGCCGGTGATGGTGTTTGCGCTGGTGTGCGCGGCCCTATCGACCTTGGCCAGCGCGGTGATGCCGACCTGGGAAGCGGTATTGGCGACACGTGCACTGGTCGGCCTGTCGTTGAGCGGCCTGGCGGCGGTGGCCATGACTTACCTGAGCGAAGAAATCCACCCGCAGCACATCGGCCTGGCCATGGGCCTGTACATCGGCGGCAATGCCATCGGCGGCATGTGCGGGCGCCTCATCACCGGGGTACTGATCGACTTCGTCAGCTGGCACACGGCGATACTGACCATCGGCGGCCTGGCACTGGTCGCGGCGCTGGTGTTCTGGAAGGTCCTGCCCGAATCACGCAACTTCCGCCCGCAGGCCGTGAACCCACGCAGCCTGCTGGACGGCTTCGTCATGCACTTCAAGGACGCCGGGCTGCCTTGGCTGTTCCTCGAGGCATTCCTGCTGATGGGCGCCTTCGTCACGCTGTTCAACTACATCGGCTACCGCCTGCTGGCAGGGCCTTATCACATGAACCAGGCGTTGGTCGGCTTGTTGTCGGTGGTGTACCTGTCGGGTATCTACAGCTCTGCGCAGGTCGGCGCACTGGCGGACAAGCTGGGGCGGCGCAAGGTGTTCTGGGTCAGTATCGTGGTGATGGCAGGCGGCTTGCTGATGACCTTGGCCAGCCCGCTGTTGATGGTGATTCTCGGCATGCTGGTGTTCACCTTTGGCTTCTTCGGTGCCCACTCGGTGGCCAGCAGCTGGATCGGGCGGCGGGCGTTGAAGGCCAAGGGGCAGGCTTCGTCGCTGTACCTGTTCTGCTATTACGCGGGGTCGAGTGTGGCCGGGACGGCAGGTGGGGTGTTCTGGCATGCATGGGGGTGGAATGGCATCGGGCTGTTCATCGGCAGCCTGTTGGCCTTGGCGTTGCTGGTGGCGTTGCGCCTGAGCAAGCTTCAGCCGAAAACGGCTTGAGGGCCATTCGCGGGTAAACCCGCTCCCACAGGTATGGCGCTGGCCTCAAGGGTAGTGCAATCCTGTGGGAGCGGGTTTACCCGCGAAAGGGGCCTCGGATCAGTTGATGATCTCGACGATATCCACATCCACTTCACGGCTCATCAGGTGCTTCTCGACTTCGCCGGTCAGCTTGACCTTGGTCTTGTCGTTGAACGGGGTCGGTGGCAGGTCCTCATCGTCGATCTCGACGGTGACGGTGCCGGTGTTGTCCTTGAATTCGTACTTGTCGTCGTTGTTGATCTTCTTGGTCACATAACCCTGCAGCACCACCGGGGTGTCATCGGCTGCGTCATTGGCGGCGGCGACAGTAGTGACCGACTGGGCACCTGGGCCGGTATAACCAGCGGCCAGTGCAGCGGTGCTGAACAAAGGGGCGAGGATCAGGGCGAGGTAACGAGCTTTCATGGGGATCAGGTCCTGTTTCGGTTTCGATGGGACCAGATTAACGACGATCGCTGAATCTAAACTTAATCCAACAAAAAACCGGCACTGAGGCCGGTTTCCTGTTTGCTGCATCACATCACTGGTGATACTGCGCCGACAACTCGTGCACGGCGTTGATGAACGCACCCGCGTGCTCTGGGTCGACTTCCGGGGTAATACCGTGGCCCAGGTTGAACACATGGCCGGTGCCCTTGCCGTAGCTGGCCAGAATACGCGCCACTTCCTTGCGGATGGCTTCGGGCTTGGCGTACAGCACGGTCGGGTCCATGTTGCCTTGCAGCGCAACTTTGTCACCGACACGGCGGCGGGCATCGCCGATCTCGCAGGTCCAGTCCAGGCCCAGTGCATCGGCACCGGCTTCGGCGATGCTTTCCAGCCACATGCCGCCGTTTTTGGTGAACAGAATAACCGGCACCTTGCGCCCGTCGTGCTCGCGGATCAGCCCGCTGACGATCTTGCGCATGTAGGCCAGGGAGAACTCCTGGTAGGCCGCCGCCGACAGGTTGCCGCCCCAGGTGTCGAAGATCTGCACAGCCTGGGCACCGGCCAGGATCTGGCCGTTGAGGTAGCTGGTGACCGACTGGGCCAGCTTGTCCAGCAACAGGTGCAGGGCTTGCGGGTTGTCGTAGGCCATGGCCTTGGTCTTGCGGAAGTCCTTGGACGAACCGCCTTCGACCATGTAGGTGGCCAGGGTCCATGGGCTGCCCGAGAAGCCGATCAGCGGGACACGGCCGTTGAGCTCGCGACGGATGGTGCTGACAGCGTCCATCACGTAGCCCAGGTCCTTCTGCGGATCAGGGATCGGCAGTGCCTCGATGTCGGCCGGGGTGCTGATGACTTTCTTGAAGCGCGGGCCTTCGCCGGTTTCGAAGTACAGGCCAAGGCCCATGGCATCGGGGATGGTGAGGATGTCCGAGAACAGGATCGCCGCGTCCAGTGGGTAGCGGTCCAGCGGCTGCAGGGTGACCTCGCAGGCGAACTGCGGGTTCATGCACAGGCTCATGAAGTCACCGGCCTTGGCACGGCTGGCGCGGTACTCCGGCAGGTAACGGCCAGCCTGGCGCATCATCCAGACCGGGGTGACGTCTACGGGTTGCTTGAGCAGTGCACGCAGGAAACGATCGTTCTTCAGGGCAGTCATGTCGGCATCCGGCAAAAAAGTGCGGGCATTTTCTCAGACGCCAGCACAAAAGGCACGGCCAAGGCCATGCGTTTTGTCTATTGGGTGCCTTGGATCAAGCAATTTTGTATACAAAATGCCGAAGGGGCTGCTTTGCAGCCCCAGCATTCAATCAGACTTCCAGGTAATCCAGGATACCTTCAGCAGCCGTGCGGCCTTCGAAAATGGCCGTTACCACCAGGTCCGAACCGCGCACCATGTCGCCGCCGGCGAAGATTTTCGGGTTGCTGGTCTGGTGCTTGAACTTGCCTTTTTCCGGTGCCACCACGCGGCCCTGGGTGTCCATCTGGATACCATGCTGCTCGAACCACGGCGCCGGGCTCGGGCGGAAACCGAAGGCGATCACCACGGCATCGGCCGGCAGGATCTCTTCAGAACCCGGGATCGGCTCAGGGCTGCGGCGGCCACGGGCGTCCGGCTCGCCGAGACGGGTCTCGACCACCTTCACACCTTCGACCTTGTCTTCACCGACAATGGCGATCGGCTGGCGGTTGTAGAGGAACTTCACGCCCTCTTCCTTGGCGTTCTTCACCTCTTTGCGCGAACCCGGCATGTTGGCCTCGTCACGACGATAAGCACAGGTCACCGACTTGGCGCCCTGGCGGATCGAAGTGCGGTTGCAGTCCATCGCGGTGTCACCACCGCCCAGCACCACGACCTTCTTGCCCTGCATGTCGACGAAGTCTTCCGGCGACTTCTCGAAGCCCAGGTTGCGGTTGACGTTGGCGATCAGGAAGTCCAGCGCGTCATGCACGCCCGGCAGGTCCTCGCCCGGGAAGCCGCCCTTCATGTAGGTGTAGGTACCCATGCCCATGAACACCGCGTCGTACTCGGCCAGCAGCTGCTCCATGGTGATGTCGGTGCCCACCTCGGTGTTCAGGCGGAACTCGATGCCCATGCCGGTGAAGACTTCGCGGCGGTTGCTCAGCACGGTCTTTTCCAGCTTGAATTCGGGGATACCGAAGGTCAGCAGGCCGCCGATTTCCGGGTTCTTGTCGAACACCACCGGGGTCACGCCGGCGCGCACCAGCACGTCGGCACAGCCCAGGCCCGCCGGGCCGGCACCGATGATGGCGACACGCTTGCCAGTCGGCTTGACCTTGGACATGTCTGGGCGCCAGCCCATGGCGAAAGCGGTGTCGGTGATGTACTTCTCCACCGAGCCGATGGTCACCGCACCAAAACCGTCGTTCAGGGTGCAGGCACCCTCGCACAGGCGGTCCTGCGGACAAACACGGCCGCACACTTCAGGCAGGGTGTTGGTTTGGTGCGACAGTTCTGCCGCTGCCAGGATGTTGCCCTCGGACACCAGCTTCAACCAGTTGGGGATGAAGTTGTGCACCGGGCACTTCCATTCACAATACGGGTTACCGCAGCCCAGGCAACGGTGCGCCTGCTCCACGGACTGCTGCGGCTTGAAGGGTTCGTAGATCTCGACGAACTCTTTCTTGCGCTGGCGCAGCAGCTTTTTCTTTGGGTCTTTACGCCCCACTTCGATGAACTGGAAGTCGTTGCTCAGACGTTCAGCCATTTTTCAAAACCTCTTTACCGCAGTCGCAAGCTACAAGCCGCAAGCTGCAAGTCGATCACTTGGGTCCGGCAAACCTCGCACTGCGTTTACTCGCAGCTTGAGGCTTGCCACTTGCAGCTGTTGTTACTGCGGGTTGGCACGGGTGCTGGACAGCAGTTGCTTGAGGTTGGCCGCCTTCGGCTTGACCAGCCAGAAGCGCCGCACGTAGTCGTCCAGGTTCTCGAAGAGCTCACGCCCCCACTCGCTGCCGGTCTCGTCCACGTATTCGCCAAGGACGCGCGCCAGGTGGCTGCGGTACGCCTCCATCGCTTCACCACTGATGCGCTGGATTTCCACCAGTTCATGGTTGAGCTTGTCGACGAAGCTGTTGTCCATGTCGAGCACGTAGGCGAAGCCGCCGGTCATGCCAGAGCCGAAGTTGTAACCGGTCTTGCCCAGGACGCAGACAAAGCCGCCGGTCATGTATTCACAGCAGTGATCGCCAGTGCCCTCGACAACAGCGTGGGCGCCAGAGTTACGCACAGCGAAGCGCTCGCCCGCGGTACCGGCGGCGAACAGCTTGCCGCCAGTGGCACCGTACAGGCAGGTGTTGCCGACGATGGCGCTGTGCTGGGTTTCGAACGGGCTGCCGGCAGGTGGCACGATGGTGACCTTGCCACCGGTCATGCCTTTGCCGACGTAGTCGTTGGCGTCGCCTTCCAGGTGCAGGTTCAGGCCACCGGCGTTCCACACGCCGAAGCTCTGGCCCGCAGTGCCCTTGAAGCGGAAGGTGATCGGCGCAGCGGCCATGCCCTGGTTGCCGTGCAAGCGGGCGATCTCACCCGAGATGCGCGCACCGATGGAGCGGTCGCAGTTGCAGATGTCGAGGCTGAACTCGCCACCGGACTGGTCGCGGATCGCCGGCATGGCCATTTCGACCATCTTCTCGGCAAGCTCGCCCTTATCGAACGGCGGGTTCTTGTCGACTTCGCAGAACTGCGGCTTGTCCGCCGGAATGTGCGAACTGCCCAGCAGCGGCGACAGGTCCAGGTACTGCTGGCGCTCGGTGTCGCCTGGCAGGATGTCGAGCAGGTCGGTACGGCCGATCAGCTCGCCCAGGCTGCGCACACCCAGTTTAGCCAGCCACTCGCGGGTCTCTTCGGCGACGAAGGTGAAGAAGTTGATCACCATGTCGACGGTGCCGATGTAGTGGTCCTTGCGCAGCTTGTCGTTCTGGGTGGCGACGCCGGTGGCGCAGTTGTTCAGGTGGCAAATACGCAGGTATTTGCAGCCCAGGGCGATCATCGGCGCGGTGCCGAAGCCGAAGCTCTCGGCGCCGAGGATGGCTGCCTTGATCACGTCGAGGCCGGTTTTCAGACCACCGTCGGTCTGCACCCGCACTTTGCCGCGCAGGTCGTTGCCGCGCAGGGTCTGGTGGGTTTCGGCAAGGCCGAGCTCCCACGGTGCGCCCGCGTATTTGATGGAGGTCAGTGGCGAAGCACCGGTACCGCCGTCGTAGCCCGAGATGGTAATCAGGTCGGCATAGGCCTTGGCCACGCCGGCGGCGATGGTACCCACGCCTGCTTCGGCAACCAGCTTGACCGAGACCAGCGCCTGCGGGTTGACCTGCTTGAGGTCGTAGATCAGCTGGGCCAGGTCTTCGATCGAGTAGATGTCGTGGTGCGGCGGTGGCGAGATCAGGGTCACGCCTGGTACCGCGTAGCGCAGCTTGGCGATCAGGCCGTTGACCTTGCCGCCTGGCAGCTGGCCGCCTTCACCCGGCTTGGCGCCCTGGGCTACCTTGATCTGCAGCACTTCGGCGTTGACCAGGTATTCCGGGGTCACGCCAAAGCGGCCGGTGGCCACCTGCTTGATCTTGGAGCTGCGCACGGTGCCGTAGCGCGACGGGTCTTCACCGCCCTCGCCCGAGTTGGAACGCGCGCCCAGGCGGTTCATGGCCTCGGCCAGCGCCTCGTGGGCTTCTGGCGACAAAGCGCCGAGCGAGATACCGGCGGAATCGAAGCGCTTGAGGATGGCCTCCAACGGTTCGATCTGCTCGATCGCCAGCGGCTGGTCGGCCACTTTGACCTTGAGCAGGTCGCGGATCATCGACACCGGGCGCTGGTCGACCAGCGAGGTGTATTCCTTGAACTTGGCGTAGTCGCCCTGCTGCACAGCCGCCTGCAGGGTGTTGACCACATCCGGGTTGTAGGCGTGGTATTCGCCACCGTGGACGAATTTGAGCAGGCCACCTTGCTGGATCGGCTTGCGCGCGCTCCAGGCTTCGGCGGCGAGCAGCTTCTGGTCGCTTTCCAGGTCTTCGAAACGCGCACCCTTGATGCGGCTCGACACGCCCTTGAAGCTCAGGCCGACTACTTCCTCGGCCAGACCGATGGCTTCGAACAGCTGCGCACCCCGGTACGAAGCGATGGTGGAGATGCCCATCTTCGACAGGATCTTCAGCAGGCCCTTGGAGATGCCTTTGCGGTAATACTTGAACACCTCGTCCAGATCGCCCAGCACTTCGCCGGTACGGATCAGGTCGGCCAGCACTTCGTACGCCAGGTACGGGTAGACGGCCGAGGCACCGAAGCCCAGCAGCACAGCGAAGTGGTGCGGGTCACGGGCGGTAGCGGTTTCGACCAGAATGTTGCTGTCGCACCGCAGGCCCTGCTCGGTCAGGCGGTGGTGTACGGCACCCACGGCGAGCGAAGCGTGCACCGGCAACTTGCCCGGGGCGATGTAACGGTCGCTCAGCACCAGCTGAGTCTTGCCACTGCGCACCGCTTCTTCGGCTTGGTCGGCGATGTTGCGGATGGCCGCTTCCAGGCCGACGCTTTGCTCGTAGTTGAGGTCGATCAGTTGGCGGTCGAAGCCTTCACGCTCCAGGTTCATCAGCGAGCGCCACTTGGCAGGCGAGATGACCGGCGAGCTGAGGATGACCCGCGAGGCGTGCTCCGGGGACTCCTGGAAAATGTTGCGCTCGGCGCCCAGGCAGATCTCCAGCGACATGACGATCGCTTCGCGCAGCGGGTCGATCGGCGGGTTGGTGACCTGCGCAAACTGCTGGCGGAAGAAGTCATACGGCGAACGCACGCGCTGCGACAGCACAGCCATCGGCGTGTCGTCACCCATCGAGCCGACCGCTTCCTGGCCCTGCTCACCCAGCGGGCGCAGCACCTGGTCACGCTCTTCGAAGGTGACCTGGAACATCTTCATGTATTGCTTGAGCTGGTCAGCATCGTAGCTGGCCGCGCCCTGGTCGTCGGTCAAGGTCGCCTGGATACGCGTGGCGTGCTGACGCAGCCAGCGCTTGTACGGATGGCGCGACTTCAGACGGTTGTCGATGGCGTCGGTGTCGAGGATCTGGCCGGTTTCGGTGTCCACGGCGAAGATCTGGCCCGGGCCGACACGGCCCTTGGCAATGACGTCTTCAGGCTTGTAGTCCCATACGCCGATTTCCGACGCAATGGTGATGTAGCCATTGGTGGTGGTCACCCAACGTGCCGGGCGCAGGCCGTTACGGTCGAGCAGGCACACCGCGTGGCGGCCTTCGGTCATGACGATACCGGCCGGGCCATCCCACGGCTCCATGTGCATGGAGTTGTATTCGTAGAAGGCGCGCAGGTCGGCGTCCATGGTCTCGACGTTCTGCCAGGCCGGCGGAACCAGCATGCGCACGCCGCGGAACAGGTCGATGCCGCCGGTGACCATCAGCTCGAGCATGTTGTCCATGCTCGACGAGTCGGAGCCCACGCGGTTGACCAGCGGGCCGAGTTCTTCGAGGTCAGGGATCTGGTCATTGGCGAACTTGGTGCGACGGGCCATGGCCCAGTTGCGGTTGCCAGTGATGGTGTTGATCTCGCCGTTGTGGGCGAGGAAGCGGAACGGCTGCGCCAGCGGCCATTTCGGCAGGGTGTTGGTGGAGAAGCGCTGGTGGAACACGCAGATCGCGGTCTGCAGGCGCTCGTCACCCAGGTCTGGATAAAACGCCGCGAGGTCGCGCGGCATCATCAGGCCTTTGTAGATGATGGTCTTGTGCGAGAAGCTGCAGATGTAGTGGTCGGTGTCGTGGGCGTTGGCCACGGACGAACGACGACGGGCACTGAACAGCTTGATGGCGAATTCCTGATCGCTCAGGCCTTCACCACCGATGAACACCTGCTCGATCTGCGGCAGGCGCTCCAGCGCCAGGCGACCCAGCACGCTGGTGTCGATCGGCACCTTGCGCCAGCCGACCAGCTTCAGGCCAGCGGCGAGGATCTCGCGGTCCATGTTGGCGCGGGCGGCTTCTGCTTTGACCGGGTCCTGGTTGAAGAACACCATGCCGACGGCGTACTGCTTGGGCAGCTCGACGGCAAATTGTTCCTGGGCCACGGCCCGCAGGAATTGATCGGGCTTCTGCATGAGCAGACCGCAACCGTCACCGGTTTTGCCGTCGGCGTTGATACCGCCGCGGTGGGTCATGCACGTCAGTGCCTGCATGGCGGTTTGCAGAAGGTGGTGACTTGGCTCGCCCGTCATATGGGCGATCAGGCCAAAACCACAGTTGTCCTTGAATTCTTCGGGATGGTACAGACCTGTTTTCATAGACACTTTCTCACCAGGTTCACCTCTCAACGGAGGCAAATCTCTTTTTTAACAACCACTTACCATCCACGCCGATCAAACGCCAGCTTTTTTGCGGTGGTCATGGAAAACCATTGTTGCACAGCGACAGCGATGCCCACAAATTTTCATGTCTCACCATTGAAAATTTATGTCGCAAATTTGAATGTTTTTGCGCCATGCGCCGTGATAGCGGCTTGGCTCGAGTCTGAAGCGTTTCAGCCATGACTGCAAGAGAGGCTTGTGGCCGGCAGCCTGGGACAGAAAAGCCTGCCGCGCTCGGGCGCAGCAGGCTAGTCGAAAGCTAGAATTCGCTCAGCAACTGGGCGGCGGGGTGGTGCCGCCCGGCAGGTATCAGCGGGCCGTGGCCAGCTCTTGTTGGACGCTGGCGACGGTACGTGGCCAAGGTTTACCAGCCTGGACCTTCGCTGGCAAGTTCTTGATTGCCGCGACCGCTGCATCACGGTTGGCGAAGCTGCCGTAAGTCACGACATACAGCGGCTTGCCCTGCAGGTTTTTCTTGAAGTAGCGATAGTCGCCACCCTGGGCTTTGACGAAGGCCTGGGCCGAGGCTTCGGAGCTGGTGCCGAGGATCTGCACCACGTAATTGCCCGGTTTCTGGCCTGCATACCAGCCACCACCGCTGCTGCCAGTAGCCGCAGGCTTCTCGACAGGCTTGGCAGCTGGCTTGGCTGTGGCGACCTGGGTTGGCGCAGGCGCAGGCTTAGCAGGTGCAACCGGTTTTGCAGGCTGGGTTGCGACGGGCTTTGGCGCAGGCGCAACCGGCTGAACCGGCGCACTGGCAGTCGGCTTCGACAGCGTCGGTGCCGGGCCGGCAGGCACGCCTTGCGGCGGTGCGATGGTGGTCACGGTCGGCGGGTTGCCAGGCTGCAGCGCGGTATTGCCGGCCGGGCTGCCCTCTTCGCCGTCCCCCATGCCAGCGGCCTGGGCCAATGGTTCGCGCATCACCGGCTGCGACTGCCCTACCAGCGGCAGTGGCATCGGCTGCGACGAGCCGGAGAATTCGATGGCCGGGTTGCCATTATTGGCCTGGGCGGCGCCCGGCTGGCCTTCACCTAATGGCAATTGAGCCTGGGCAGCCGGCACCTCGGCAGGTGCCTTGTCGCCTTTCTTGGGCATGAGAACCGCGGCAGCAACGGCGACCACAACCACAGCGGACAGCGCGAGCACATGTTTCTTAGGCATTTTCAACCCCATGGATGGTCGCTTGGCCGTCGAACGGCTGGCGATCATGGCTTCGATCAAAGTGTCACGGGCGACCTGGTTGATTGTGCCAGGCCAACCGTCGGAGTGTTCATGGATATCGACGATCTGTTCGCGGGTGAACACCTCGATGCCCCGGCCGGCGCCATCCAGACGCTGCTCCAGGTACTCGCGGGTCTCCTCTTCGCTGTAGGGGGCGAGCTCGATAACGTGGAAACGCTCTTCCTCGATACTCAGCTCATCCAGCCCGGCGATCAGCGACGGTTCGCCGAACAGGAACACGTGCGGGCGCCCTTCCGGAACACCCGCCGCCAGCTCCAGCAACGCTTGGAGTGCCGACTCGTCGAGTTGTTCCGCATCGTCCACCAGCAAATAGACTTCCTGCCCGGTCAGCGCCAGTTGCACCACCTTCGACAGTATGGCCTGGACCTCAGGCTGGGCGACCTCAAGCGACTGCGCGACCTGGGCGAGCACGCTGGCCGCATCGCTGGCGCCTCGGGCAGAAACCACGACGCTCTGCACCGATTGCTTGTTGGTACTGGCCACCAGGGCCTGGCGCAGCAAGGTCTTGCCGCTGCCCAGGGGGCCGGTGACCACCAGCATCAGCTGGCTGTAACGGGCCAGGTGATGCAGCTGGCCCAGCACAGGCTTGCGCTGTGCCGGGAAGAATTTGAAGCCGGGCACGCGGGGCGCGAACGGATCGTGGCTCAACTGGTAATGGTCGAGAAAGGCCTCATCGGCATGCAAACTGGTCATTGCGCTGTCACAACCTCAAAGCTGGGCCACGATCGCGCGGTAATCCGCCGACAGCGTGGCCTGAAGAATCTCTTTCGGATAGTCGTCGGTGATCACGGCCTCGCCCATCTGGCGCAACAGCACCAGACGCAGACGCCCGTCGAGCACCTTCTTGTCGACCGCCATGTGCTCCATGAAATGCGCCGGGGTCATTTCCTGTGGTGGCACCACCGGCAAACCTGCATCCTGCAACAGGCGGATTCCGCGATCGCGCTCGGCCTGGTCGATCCAGCCGAGCCGCATGGACATTTCCAGGGCCATCACTGTGCCCGCCGACACGGCTTCGCCGTGCAGCCAGACGCCATAGCCCATATGGGTTTCGATGGCATGGCCGAAGGTATGCCCAAGGTTCAGGGTCGCCCGCACGCCGGATTCGCGCTCATCGGCACCGACCACCGCAGCCTTGGCTGCGCAGGAACGGCGGATGGCTTCGGTCAGGGCCGTGGAGTCCAAGGCACGCAGGGCCTTCATATTGTCTTCGAGCCAACCAAGGAACGGCTTGTCGCAGATCAGGCCGTACTTGATCACTTCAGCCAAGCCTGCGGACAGCTCACGCGCCGGCAGGGTCTTGAGGCTGGTGGTGTCGATCAGCACCGCGTTGGGCTGATAAAAGGCACCGACCATGTTCTTGCCAAGCGGGTGGTTGATGCCGGTCTTGCCGCCGACCGAGGAGTCGACCTGGGATAACAGGGTGGTCGGCACCTGGATGAAATCGACGCCGCGCTGGTAGCAGGCAGCGGCAAAGCCGGCCATGTCGCCGATCACGCCGCCGCCAAGGGCCACCACGGTGGTGCGACGGTCGTGCCGGGCAGTGAGCAGGCCATCGAAGATCAATTGCAGCGTTTCCCAGTTCTTGTGGGCTTCGCCGTCAGGCAACACCACGGGCAGCACCGAATAGGCACCCAGGGTCTTGGCCAGGCGTTCGAGGTACAGAGGCGCGACGGTTTCGTTGGAAACGATGGCGACCTGCCGCCCGGCAATGTGCGGCGCCAGCAACTCGGGCTGGTCCAGCAGGCCTTCGCCAATGTAGATCGGGTAGCTACGCTCGCCCAGGTCGACCTTTAGTGTCTGCATGTATCCCCACAATGTACTTGGGCGCGGCGCCGCTTGGGCGACGCACGCGGTAAGTTGAACCTCGCCTCGGCGCTGGTGGCCGAGAATAGTCCCGGCTTATCGGGGCGGCAACTGCTGCAAGCGTTCGAGAATATCGATCACCACCATGCGCGGTGGCCGCTCGTCGGTTTCAACGACCAGGTCGGCGATCTCGCGGTAGAGCGGATCACGCGCTTCGAGCAGGGCGCGAAGGGTCGCCTCCGGGTTGGCGGTACGCAACAGGGGGCGATTGCGATCACGTGCGGTGCGACCGACCTGCTGCTCCACTGAAGCATGCAAGTAGATCACCCGGCCGCCCTGGCGCAACGCCTGACGGTTGGCATCGCGCATTACCGCGCCGCCGCCGGTGGCCAGGACCACGCCGTCGAGCCCGCAGAGCTCGGCGATCATCGCCTGTTCACGGTCACGGAAGCCCGGCTCGCCTTCCTTGTCGAAGATCCACGGGATGTTGGCGCCGCATCGCAGTTCGATTTCCTTGTCGGAATCTTTGAACAGCAGGCGCAGCTCTTTGGCCAATAGGCGTCCAATGGTGCTTTTACCAGCGCCCATTGGCCCCACAAGTATCAAATTTCGCACAGAATCAACGACTCACAGCAATCGCCTGGTCACTCATGATACGCGGAGTCAGGAAGACCAGCAGCTCGGATTTTTTCTCTTGTAATACATCGCGTCGAAACAGCCGCCCAACATACGGCAGATCGCCGAAAAATGGCACCTTGTCGACCACATTGTTTTGCGTGGTCGAGTAGACGCCACCGATCACGATCGTCTCGCCGTCCGCCACGCGAACCTTGGCATTGACCTCGTTCTTGCGGATCGGCGGCACGTTGTTCAAGGCATTGACGTAATCAGGCTCGTCCTTGGTCACCCTGACCGTCATGATGACCTTGTTGTCCGGGGTAATCTGCGGGGTGACTTCAAGCGACAGGGACGCTTCGCGAAACGACACGGACGTGGCGCCGCTCTTGCTGGTTTCCTGGTAAGGCACCTCGGTACCTTTGAGGATCCTGGCCGTTTCCTTGTCGGCCGTGACCACCTTGGGCTGCGAGATGATTTCGCCATTGCCGCTCTTTTCCATGGCGCTGAGCTCAAGGTCCAGCAGGATGCCGCCACGCAGCAGGCCCAGGCCGACACTGGAGCCGGTACGCTCCACCCCAAGGTCGACGAACAGCTCCTTGCCTGGCCTTACGTTCTCACCGTACAAGGGCCCACCCCAACGCACCCCAAGGCTCTTTTCGTAATCGACATTGGCCTCGACGATGCGTGCCTCGATCGCCACCTGACGCACCGGCACATCCAGCTGCGCCACCAGGTGGCGCAGCTCGGCAAGGCGGTCAGCGGGCTGGTAGGCCACCAGGGTATTGGTGCGCGCATCCACGCTCAAACTGCCTCGCCCAGTGAGGATGCCGTCGTCTGCCAGGGTTGCCAGCAACAGCTCTGCGAGCTCGGACGCTACGGCATGGTGGATCGGCATCAGTTCACGCTGCAGCGGTTGCAATTGCGCATCCAGCGCCTGGCCTAGTCGGGCGTCGAGCGATTGCCCGGCAAGCTCCGCCGCCGGCGCCACCAGCAGCACATTGCCCTCTTCACGCCGGGCCAGGCCCTTGCTGCGCAGCACCAAATCCAGCGCCTGCTCCCAGGGCACATCCTGAAGCCGCAAGGTGATATTGCCCTGCACCGAATCGCTGGCAACCAGGTTCACGCCGGCATGGTCTGCCAGCACCTGCAATACGGCGCGCACCTGCACATCCTGAAAGTTCAGCGACAGTGGCTCACCCCGAGTGGGCGCTGCCGTCGCCAGCGGGATCGACAAGACGAACGCCGCCGCCCCCATCCATAGCCTTTTCATCCTTGTCCATGACCTTCTTGTCCAGGGGTTTTCGGAGGGTGAGTACGGCTGTGCGCTCATGCCACTCACGCGCCACGAACCACCGCTCGCGCACGTCGACCCGCTGCTCGTCGATGTGCACCACAACACCCTCATCGCGCCCGAGCCGGTCGCCCAGGCGCACGCGATACAACTGGCCTGCAGACAACAACAGCGCTTCATGCGCGCCGCGTTGCGCTAGGCTCCCGACCATTTCCAGCTGCGCCAAGGGCACACGGCCCAATTCGCCAGGTGCCACTTTCGCCGGGGCTGCGGAGAACGGATCGACCAACGGCGGCACGGCCACTGCCCGAGCGGGCAAATGCGCCAATGACTCAACGGCCGGCGCCGCTGCATCGGCATGATGCGCGTGAACCCTTAGACGCAAGCGCAACAACCCCGGCCGCCCATCGACTTCATTTATGCTCAAGTCACCGACACGCAGCAGCCGCAGCTGGCCAAGCCATTCGTCCAACCACAGGCGCAGTGCTGCATACCGGCCCACCACCTGAACATCGAGGGGAATGGTTCGGTAGTGCGCCTGCTCCACCGCCTCATGCACATCGAGCCGCTCGAACAGCAGGCCAAATTCATGCCCTGAGGCGGCAAGCGAATCGAGTAGGTCACTCATGCCCTCGCCTGCGGCCAGACGCCACCGGGCAACGTGCAGCGCCTGCTGTGCGGCGGCCAGCGCAGCGCGCATGCGTGCCAGCTCCCGCACCTGCGCTGCCTTGGCCGAATGCTCCTCGCTCAACCGCTCATGCTGCGCATTCACTTGCCCATGGGCGTGCCGCAACTCCGGCAGGCGTAGCCCACACCCCAGCGCCAATACCAACACTCCCAGACCGACCGAAGCGCCCCACCTGAAGCGAGCGGAACGTTCGGCCATGCCCTGCCAGCTCACCCACCAGGCTGCATTCACGACCAAAACGCCGACACACGCGCTGTCAGGACAAACTCATCGCCCGAAGGCAGGTGCTTCACATGCTTGAGCTCCAGGCCTTGCAGCACCGCGGACCGCTCGAGGTCGCGCATGAACTGAGCGACCACAGCACCGGACGCGGCCTGGCCGGTCACCTGCAAACGGCCGCCCGCCAACGTGAGCTCAGTGAGCTGCAGACCAGCAGGCAACGCGGCCTCCAGGTCGCTAAGCAACGCGGGGAATACACCTTGATCGGCACGCAGGCTGGCCAACACCGCAGCGTGTGCCTGGGCAGCATCGTGGGCGGCACGCACTTCAGCGTGCTGCTCCAATTGCTCATCCAGCAGCGCAATGGCGGATTGACGGCTAACAGTGCTCAACCCTTGCTGCTGCGCACGTTGGCGTGCCAGTTGATCGATCAGCATCACGGCGCACAGGGCCAGCGCCGCACTGCCAAGCAACATCCACTGAAAGCGCCGAAGCATCGACCGGCGCTGCCGCTCGCGCCAGGGCAAAAGGTTCAGACGCATCATGGCTGCATGCCTCCGAGCGCCAAGGCGCATGCCAAGAGCATCTCGCCCCCACCAGGCTCCAACCCCACAATAGAAGGCAGGGGCCGACAGGGCAGCTTCACCTCTGCACTCAGGTTATCCAGCCACGCTTGCTCGATCGGTGAACTGCCGGCGACCAGCACGCATTCCAGTTGACTGTCGTCGCCCAAAAGCGCCGGCCATTGGCCAAGTGCTTGGCCGAGGTGCACTTCACGGCGCTGCGCGGGCATGCCCTGCCGCCAACAATGCAGCGTCGCGCCTTGCGCTTCGATGCGCAGCAATGCCGAACCCGCGAGCGCGCCCTGCGGCAGCATCCGCTGCAACGCGATACTGTCGACCTCCATCGCCTCGGCCTGCAGCCCGGCAGCATCAAGCAGGGCTTCAACGGGCTCCAGCGCACGCTGGCGACAGGCAGCCACCATGACCTCCTGGCAATCGGCCTGGGCCTCGGAGGCCCCGAGCAACTGAAAGTCCAGCGCCAGATCATCAAGCGGAAATGGAAACAGGCGATCCGCATCAGCCAGCAACTGGGCCTCGATATCGGCTTCACTCAGGCCCGCTGGCAGTTGGCACACCTTGCAGATCACCTGATTTGCCGGCAGCGCCACCGCAACGCGCCGCTGCCGACTGCCGCTGCGCCTGCAGGCACGGCGCAACGCAGCCACTAGCCGGGCAGGGTCGGTCGCCCAATCAGCCCCACTGTACGGTTCATACGGCTCGTGCGCCCAGGCCGCGACCTGGCAACGCCCCTTGCGTCGCTGCAGCTGCACAATCCGAACGGAGTCGGGGGCAATTTCCACCCCCAAGAGTGAACCGGCATCCATGCCGAAACGTCCAAGCATCGCTGTTCCTTTGCTGTATGCCGCAAACCCGCGTCAGCGCTAGGCCCCAGCGGCCAAACGGTTCGACGGGCCACCTGGCCGGTCACCCGGCAAGGCGAAAAAATGCTTATAATGCCCAGCGTTTTTGGTCCGCCGGACCCGTACGCAATTCACTTATCAACCTGGACGCCCAAAAGCCTTGATACGTCTGCTGAAGTTCTTCTGGTGGTCTTCCGTCGCAGTCATTAGCGCGCTCGTACTCGGTGTGAGCGGTGCGTTTCTGTATCTTAGCCCTAGCCTGCCCTCGGTCGAGTCCCTCAGAAGCATCCAGTTGCAGATCCCCCTCAGGGTGTACAGCAGCGACGGCAAGCTGATTGCCGAGTTCGGCGAAATGCGCCGCTCGCCGATCCGTTTCGCGGAAATCCCCCCACAATTTATCCAGGCGCTTCTGTCAGCCGAGGACGACAATTTCCTCAACCACTACGGCGTTGACCCCAGCAGCCTGATGCGCGCCGCGACTCAGCTGGTAAAAACCGGCCATATCCAGACGGGCGGCAGCACCATCACCATGCAGGTGGCGAAGAACTTCTTCCTCACCAGCGAGCGCAGCTTTTCGCGCAAGACCAACGAGATTTTGCTGGCCCTGCAGATCGAGCGTGAGCTGACCAAGGACGAAATCCTTGAGCTGTACGTGAACAAGATCTACCTGGGCAACCGGGCGTACGGCATCGATGCCGCCGCACAGGTCTATTACGGCAAGTCGATCCGCGACGTGAGCCTGGCGCAAATGGCGATGATCGCCGGCCTGCCCAAGGCACCTTCGCGCTTCAACCCCCTGGCCAACCCGGTGCGCGCCAAAGAGCGTCGCGACTGGATTCTTGGCCGCATGTACAAGCTCGGCAAGATTGACCAGGCCAGCTACCAGGCCGCCCTGGCCGAGCCGCTCAACGCCAGCTACCACGTGCCGACACCTGAGGTGAATGCCCCGTACGTCGCCGAGATGGCCCGCGCCGAGATGGTCGGCCGTTATGGCAGCGATGCCTACACCGAGGGCTTCCGCGTTACCACCACCGTGCCGAGCGACATGCAGGAGATGGCCAACAAAGCCATTCTCACGGGCCTTTCCGATTACGATGAACGCCACGGTTACCGCGGCCCCGAGGCACGCTTCCCAGGCAAGACCCACGCGGCCTGGCTGCTGGAACTGAGCAAGCAGCGCACCCTGGGCGGCCTTGAGCCGGCCATCGTCACTCAGGTCGACAAGACCGACCTCAAGGTGCTGACCCGCAGCGGCCAGGAAGAAACCGTCGCCTGGGACACCATGAAGTGGGCGCGCCCGTTCCTCAATAGCAATTCCCAGGGCCGCGCACCGCAAAGCCCCGCCGATGTTGCCCAGGTAGGTGACCTGGTGCGCCTGCAGCGCCTGGACGACGGCAAGCTCAAGTTCAGCCAGGTGCCGGGCGCACAAAGCGCGCTGGTCACCCTCGACCCATACAACGGCGCCATTCGTGCTCTGGTAGGCGGCTTCTCGTTCGAGCAAAGCAACTACAACCGTGCCATGCAGGCCAAGCGCCAACCTGGCTCGAGCTTCAAGCCCTTCATCTATAGCGCGGCGCTCGACAGCGGCTACACCGCGGCCAGCCTGGTCAACGATGCACCGATCGTGTTCGTCGACGAGTACCTGGACAAGGTCTGGCGGCCGAAGAACGACACCAACACCTTCCTCGGCCCGATCCGCATGCGCGAGGCGCTGTACAAGTCGCGCAACCTGGTATCGATCCGCCTGCTGCAGGCCATGGGCGTCGACCGCACCATCGACTACATCGCCAAGTTCGGCTTCAACAAGCAGGACTTGCCGCGCAACCTGTCGCTGGCACTGGGCACCGCAACCCTCACGCCGATGGAAATCGCCACGGGCTGGAGCACCTTTGCCAACGGCGGTTACAAGATCACCCCGTACCTGATCGACCGCATCGAGAGCCGCAGCGGCGAGACCCTGTTCACCGCCAACCCGCCCCGCGTGCCGCAAGGCGCCCAGGACCAGGCAGGCCTTGCCGCGCCAGAGCAGCCGATCAGCACCGCAGCCATGCCGGGCGAGGCGCCGGCCGCCTTTGGCCAAGTCACGCCAGCACCGCAAACGCCGGCAGTGGCGGAACAGATCATCGACGGCCGCACCACGTACATCCTCACCAGCATGCTGCAGGATGTAATCAAACGGGGCACTGGCCGCCGTGCGCTGGCCCTGGGCCGCACCGACCTGGCCGGCAAGACCGGTACCACCAACGAGTCCAAGGATGCCTGGTTCTCCGGCTACAACGCCGATTACGTGACCACGGTATGGGTCGGCTTCGACCAACCCGAGACCTTGGGCCGCCGCGAATACGGTGGCACTGCGGCGCTGCCGATCTGGATGAGTTTCATGGGTGCTGCGCTGAAGGACAAACCCAACCACGTACCGGCTGAGCCGGAAGGCATCCTCAGCCTGCGTGTCGACCCGGTCAGCGGCCGTGCGGCCTCGCCGGGCACGCCGAACGCCTACTTCGAGTTGTTCAAGGCCGAAGATTCGCCACCGTCAGGGGATGAACTGGGCAACGGCGCGGCACCGGGAAGCCCGCTGCCAGCAGACGAAGCAGCGCCGATGGACCTGTTCTGATCGGAGATAGGGATCTCATCCGAGATTGACGTACGCCGTATCAGTGCTTATATTTGGCACTTCGAAGCGACTGACCGGATGAGATTGAGCGCTTCCCAGCGGCCTAGGCCGTAATCGCGCAAGGCGGTTCGCAAGTGGTGTCCGGATCTGCTTTAAGCAACAAAAGAAGACGCCTCGAGCGTCTTTTTTTGTGCCCGAAGCTTCAACGCCTAGTCGCTGTCGGTTGCTGCAAGTAGCTATCCGATCACGTTATGCACCATATTGATTGATACTCCTCGGCAAGAGCTGGGGGCACACTCAAAACAGAAACGTCTGACACCCCATTACACGAAAAGCCCCGACTCTCGCGAGCCGGGGCTTTTTTGTGTCACTTACGGCAATCAGCCGTTGAACACTTCATCCACGCTGTTCAGCGGGTAGTGCTTCGGATACGGCAGGGTCGCCACACCGGACTCGATAGCAGCCTTGGCGACAGCATCGGAAACAACGGTGATCAGACGGGCATCCAGAGGCTTCGGAATGATGTACTCACGGCCGAATTCCAAGCCTTCGACGCCGTAGGCTTCGCAAACTTCCTTAGGAACCGGCAGCTTGGCCAGGTCTTTCAGGGCGATGGCGGCGGCAATCTTCATTTCTTCGTTGATGCGCTTGGCACGTACGTCCAGGGCGCCACGGAAGATGAAGGGGAAGCCCAGTACGTTGTTGACCTGGTTCGGGTAGTCGGAACGACCGGTGGCCATGATCACGTCGTTACGGGTGGCGTGAGCCAGCTCTGGGGAGATTTCCGGATCGGGGTTCGAGCAAGCGAACACGATCGGGTTGGCCGCCATCGACTTCAGGCCTTCTGCGCTCAGCAGGTTCGGGCCGGACAGGCCAACGAACACGTCAGCACCGTTCAAGGCGTCAGCCAGGGTGCGCTTGTCGGTCGCGTGGGCGAACTGCGCCTTGTACTGGTTCAGGTCGTCGCGGCCAGCGTGGATCACGCCGCTGCGGTCGATCATGTAGATGTTCTCGACCTTGGCACCCATGCTGACCAGCAGCTTCATGCACGAGATGGCGGCAGCGCCGGCACCCAGGCAGACGATCTTGGCTTCTTCCAGCTTCTTACCGGCGATTTCCAGGGCGTTGATCATGCCGGCCGCGGTGACGATCGCGGTGCCGTGCTGGTCATCGTGGAAGACCGGGATGTCGCACTGCTCGATCAGGGTGCGCTCGATTTCGAAGCACTCTGGAGCTTTGATGTCTTCGAGGTTGATGCCACCGAAGGTGATCGAAATGCGGCGAACGGTGTCGATGAAAGCTTGCGGGCTTTCCGACTCGACTTCGATGTCAAATACGTCGATGCCAGCGAAACGCTTGAACAGAACACCCTTGCCTTCCATGACCGGCTTCGAGGCCAGTGGGCCGAGGTCGCCCAGACCGAGGATGGCAGTACCATCCGAAATCACCGCAACCAGGTTGCCTTTACCGGTGTATTTGTAGGCCAGCTCTGGATCACGGCCGATTTCGCGCACGGGTTCTGCAACACCTGGGCTGTAGGCCAGGGCGAGGTCACGGGCAGTGGCGGTGGGCTTCGAGAGCTCGACGCTCAATTTCCCCGGACGAGGTTGAGCGTGGTATTCGAGAGCGGCGGTTTTCAGGTCTGACATGGTGGGCATTCCGCTATTTACTGTTCTGACGGACCGCCGAGGATACGCAAAGAGCCGGGGAGTCACAAGACTGGTCGGTCACTTGTGTCAAGGCCTTTAGCCTACGACTTTACGCTATAACCCACGGGGCATACGAGCCACAGTGTGTACAATCTAATACCGAAATGTCTACATCTTTTCAGCCTGAAATACGTTCTAACATGCTCGGATCGGTCAATGGCAACACCCAGCGTCGCTGCCCAGGCTTAAGGCCGCCCTTGCGGGAACGATCCAGCATCCAGCCACGCGCCTCGACTTGGCGCCCTTTGAGATTATCGAAGAAGCTGGCCGGGAAGTTGCGTTGCAGACGAGCGGGAACCTGCAGCACCACGGTGCTATCCAGGCTCAGCCAGACGCCGCCGCGGTTACGTTCGACCGCCTCGATTCGGCCACCGATGACAGCGAAGCCAGACTGCCTGACATCCCGCGCGCGCAGCACCGGGGAGCTTCGCCACAGCCCGACACCCGCCTTGCGCGCCGCTTGCTCGGCCAGTTGCTGGCACCCCACCAGGCGCACATTGGGGGCAACGGCAACGCGGTAGCCGAGCCCCTCGCTGAGCAGTTGTGCTTCCAGATTGTTGCCAGTGCGGCCGTAGATGTGCGCCAGTGTGCGGCCGTATTTGTCTTTGCCCTCAACGCCCGTCACCATCCCGACACGCCCGTCGCTGGCTTTGACCAAGGCTTGCAAGCGCCGCTTGGCCGCCTCGGCATAGGGCTCGCTGGTCCGCCCTTTGCGACCGATCTCCGGGGCGTTGATGCCGATCATGCGCACGCTGCGGCCGTCGGTCAGGCGCAAGGTATCGCCATCTACCACCTGCCGCACTGCCACCGGTTGAGGGTTGGCCGGCAGCGGGCAGAACGCCTGGGCAGGAAGATGCCAAATCGCGCCCACAAAAAAAGCGCCCACAAGGGGCGCTTTTTTTTGCAACAACGCGAAACCCGAGGGATTCGCCATGCGCATTATTACTTCTTGGCACCGAACATGCCGAAGCGATCGGCAAACTTCTGTACGCGACCACCGGTGTCCAGGACTTTCTGCTTACCGGTGTAGAACGGGTGGCACAGGTTGCAAACGTCGATCGACAGGGTGCTACCCAGGGTCGAACGGCTTTCAAACTTGTTGCCGCAGCTGCAGGTGACTGCAACTACTTCGTAGTTCGGATGAATATTTGCTTTCATGGTCACTTCCTCGAGCTGCGTGCCGCCACCCAACACCAATTGTTGAATACCGCACGTAATTAGGCGGCGAATAATACCAGAGCCCAGCCTCAGCGCAAGTTGTCGCTTGCACCGACTGTCGTCTGCTAGGCTCGCCAGTCTTTGAAATGCCCTTGCGAGACCTTCCGCGTGTCCGACGTCATCCTGCGCCTTGCCCTGCCCTCCCCGCTGCGTCGCCTGTTCGACTACAGGGCGCCGGCGAGCATGGCGCGCCAGCCCCTCACACCGGGCATGCGCATTCGTGTGCCATTCGGGCGCCGCGAGATGATCGGCGTGCTGGTGGAGGTGTGCGACCAAAGCGAAGTGCCCGCCGACAAGCTCAAGCCGGCCATTGCGCTGCTGGACCCGGTGTCGCCGCTGCCGCCGGCCCTGCTCAAGCTGTGCCTGTGGACGGCCCAGTACTACCAGCACAGCCTGGGCGATACCCTGAGCTGGGCCCTGCCGACCCTGCTGCGCCAGGGCGAACTGGCCGAGATGCGCCAGGAACGCTTCTGGCACGTCGCCGCCGATGCCCGCCACGATGACCCTCGCATCGCCCGCGCACCGCGCCAGCGCGATGCCCTGAAAACCCTGGCGCAGCACCCACACGGCGTGGCCCACAGCCTGCTGGGCAAGCTCAACCTGAACAAGGACAGCCTCGACCTGCTGCTGGCCAAGGAGCTGGTCACCGTCGAAGTACGCCGCCACCTGCCAACGCCGCGCCACGAGCACTGGCTGGCGCAGCCCGAACTGCCCCTCAACGAAGAGCAGCGCAACGCCTTCGATGCCGTGTGCCTGGGCCTTGGCAGTTTCAACGCGTTTCTGCTGGCCGGGGTTACCGGCAGCGGCAAGACCGAGGTCTACCTGCAGTTGATCCGCGAAACACTGGAGGCCGGTAAGCAGGCGCTGGTGCTGATCCCGGAAATCAACCTCGGCCCGCAGACACTGGCGCGCTTCGAGCAACGCTTCAACGCCCGCATCGCCTTGCTGCACTCGGCGGTCGGCGACCGCGAGCGGCTGGACGCCTGGCTGGCAGCCCGTGACGGCGAGGCCGACATCATCATCGGCACCCGCTCGGCGCTGTTCACGCCGATGAAAAACCCCGGCTTGATCATCATCGACGAAGAGCACGACGGCTCTTATAAACAGCAAGAAGGCCTGCGTTACCACGCCCGCGACCTGGCCCTGGTGCGCGCCCACCAGGAGAACATCCCGATCCTGCTCGGCTCGGCCACGCCGTCGCTGGAAACCCTGCACAACGCCCAGACCGGCCGCTACACCTTGCTGCGCATGAACCAGCGCGCCGGCGGTGCCCGCCCGCCGCGCATGCTGCGCCTGGACGTGAAAAGCCTGCCGCTGGACAGTGGCATCAGCGGCCCACTGCAGCAGGCCATCCGCCAGACCCTGGAAGCAGGCCAGCAAGTGCTGGTGTTCCTCAACCGCCGCGGCTTTGCCCCGACGTTGCTGTGCCACGATTGCGGCTGGTTGTCCGAATGCCCTCGCTGTGATGCGCGCATGACCGTGCACCAGCGTTCCGGCGTGCTGCGTTGCCACCACTGCGGTTATGACGAACGCCTGCCGCACCAGTGCCCACAGTGCAACCATGTCGACTTGCGGCCGGTGGGCGCAGGCACCGAGCGCGCCGAAGAGCGCCTTAAGGTGCTGTTCCCGGACTACCCGATCCTGCGCGTGGACCGCGACAGCACGGCGCGCAAAGACGCCATGCACAACCTGTTCGGCACCATCCAGCGTGGCCAGCCGAGCATCCTGGTGGGCACCCAGATGCTCGCCAAGGGGCACCACTTCCCACGCGTGACCCTGGTGGCCATCCTCGACGCCGACGGCGGGCTGTTCTCCGGCGACTTCCGTGCCAGCGAGCGCATGGCGCAATTGATCGTGCAGGTTGCCGGGCGTGCCGGGCGCGCCGAAGAGCCCGGCAAGGTGATCATCCAGACCCACCTGGCCGACCACCCCTTGCTGGTACAGCTGACCGAACAAGGCTATTTCGCCTTCGCCGAGCAAGCCCTGGACGAGCGCCGCGCCGCCGGCCTGCCGCCTTTTTCTCACCTGGCCTTGCTGCGCGCCGAAGCGCACAAACCGGGCCAGGCCGAAGGCTTCCTCGACGAAGCCTGCAGCGCAGCAGAGCGCCTGGTGGCCGAACAGCGCCTGCCGGGCATTGAACTGTTGGGCCCGGTACCGGCTCCCATGGAGCGCCGAGCAGGCCGCTTCCGCGCCCAATTATTGATACAGGCCAACACCCGGGCACCCCTGCATCGACTGATCAGCGCCTGGTTGCTAGTGTTGGAGCAAATGCCGAGCGGCCGACAGGTTCGCTGGTCGCTGGACGTGGACCCGGTAGACCTCTACTGACACCCTGAGCCTTGGCAAAGGTTGGCAACCCGCTCCCGGCAACGGATAATGCCCAGTTTTTCCACCTGCGCATCGAAGCGCTCCACCGCGCTTGCGGTCGAAAAGAGAACCCCATGAAAGACACCATTCGCCAGCTGATCCAGCAAGCCCTCACCCAACTCGTCACCGACGGTGTGCTGCCTGAAGGGCTATCGCCGGCGATTCAGGTGGAAAACGCCCGGGACAAGACCCACGGCGACTTCGCCAGCAACATCGCGATGATGCTGGCCAAGCCTGCCGGCATGAAGCCGCGCGACCTGGCCGAAAAACTGATCAACGCGCTGCCCGCCAGCGACGACATCAGCAAGGTCGAGATTGCCGGCCCAGGCTTCCTCAACTTCTTCCAGAACACCAGCGCTCTGGCCGACCGCCTGGACGCTGCCCTGGCCGATGACAATCTGGGCGTGCGCAAGGCCGGCCCGAGCGAAAAGGTCGTGATCGACCTGTCGGCCCCCAACCTGGCCAAAGAGATGCACGTCGGCCACCTGCGCTCGACCATCATCGGTGACAGCGTGGCGCGCGTGCTGGAATTCCTGGGTGACAACGTCATCCGCCAGAACCACGTCGGCGACTGGGGCACCCAGTTCGGCATGTTGATGGCCTACCTGCAGGAAAACCCGATCACCAGCGACGAGCTGTCGGACCTGGAGAACTTCTACCGCGCCGCGAAGAAACGCTTCGACGAGTCCGAAGAATTCGCCACCCGCGCCCGCGGCCTGGTGGTCAAGCTGCAGGCCGGCGACCCTGAGTGCCTGGCCCTGTGGACGCGTTTCAAGGACATTTCCCTGTCCCACTGCCAGAAAACCTACGAGCTGCTCAACGTCAAGCTGACCATGGCCGACGTCATGGGCGAAAGCGCCTACAACGACGACCTGGCCAACGTAGTCAGCGACCTCAAGGCCAAGGGCCTGCTGGTCGAGGACCAGGGCGCGCAGTGCGTGTTCCTCGAAGAGTTCAAGAACAGCGAAGGCGAACCCCTGCCAGTGATCGTGCAGAAGGCCGACGGTGGCTACCTGTACGCCACCACCGACCTGGCCGCAGTGCGCTATCGCAGCAATGTGCTCAAGGCCGACCGTGCCCTGTACTTCGTCGACCAGCGCCAGGCGCTGCACTTCAACCAGGTGTTCGAAGTGGCGCGCCGTGCAGGCTTCGTCGGCCACCCGATGCAAATGGAACACATGGGCTTCGGCACCATGAACGGCGCCGACGGTCGCCCGTTCAAGACCCGTGACGGCGGCACCGTGAAGCTGATCGACCTGCTCACCGAGGCCAAGGAGCGTGCCTACGCCCTGGTCAAGGAGAAGAACCCGAGCCTCGCCGAAGACGACCTGCGCCACATCGGTGAAGTGGTCGGGATCGGCGCAGTGAAGTACGCCGACCTGTCCAAGCACCGCACCAGCGACTACAGCTTCAACTTCGAGCTGATGCTCAACTTCGAAGGCAACACCGCGCCGTACCTGCTGTATGCCTACACCCGCGTGGCGGGCGTGTTCCGCAAGCTGGGCAAAGGCTTCGACGAGGTCGACGGCAAGATCGTGCTGCAGGCCGAGAAGGAGCTGGACCTCGCCGCGCGCCTGGCGCAATTCGGCGAAGTGCTTAACAGCGTGGCCGACAAGGGTACGCCGCACGTGCTGTGCAGCTACCTGTACGACCTGGCTGGCCTGTTCTCGAGCTTCTACGAGAACTGCCCGATCCTCGCCGCCGAAACCCCGGAGCAGCAACAGAGCCGCCTGCGCCTGGCTGCCCTGACCGGTCGCACCCTCAAGCAAGGTCTGGAACTGCTCGGCCTGGAAACCCTGGAGCGCATGTAAGTTGGCTGCCAAGAAAAAACCTGCTCCAAAACGCGGCGCCAGCCGCCAACAGGCGCCGGCCAAGCAGCCGATCCCGGGTTGGGTATGGCTGGCAGTCGGGTTGACCGTGGGCGCTTTCATCGTCTTTTTGATGAAGCTCGAGCCAGGCGGTGCGGACATCAAGCGCACCAAGCCTGAACAACAAAAACCGGAAAAGGTGGCCGAAGCCAGCAAGACCACACCCGCCACCCCGCAGCAGCCGGTGAAGCCGAAGTATGACTTCTACACCCTGCTGCCGGAGTCCGAGGTCATCGTGCCGCCGGAAGCCGTGCCAGAGAAGACGCCACCGGTGCCTGCCCAGCCAGTGACCCCGGTCACCCCGGCAGAGGCAGCGAAGATCGACACGGCACGCGCTCAGGCCGCCTTGCTGGGCCAGACGCCACCACCGGCACCGCCGGTGATCAAGCCTGCGGCCACCACGCAGTTCTTCCTGCAGGCCGGCTCGTTCCGCAAGCAGGCGGATGCCGACAAGGTCCGCGCGCAGATCATCCTGCTCGGCCAGTCGGTGAAGGTGGAGTCGGGGACGGTCAAGGATGAAACCTGGTACCGCGTACTGGTCGGCCCGTTCAGCAACCGCGAACAACTGACCGGGGCGCAGAAACAGCTTGCCGGCGCAGGCTTCAGCAACCTGCTGCTGCAACAGCGCCAGACCCGCCAGTAAAACTCGGTAGGAGCAGCCTTGTGCTGCGAAGAGGCCGGTGCAAACACCAAGGATGTTAGGTGTTTGTACCGGCCTCTTCGCAGCACAAGGCTGCGCCTACACGATCTGCAATCAGCGACGATCGCTGTTGGCTTCGGAAATCTGACTGTTCAAAGTCCAGAAGTCGTACAGCACGCCGACCAGGAACAGGCCGCCCGTGAAGAAGTAGATGATCGCGGTGATCCACTTGCCCTGGTACAGGCGATGCAGGCCAAAAATGCCCAGGAAGGTCAGCAGAATCCAGGCGATGTTGTAGTCGATCCGACCGGACCGGAAGCGCAAGTCGGCCTCCTTGTCCATCGCCGGGATCAGAAACAGGTCGATCAGCCAGCCGATGCCCAGCAGGCCCAAGGTAAAGAACCAGATCGTCCCAGTGATCGGCTTGCCGTAGTAGAAACGGTGCGAGCCGGTGAAGCCGAAAATCCACAACAAGTAGCCGATGACCTTACTGTGGGTGTCGTGAAGCGGCTCACCCTGTTGATAACTGTTCATTCATAGCCCTCGTGGGTTATCCGAAAATTTTCTAAGAAAAAATGTGACTTTCTCGTCGCAGGCCGACGTATGGCACCCCACCAATCGACCAACGGATCAGAAATTGATCAAAAAGCTGTTATAAAGTTGCGCGCCTAACACATAACTATTCATAAAGAGCTTCATCTATGCCGCCTTTACTCAAGACATGGCTGACCCTCTGTCTATTATTGCCCCTGGCCGCCCACGCCACCAATCGTGAGCAACGTCTTCCCAATGGTTTCACCGGCTATACCACCAATGCCTCGGTGAAACACGCGCCTGCCAAGCACACCACGCTGCGCGCACGCCCAAGCAACGCGGCCGGCAGCCGTGGGCTGCCGGTTGCCTCCATGTCGCCGAAGCAGAGCAGCGATGTGCTCAGCCGTGCGGTGAATGTGCTCGGCACGCCCTATGTCTGGGGCGGCAGCAGCCCGAAAAAGGGCTTCGACTGCAGCGGCCTGGTGAAATACGCCTTCAATGATGTGGCCGATGTCGACCTGCCACGCACCTCCAATGCCATGGCCCAGGGCCACGGCGTGAAGGTGGCGAAGGGCGACCTCAAGCCTGGCGACCTGATCTTCTTCAACATCAAGAGCCGACGGGTAAACCACGTTGCCATCTACCTGGGCAACGACCGCTTCATCCATGCCCCGCGTCGCGGCAAGCGGGTGAGCATCGACACCCTCAGCAAGCCTTACTGGCAGAAGCACTATGTCGTGGCCAAGCGGGTGTTGCCGAAAGAACAGCAGCAGCTGGCCCTGGCCAAGCGCTAATCGAGCCTCGACCACGGCTCTGGTAGGAGCAGCCTTGTGCTGCGAAGAGGCCAGTGAAAACACAGCGGATCGTCGCTGACGTCACCGGCCTCTTCGCAGCACAAGGCTGCTCCTACACCCATCCCATTACTTTCAGCCTTTGCATCGCCCCTTCCATCGTCCGCATCCCCTCCGCCGCCCCCGTCTGCATCACCGAACTCAGCTGCGCCATCCGCCCTTCGCGAATCAGGTTACGCACTGCCGTGTTAGCCACCAACACCTCCCGCGCCGCTACCCGCCCGCCGCCCACGCGCTTGACCAGCACTTGCGCCACCACCAGGCGCAGCGACTCGGCCAGCATCGCCCGCACCAGCGGCTTTTCCTCGGCGGCAAACACCTCCACCAGCCGGTCGATGCTGCCTGCAGCCGAGCGCGTGTGCACGGTTGCCAGCACCAGGTGCCCCGTTTCTGCCGCCCGCAATGCCAGGCGAATCGTCTCCAGATCGCGCAACTCGCCGATCATGATCACATCCGGGTCCTGACGCAGCGCACTGCGCAGCCCTTGCGCAAACCCGCGGCAATCGCGGCCCATCTCGCGCTGGTTGATAAGGCTCCGTTGGCTGCTGTGGATAACTTCCACAGGGTCTTCCAGGGTGATGATATGCAGTGACCGCTCGCGGTTGAGCTGATCGAGCAGCGCCGCCAAGGTGCTGGACTTGCCACTGCCAGTGGGCCCGCCCACCAGAATCAGGCCATCGGAACACTGCGCAACAGCTTGAAACACTTCCACAAGGTCGAGCTCGTCCAAAGTCGCAATGCGTCTGGGTATCAGGCGAAAGGTCGCCGCAACCCCATTCAACTGGCGGAACAGGTTCAGGCGAAAACGGCCTAACGCTGGCAGCGCCAACGCAAGGTCCAGCTCATCCCCCTGCGCCCATTGCCGGCAAGCGTCATCGCCCAGCAAGGGCGCCATGGCATCACTCAGCGCCGCTGCCGTCAGCGGCGGCAGGTCCATGCGTTGCAGCTCGCCATCCAGGCGCAGCATCGGTACCTGGCCCACGGCCAGGTGCAGGTCCGAAGCCCGCGCATCCACAGCACGGGCCAACAGGTCGGTCACATCCATGAGACTCCCCAAAGGCGATCAAGCAGGTAGAATGCCGCAGACCCTTTCGCCGCCGGCATCGATCCATGTCCACCATAGCAGACAACCTATCCGCCCTTGCCGCCCGCATCGCCAGCGCCGCCCAGGCCGCCGGGCGGGACCCGGCCAGCATCCAGTTGCTGGCTGTGAGCAAGACCAAGCCCGCCAGCGCCATCCGTGAAATCTACGCCGCTGGCGTGCGCGATGTCGGCGAAAACTACCTGCAGGAAGCCCTGACCAAGCAGGAAGCGTTGCGCGACCTGCCCTTGATCTGGCACTTCATCGGCCCCATTCAGTCGAACAAGACCAAAGCCATTACCGAGCATTTCGACTGGGTACATTCCGTGGACCGCCTGAAAATCGCCCAACGCCTCTCGGAGCAACGCCCTGCTGCACTGGCACCGCTGAACATCTGCCTGCAGGTGAATGTCAGTGGCGAAGACAGCAAGTCCGGCTGCGCCCCGGGCGACCTGCCGGCGCTGGCCGCGGCCGTGGCGAAACTGCCCAATCTGCGCCTGCGCGGGTTGATGGCCATCCCGGAGCCCACCGATGACCGCGCCGCCCAAGAGGCCGCTTTTGCCAGCCTGCGCACCTTGCAGCAGCGCCTGGGCCTTGGCCTGGACACCTTGTCCATGGGCATGAGCCACGACCTGGAGGCGGCGATTGCCCAGGGAGCGACCTGGGTACGTATCGGCACCGCCCTGTTCGGTGCCCGCGACTACGGGCCCGTCTGATTCCATGCTTTACTCACTCTTTCCCACAAGGACCTGACATGAGCAAGACACGTATTGCCTTTATCGGCGCCGGCAACATGGCCGCCAGCCTGATCGGCGGCCTGCGTGCCCAGGGCCTGGAGGCTTCGCAGATCCGCGCCAGCGACCCGGGCGCCGAGACCCGTACCCGCATCCAGGCCGAGCACGGCATCGAAACCTTCGAAGACAATGCCCAGGCAATCGCTGACGCCGACGTGATCGTACTGGCGGTCAAGCCGCAGGTCATGAAGGCCGTTTGCCAAGCCCTGCAAGTCCACCTGCAGGAAGGCCAGCTGATTGTTTCCATCGCTGCCGGTATCACCTGCGCCAGCCTGCAGAGCTGGGTAGGCCCACGCCCGGTGGTGCGCTGCATGCCCAACACGCCAGCGCTGCTGCGCCAAGGCGTCAGCGGCCTGTACGCCACCCAGGAAGTCAACGCCGAACAGCGGCAACAGGCCGAACAGCTGCTGTCTGCCGTGGGCACTGCCCTGTGGCTGGACCAAGAGCAGCAACTGGACGCAGTGACCGCCGTCTCCGGCAGCGGGCCGGCGTACTTCTTCCTGCTGATCGAGGCAATGACCGCCGCAGGCGAAAAGCTCGGCCTGCCTCGCGAAACCGCCTCCCAGCTGACCCTGCAGACCGCGCTGGGGGCGGCGCGCATGGCCGTGGCCAGCGATGTCGACGCTGCCGAACTGCGCCGCCGTGTCACCTCGCCAGCCGGCACCACCGAAGCTGCGATCACGTCGTTCCAGGCCAACGGCTTCGAAGCCATCGTCGAGCAAGCGCTGCAGGCCGCAGCGACGCGCTCCGCCGAGCTGGCCGAACAACTGGGCAAATAAGGAGCTTTAGATGAATGCACTGTCTGGCGCCGCGATCTTCGTGGTGCAAACCCTGGTCAGCCTGTACTTGGTGATCGTCCTGCTGCGCTTCGTGCTGCAACTGGTCAAGGCCAACTTCTACAACCCGCTGTGCCAGTTCGCGGTACGCGCCACCCAGCCGCTGCTCAAGCCGATCCGCCGGGTCATCCCCAGCGTTGGCGGCCTGGACACCTCGTCGCTGCTGCTGGCAGTGGTCATCCAGGCGCTGCTGATGGGCTTCGTGCTGATGGTCACCTACGGCACCTTCGGTGACGTGCTGCACCTGCTGATGTGGGCCATCATCGGCATCACCTCGCTGTTCCTGAAGATCTTCTGGGTGGCGATGATCGTCATGGTGATCGTCTCCTGGGTCGCGCCAAACAGCCACAACCCGGCGGCGGAGCTGGCCTACCAGATCAGCGAACCGGTGCTGGCACCGTTCCGCCGCCTCGTGCCTAACCTGGGCGGCATGGACATCTCGCCCATCTTCGCCTTCCTGGCGATCCAGGTGATCCAGTCGTTCGTCATGCCGCCGCTGGCTGCCTATGCCGGCATGCCTCAAGAACTGTGGCGGATGATCTGATCCAACGCCCTTGAACATCGACACCCCCTGCGGCAAGCCTTTGCTTGCCGCAGGGGGTAGCGCTCTTTAGACTTACGCCTCCGTCAAGCGTGAGCAGGGTCGATGTCCACTGTCCTTCCCGAAGATTCCGTCGGTCTGGTTACACCGCAAACAGCCCGGTTCGAAGAACCGCTGGCCCTGGCCTGTGGCCGCTCGCTGGCCAGCTACGAGCTGGTCTACGAGACCTATGGCACCCTGAACGCCAGCGCCAGCAATGCCGTGCTGATCTGCCATGCCTTGTCCGGCCACCACCATGCCGCCGGCTACCATGCCGCCACCGACCGCAAGCCGGGCTGGTGGGACAGCTGCATCGGCCCCGGCAAGCCAATCGACACCAACCGTTTCTTCGTGGTCAGCCTGAACAACCTCGGCGGCTGCAATGGCAGTACTGGCCCGAGCAGCGTCAACCCGGCTACCGGCAAGCCCTATGGCGCCGACTTCCCGGTGCTGACCGTGGAAGACTGGGTGCACAGCCAGGCACGCCTGGCTGACCGCCTGGGCATTGGCCAGTGGGCGGCCATTGTGGGCGGCAGCCTTGGCGGCATGCAGGCACTGCAATGGACCATCACCTACCCCGACCGCGTGCGGCACTGCGTCGATATCGCCTCGGCGCCCAAGCTCTCGGCACAGAACATTGCCTTCAACGAAGTGGCGCGCCAGGCCATCCTCACCGACCCGGAGTTCCACGGCGGTTCGTTCCAGGACCAGGGCGTGATCCCCAAGCGCGGGCTGATGCTGGCGCGCATGGTGGGCCATATCACCTACCTGTCCGATGATTCGATGGGTGAAAAATTCGGCCGTGAGCTCAAGAGCGACAAGCTCAACTACGACTTCCACAGCGTCGAATTCCAGGTCGAAAGCTACCTGCGCTATCAGGGCGAGGAATTTTCCGGCCGTTTCGACGCCAACACCTACCTGCTGATGACCAAGGCCCTGGACTACTTCGACCCGGCCGCAGCCCAGGGTGGCGACCTTGCCGCCACCCTGGCCTCGGTCACGGCAGACTACTGCATCATGTCGTTCACCACCGACTGGCGCTTCTCGCCTGCCCGTTCACGCGAGATCGTCGATGCGTTGATGGCCGCGCGCAAGAACGTGTGTTACCTGGAGATCGATTCACCTTATGGGCACGATGCCTTCCTGATCCCCACACCTCGCTACATGCAGGGTTTCTCGAACTACATGAACCGCATCGCCATCTGAGGACAGCATGAGAGCCGATCTGGAAATCATCCACGACTGGATTCCCGCCGGCAGCCGGGTACTCGACCTGGGCTGCGGCAGTGGCGAACTGCTGGCCTCGCTGCGTGACCGCAAGCAGGTCACCGGTTACGGCCTGGAGATCGACGCCGACAATATCGCCGCGTGCGTGGCCAAGGGCGTCAACGTCATCGAACAGGACCTGGACAAGGGCCTGGGCAACTTTGCCAGCAACAGTTTCGATGTGGTGATCATGACCCAGGCCCTGCAGGCCGTGGAGTACCCCGACCGCATCCTCGACGAGATGCTGCGCGTGGGCCGTCAGTGCATCATCACCTTCCCCAACTTCGGCCACTGGCGCTGCCGCTGGTACCTGGCGACCAAAGGCCGCATGCCGGTTTCGGACTTCATGCCGTATACCTGGTACAACACGCCGAACATCCACTTCTGCACCTTCGCCGACTTTGAAGAGCTGTGCCACGAGCGCCACGCCAAGGTCCTCGACCGGCTGGCCGTCGACCACTTGCACCGTAATGGGTGGGGCGGCCGGCTATGGCCTAATCTTCTAGGTGAGATCGGCATCTATCGCGTCAGCAGCCCAGGCCTGCAGGAGCACCAGCTCGCGGTCTGACGCCCACCGGAGGAATCGCACCATGCGTCGCCTAGCCCTGTTCCTGATCAGCCTGTGCCTGGCCCTGCCTGTACTGGCTGCCGATGCCGCCCGTCCCGAGCGCAAGGAAGTGTTTGGCGACGTGACGGTACACTACAGCGCGTTCACCTCAAGCATGCTGACGCCGGAGGTGGCCGCTAGAACGGGCCTGGTGCGCAGCAAGAACCAGGGCGTGCTCAACATTGCCGTGATCAAGGCCGACAAGCCAGCCATGGCGGTCGTCAGCGGCACGGTGAAAGACCTCACCGGGCGCAGCAACCCGTTGTCCTTCAAGCCGATCACCGAACAAGGCGCGATTTACTACATCGCCCAGTTCAAGATCGAACAGCCAGAAACCGTGACCTTCGACATCAATGTCGAAACCGGCGGCATCAGTCACTCTCTCAGCTTCAACCAGGAAGTGTTCCCAGGCGAATGATGAATTTCCAGCAACTCGTATTGGCCAGCCACAATGCCGGCAAACTCAAGGAACTCCAGGCCATGCTTGGGGCGTCCGTACAGCTGCGCTCGATCGGTGAATTCAGCCAGGTCGAGCCAGAGGAAACCGGCCTGTCGTTCGTCGAGAACGCCATTCTCAAGGCACGCAATGCCGCGCGCATCTCTGGCCTGCCAGCACTGGCCGATGACTCGGGCCTGGCCGTGGACTACCTCGGCGGCGCGCCGGGTATCTATTCTGCTCGCTATGCCGAGGGCAAGGGTGACGCGGCAAACAACGCCAAGCTGCTGGACGCCTTGAAAGACGTGCCCGAGGCCGAGCGCGGCGCTCAGTTCGTCTGCGTGCTGGCGCTGGTGCGTCACGCCGACGACCCGCTGCCGATCCTGTGCGAAGGCCTGTGGCACGGGCGCATCATGTTTGAGGCCAGCGGTGAGCACGGCTTTGGCTACGACCCGCTGTTCTGGGTGCCAGAGCGCAATTGCTCGAGCGCGGACCTCGCCCCTGTCGACAAGAACCAGCTCAGCCACCGCGCCCGCGCCATGGTCCTGCTGCGTCAACGCCTGGGCCTGGCATGATCGAAACGTTGTCCATCCAACCGCACCCGGCGGGTGCGGCTGGTTTCGCCGTGCTGCCGCCTTTGGCGTTGTACATCCACATCCCGTGGTGCGTACGCAAATGCCCTTATTGCGACTTCAATTCCCACGCGGCGGGCCCAGAGCTGCCTGAAGAGGCTTATGTCGACGCCCTGCTGACCGACCTCGATCAAGAGCTGGCAGCCGTACAAGGCCGCCCGATCAGCTCGATCTTCTTCGGTGGCGGTACGCCGAGCTTGTTCAGTGCCAACGCCCTTGGGCGGCTGCTGCGTGGCGTTGAACAACGCATCCCGTTCGCGCCGGACATCGAAATCACCCTGGAGGCCAATCCCGGTACGTTCGAGCAAGAGAAGTTCAAGGCGTACCGGCAGACGGGCATCAATCGCTTGTCCATCGGCGTGCAGAGCTTCCAGCCCGCCAAGCTGGAGGCGCTCGGGCGCATCCACAACGGCGACGAAGCGATCCGTGCCGCCGACATGGCGCGCGCCGCCGGGTTCGACAACTTCAACATGGACTTGATGCACGGCCTGCCCGACCAGTCGCTGGACGACGCGCTGGGTGACGTGCGCCAGGCGATCGCCCTAGGGCCGACCCACTTGTCGTGGTACCAGCTGACCGTAGAGCCGAACACGGTGTTCTGGAACCAGCCACCCGAGCTGCCCGAGGACGACATCCTGTGGGATATCCAGGAGGCCGGCCAAAGCCTGATGGCCGAGCACGGCTACCGCCAGTACGAAGTGTCGGCCTATGCCCAGCCAGGCCGTGCTGCCAAGCACAACCTCAATTACTGGCGCTTCGGTGATTTCATCGGCATCGGCGCGGGTGCCCACGGCAAGCTGACCTTCGCTGACGGGCGCATCCTGCGCACCTGGAAAACCCGCCTGCCCAAGGACTACCTGAACCTGGCCAAACCGTTCAAGGCTGGCGAAAAGCGGCTGCCGGCGGACGAGCTGCCCTTCGAGTTCCTGATGAACGCCTTGCGCCTGACCGATGGCGTCGAAGCCGAACTGTTCATCCAGCGCACCGGCCTGCCGCTGGCGCAACTGGCCGAGGCCCGTCGCGCGGCCGAACAAAAGGGCCTTTTGCAGGTCGAACCGGATCGATTGGTGGCCACGCCGCGCGGCCAGTTGTTCCTCAATGACCTGCTGCAGTATTTCTTGACCTAAGGATGACCCATGGACCTGGTACTTGATCTGCTTGCAACGGCTTCCCGCTGGAGCCGCAGCAACCTGTCGGAGATTTCGCTGGCCTTGGTAGGCTGCCTACTGGTGCTGTTCGGCACCGATATCAAAGCCACGGTGGAACAACGCCTAGGCAGCCTGGCCGGCGCCCTGCGCGTGCCGTTCATGGCCCTGCTGGTGATGATCGGCAGCGGCGCAGCGCTGATCTATGCCACGCCGTGGGTGGTGAAGGGGCTGGGCCAGTTCAATAATTATGCGTTGGCACCCGTGCTGCTGGTGGTGCTGGTGTTGATCGGCGTGGTGGCTGATCGGCGGGGGTAAGGCACGACTACAGCATTTCACTTTCCCTGTGGGAGCGGGTTTACCCGCGAACACGGGCGAAGCCCGTGCCATATACCGCGTCGCATTCTTCGCGGGTAAACCCGCTCCCACAGAATCCCCCGCGGTCTTGAATACAAACAAGATCCGGATGAGTACGGGGTCTTTCAGTGAAAGCCCGAAGCGAAGGATCCTCAGTCTGATCGCTTCAATAAAAAAACCGCCCTTCTCAGGCGGTTTTTTTGTCTGTCATTTCAGCAGGCTGAGCTCGAAAGGCTCAAGCGCCCAATCAATCCACCTTCTCGAACTTCAAATCCCAAACCCCATGCCCCAAGCGCTCACCACGGCGCTCGAACTTGGTGATCGGCCGCTCTTGCGGACGTGGCACATACGCGCCATCCGCCGCCTGGTTACGGTAACCGGGCGCAGCGCTCATCACTTCCAGCATGTACTCGGCATACGGCTCCCAGTCGGTCGCCATGTGGAACACGCCACCCGGCTTGAGCTTGCGGCGTACCAGCTCTGCGAATTCCAGCTGCACGATGCGGCGCTTGTGATGGCGCGCCTTGTGCCAAGGGTCTGGGAAGAACAGCATCAAACGGTCGAGGCTGTTGTCGGCCACGCAGCGGTTGAGCACTTCGATGGCATCGCAGTCATACACCCGCAGGTTCTTCAGCCCTTGGGTCAGCACGCCATTGAGCAGCGCGCCAACACCCGGACGGTGCACTTCGACACCGATGAAGTCCTGCTCAGGCGCGGCAGCGGCCATCTCCAGCAGGGAGTGGCCCATGCCGAAACCGATCTCCAGGGTGCGCGGCGCCGAACGGCCGAACACCTGATCGTAGTCCACCGGGCTGTCGGCCAGGGGCAGGATGAACAGGGGGCCACCCTGGTCCAGGCCGCGTTGCTGACCTTCGGTCATGCGCCCGGCGCGCATCACGAAACTCTTGATACGGCGGTGTGGGCGCTCTTCGCCTTCGGCGGTGATCGGCGTTTCTTGCGATTCAGTCATCAGGAGCTCTTACTTGATCAGACCATCCAGCGGCGAAGAGGCGCTGGCATAGAGTTTCTTCGGCATGCGGCCGGCCAGGTAGGCCAGGCGACCGGCCACGATGGCGTGCTTCATGGCTTCAGCCATCAACACCGGTTGCTGGGCATGGGCGATGGCCGAGTTCATCAGCACTGCCTCGCAGCCCATCTCCATGGCGATGGTGGCGTCGGAGGCGGTACCCACGCCGGCATCGACCAGCACCGGCACCTTGGATTCTTCGAGGATGATCTGCAGGTTGTAGGGGTTGCAGATGCCCAGGCCGGTACCGATCAGGCCAGCCAGCGGCATGACCGCAATACAGCCCGCTTCGGCCAGCTGACGGGCGATGATCGGGTCGTCGCTGGTGTAGACCATCACGTCGAAACCGTCCTTGACCAACACTTCGGCGGCCTTGAGGGTTTCGATTACGTTGGGGAACAAGGTTTTCTGGTCGGCCAGCACTTCCAGCTTGACCAGGTTGTGGCCATCCAGCAGTTCACGGGCCAGGCGGCAAGTGCGCACGGCTTCGACAGCGTCGTAGCAGCCCGCAGTGTTCGGCAGGATGGTGTAACGGTCGGGTGGCAGCACATCGAGCAGGTTCGGCTCGCCCGGGTTCTGACCGATGTTGGTACGGCGCACAGCGACGGTGACGATCTCGGCACCCGAGGCCTCGATGGCCAGGCGGGTTTCTTCCATGTCACGGTATTTGCCGGTGCCGACCAGCAGGCGCGACTGGAAAGTGCGCCCGGCCAGGGTAAAGGGCTTGTCGCTACGAACGTTGCTCATCGTTGTTCCTCGGGAAAAGGTTACTGGGCTTGCGTGTGAACCGCCGAGCCGCTATCAGCCGCCGCCGATGGCGTGGACCACTTCAACCTGGTCGCCTTCGTTCAGCGCAGTGCTGTCGTGCTGGCTACGCGGCACGATATCCAGGTTGAGTTCCACTGCTACCCGGCGCCCGGTGAGGTCCAGGCGCGTCAGCAGGGCCGCGACGCTTTCGCCAGCGGGCAGTTCGTAAGGTTCACCGTTCAGTTGAATGCGCATGCGCACGGCCACCATTGTGCTTTGGGGCACGCATTCTAGCGCCGAACACCCCGTTTACCCAAGGCCGGTGCACGCCATTAGTCGCGATTGTGGACCACTCGGTCAGCCCAGCCGCCAGGCTGCCAGGCCCAGGCACAGCCACCCGGCGAGGAAGCACAGGCCGCCAAAGGGCGTGATGATGCCGAGCTTGCTCACGCCTGTCAGGGTCAGCAGGTACAGGCTACCGGAGAACAGCAGGATACCCAGCGCGAACAGACCGCCGGCCCAGCCCACCAGGCGCCCCGGCAAATGCGCTGCCAGCACGGCGACACCGAAAATCGCCAGGGCATGCACCAACTGGTAGGTCACGCCGGTGTGGAAGATGGCCAGGTAGTCTGGCGTCAGGCGGTTTTTCAGCCCATGCGCGGCGAAAGCGCCCAGGGCCACACCGGTAAAGCCGAAAAAGGCGGCAAGCATGAGGAAGCTGCGAAGCATGGGACGACTCCTTGTATCGGGTCTGTATAATGGCCCGTTCCACCCGCCCGGCCAAGCCATCGACATGCTGCCATCCCTTATCCGCCGCCTCACTCGCGCCCTGCTCTGGTTCGCTGCCGGCAGTATCGTATTGGTGCTGGTGTTTCGCTGGGTGCCGCCCCCCGGCACGGCGTTGATGGCCGAGCGCAAGGTCGAGTCCTGGCTGAATGGCGAGCCCATTGACCTGCAGCGCGACTGGGAACCGTGGGAGAACATCTCCGATGAGCTCAAGGTCGCGGTCATTGCCGGTGAAGACCAGAAGTTCGCCACCCATTGGGGTTTTGACATCCCGGCCATTCAGGCAGCGCTGGCCTACAACGAACGCGGCGGCAACATTCGCGGGGCCAGCACGCTGACCCAGCAGGTGGCCAAGAACCTGTTCCTGTGGTCGGGCCGCAGTTGGTTCCGCAAGGGCCTGGAAGCCTGGTTCACGGCGCTGATCGAGCTGTTCTGGTCGAAGGAGCGCATCCTCGAGGTCTACCTGAACAGCGCCGAATGGGGCAATGGCGTGTTTGGCGCCCAGGCGGCGGCGCGCTACCACTTCGGGGTCGACGCCAGCCGTCTCAATCGGCAACAGGCCGCGCAACTGGCTGCGGTACTGCCCAGCCCGATCAAGTGGAGCGCCAGCCGGCCCAGCGCCTATGTGGCCAGTCGGGCCGGGTGGATTCGGCGGCAGATGAGCCAGTTGGGTGGGCCTAGCTACCTGATGCAGCTGGATGCTTCGCGCAGGCTTTGAATCATCGACGGGCTTTACCGGCCCTTTCGCAGCACAAGGCTGCTCCTACAGGTATAGCGCCGGACCTGAGCAGCCTTGTGCTGCGAAAGGGCCCGTAAAGCCAACACAAACAAAAAAGCCGCCAACCCTCTTCAGGCCAGCGGCTTTTTGGTACAGCCAAGCGTGAATCACACCGTGATCAACGCCTTGACCTTGTTCATCGCATTCTTTTCCAGCTGACGAATACGCTCAGCCGACACGCTGTACTTGTCCGCCAACTCATGCAACGTCGCCTTCTCTTCCGCCAACCAGCGCTGGTAGAGAATGTCACGGCTGCGCTCGTCCAGGCCTTGCAGTGCTTCATGCAGGTTGCTGGTGGAGTTGTCGCTCCAGTCGGCATCCTCAAGCTGTACGGCCGGGTCGTAGCGGTGGTCTTCCAGGTAATGCGCAGGCGACTGGAACGCGCTGTCATCATCGGCTTCCGCCGCTGGGTCAAAGGCCATGTCCTGGCCACTCAGGCGGCTTTCCATCTCGCGCACTTCACGCGGCTCGACGCCCAGGCTCTCTGCCACGCGATGAACTTCATCGTTGTTCAGCCAGGCCAGACGCTTCTTCTGGCTGCGCAGATTGAAGAACAGTTTACGCTGGGCCTTGGTGGTCGCCACCTTGACGATGCGCCAGTTGCGCAGGATGAATTCGTGGATTTCGGCCTTGATCCAGTGCACGGCAAAGGACACCAGGCGCACGCCCATCTCTGGGTTGAAGCGTTTGACGGCCTTCATCAGGCCGACGTTGCCTTCCTGGATCAGGTCAGCCTGAGCCAGGCCGTAGCCTGCATAGCTACGGGCGATATGTACGACGAAACGCAGGTGGGCCATCACCATTTGCCGAGCGGCCTCGAGATCCTGCTCGTAATAGAGACGCTCGGCCAGATCACGCTCCTGCTCGACCGTCAGCAGCGGGATGCTGTTGACCGTGTGCACATAGGCTTCCAGGTTTGCACCGGGCACCAGGGCATAGGCAGGTTGCAACGATGTGGTCATTCAAGAACCTCCGACTTACTAGACTCGCGCCTTGTGGGCACTGCCAACATTGACCGGAAACCGGTAAACAAGTTCCCAAAACGGTAATAAAGTCAATGCTGGCACGGGAAAAACTATCGTGGCGCCAGCTCGTTCAAATGGCGAGCGACCGCGATCCATGCACCGATATACCCCAACAGTACTGCTCCGATCAAGAGCGACAGACCATCGGACGCCGGCACCCCACCCAGGGCGAAGTCACTGCCATACAGCCCGGAGAGCCCGACGACCGCCTGGTTAAGCCAGTTCAGGCCGAATGCCAGGATGCCCCAGGCCAACAGCCCCGCGCCCAGGCCATACAAGGCGCCCATGTACAGGAACGGCCGGCGTACATAGCTATCGGTGCCGCCGACCAGCTTGATCACTTCGATCTCGGTACGGCGGTTTTCAATATGTAGACGAATTGTGTTACCGATTACTAACAGCAGTGCAGAAATCAGCATGACGGCCAGGCCGAAGACAAAGCGATCACCCAGTTTCAGGATTGCCGCCAGGCGCTCGACCCAGACCAGATCCAGCTGTGCCACTTCGACCTTTGGCAGCTCCGACAGGCGCTGACGCAAGGCTTCAAGTGCTGGCTTGTCGACCTCGGTCGGGGTCACCACCACTACGCCAGGCAGCGGGTTCTCGGGGAGCTCGCGCAACGCCTCACCCAGGCCGGACTGCTGCTGGAACTCTTCCAGCGCTTGATCGCGGCTGACATACAGCGCGTCGGCCACCCCAGGCATGTGCTTGATCTCGTCGCGCAGCGCTTCACCTTCCTTGCTGCCAGCATCGAGTTTGAGGTACAGCGAAATCTGCGCGGCGCGCTGCCAGGAGCCGCCGAGCTTTTCGACGTTCTTCAGCAGCAACGACAGGCCCATGGGCATGCTCAACGCCACTGCCATTACCAGGCAGGTGAAGAAGCTGCCGATCGGCTGCTTGCCGAGGCGACGCAAGCTGTCGGCCATGCTCGCGCGATGGCTTTCCAGCCAGGCGTGCAGCAGTGTGCGGAAATCTGGGCCGTCATCGTCGTCGCGCTTTTTCTTCGCCGGTTGCGGGTCGGCGGGTTTCGGCGCAACCCGTTCGGAAACCTTCGGCGTACGTGTAGTGCTCATTGCCCGGCCTCCCCATCGCCGATCAGACGGCCGCGCTGCAGGGTCAGCATGCGATGCCGCATGCGCGCGATCAGTGCCAGGTCGTGGCTGGCGATCAATACCGTGGTGCCCAGGCGGTTGATGTCTTCGAACACGCCCATGATCTCTGCGGCCAGGCGCGGGTCAAGGTTGCCGGTGGGTTCGTCGGCCAGCAACAGGGCCGGCTGATGGACGATGGCACGTGCGATACCGACCCGTTGTTGCTGCCCCGTGGACAAATCGGCCGGGAACAGTTCGCCTTTGTCGGCCAGCGAGACACGCTCCAAGGCCGAGTCGACGCGTTTGGTGATCTCGGCCTTGGACAGGCCGAGGATCTGCAGCGGCAAGGCGATGTTGTTGAACACCGTGCGGTCGAACAGCAACTGGTGGTTCTGGAACACCACACCGATCTGCCGGCGCAGGAACGGGATCTGCGCATTGCTGATCTGGCCCAGGTCCTGCCCTGCCAGCAGCAGCTTGCCGCTGGTCGGGCGCTCCATGGCCAGCAGCAGGCGCAGCAAGGTGCTCTTACCGGCACCCGAGTGCCCGGTGACGAACAGGAATTCGCCCCGGCGCGCCCGGAAACTCAGCTCATGCAAGCCTACATGGCCATTGGGATAGCGCTTGGCAACCTGTTCGAATCGGATCATGGATGCTCTCGCTCGGCGAACAGCGCTTTGACGAACGGCTCGGCTTCGAAGGTGCGCAGGTCGTCAATACCTTCACCCACACCGATGAAACGGATCGGAATGCTGAACTGCTTGGCCAGGGCGAAGATAACGCCGCCTTTGGCGGTGCCGTCCAGCTTGGTCAGGGCCAGGCCGGTCAGTTCGACGCTCTGGTTGAAGTACTTGGCCTGGCTGATGGCGTTTTGGCCGGTGCCGGCGTCGAGCACCAGCAGCACCTCGTGCGGCGCCTCGGCGTCGAGCTTGCCGATCACTCGGCGCACCTTCTTCAGCTCTTCCATCAGGTTGTCTTTGGTGTGCAGACGGCCTGCGGTATCAGCGATCAGCACGTCGACGCCACGGGCCTTAGCGGCCTGCACGGCGTCGAAGATCACCGAGGCCGAGTCGGCACCGGTGTGCTGGGCGATTACCGGGATCTGGTTACGCTCACCCCAAACCTGCAACTGCTCGACCGCCGCGGCGCGGAACGTGTCGCCCGCAGCCAGCATGACCTTCTTGCCTTCCAACTGCAGCTTCTTGGCCAGCTTGCCAATGGTGGTGGTCTTGCCGGCGCCGTTCACGCCAACCACCAGGATCACGTAGGGTTTGTTCTGCGCCTGGATCTTCAGCGGCTGCTCGACCGGACGCAGCAGTGCGGCCAGTTCTTCCTGCAGCGACTTGTACAGCGCATCGGCATCGGCCAACTGCTTGCGGGCGACCTTCTGGGTCAGGTTCTGGACGATGGCCGAAGTCGCTTCCACGCCAACGTCGGCGGTCAGCAGGCGGGTCTCGATCTCGTCGAGCAGGTCGTCATCGATGACTTTTTTGCCCAGGAACAGGCTGGCCATGCCTTCGCCGATACTGGCGCTGGTCTTGGACAGGCCCTGTTTGAGGCGGGCGAAGAAGCCGGGTTTGGACTGTTCAGTGGCGACCGGGGCGGCAACGGGCTCGGGTTCGACCGGGGCCAGAGCTGGAGCTGCTGGAGTTTCTGCAGCTGGAGCTGGAACCGCGACCGGGGCGGGCTCGGCAACCACCGGCGCTGGCTGGGGTGCGGCTGCCGCCGGCGCGGCGGGCTCGACCGCTGGTCGCTCAGGAATTGCAGGCGGGGCCGTGGGCTCAAGGTCCGGCACCAGGGCCACAGGCTCTTCGGCAACTGGCAATACCAGATTGCTGACAGGCGGCTCGACGGCGCGAATTACCGGGGCTTCGGGGGCAGTCACCACCGGCGCTTGGGGTTCGACCTGCGGCGCACTGGCTTGCGCGTTCGCGGGCATGCTCGCCGCCACAGGGGGCTGGGCAGGCTGAGAAGGCTCAGGGTCAGCCAGGGCCGGCACAGGTTGAGGCGGCTCGGGCGCAACAGGGGCTTGTGCGGCCACCGGCTCGGCCGGCGCCACAGCAGGCTGCTCGACGGCAGGCTGCGCTGCTACCGGCGCTTCAGCCTGTGGCTCGGGGGTTTGCGGCTGTTCGGCGACAGGTTGCTGCGGCTTCTTGCGAAACCAGCTGAACAGGCCTTTCTTTTCGCCAGACTCGGCCGGCGCTTTTTTGTCGTCGTTGGAACCAAACATGGAGGACGGCTATCTCAGGGTAGCGATGCGCCAGCAATGACGCATCGGGAATTCTCTATACGCAGAACAGACTATCTTGAAGCCGGCTGGTTCATGCGCAACGTTTTGTCTTAGTGTCCTGTGGGCCAGAACGGCGACAGGCATGGTCGCCAGGCAACCGGATCAGTATCCTAGCACCTCCTGGCCCGCCGACGCTAAACCCTGCGGGCCGCCGAACAGGTTAAACACCGTATGAATGCTCTAGCCCGCCGCGCCGCTGGCCTGTTGCTCGGCACGCTCTGCCTGCCGCTCGCGGCCTTCGCCGCCGATGTGCAACCGACCCACGAATTCATCCTCGACAACGGCCTCAAGGTGGTCGTGCGCGAAGACCACCGCGCGCCGGTGGTGGTCTCGCAGATCTGGTACAAGGTGGGCTCCAGCTACGAGACCCCGGGCCAGACCGGCCTGTCCCACGCCCTTGAACACATGATGTTCAAGGGTAGCGCCAAAGTCGGCCCCGGCGAGGCCTCGCGCATCCTGCGCGACCTGGGTGCGGAAGAGAACGCCTTCACCAGCGACGACTACACGGCCTATTACCAGGTGCTGGCCCGCGACCGCCTGCCGGTGGCCCTTGAGCTGGAGGCCGATCGCCTGGCCAGCCTGCGCCTGCCCGCCGACGAGTTCAGCCGCGAAATAGAAGTGATCAAAGAGGAGCGCCGCCTGCGCACCGACGATCAGCCCAATGCCAAGGCATTCGAGCTGTTCCGCGCGATGGCCTACCCGGCCAGTGGCTACCACACCCCGACCATTGGCTGGATGGCCGACCTCGACCGCATGAAGGTCGAAGAGCTGCGCCATTGGTACGAATCCTGGTATGCGCCCAACAATGCCACCCTGGTGGTGGTCGGCGATGTCACCGTCGATGAGGTCAAGGGCCTGGCGCAAAAGTACTTCGCCGGCATTCCCAAGCGTGCGGTGCCGCCCGCCAAGCTGCCGCTTGAGCTGGCCGAGCCCGGTCAGCGCCAGCTGACCTTGCATGTGCGCACCCAGTTGCCGAGCCTGATCTACGGTTTCAACGTACCTGGCCTGCCGACCGCCAAGGACCCGCGCACGGTGCATGCCCTGCGCCTGATCTCGGCCCTGCTCGATGGCGGCTACAGCGCACGGATGCCAGCCCGTCTGGAGCGCGGCCAGGAACTGGTGGCCGGGGCGTCCTCCAGCTACAACGCCTTCACCCGTGGCGACAGCCTGTTCCTGATCTCGGCCACGCCGAACGTGCAGAAGCAAAAAACCATGGATGACGTGGAAAAGGGCATCTGGCAGTTGCTGGAAGAGCTCAAGACCACTCCACCTAGCGCCGAAGAACTCGAACGCGTGCGCGCCCAGGTGATCGCCGGCCTGGTCTACGACCGCGACTCCATTAGCAGCCAGGCCACCACCATCGGCCAGCTGGAGACCGTGGGCCTGTCCTGGAAGCTGATCGACAGCGAGCTGGACGAGCTCAAGCGCGTGACCCCGCAAGACATCCAGAACGCTGCGCGCACCTATTTCACCCGCGAACGCCTGAGCGTTGCCCATGTATTGCCCGAGGAGTCCGCTCATGAGTGATCGCAGCGCACCACGCCGCACCCTGCTGGCCACGGGCATCCGCGCCCTGGCACTGGCGGCGGTATTGACGGCCCCGGCCCTGGCCGACAACGCGGCCAAGGCTGACAGCGCCGCGGCCCGCCCAGCCAATACCCTGCAGTCGCTGGCCGAGCTGGACGGCAAGGCCCCCAGCCGACGTCAGCTGAACATCCAGCACTGGAACACCGCCGAAGGCGCCCGAGTACTGTTCGTCGAAGCCCGCGAACTGCCGATGTTCGACCTGCGCGTCACCTTCGCCGCCGGTAGCAGCCAGGACGGCGGCACGCCAGGCCTGGCCGCCTTGACCAACGCCATGCTCAACGAGGGCGTGGCCGGCAAGGACGTGACCGCCATTGCCGAAGGCTTCGAGGGCCTGGGCGCAGACTTCGGCAACGGCTCGTACCGCGACATGGCCGTGGCATCGCTGCGCAGCCTGAGCACCAAGGACAAGCGCGAACCGGCGCTCAAGCTGTTCGCTGAAGTGGCAGGCAAGCCGACCTTCCCCGAGGACGCCCTCAAGCGCATCAAGAACCAGATGTTGGCCGGCTTCGAATACGACAAGCAGAACCCCGGCAAGCTCGCGGGCAAGGCCCTGTTCGGCAAGCTGTACGGCGACCACCCGTACGCCCACCCGAGCGACGGCAGCGCCGAGAGCATCAACGGCATCACCCTGGCACAGTTGCGCGCCTTCCACGCCAAGGCCTACTCGGCCGGCAACGCGGTCATCGCCCTGGTCGGCGACCTCAGCCGCGCCGAAGCCGAAGCCATTGCCGCCCAGGTGTCCGCCGGCCTGCCGAAAGGCCCGGCGCTGGCCGCACCGGCACAACCGACCGACCCCAAGGCGGGCCTGACCCACATCGACTTCCCGTCCAAGCAGACCCACCTGATGCTGGCCGAGCTGGGTATCGACCGCCAGGACCCGGACTGGCCGGCCCTGTCGCTGGGTAACCAGATCCTCGGCGGTGGCGCGTTCGGCACCCGCCTGATGAGCGAAGTGCGTGAAAAACGCGGGCTCACTTACGGCGTCTACTCAGTGTTCAGCCCGATGCAGGTACGTGGCCCGTTCATGATCAACCTGCAAACCCGCGCCGAACTCAGCGAAGGCACCCTCAAGCTGGTCCAGGACATCCTGGCCGATTACCTCAAGAGCGGCCCGACCCAGCAAGAGCTGGACGATGCCAAGCGCGAGCTGGCCGGCAGTTTCCCGCTGTCCAATGCCAGCAACGCCAGTATCGTCGGCCAACTGGGGGCCATTGGCTTCTACAACCTGCCGCTGACCTGGCTGGAGGACTTCATGCAGCAGTCCCAGGCGCTCACCGTCGAGCAGGTCAAGGCCGCCATGAACAAACACCTGTCAGCCGATAAACTGGTGATCGTCACCGCGGGCCCCAAGGTGCCGCAAAAACCGCTGCCAGCCCCCACTGACAAGCCTTCCGAGCAACCGCTCGGCGTACCGGAGCACTAATGCCAAGATCCACCCCTCCCGCCCGCCCTCAACCGGGCCACAGCAAGGGCCAGGGCCACCTGCGCATCATCGCCGGCGAGTGGCGCAGCCGCCGCCTGGCGGTGCCTGAAGGCGACGGCCTGCGGCCAACGCCTGATCGCGTACGCGAAACCGTGTTCAACTGGCTCGCGCCTTACATCGAAGGCGCCCGCGTGCTGGACGCCTTCACCGGCAGCGGCGCGCTGGTGCTGGAAGCCTTGTCGCGCGGTGCCGAAGACGCCGTGGCACTGGACAGCAACCCCGCCGCCATCAGCAACCTCAAGGACAACCTCGAACTGCTGCGCTGCCCTCGCGGGCAAATTCTGCAAACCGACGCGCTGCGCTACCTGCAGAACCCGGCCAAGCAGCAGTTCGACGTGGTGTTCCTCGACCCACCGTTCCACCAGGACCTGCTGGCCAACACCTGCAACCTGCTGGAACAGAACCAGTGGCTGCGGGAACAGGCGTGGATCTACACCGAGAGCGAGACCGCACCCTCGGCCTTGCAACTGCCGGGCAACTGGCGCCTGCACCGGGAGAAAAAGACCGGTCAGGTGCATTACGCGCTCTGGCAGCGGGGCTGATCACCTGACATCAGGCCGGCGTACATTGTCCGCGTAAAGCGTTGGCGTATTTAGCTACCGCACAGCAACCGGCCCCCTGGCTGAAGCTGCTCCTTCGTTTCTTGCTGGAGCACTTCAACCATGACCGAACCGCCAAAGCCGACACCGTCGGTACAGTCCTTTGCCCTCGCCAATGGCCTGCGCGTCTACCTGCGCGAAGACCGTCGCGCCCCGCTGGTCAGCGTGCAGCTGTGGTACCACGTAGGCTCCATCGACGAGCCTGACGGCCACAGCGGCCTGTCCCATGTCCTGGAGCACCTGCTGTTCGAGGGCAGCAGCAAGCTGGCCAGCGGGCAATATTCGACGCTGATGACCCGCCTCGGCGGTGACCCGAATGCGTTCACGCTGGAAGACGCCACATATTTTCCACTGACCTTGCCCGTCAGCCGGCTGGAGATTGCACTGGAAGCTATGGCCGACACCATGGCCACTGCCACGCTCAGCGATGCACCCTTTGCCCGCGAACTGGCGGTGGTCATGGCCGAGCGGCGCGTCGATATCGACAACAACCCCTTGGCCCTCGCCATGGAGCAGCACCAGTTGCTAGCCCACGGCAACAGCCGCTACGCAACGCCGGTGATCGGCCACCCACCCGATCTCCACGCCATGACGCCCGCAGCGGCGCGCACCTGGTACCAGACCTGGTATCACCCAAACAACGCGACCTTGTCAGTCGTCGGCGATATAGGGCTGCAGCCACTGCAGGCACTGGTGGCGCGGCACTTTGCCGTGATCCCCGCCCATCGCCTGCCACCCCGTCAAACGCCCGTCGAGGATGCCGAGCTGACGCGCCGCGCTCAAACATTGCACCTGCAAGGCCTGAGGCCTGGCGTGATCCTCAGTTTCAACCTGCCCAGCCAACGCACCGCCACGTCCAACGCGCAAGCCCATGCGTTGCGGCTGCTGCCCGATCTCCTCAGCGAAGGCCACGCCGCCACCCTCCGCCGCCTGCTGGTGATAGACGAACAGGTGCTGCAAGGCCTGAAGGCAACTTACGAGCCGTATCGGCGCGGCGACAGCCTGCTGACGCTCTACGCCTTCTGTAGCGCGCACGTCACGCCCGAGGCTGCGGCCGACAGGCTGTTGGCTGAAATCGAACGCTTTCGTCAGCAGCCGCCCAGCATCGAGGCGCTTCAGCGCGCCAAGGCACGCCTCCTCGCCAGGCAACTGTTTGCCCGGGACGCCATCGCTGAGCAAGCACAGGCCATCGGCAGGCAGGCGGCCTGCGGGCTGGACCCCATTGCGCTGGATGATGAACGAGCCACCCTCGAAGCCGTGACGGCCGAACAGGTGCACCAGGCCGCCGTCGCCTACCTGACAGCGCCTCGCACAGCGATCACCTACATGCACAACAAGGAGCTCGCCCATGAATGACAGGATATCGCCCCCTCCGGCGGCACATGGCATCTACGGCGGCCTACTCTCCGCCCAAGGGCTGGACCTGCAACAGCGCGAGGCCATCCGCACCGAGGTACACACCTGGAGAACCGACGCGGGAACAGCAGTCACGTTCGTCGAAGCCCGCGGCTTGCCTATCGTCGATGTGGTGCTGCGCTTTAACGCCGGTACTGCTTCGGTTGACCCACCCAGCCTGGCGGCCCTGACGCTGTACATGCTCGACGAGGGCAGCCTGCGCTTCAATGCCGCCGAACATGCGCAGCGTATCGAGCGGCTGGGTGCGGTGGTTGAAAAGCAGATACGCCACGATCACGCCACGTTGAGCCTGCGCACTGTCAGTACCCAGGCACTGCTTGACCCTGCCATCGAGCTGTTCACCAGCCTGGCCGCACAACCGGCCTTCCCCGCCCCAGCCCTGGAGAAGGTCAAACGCCAGTTGGTGCTGCATGACGCAGCCCGCGCCAGGCAACCAGTGCTCAGAGCACGCAGCGAAGCCTATCGCCACCTCTTCAGCGGCCACCCCTACGGCCAGCCACAAGGCAGCACTGCGCAAGTGCTCGACGCAGTCACGCCTGCTGACCTGAAAGCGTTCCACCGACGCGCCTACTCCGCCACCAACCTGGAAATGGTCGTGGTTGGGGATCTGTCCCGCATCGAGGCGCAGGCCATGGCACAGCGTATCAGCCAGGCACTGCCCCAAGGCTGGGCTGCCGCTGAGCTGCCAGCTGCGCCGCTAACATCGGGCACCACAATCAACATTGAGCAGGCCGGGGCAGGCAACGCGGTTCTTCTTGCGCTGCCCATCGACGTGCCGGCCAACGACCCTGAGTACCTTGCCCTGAAGCTGGCCTGCGAGGTGCTGAGTGTGGGGTCCGACTCCCGCTTGATGAAAGCGCTGCGCAAACACCAAGGCTTGACCTACGACATCTACAGCCAACTGGTGCCCAAGCGCGTTGGAGGGCTCTTCGCGATCGAGTGGGAGATTGCCCCACCCTACGTGAAAAGCTCGCAAGCCCTGGTAGAAGCTTTGCTACGCGACTTGGTGCTGCATGGGCCGACCGAGGCCGAGCTGCAACTGGCCTGCCAACAGCTGGCAGGCCAGTTATTGCGCACGGTTGCGCAGAACAAGCGCCTGGCCGAGCTGCTGACCGAAACCACCCAGCAACGCCAACCTGCCGATCACCTGAACACGTATAACGAGCGCTTGGCCGAGCTGACTCCAGCGGCGGTCCGCGACGTCATGCAACGCAGGTTAGACCTGACGCGCAGGCTGCTGGTCAGTGTCGGCCCGGTTGTCGATCAGCAACCGCTACCGGCCTCCGACCAATAGCGCAGGTACAGCAGCGGCGTTTCATGGCACTCTAGGCAGGCACATCACGAGTTGCTCAGCATGCCCAGTTTCACTGCCACGTTCCGCCCGGCCGTCGGCCTGTCCAACCCCCATCTGCAAACCTTGTGGGGGCCGCTCTGGCGCAAGCTGCCCGAACTGCAACGCGACCGCGAGCGGCTGTGGCTGGCCGATGGCGATTTCATCGACCTCGACTGGCACGGCCCGCACCAACCGGATGCACCGTTGGTGCTGGTGCTGCATGGCCTCACCGGTTCCTCCCACTCGCCCTATGTCAAAGGCTTGCAGCAAGCCCTGCAGGGCCGCGGCTGGGCCAGTGTGGCGGTGAACTGGCGCGGTTGCTCGGGCGAACCGAACCTGCTGCCGCGCAGCTACCACTCCGGCGCCAGCGAAGACCTGGCAGAAATCGTCGCCCACCTGCGCGCCCAGCGCCCATTGGCACCGCTTTACGCGGTGGGTTATTCGTTGGGTGGCAATGTGTTGCTCAAGTACCTGGGCGAAAGCGGACCGGCCAGCCAGCTGGAAGCGGCGGTCGCGGTCTCGGTGCCGTTTCGTCTGGACCAGTGTGCCGACCGCATCGGCCAAGGCTTTTCGAAGGTCTACCAGGCGCACTTCATGCGCGAGATGCTGGCCTATGTGCAACTGAAGCAGCGGCATTTTCATGAGAAGGGCCAGCATGAGCGGCTGGCGGCGCTGCAACGGCTGGGGCCGCTGACCAACCTGCGTACCTTCTGGGACTTCGACGGCAAGGTCACCGCGCCGCTGAACGGGTTCAACGATGCACACGACTACTACCGGCGCTCATCGAGCCGCTTCTTCCTGGGTGAGAATCGCACCCCAACCCTGATCATCCACGCCAGCGACGACCCGTTCGTCTCTAGCCACAGCTTGCCCCTGGCCAGCGAACTGGCGCCGCAGACGCACTTTGAACTGCACAACCGCGGCGGCCATGTGGGCTTTGTCGAGGGCAGCCTGCGCAACCCGGGGTATTACCTGGAGCGGCGGATTCCGCAGTGGCTGGTAGAGGGCGCTTAGCGGCGGCCCAGGTCAATCCCCGGTAGCCACCCCGTGCGCCGGGTTGTTGATCCATTCGCTCCACGAGCCCGCATACAGCCGCCCCAGGGGATAGCCCGCCAGTGCCAAGGCAAACAGGTTGTGGCAAGCGGTCACGCCCGACCCGCAGTAGGCCACCAGGTGCTCCGGCGAGCGCCCGGCCAGTTTTTCTGCGAACCGTTGCTTGAGCGCTTCGGCCGGCAGAAAACGCCCGTCGGCCCCCAGGTTGTCGGTGAACGCCGCGCACTGCGCGCCAGGGATGTGCCCAGCAACCGGGTCGATCGGCTCGACTTCACCCCGGAAGCGCGGCAGCGCGCGGGCGTCGATCAGCGTCAGCTCGGCATCGCCCAGGTGCTTGGCCAGGTGCGCGGCATCGATCAGCAGCGTGCTGTCCGGTTCGCCCTTGAAGGTCCCTTCGCGTTTGAGCGGTGGGTCCAGGCTCAGCGGCAGGTGCGCCGCATGCCATGCCTTGAGCCCGCCATCGAGAATCGACACGCCGCTGCGCTTGCCCAGCCAGGCCAGCAACCACCAGGCGCGAGCAGCAAACGCACCCGGGCCGTCGTCGTACAGCACCACCTCGCTGTCATTGTCCACGCCCCACTCACGCAGACGCTCGACCAGCCGCGCCGCATCGGGCAACGGGTGGCGCCCCGTACGCCCCTTGCTTATCGGGCCGCTGAGGTCGCGCTCCAGGTCAGCGAAGTGGGCCCCGGCAATATGCCCCTCGGCATAACTGCGTTGGCCATAATCCACATCCTCGAGGGCAAAGCGGCAGTCGAGGATCACCAAATCGGGCGAGCCCAGACGCTCGGCCAACGCTTCCGGGGTGATCAATTGCGCAAGGGGCATGACAATCTCCTGATCGATAGCACTCGGGCCCTGGTTTACAGTTCCAAGGCCTGGTTGAAGGGTACGTGGAATTCCTGGCACAGCGCGTCCACGGCGCTGCGGGCATCTGCGGTGACAAAGCCGAGCTCCAGCACCAATACCTGATAGACGCCCCGCTTGAAGGCTTCTTCACCCAGGTGCGCGGAATGCTCGCGCGTGGTGCTGAGAAAGCGCACCCACGAGGTCAGGACGATCCAGGCGTTGATGGTCAGCGACTCGATCTGCGCCGGCGCCATGGCCAGGATCCCGGCGTCGACGAAGCCACGGTAAATCGCTTGGCCCTGACGCAGGCAGCGCTCGGAAAACCGCCGGTAACGGGCGGCCAGCTCGGGGTCGCTGTCCAGCAGGTGCTCCAGGTCGCGGTGCAGGAAGCGGTAGTTCCACATCGCCGCGAGCAGGGCCTTGAGGTAGAAACGTTTGTCTTCCACGGTGGCGCAACGCCCTTGAGGCGGGCGCAAAAAGCTGTCCACCAGCTCTTCGTACTGGCTGAACAACAGGGCGATGATCGCCTGCTTGTTGGGGAAGTGGTAATACAGGTTGCCGGGCGAAATTTCCATGTGCGCGGCAATGTGGTTGGTACTGACGCTACGTTCGCCCTGCTGGTTGAACAGCTCCAGGCTGTTCTGCACGATGCGCTCTCGGGTCTTCATGCGCGGGGCCATGCTCAGCTCCCAGTCTGCGGGCCTTGATCAAAGGGCCATCTTAAGGCGTATCCGGTGTGGAATACACCGCTCGACGCCAACGAAAAATTCGCACGATCGTTCGGATTAGAGTATAGGCTCTAGGGATTTCCTGCCCGGATTCGAGCCGATATGACCTCGCCCGTTGACGTGCCTCCTGTGCATTCCGACCTCGACCTGACGGCGAGGTTCGCCGCCCAACGCCTGGCCTTTGCGGGTAACCCCGCCCCCCCGGCAGCCCAGCGCCGGCAATGGCTGAAGAGCCTGCGCGAGGCACTGCTGGCCGAGCAAACGCAGCTGATCGAAGCCATCGATCAAGACTTTGACGGGCGCAGCGCCGATGAAACCTTGTTGGCTGAATTGCTGCCCTCGGTCCAGGGCCTGCGCCACGCCGAAAAGCACCTGCGACGCTGGATGCGCGCCAGCCGGCGCCGCGTCGGCCTGGCCTTCCAGCCCGCCAGCGCGCAGGTGCGCTATCAACCGCTGGGGGTGGTCGGCATCATCGTGCCGTGGAACTACCCGCTGTTTCTCGCCATTGGCCCGCTGACCTGTGCCCTGGCCGCCGGCAACCGGGTCATGCTCAAGCTCAGCGAAGCAACGCCCGCCAGCGCCCTGGCCCTCCAGCAGTTGCTGGCGCGCGTGTTCCCCGAAGACCTGGTCAGCGTGGTGTTGGGTGAGGTCGAGGTTGCCCAGGCCTTTGCCCGCCTGCCGTTCGATCACCTGCTGTTCACCGGTGCAACCAGCGTCGGCCGCCAGGTGATGCTGGCCGCGGCGCACAACCTGACCCCGGTCACCCTGGAGCTGGGCGGCAAATCCCCGGCCATCGTCTCGGCCAGCGTACCCCTGGACAGCGCGGCCGAGCGCATCGCCTTCGGCAAAACCCTGAACGCCGGCCAAACCTGCGTGGCCCCCGACTACGTGCTGGTACCGCGCGAGCGGCTGGGGGCCTTCAGTGACGCTTACCAGTCCGCCGTCCACCGCCTGTTCCCGCGTATCGCCAACAACCCCGACTACACCGCCATCATCAACCCGCGGCAGTTGCAGCGCCTGCAGCACCTGCTGGAGGACGCCCGTGACCAAGGCGCCCAGGTGCTCGACCTGTACCCAGGCGAGCCGCGCCAGGGACGACGCCTGCCCCCTCACCTGCTGCTGCACGTGAACGACGAGATGCAGGTGATGCAGGACGAAATCTTCGGCCCGCTGCTGCCGCTGGTGCCCTACGACAGCCTCGACCAGGCATTGGCCTACATCAACCAGCGCCCTCGCCCACTGGCTCTTTACTACTTCGGCTACGACCGCAGCGAACAGGAACACGTGCTGCGCCACAGCCACTCCGGCGGTGTTTGCCTGAACGACACCCTGCTGCATGTGGCTCAGGACGACCTTCCCTTTGGCGGCATCGGGCCTTCCGGCATGGGCCACTACCACGGCCACGAGGGTTTTCTGACCTTCAGCAAGGCCAAGGCCGTGCTGGCCAAACAGCGCCTGAACGCTGCCCGCCTGATTTACCCACCGTATGGCAAGGCCTTGCAGCGCCTGGTCTACAAGCTGTTCATCCGCTGAGCCCAAGCCCATGCAGCGTCGCGACTTGCTCCGCTTCAGCCTGGGCGCCAGCGCCTTCCTCGCCACCACCAGCCTGGTCGGCTGCACGGCACAGTCGGCCGCGCCCGGTTACAAGGTGCTGCGTGATGACGACCTGCCCCTGTTGAGCGCGCTGATCCCGGTGGTACTGGCCGGCACCCAGGCCGTCGAGGCGCTGGTGCTGCACAGCCTCGATCACAAACTGGCGGCGCTGTCGCCAGAAATGCTCAAGCTCACCCGGCAACTGTTCGACGTGCTCAGCCTGCCGCTGACCCGTGGCCCGCTGACTGGTGTGTGGGGCGCCTGGCAGCAGGCCAGCAGCGAGCAGATCAACGCGTTTCTGCAACGCTGGCAGGACAGTTCGCTGAACCTGCTGCGCATGGGCCACGCCTCGTTGCTGCAATTGCTGCAGATGGCCTGGTATGAACGGCCGGAAGCCTGGGCAGCCTGCGGCTACCCAGGGCCACCGAAGATCTGACCACAACAAGAGCCTTGCCAATGCCTGTCATCGACCCGTTTCGCCAAGGCCTCGAACGCGGCTGGATCACCCACGACGGCTCGCGCCTGACGCATGACCTGGCCCTGCAGGCCGATATCGCCGTAATCGGCAGCGGCGCTGGCGGCGCCACCAGCGCGCAGTTGCTCAGCGCCGCGGGGTTCAAGGTGCTGCTAATCGAAGAAGGCCCCCTGAAGACCAGCAGCGACTTCCACCTGCTGGAGAGCGAGGCCTACGCCAGCCTCTACCAGGAAGGCCTCGGCCGCATGAGCAAGGACGGCGCCATCACCATTCTGCAGGGCCGCGCCGTGGGCGGCACCACGCTGGTGAATTGGACCTCGAGCTTTCGCACGCCGCCACAGACCCTGGCCCATTGGGCCCGGGAGCATCAGGTCAATGGCTTGGGCAACGAGGCGCTAGCCCCGTGGTTCGAGCGCATCGAACAGCAGCTGGGCATCAGCCCTTGGGCCTTGCCACCCAACGCCAACAACGAGGTCCTGCGCCGTGGCTGCGAACAACTCGGCTATCGCTGGGCGGTAATCCCGCGCAACGTGCGGGGTTGCTGGAACCTTGGCTATTGCGGCATGGGCTGCCCGGTCAACGCCAAGCAATCGATGCTGGTGACGACTATTCCAGCCACCCTCGACCAGGGCGGCGAGCTGCTCTATCTTGCGCGTGCCGAGCGCTTCGAGCACAACGGCGAGCGCATTACCCAGTTGCAGTGCACAGCCCTGGATGCCCAAGGGATAAACCCCACCGGCCGGCAGATCAGCGTGCGCGCCCGCCACTACCTCCTCGCCGGGGGCGGTATCAACAGCCCAGCCCTGCTGCTGCGCTCCAACGCTCCCGACCCACACGCCCGCCTGGGCAAACGCACCTTCCTGCACCTGGTCAACTTCAGCGCGGCACGGTTCAAGGCGCGCATCGACCCCTATTACGGTGCTCCGCAGTCCATCTACAGCGATCACTTCCAATGGCTGGGCGGCAGCGGCGGCCCGGTCGGCTACAAACTGGAAGTGCCTCCGCTGCACCCGGCCCTGGCCAGCACCCTGCTGGGCGGGCATGGCAGCGAAAATGCCCAGCGCATGGCCGAGCTGCCGCATACCCACGTGATGCTGGCGTTGCTGCGCGATGGCTTCCACCCAGAAAGCCAGGGTGGCACGGTCGAACTGCGTGGCGATGGCTCGCCCGTGCTGGATTACCCGGTCAATGACTACCTACGCGACGGTTTGCGCCGCGCCTACCGCAGCATGGCGCAGATCCAGTTTGCCGCCGGGGCCGAACAGGTGATGCCGGTGCACAGTGATGCCCGCTACGCCAACAACCTTGGCGAAGCCCTGACGATGATCGACGGCCTGCCACTGGCGCCGTTCCGCACACGCCTGGGCAGCGCCCACGTGATGGGCGGCTGTGCCCTGGGTGAAGACCCGCGACACGCGGTGTGCAACAGCCTGGGCCAGCACCATCAGCTGGAAAACCTGTCGATTCACGACGGCTCGCTGTTCCCCACCAGCATCGGCGCCAACCCGCAATTGTCGGTGTACGCCATCAGCGCCAAGCTCACCGAGGCCCTGATCGCCCGCCTGGCACACAACGCATGACAACGAATGCACCCACTGTCTATAGTGCCATCAGCCGGCCGCATGACTTGGCCGGGCGCTATCGCTGCGCTACCATCCGACTCCCCAACGCACTCCAGCCAGGATGACGCGATGAACCGAGTGTTGTACCCGGGTACTTTCGACCCCATTACCAAAGGCCATGGCGACTTGGTCGAGCGCGCCTCGCGGCTCTTCGACCATGTGATTATCGCAGTGGCGGCCAGCCCGAAGAAAAACCCCCTGTTCCCGCTGGAACAACGGGTTGCGCTGGCCCGTGAGGTCACCAAGCACCTGCCCAATGTCGAAGTCATCGGCTTCTCTTCCCTGTTGGCGCATTTTGCCAAGGAACAGGGCGCCAACGTCTTCCTGCGTGGCCTGCGCGCGGTCTCCGACTTCGAGTATGAGTTCCAGCTGGCGAACATGAACCGGCAACTGGCACCCGATGTTGAGAGCCTGTTCCTGACGCCTTCGGAGCGTTATTCGTTCATTTCCTCGACGTTGGTCCGGGAAATTGCGGCATTGGGGGGCGATATCAGCAAATTCGTCCACCCCGTAGTGGCTGAGGCGCTGACCGAACGGTTCAAGAAGTAAGCCTGCACGCCTGATCATCGCGCCCGCGTGCACTGCGGGCGCGAATGCGGCACAATTGTGCCCACAGCGTTGAACATGCCCGGGCTGAGAGCCCCGGCCGGAGTCCCCATGTCCCTGATCATCACCGACGATTGCATCAACTGCGACGTCTGCGAACCCGAGTGCCCGAACGAGGCCATCTCCCAAGGCGAAGAGATCTACGTGATCGACCCTAACTTGTGCACCCAGTGCGTGGGTCATTACGACGAGCCCCAGTGCCAGCAGGTCTGCCCGGTCGACTGCATCCCCCTGGATGAAGCGCACCCAGAGACCGAAGAGCAGCTGATGGCCAAGTATCGCCTGATTACGGGCAAGGCCTGATAAGCGCCGACCTCAGGGCATGCACGCTCCTCTGTAGGAGCAGCCTTGCGCTGCGAAGAGGCCGGTGAAAACGCTGCAAAACCTCGCTGCGTTCACCGGCCTCTTCGCAGCGCAAGGCTGCTCCTACAGGGCGCGCTTACATCCCACAGTGGTTCAGCGCTGGCAGCGTGGGCAAAACACGCTTGCCCGCTGGCCGAGCTTCACCTCGCGCAAGGTCGTGCCACACAGCTTGCACGGCATCCCGCCCCGCCCGTAGACGAACAGTTCCTGCTGGAAGTAGCCCGGCTGCCCGTCCCCACCGATGAAATCACGCAAGGTCGTGCCGCCCTGCTCGATGGCCGCTGCCAGCACGCGTTTGATCTCGATGGCCAGCTTCAGGTACCGCGCCCGCGAAATACCGCCCGCCTCGCGGCGTGGGTCGATGCCCGCAGCAAACAACGCTTCGGTGGCGTAGATGTTGCCCACCCCCACGACGATGGCGTTATCCATGATGAACGGCTTGACCGCCATCGAGCGCCCACGCGACAGCTGGAACAAACGCTCGCCATCGAACAGGTCGGTCAACGGCTCTGGCCCCAGACGCAGCAGCAGTTCGTGGTTGAGCGGGTCGAGGCTCCAGAGCATGGCGCCGAAACGGCGCGGGTCGGTGTAGCGCAGCATCAGCCCCGACTCCAGCTCGATATCCACGTGCTCGTGCTTGGCCGCCGGCAGGCCGAGCTCGACCAGGCGCAAATTGCCCGACATGCCCAAATGGCTGATCAAGGTACCGACCTCGGCATTGATCAACAGGTATTTGGCCCGCCGCTCGACGCTGACGATACGCTGCCCCGACAAGCGCACGTCCAGGTCTTCGGGGATCGGCCAGCGCAGGCGCCGGTCACGCACCACCACCCGGCTGACCCGCTGGCCTTCCAGATGAGGCGAAATGCCGCGCCGGGTGGTTTCTACTTCGGGTAGTTCCGGCATGTGTCAGTGCCCGCCCAGCTCTCGAATATTCTGTTTGAGGTTTTCGAAGTCGTAGTCCGACAAGCCAATGTAGTCGAGCACCAGTGGCCCGACCACTTCCCATTCGTGGTCGACGCTCTGGCTGCCCAGTACCCGGTAGGACGCGCAGATGTGCTCGGCCATCTTCAGCACTGCCAGCAGGTTCTTCAGCTGGCTCTGGGTATTGCGCGAAGACTCGTCGCGGAACACGGCCAAGGCGTTATGGTGGTTCGCGATGGCCGCTGTAAGGTGCTCGGGCAGGCGCCAGGACTTGGCGGTGAAGTACCCCACCACCGAGTGGTTGGTGTTGAACGCGCGGTTTTCCGTATCGACCACCCGCGTTTCGGCGCTGGCCTCGGCATAGGCCTCTTCCAGCACCTCCATGTAGTTGGGGAAGCGCTTGAGCATCAGCGGCACACCGCAATCATGGAACAGCCCGAGGGTGTAGGCCTCGTCAGCCGTCTGCATGCCGGTGCGCTTGGCCAAGGTCAGGCAGGTCATGGCCACATCCTGCGCGGTGTCCCAGAAGCGGTTCAGCGTGACGATGGTCTCGTCGCTCATTTCGCCTTTGATCGACTGGGCGTTGATCAGGTTGATGATCGAACGGCTGCCCAGCAGGTTCACCGCCCGCTGGATCGAGCCGATCTTGTTGGAGAGGCCGAAATGCGGGGAGTTGACCAACTTGAGCAACGCGCCGGACAAGCCCGGGTCCTGGGAAATCAGCTTGGCGATGGTTTCCAGGTCTGGGTCGGGCATGTACTGCTCGAACTGCAGGTCGACCATGATCTGCGGTTGCGGCGGGATGGTGATGCCTTGCAAGGCTTGCTGGATCTGTTCGGCGCTGAGTTCTTGGGACATGCGTACACACTCGTTGAGGACGGCGAATTCTAACACCGGATCGGCTGGCTTTAGCCCTGGCCAGCACTTTGTCGCGCCTGACCCCGAAGCGAAGGCCAACACGGTATACTCCCGCTCTTTTTTCCCGGAGCGACGTCATGTCCCTGCCCAGCCTACGCCTCAAAGCCAATGCCGACCGCCGCCTGCGCGCCGGCCACCTGTGGGTCTACAGCAATGAAGTCGACGTCGCCGCGACCCCGCTGCAAGGTTTCCAGGCCGGCCAGCAAGCGATCCTCGAGGCTGCCAACGGCAAGCCGCTGGGCATCGTGGCGCTGAGCCCGAACAACCTGATCTGCGCGCGCCTGCTGTCGCGCGACATCAAGCTGCCGCTGGACAAGTCGCTGCTGGTACACCGCCTCAACGTCGCCCTGTCGCTGCGTGAGCGCCTGTTCGACAAGCCGTGCTACCGCCTGGTCTACGGCGACTCCGACCTGCTGCCAGGCCTGGTGGTCGACCGTTTCTTCGACATCCTCGTGGTCCAACTGGCGTCGGCCACCATGGAACTGCACAAGGACGACGTGATCGCCGCCCTGGTGCAAGTGCTCAAGCCAAGCGGCATCTTGTTCAAGAACGATTCCGCCGCGCGTGATGCCGAAGGCCTGCAGCGCTACGTCGAAACCGTGTACGGCGAAGTGCCGGACTGGGTCCCGCTGGAAGAAAACGGCGTCAAGTTCGAAGCACCGGTACGTGAAGGCCAGAAGACCGGCTGGTTCTACGACCACCGCATGAACCGCGCACGCCTGGCGCCCTACGTCAAAGGCAAGCGCGTGCTCGACCTGTTCAGCTACATCGGTGGCTGGGGTGTGCAAGCCGGCGCGTTTGGCGCCAGCGAAGTGTTCTGTGTCGATGCGTCGGCTTTTGCCCTGGACGGCGTCGAGCGCAATGCCGCGCTCAACGGCATCAGCGAGAAACTGACCTGCATCGAAGGTGACGTATTTGAAGCGCTGCGCGAGCTGAAGGCCGCCGAAGAACGCTTCGACGTGATCATTGCCGACCCACCCGCCTTCATCAAGCGCAAGAAAGACCTGAAAAACGGCGAAGCGGCCTACCGCCGCCTCAACGAACAGGCCATGCGCATGCTCAACAAGGACGGCATTCTGGTCAGCGCCTCGTGCTCGATGCACCTGCCCGAGGATGACCTGAACAACATCCTGCTGACCAGCGCCCGCCACCTGGACCGCAACATGCAACTGCTCGAGCGCGGCGGCCAAGGCCCGGACCACCCGGTGCACCCGGCCATTGCCGAAACCCGCTACATCAAGAGCATTACCTGCCGGTTGCTGCCTAACAGCTGATTGGGCAATCACTGAAGCGTGCATTACCTCCACCCCCTGTGGGAGCGGGTTTACCCGCGAAAGCGTCGGTGCATTCACCCTCGCATTCGCGGGTAAACCCGCTCCCACAGGGGTCGAGCTTGGGCTCTAAGGGATGCGCTCTGTCAGATATCCAGCACGTACGACGCGATCCCAAAGTACACCAGCACCCCCGCCGCATCGGCAATCGAGGTCACCAGCGGGCCACTGGCCGTCGCCGGATCGAGCTTCAGCTTGGTGAACATGAACGGCAGGCTCATGCCGATCAGGCTACCCAGCAACACGATCACCAGCATACTGCTGGCAACGATCAGGGCAATGTCCACCCCACCGCGCAGCACGCCCAGCGATGCCACCGCCACGGCCATGGTCGCCCCCAGCGCCAGCGCCACCCCGCACTCGCGCCCGAGCATGCGCAGCCAATCACGCATGTGTACTTCGCCCGTTGCCAGGCCCCGCACCATCAAGGTCGCCGACTGCGCCCCGGCATTGCCCCCGCTGTCCACCAGCAGCGGCAGGAAGAACACCAGCACGATGTGCGCGGCAATGGTTTCCTCGAACGCCGCAATCCCCGCCCCCGAGAACAGGTTGCCAAAGACCAGCAACACCAGCCACAGCACCCGTTTGCGGTACAGCAGGCTGACGGTGGCATCGCGCAGGTTGCCCACGTGGTTGGTGATGGAGGCGCCTTTGTGGAAGTCCTCGGTGGCCTCATCGACCACCACATCAAGTGCATCGTCGCAGGTCACCAGGCCCACCAGCCGCCCGGCTTCGTCCAGCACCGGCACAGCCAGCAGGTCGTGCTCGCGGATCAAGCGGGCCACGTCTTCCTGACGGGTCGTGGTACAGACGCAAATGACCTTGTGCACCATGATGTGATCAATCAGCGCCTCAGGCGCCGCGAGGATCAACTCGCGCAGGGACAAGGTCCCGAGCAGGTTGCGCTGCCCGTCGAGCACATAGGACTGGTAGATGGTTTCGGCATCAGCGGCCTCGCGGCGCAGCATGTCGATGGCCTGGCTGGCGCTGAGGCCGGCATCCAGGCACGAGTACTCACTGGTCATCAGGTAACCGGCCGTGCCTTCGGGGTAGCCTTGCGGGTGAAGCAGGTCGTCACGACGCGCCTGGGCGGCCTGGCGAAGGTCAAGGGGTGAAGCGAGCGAATCGGAGGTGTGCTGCATGAGGTTCTCCAGGCGCCGACGCAGGCACCCGCTCACCTCAGCCACACGGGCTCAAGCCTTCGGAAGCCCTGGCGACGGCGCGCTCAGTGCCAATTTGCGAGTTCGGTATGAACTGAAACTGGGAAGGTCCATTGAGGGTGTATCTCGTGAAGCCGCACATGCGGCGGGCGGATCATAGTCAGCTTGGGCGGGCAGGTCAGCCCCTGGGCCGGCGTTTCGGAAGCGTCCTACAAGCGACCGGTCATGAGGCCAAAGCCACCGCCCAGACACATCGCCATTCCCTCACAGCGCCAGCGGTGTAGAATCGGCCTATTCATCGCCAGTCATCCCCGGCGGGTTTATGAGCTCTGGTCGAGCACGCGGCGATCCCGTGGTGTCTTCGGCCCCATCCGTGCCAGTGGCAACCGGCCTAAGGCGCATAGGACAAGAGAAGCTCACTCCCCTTTTTGTGACCTGATTAAGCCGCCAGGAGTGCTTCATGCCTGATTATCGTTCCAAGACTTCCACCCAAGGCCGCAACATGGCTGGCGCCCGAGCCCTGTGGCGCGCCACCGGGATGAAGGACGAAGATTTCAAGAAACCGATCATCGCCATCGCCAACTCGTTCACCCAGTTCGTCCCGGGCCACGTGCACCTGAAGGACCTGGGCCAGCTGGTTGCCCGTGAGATCGAGCGCGCCGGTGGCGTGGCCAAGGAATTCAACACCATCGCGGTCGACGACGGCATCGCCATGGGCCACGACGGCATGCTGTATTCGCTGCCAAGCCGCGAGATCATCGCCGACGCCGTGGAGTACATGGTCAACGCCCACTGTGCCGACGCCATTGTGTGCATCTCCAACTGCGACAAGATCACCCCCGGCATGCTGATGGCCGCCCTGCGCCTGAACATCCCGGTGATCTTCGTGTCCGGCGGCCCGATGGAAGCCGGCAAGACCAAGCTGGCCAGCCACGGCCTGGACCTGGTCGACGCGATGGTCATCGCGGCTGACTCCACGGCCTCCGACGAGAAGGTTGCCGAATACGAGCGCAGCGCCTGCCCGACCTGCGGTTCGTGCTCTGGCATGTTCACCGCCAACTCGATGAACTGCCTGACCGAAGCCCTGGGCCTGGCCCTGCCGGGCAACGGCTCGACCCTGGCCACCCACTCCGACCGTGAGCAGCTGTTCCTCACTGCCGGCCGCACCATCGTCGAGCTGTGCAAGCGCTACTACGGCGAGAACGACGAGTCGGTCCTGCCGCGCAGCATCGCCAACTTCAAGGCGTTCGAAAACGCCATGATGCTCGACATCGCCATGGGCGGTTCGACCAACACCATCCTGCACCTGCTGGCCGCGGCCCAGGAAGGCGAGGTGGCGTTCGACCTGCGGGACATCGACCGCTTGTCGCGCAAAGTGCCGCAGCTGTGCAAGGTGGCGCCGAACATCCAGAAGTACCACATGGAAGACGTGCACCGCGCCGGCGGCATCTTCAGCATCCTCGGCTCGCTGGCCCGTGGCGGCCTGCTGCACACCGACCTGCCAACCGTGCACAGCCGCAGCATGGAAGAAGCCATCGCCAAGTGGGACATCACCCAGACCGATGACGAAGCGGTGCACACCTTCTTCAAAGCCGGCCCGGCAGGCATCCCGACCCAAACCGCATTCAGCCAGTCGACCCGTTGGGAAACCCTCGACGACGACCGTGAAAACGGCTGTATCCGCAGCTTCGAACACGCCTACTCGCAAGAGGGTGGCCTGGCGGTGCTGTACGGCAACATCGCCCTCGACGGTTGTGTGGTGAAGACCGCCGGTGTCGACGAGTCGATCCATGTGTTCGAAGGCAGCGCGAAAATCTTCGAAAGCCAGGACAGCGCCGTGCGCGGCATCCTCGCCGACGAAGTGAAGGCCGGTGACATCGTCATCATCCGTTACGAAGGCCCGAAGGGCGGCCCGGGCATGCAAGAGATGCTCTACCCGACCTCGTACTTGAAATCCAAAGGCCTGGGCAAGGCCTGCGCCCTGCTCACCGACGGCCGCTTCTCGGGCGGTACCTCGGGCCTGTCGATCGGCCACGCCTCGCCGGAAGCCGCTGCAGGCGGCGCCATTGGCCTGGTGCGCGACGGCGACAAGGTGTTGATCGACATCCCCAACCGTTCGATCAACCTGCTGGTCAGCGACGAAGAGCTGGCCGAGCGCCGTGTCGAGCAGGACAAGAAAGGCTGGAAGCCCGCCGAAGTGCGTCCGCGCAAAGTGACCACCGCGCTCAAGGCCTACGCCCTGCTGGCGACCAGTGCCGACAAAGGTGCGGTGCGTAACAAAGCGATGCTCGACGGGCTGTAAGGCCCTGATGAGTGTATTGGGGCTGCTTTGCAGCCCATCGCCGGCAAGCCGGCTCCCACAGGTGCGGCGCTAGCCTTGGAGGCTACACAGTTCGGGTGGGAGCCGGCTTGCCGGCGATGGGCCGCCGAGCGGCCCCAGCGCTTTCAACTATCTTCCCCACGCGAAGCGCATTGGCGCAATTGCGCCAGCAGCAAGGCCGCCGAGCCCTTAGGCTTTGCCGTCGAGGTCAGCATGAACTGCGCGTGAGGCAGTGCGGGCAGTGTCGTCACTTCCTGCAGGCCTGCGGCCAGTGCGCATGAGCGGGTGACCGGGGTTACCCCAAGCCCGCCGCTTACGGCAGTCATCAGCCCCCCGGCACTGGGGCTCTGGCAAACGATCCGCCATTGTCGCCCTGCACGCGCCAACGCTTCGATGGCCGCCGCACGGTAGGGGCATTGATCGGAAAACACCGCCAAAGGTAGAGGTAAGGTCGCATCATCGGTGCCCAGCGCCAGCGGCCCTCTCGCCCAGACCAACGGCTCGGACCAGAGCACCTCGCCACGCTCATCACTGCCGCAGCGGCTCCCCAGCACGATATCCAGCCCACCCGCGTGCATGAGCGCGAGCAACTCGCCGGTCAAGCCGACCTGCAGGGCAACCTCGGCATCGGGGTGTGCCACGGAAAACCGACGCAGGCAATCGATGATCGGGGCTTTGACCATCTCCTCGCTCAACCCCACGGACACCGTGCCGCAAACTTTGCGCTCCCCCTGTGCCGTATATCGCCAGGGAAATGCCATCGACGCTGACAGGAGTAGCCCCGTGGTTGAACGTGTTCTTTATGTGTGTGCATCGCCGAGAGGCGAACGCTCGGTTTCCGCTCAGATTGCCGAAGTGTTCCTGGCCGCGTTGGCCGAGCGCAAAACCGTGGAGGTTGACCGCCTGGACCCTTGGGAATGCGAGCTGCCCGAAGTGGATGGCGACCTGCTGGCGGCCAAGTACGCCGGGCTTGTCGATGCGCCGCTTTCCCCCGCGCAAAACGCCGCCTGGGCACAGATCAAAACCCTCGCCAAACGCTTCCACCGGGCAGATACAGTGGTGTTCAGCGTCCCGCTGTGGAATTTCGGCATCCCCTACAAACTCAAATACTTGATCGACGCCATTTCGCACAAGGGCGTGTTGTTCACCTTCGATGAACAGGGGTTGAACGGCATGCTGGGTGGGCGCCGGGCGGTGGCCATCTACACCCGCGGGCTGGGTTATGGCCCCGACTCCCAGACGCCCGACCAGGCGTTCGGCCTGGAAAAACCCTTCCTCGATGCGTGGTTCCGCTTCGTCGGGATCAACCAGGTGCACAGCATCGTGGCCGAACAGACGCTTGGCGCCGAGGGCGCCAGCGTGCGCTCAAGCGCCATGGAAGCCGTGGCCATGCTGGCGCAGAACTTCGACCAACAACAAGCCAGAACGCTCATTGTCGGCCGAAGCGGCTGACCTGCACCGGGTTACTGGATCTGCTCAGGCGTGACGATCACCCAGTTCTTGTCCGCCGTCACCGGCAGCCCTTCCTTGGCCTGCGCGGCCGCGTGCTTGGCGATCATGCCGTTGAGCTGGTCCATGTACTTGGCCTTGCGGTTTATCCACAGGTGGATGCCCCCCTTGCCCACGTCCACCCCGTGGAACTGCATGTAGCCATCGCTGGTGGGCGTATCGCCGCCCACCAGCACCGGCCGCTTCCACTCGTCGATGTAGGTGAGGATCGCCGCCTGCTTGCCCGCCATCCAGGTCGCCGGGGTCCACAGGTAAGGCGTCAGTTCCAGGCCTTCGTTGGCCTTGGGGTCATAGCTGCCGGCGCTGATCTGCTTGCGCGCCGTGGTCAGTTGGCCGTTGCTGCGGTCCTTCAGTAGCAGGCTGACGCCAATCACGTTCTGCGGTTTGACGTTGTAGCCGTACTTGGGGTCGGACGCGACCATGCGCACCAGTTCTTCGGACGCGGCAGAAATGACATACACCTCGATGCCGTTTTCCATCAGTTTGTTGAACAGCTCGGCCTGGCCGGCAAAGACCTTGGGCGGCTGCACCTCGATGGCCTTGACCTGGTCACCCTCGAAGTAGGTGCTGGGCACGGGTTTGCCGGAGGCCATCAAGGCGTCGACCTGGGCCTTCAGTTCCTTCAGGGTGAAGCCCGAGAACACCTGCGCCACCCAGGGGTAGCAGACCATGTCGTCGATTTCGCACAGGCGGTAGTAGTAACTGAACAGGCTTTCCTTGTGCTCAGCCGTGTCTTTGAAGGGGATCAGCTTCAACGAAGGGTCGAGCTTGTCGCGCGTCAGCAGCCCCTGGTTCTCCATGAACGGCAGCAGCGCCTCTTCAAGGTCGTAGCGGTAGCTGGTGTTGTCCATGTCGAACACCGCGTAGTTACCTTTGTTGGCATTGGCGGCGATCATGCTGTCGAGCTGTTTGGCGGCCTCGGCAGGCCAATGCTTGAGTTCGGTGGCCCAGGTTTGGGCCCCGAACAGCAGGGACAGACCCAGGGCGAGGGCTTTCGGAGCGAACTTCATGTGCGAATCTCCTGAAATGACCGGGAAACGCTAGTCCAACCTACCGGCCCAGCAAGCCCTGACAACGACGTTGAAGCAGCTTGAAACGCCCTGTTCATTGCTATCTGCGACATTCCGTTATTCCATAAACGACTATGCACATTCCATTTGGGTATAAATTCGTTTGTTTTCAGGCTGTTAGCATTTCCGTTCGCAATCGCTCACAGAGGCGATGCCTCTTCTGTTTTTTGTTGGAGCTTCAATGAACCTGCCGCTGTCTCTCAACTTGCTGGCGTTCCTGGCCTTGCTGCTGGGCCTGGCACAAACTCGCCGCACCGACTGGAGCCTGGCCAAGAAGGTCTTGCTGGGCCTGGTGCTGGGTGTGGTGTTCGGCCTGGTCCTGCACACGATCTATGGCGCTGGCCACCCGGTATTGAAAGCCACCATCGCCTGGCTCGACCTGGTCGGCAACGGCTATGTCGGCTTGCTGCAGATGATCGTCATGCCGCTGATCTTCGCCTCGATCCTCAGCGCCGTGGCACGCTTGCACAATGCTTCCTCGCTTGGCCGCATCAGCGTGCTGAGCATCGGCACCCTGCTGCTGACCACTGCCATCGCCGCATTGATCGGCATCGTCTTGACCAACCTGTTCGGCCTGACCGCCGACGGCCTGGTGGCTGGCGTGCAGGAAAGCGCGCGGCTGCAAGCGATCCACAGCGACTACGCGGGCAAGGTCGCCGACCTCAACATCCCGCAACTGCTGCTGTCGTTCATCCCCAGCAACCCGGTAGGCGACCTGGCGCGGGCCAAGCCAACCTCGATCATCAGCGTGGTGATCTTCGCCGTGTTCGTCGGCCTGGCCGCCCTGCAACTGATCAAGGACGACGCCGAGAAAGGCGCGCGCGCCCTGTCGGCCATCGACACTCTGCAAGCCTGGGTCATGCGCCTGGTGCGCGTGGTGATGAAGCTCACCCCTTATGGTGTGCTGGCCCTGATGACCAAGGTGGTCGCCAGCTCCAACCTGGACGACATCCTCAAGCTGGGCAGCTTCGTCGTCGTTTCGTACATCGGCCTGGGGCTGATGTTCGTGGTGCATGCCATCATCCTGGCGGCGACCGGCGTCAGCCCGCTGCGCTTCTTCCGCAAGGTGTGGCCGGTGCTGACCTTCGCCTTCACCAGCCGCTCCAGCGCCGCGAGCATCCCGCTGAACATCGAAGCGCAAACCCGTCGCCTGGGTGTGCCGCAGTCGATCGCCAGCTTCAGCGCCTCGTTCGGCACGACGATTGGTCAGAACGGTTGCGCCGGCCTGTATCCGGCCATGCTGGCCGTGATGGTTGCCCCGGCAGTGGGCATCGACACCTTCGACCCGCTGTGGATCGCGACCCTGGTCGCCATCGTCACCCTGAGCTCGGCTGGGGTAGCCGGGGTGGGCGGTGGTGCGACCTTCGCCGCGTTGATCGTGCTGCCGGCCATGGGCTTGCCGGTTGAACTGGTAGCACTGCTGATTTCGGTAGAGCCGTTGATCGACATGGGCCGCACGGCACTGAACGTGAATGGCTCGATGACGGCCGGGGTGGTGACCAGCCAGCTGTTGAAAGAGACTGACCAGGACGTGTTAGCAGATGACCAGCATGCAACGCTGAGTCATAGCTGATACGGCAAGGCCGCCCCTACAGAGAAGACGTGGTCTTTTTGTAGGGGCGGCCTTGCGTTTCGATAGGGGCGCAAAGCGCCCCCAACAATCTTAAACCTTGTCCCAGACATCGAAGTGATACGCCGGCCCAGCCCCTTCAGGCGCTTGCGGCTCACTGCTCACCCGGCGCCACTGCGCCTCGTCGAACGCCGGGAACCACGCATCGCCCTCAGGCGACAGCTCGACCCGGGTCAGGTACATGCGGCTCACCAGCCCCTTATCCAGCGCCTGCCCATACAGCTGCGCCCCGCCAATCAGCATCAGCTCATCGACGCCCTGCTCACGCGCCCACTGTTCGGCGCGCACCAGCGCAGCTTCCAGCGAGGCGAACACCTCGGCACCGACCAGCGCCAGCCCCGGCTGGCGGCTGACCACGATATTCAGCCGCCCCGGCAAAGGCCGGCCCAGCGAGTCCCAGGTCTTGCGCCCCATGATGATCGGCTTGCCCAGGGTCGTGGCCTTGAAGTACTTGAAATCCCCCGGCAGGTGCCAGGGCATGGAATTGTCGATGCCGATCACGCGGTTCTCGGCGAGGGCCGCGATCAGGCTGAGGGGGAGTGTGCTAGTCATGCCAGCGAGGATAGCAAACCCGCCGTGGGTTATGCTTCTGCCCTGACCTGTGCAATGGAAGACCTTGTGACTGGACCGACGCCACTGGACAAACGCTGGCTCACCGAAGCAGTACGCCTGCGCGAGGAACATGCCGGCCCCCTGGAAGACCAGGAAGCCAACCGCCACGCCCGCCAGGCCGGCGGCGACCTGGCGACCCGTATTGAAACGCGCGCGCTGTTCCTGGCCGAACGCGACGGCATGACAGCCGCCCTGCGCCACTGGAAGCAGGGCGCGCGCCTGGCACTGCTGGCCCTGTTGATCATGGCCGCCTTCAGCGGCGCGGGCCTGGCCTTCGCGGCGCTGGGCGATGGCCAACGCCCGGTGAATGTGTTCTGGGCACTGGGCAGCCTGCTGGGGTTGAACCTGGTGATGCTGCTGAGCTGGGCGATCGGCTTCGGCCTGAGCGGCGAACACGGCGCTGGGCTGGGCCGGCTTTGGTTGTGGCTGAGCGAACGCTTTGCCCGCGATGCCAAGGCCGCGCACCTTGCGCCCGCGTTGCTGGTGCTGCTGCAGCGCCAGCGCCTGAATCGCTGGCTGCTGGGCGTGCTGGTGCACGGGCTGTGGCTGCTGGCGATGATGACCGCGTTGGCGATGCTCTTGGCGTTGCTGGCCACGCGGCGCTATGGCTTTGTCTGGGAAACCACCCTGCTTGCCGCCGAGCCGTTCATCCACATGACCCAGGCACTCGGGGCCCTGCCTTCGCTGCTGGGCTTTGCCGTGCCGGACGAAGCCATGATCCGCGCCAGCGGCGACACGCTGCCGGCCCTGGACCTGGCCCGCCAGGCCTGGGCTAGCTGGTTGCTCGGTGTGGTGCTGGTCTATGGCCTGCTACCACGCCTGCTCTTGGCCGCACTGTGCCTGTGGCGCTGGCGCCAAGGCCGCGCACGCCTGGCGCTGGACCTCAGCCTGCCAGGCTACGCGGCATTGCGCGAAAGCCTTATGCCGCGCAGCGAGCGCATCGGTGTGCAGGACGCCGCGCCCGACACCTTGCCCCACTTCGCTGCCGGGCAACTGGAAAGCGGCAGCAGCGGTGCCTTGCTGGTTGGTCTGGAGCTGGATGACCAGCGCCCCTGGCCGCCCGCCCTGCCCAAAAGCGTGACCGATGCCGGTGTGCTCGATAGCCGTGAATCACGCAACCGGCTGCTCGAACAACTCAGCCGCTTCCCCCCGGCGCGCCTGGCTATCGCCTGCGACCCACGCCGTTCGCCCGATCGCGGCAGCCTGGCGTTGCTGGCCGAGCTGGCACGCAATGCCGGCACCACCCGTATCTGGCTGCTGCAGGCGGCCCCAGGCCAGGCCCTGGACGCCGAGCGCCTGGGCGACTGGCACGAAGCGCTGGACCGCCTCGGCCTGCCCCACGCCGACACCGCGCCCTTGACCTGGTTGGAGCATGGCCATGACTGAGCCGCTTAAACTGGCCGTGGTCGGCCACACCAATGTCGGCAAGACTTCGCTGCTGCGCACCTTGACCCGCGACGTGAGCTTTGGCGAGGTGTCCCATCGCCCCAGCACCACCCGCCATGTGGAGGGCGCACGCCTGTCGGTGGACGGCGAGCCCCTGCTGGAGCTGTATGACACCCCAGGCCTGGAAGACGCCATTGCCCTGCTCGACTACCTCGAACGGCTGGAGCGCCCGGGTGAGCGCCTGGACGGCCCGGCCCGGCTGGCACGCTTCCTCCAGGGCAGTGAGGCACGCCAACGCTTCGAGCAGGAAGCCAAGGTGCTGCGCCAGTTGCAGGCCAGCAATGCCGGCCTGTACGTGATCGACGCCCGCGAGCCGGTGCTGGCCAAGTACCGCGACGAACTGGAGGTGCTGGCCAGTTGCGGCAAGCCGCTGCTACCCGTGCTCAACTTCGTCGCCAGCAGCCAGCACCGCGAGCCCGAATGGCGTGAAGCCCTTGCCCGGCTTGGCGTTCACGCCTTGGTGCGGTTCGACAGCGTGGCCCCGCCGGAAGACGGCGAGCGCCGCCTGTACGAAAGCCTGGCCCTGCTGCTGGAAGACGCCCGCCCTGCCCTGCAACGGCTGATCGACGACCAGCAGGCGCAACGCCAAGCCCGCCATCAAAGCGGTAAACGCCTGATCGCCGAGCTGCTGCTCGACTGCGCCGCCTGCCGGCGCAGCGTGGTGGCCGAACCCGCCGCCGAAGCCAAGGCCATCGAAGCGTTGCGTCAGGATGTGCGGCAACGCGAACAGCGCTGTGTCGAAGCGCTGCTCAAGCTGTATGCCTTCCGCCGCGAAGACGCCCATGCCAGTGATTTGCCGTTGCTGGACGGTCGTTGGGGCGATGACCTGTTCAACCCCGAAACCTTGAAGCTGCTGGGCGTACGCCTGGGCAGTGGTGTGGCGGCAGGCGCTGCGGCCGGGGCCGGGGTCGATCTGTTGGTCGGAGGCCTGACCCTGGGCGCGGCGGCCTTGGCGGGTGCGATCGCAGGCGGCGCGCTACAGACGGCACGCAATTACGGGTCGCGGTTGATGGGCAAGCTCAAAGGGCAGCGTGAGCTGACGGTGGACGATACGGTGTTGCGGCTGTTGGCGTTGCGCCAGCAGCAGTTGATGGTGGCCCTGGATAACCGCGGGCATGCCGCGCAAGACAGCATTCGCCTGGGCGAGCTGGACGAGAAGACCTGGCGCGAGGGCAAGTTGCCTGAGGCGTTGGTCAAGGCGCGGGCGCATCCGCAGTGGTCGACGCTCAACCCCGGGGCGCGGGTGAATCAGGCGGAGCGGCAGGAGCAGTTGGAGGCGTTGGTGTTGCAGATTTGAGTTTGTGTGGGGCTGGTAGGTGTTCGCCTTGAGGGGTGTGGCGCCTCCCAGCCCCGCCCCCCTTCACTGCTGCGCCACCTTCTCCGACTTACCGTCATACCGCTTGCGCCACTCGGCCAGAATCTCGTCACGGTGCTTCGAGGCCCAGGCAAAGTCGTTCTTGATCAACCGCTGCTCATAATCAGCCGGCAACTCGGTCTGCGGCTTGGCTATACCCGGCGCGGCAAGCACCGCGAAGTTTTCCTTGTACAACGCCATCGCCGCAGGGCTGGCCGAAAAGTCTGCCAAACGCTTGGCCGCATCGGCCTTTGGCGTGCCTTTGATCACCGCCGTCGCCTCGATCTCCCAGCCCAGGCCCTCCTTGGGCAGCACGATGTCCAGCGGCGCGCCTTGGCGCTTGAGCTGCACAGCGGGGTATTCGAACGAGATACCGATCGGGAACTCGCCCGCCGCCGCCAGCTTGCACGGCTTGGAGCCGGAGTGAACGTACTGGCCGATGTTCTGGTGCAAGGCGTCCATGTAGGCCCAGCCCTGTGGCTCGCCAAAGGTCTGCAGCCAGGCGCTGACATCCAGGAAGCCCGTGCCGGACGAGGCCGGGTTGGGCATGACGATCTTGCCCTTGTACTCGGGCTTGGTCAGGTCTTGCCAGCTGACCGGCTTGCTCAGGCCCTGCTTCTCGGCCTCGATGGTGTTGAAGCAAATGGTCGCGGCCCAGACGTCCATGCCCACCCAAGCCGGTGGGTTGGCTGCGTCGCGATAGTTTGCCGAGATCTTGCCCAGGTCCTTGGGCGCATAGGCTTCGAGCATGCCGTGCTGGTCAAGCACGGCCAGGCTGGAGGCCGCCAACCCCCACACCGCATCGGCTTGCGGGCGGTCTTTTTCAGCCAGTAACTTGGCGGTGATGATGCCCGTGGAATCGCGCACCCACTTGATCTCGATGTCTGGGTTGGCCTTTTCGAAGGCCTGCTTGTAGGTCTTGAGCTGTTCGGCTTCCAGCGCGGTGTAGACCGTCAACTGAGTGCCGGCGGCCGAAGCCTGCAGGCTGAACACGGCAGAAACGGCAGCAGCAAGTGCAAGGTGCTTGAACATGGTGGGGTTCCTTACAGGTCAGGCAGCCGCGGCGCGTTGGCGCCAGGCTTGGGAGCGGCGCAACAGGCCGCGTGAGGCTGCAGCCAGCAGCAATGAGGCGCTGGCGCTGGTCAGCAGAATCAGGGTCGACATGGCGGCGGCACCGCCTACGTTGCCTGCATCGTCCATGTTCAGCACGGCAACGGCGGCGAGGATGGTGTCGGGGCTGTAGAGGAAGATCGCCGCCGACACGGTGGTCATCGCCGAGACGAACAGGTAGCGGATGATGTCCAGCAGCGCCGGTAGGCAGATCGGCACAGTTACCCGCAGGAAGTGCCGATACAGCGGCGCCTTGAGCGACAACGCGGCGGCCTCGAACTCGCCGTCGAGCTGGCGCAGTGCGGTGGTGGCGGTCATCTGCGCAGTGGTCAGGTAATGGGCAATGGTGCAGATGACCAACAAGCCCATGCTGCCGTACAGCACATGCAAGGGGTTGCCGTTGAGGTTGAAGAAGAACACGTAGCCCAGGCCCAGCACGAGGCCCGGCACCGCCATGGGGATGAAGCTGAGCAGGCGCAGCGACTGGTTGAGCAGGCGTTGGCCCTGGGTCTTTTCCATCAGGTAGGCACCGCAGAAAATCACCACACTACCGACCAGCGCCGTGCCGATCGCCATGGTCACGCTGTTGCGGTAGGCCAGCCAGCCTCCGCCGGCGGTGTCCTCGAACAGGTAGTGCTTGAGCGACAGTGACAGGTTGTAGGGCCAGAAAGTGACCAGCGACGAATACACGGCCATGCCGATCACCAGCAACAGTACCGCGCAGACCATCAACACGACCGCCAGGAAGCAGGCATCACGACGGTGCGAGGGCTTGGGCTCGAACACCTGCGCCCGCCCACTCATGGCCTCGCCCTGACGGCGACGCAACCAGGCATCGACAGCAAAACTAAGCAGTGCCGGCACCAGCAAGACCATGCCAATCAGGGCGCCGCGGCCAAATTGCTGCTGGCCAACGACAGCCTTGTAAGCCTCCAGGGCCAGCACCTGATAATCCCCCCCGACCACAACCGGGACGCCGAAGTCAGTGATAGTCAGGGTGAACACCAGGCAGAAGGCGGCGAATACTGCCTGGCGCGTGGCAGGCCAGGTAATGCTGGAAAACGCCCGCCAAGGCCCGGCGCCCATGCTGGAGGCGGCGTCGAACAGGCGCGCATCGGCCAGCGACAGGGCCGACAGTAGAATCATCAATGCATGCGGGAAGGTGTAAATGGCCTCGCCGAGCACGATCCCCCAAAAGCCATAGATATTGTCGCTCAGCAGCCCGCGCAGCAGGCCCTGGTTACCGAACAGGTAGACCAGCGCGATCGCCGGCAGCATCGACGGCGCCAGCAGGGGCAGCAACGAGATGCCCCGCCACAGGCCCTTGGCCGGGATCAGCGTGCGTTGCAACGCATAGGCGAACAGGTAAGCCAGTGGGATGACGATGGCCGCAACGGTGAACGCCACCGACAAGCTATTGCCGAGCAGCCAGTGGAAGTTCTCGCTGGCGAACAGCGCCCGGGCAGCCGCCAGGCCGCCGCCCTGGCCGGCGTCACCGCTGAAACCACGCCAGAAGATCGCCAGCAGCGGCATCAGCACCGCCAGTACCAGCAGCATCAACAGCAACCACTTCCCACCGACGACGAACAGCCGGTCACCCAAGGCAACGCCGTGGCGCGACGCGGCCTTGGCCGGGTTCAGCGGCAGGGACATTGGCGCGGCCATCTTAGGCGAACACCTGCAGGCTCTGCGGTGGCAGCGCCACCCAGATGTCCTGCGAGCCCAGCCGCGGCATGGCCTCGGGGGCCAGTTCGGCCAGCAAGGCATGGCCCGGCAAGGCTTTGAACTCGAAGCTCATGCGGCAGCGATTGCCGAGGAAGGTGATCTCGCGGACCTTGGCCGGAAACAGGTTTTCTTCATGCACCGGCGGGTTGACCGTGATCGCCTCGGGACGGCAGAACAAGCGGCCGCTGCTGGCCCGCGCCGAGCCAGGCGACAAACGCATGCTCATGCCGCCGACCTGGGCCTGGCTGTCACCGCTGCGCTGGAACGGCAGCCAGTTACCCTGGCCGACGAACTCGGCAACGAACGGCGTGGCTGGCTGGTCGTAGATGGCCTGCGGCGTGGCGTACTGCTCGACCTGGCCGTTGTTCATCACGGCAATGCGGTCGGCCATCAGCATGGCCTCGTCCTGGTTGTGGGTAACCATCAAGGTGGTGATACCCAGCTGGCGTTGCAGCTGGCGCAGTTCGGTGCACAGGTGCTCGCGAACCCGCGCGTCCAGCGCCGACATCGGCTCGTCGAGCAACAGCAGCGAAGGCGCCGGCGCCAGCGCGCGGGCCAGGGCCACACGCTGCTGCTGGCCGCCGGAAAGCTGCCCGGGGTACTTTTTTTCGCTACCGGACAAGCCGACCAGCTGGAGCATTTCGGCCACCCGCTGGCGGGCCTGTTCGCGGCCGCTGCCGGTCAGGCCATAGGCGATGTTGGCTTCGACGGTCAGGTTGGGGAACAGCGCGTAGGACTGGAACAGAATGCCGTAGTCGCGGGCCTGGGGTGGCAGCTCCGAGACGTCGCGCTCGCCGATATACAACTCACCGCGGTCCTGGCGTTCGAGGCCGGCGATGCAGCGCAACAGCGTGGTCTTGCCGCACCCGGACGGGCCGAGCAAGCACACCAGCTCGCCGGCGGCGATGTCCAGGGAGACATCGTTGAGCGCTGTAAAGGCGCCGAAGCGTTTGTGGATGTTGCGCACTTTCATCTGTGCGCCTGGGGTGGCGTTGTTCATGGCAAGGCCTCATCGAAGAGATGGGGCCATGCTAGGAAGGCTGTGCGACGGTTCTGTGGCTTTCAGGCAAAAGCGCGCGATAGTGGTATAGGCAGATTTTGTAGTGCCCCACCTGCCACCACGGTTCTTGGTAGGAGCAGCCTTGTGCTGCGAAGAGGCCCTGCTCGGCGATGCACATGTATGGGGTGCACCGGCCTCTTCGCAGCACAAGGCTGCTCCTACAAGGGATGATTCAGAACTGTGAGCCGGCCACTTCCTGCGCAACCCCCAGAAACGCCGCCGGCAAACGCGCCTGGCGCCGCTCCTTCAGGCAATACAAGTACTCATGCATTACCGGTGCATCCTCCAGCGCCAGCACCCGTAATTCGGGGTTATGCGGCACTTCATGGCGGGCAATCACACTGATGCCAATGTTGCGCAGGACCGCTTCGCGAATCGACTCACGGCTACCAATCTCCAGCAACGTGCCGGCCTTCACACCGGCCTCCTGCAGCATCTGCTCGGTCAGCTTGCGTGTGGTCGACCCCGGCTCGCGCATCAACAGGCAATGCCCGGCCACCACGTCAATCGACACCACCTGACGATGCGCCAAGGGATGGTTGCGGTGCACAGCCACCACCAACGGGTCGGTGCCCAATACCCGGCGCACCAACCGGGCATCCTCCACCAATTGCGACGAAGCGGCGATATCGACCCGGTAGTCCTCGAGCATTTCCAGCACCTGCTGTGAGTTGCCGATCTCCACCGCAACGTCGACCTGGGGCAGGCGCTCGCGGAAGACCTTGACCAGATCGAGAATGTAGTAAGGCGCGGTGGCCGCAATGCGCAGGCTGCCTTGGGCCTGGCCACTGTTGCGCAGTTCGAACTCGATGTCGGCCTCCTGCTGCAGCAGCGCCTTGACCCTCGGCAGCAGGCGCACGCCCTCCTCGCTCAACACCAGGCGCCGCCCGCCCCGGTAGAACAGCTCTACTGCGTACTGGCTTTCCAGGTTGCGGATCTGCGTGGTCACGGTGGGCTGGCTGAGCCCGAGCTTCTTCGCCGCCAGGGTGATGCTGCCCAGGCGGGCCACCATGTAGAAGGCTTTGAGCTCGGAACTCAGCATGCACGTCCTCTATTTGCGCAAAAGGCGCAAGCCGTTGAACACCACCAGCAGGCTCACGCCCATGTCGGCGAACACCGCCATCCACATGGTCGCCATGCCGGCAAAGGTGATCGCCAGGAATATCGCCTTGATGCCCAGGGCCAGAACGATGTTCTGCCTGAGAATCGCCGCACTTTGGCGCGACAGCCTGACGAAGGCGGGGATTTTGCGCAAGTCGTCGTCCATCAACGCCACGTCGGCCGTCTCGATGGCCGTGTCGGTGCCTGCGGCCGCCATAGCAAAGCCGATCTCGGCACGGGCAAGGGCCGGTGCATCGTTGATACCGTCGCCAACCATGCCCACCCGATGGCCTTGGGCATACAGGGCCTCGATGGTCTTCAGCTTGTCGGCCGGCAGCAGGTTGCCTTCAGCGCGATCGATGCCGACCTGGGCAGCGATGGCCTCGGCGGTATGGGGATTGTCGCCGGTAAGCATGACCGTCTTGATACCCAGTTCATGCAATTCGGCAATCGCCTGGCGGCTGCTCTGCTTGAGCGTGTCGGCCACGGCGAACAGGGCCAGCGGGCCACTGCGGTCGAGCAGCAGGACCACGGTTTTGCCTTGACGCTCCAGCGCATCCAGCTGTGCCTCCAACTCAGGCGAGCACAGGCCCAGTTCCTCGACCAGGCGGTGATTGCCCAGGTGGTAAAGCTCACCCTCGATCACCCCCCGCACACCGCGACCGGCCAATGCGGCGAAGTCGTCGACCGCGCTCAAGGCCAAACCTTGCGCCTTGCCGAACTGGGCGATGGCACGTGAAACCGGGTGGTCCGAGCGCTCGGCCAAGCTGGCAGCCCACGCCTGGGCCCGGCCTTCGAACAGGGGGTCCAACACCTTTGCATCCGTCTGCACTGGCTTGCCGTGGGTGAGAGTGCCAGTCTTGTCGAGGGCCAGGAAGTCCAGCTTGCGCCCGCCTTCCAGGTACACCCCACCCTTGATCAGGATGCCCTTGCGCGCCGCTGCAGCCAGGCCACTGACGATGGTCACCGGGGTTGAAATGACCAAGGCGCACGGGCAGGCCACCACCAACAGCACCAGGGCGCGGTAGACCCAGTCGAACCAGGCACCTGCCATGAACAGCGGCGGGATGACCGCTACCGCCAAGGCCACGGCGAACACCACGGGTGTGTAGATGCGCGAGAATCGGTCGACAAAACGCTGAGTCGGCGCCCGGGCACCTTGGGCCTCTTCGACGGCCTTGATGATGCGCGCCAGCGTCGATTGCCCAGCGCCGGCAGTGACGCGAAACTCCAGCGCACCGGCCTGGTTGATGGTGCCGGCGAACAGCTTGTCGCCCACGGCTTTTTCCACTGGCAGGCTTTCACCGGTGATCGGCGCCTGATCGACGCTGGATTGGCCACTGGTCACTTCGCCATCCAGGCCGATGCGCTCGCCCGGCCGTACCCGCACCAAGGCACCGATGGCCACCTCGCGCACTTCCACTTCACGCCACTGGCCATCGGCTTGCAGCACTGTTGCCCTGTCAGGGGTGAGCTGCATCAGGCCGCTGATGGCATTGCGAGCGCGGTCCAGGGAGCGCGCTTCGATCAGCTCGGCGACCGTGAACAGCACCATCACCATGGCCGCTTCCGGCCACTGGCCGATCAGCACAGCGCCAGTCACGGCAATGCTCATCAGCGCGTTGATGTTGAGGTTGCGGTTTTTCAGGGCAATCCATCCCTTCTTGTAGGTGCCCAGGCCGCAACCCAGGATCGCCGCCAAGGCCAGCGCCGCCACCAGCCATTCAGGTGCAAGCCCGGTGAAATGCACGATTTCGGCGGCGATGGCCGCGACACCGGATAACGCCAGCGGCCACCAGCGGGTCTTGCTGGGCGGGGCAGCGTTCGCGGCGGTCTCGTCCCCTTCGATGAGGGGCTCGGCCTTCATGCCCAGACTGTCGATAGCCCGCTCGATCTCGGCGGTACCGGCCAGCGTGTGGCGCACGCCAAGCACGCGGTTGATCAGGTTGAACTCCAACTGCTCGATGCCCGCCAGCTTGCCCAGCTTGTCCTGTATCAGCGTTTGCTCGGTGGGGCAGTCCATGGCCTCGATACGGAAGCGGCTGAGCTGTGCGTCGCCGCTGGCTTTTTCGCTCAACTGCACCAACGCCGGGGCGGCCGCGCTGCCGCAGCAGCTGTGGGCGTGGTGGTCATGCTTGTGGTGGGGGCTGGCAGGCTGGTTCATTGGGTCATCCTTAAAGTGAGCCTGTTGCCAAGTGAACACCCTGTAGCCACTATAGGGTCAAGCCATCCGCTGGAGATTTGCGATGAAGATTGGAGAACTGGCAAAAGCCACCGATTGCGCCGTGGAGACCATCCGCTATTACGAGCGCGAGCAACTGTTGCCGGAGCCGGCGCGCACCGACGGCAACTACCGGCTCTACACCCAGGCCCACGTCGAGCGGCTGACCTTCATCCGCAACTGCCGGACCCTGGACATGACCCTGGACGAAATCCGCAGCCTGCTACGCCTGCGCGACAGCCCCGAAGGGTCGTGCGGCAGCGTCAATGCGTTGATCGACGAGCATATCGTCCATGTACAGGCGCGTATCGATGGCTTGGTGGCGTTGCAGGAGCAGCTGGTGGAGCTGCGACAGAGGTGCAGCGCGCCGGGGAGTGAATGCGCGATCTTGCAGCAACTGGAGGTGAACGGGGCGGTATCGGTGCCAGAAGGCGAGCATTCACATGTAGGACGAAGCCACGGACATTGAACTTGGCGGGTTGCTGCGCCGACTCCAGCCACAGCAACGCCGAACTCTGTGGGAGCAACTGTCTTGTGGTGCTTGTTTTGGCCTCATCGCTGGCAAGCCAGCTCCCACAGGTGCGGCGCTAGACTTGCAGGCTACACAGTTCGGGTGGGAGCCGGCTTGCCGGCGATGGGCTGCAAAGCAGCCCCAGCAATCTTAAGGATCACACCGCCATCGGCGCCGTCATCGGCGCATGATGCTCATACCCTTCCAGGCTGAAATCACTCGGCTCGATCTTCTCCAGCCACTCCGGCTCATACTTGCCGGTGTCGGCAAACGCCGGCACGCGATCGCTGATCACCAGCTTCGGCGCCTCGAGCGGTTCGCGCTTGAGCTGCTCGTTGAGCATGTCCAGGTGGTTTTCGTACACATGGGCATCGCCAATGAAATACGTGAACCAGCGCGGGGTGTAGCCGGTCAGGCGGCCGAACAGCGACAGCAAGGCCGCGCCCTCGGTGAGGTTGAACGGCGTGCCCAAGCCCAGGTCGTTGGAGCGAATGTACAGGGTCAGGGAAATTTCCCGAGTCTCGGCATTCGGGTGGAACTGGTACAGCAGGTGGCACGGCGGCAGGGCCATTTCATCCAGCTGGGCGCAGTTCCAGCCATGGAACAGGATGCGCCGGCTGCCCGGGTCATTGGCGATAGTGTCCAGGCACTGGCGTACCTGGTCGATGGCCTTGTACAGGATGACAAAGGCCTGGCCGCCTTCCTCGTCCTGGGCAATCTTGCGGAAACCCTGTTTTTCGGCCATTTCGATGGCCGCCGGGTTGCTCAGCGGGATGCGTTTGTAGCCCGGCCATTGGCGCCACTGAACGCCGTAGATCTCGCCCAGGTCGTCATGCCCCTGGCGGAACGGGTTGGCCAGCCATTGGGCGTTTTCGTTGGCGTTCTGGTCCCAGACCTTGCAGCCCAGCTCACGGAATTCACCCGCGTTTTTCACGCCCCGCAGAAAACCGACCATCTCGCCGATGGCCGACTTGAAGGCCAGCTTGCGCGTGGTGATGGCCGGAAAGCCCTTCTGCAGGTCGAAACGCAGCATGGCGCCCGGCAGGCTGATGGTGCGGATGCCGGTACGGTTTTCCTGAAGGGTGCCGTTTTCGATGACGTCACGGACCAGGTCCAGATACTGTTTCATGGCTTACCTGTAGCAAGAACGGCAGAGGGATCACCCCTGCCGTTGGGAGTCAGATGGCGGGTTTCGCCGTAGGTTTGCGATTATAAGCCCACCAGATCAATCCGAGGCCGGCCAGAATCATCGGGATGCAGAGTATCTGACCCATGGTCAGCCAACCCCAGGCAATGTAGCCCAACTGGGCATCCGGCACGCGGACGAACTCGACGATGAAGCGGAAGATCCCGTAGAACAGCGCGAACATGCCGGATACCGCCATGGTCGGGCGTGGCTTGCGCGAATACAGCCACAGGATCAGGAACAGCGCCACGCCTTCCAGGGCGAACTGATACAGCTGCGAGGGGTGGCGCGGCAGCTGGGCGGGGTCGCTGAACGGTGGGAACACCATCGCCCACGGCACGTCGGTCGCCTTGCCCCACAGCTCGGCATTGATGAAGTTGCCGATACGCCCGGCACCCAGGCCGATCGGCACCATTGGCGCGACGAAGTCCATCAGCTCGAAGAACGACTTGTTGTTGCGCTTGCCGAACCATACCGCCGCCAGCATCACGCCGATGAAGCCGCCGTGGAACGACATGCCGCCCTTCCACACCTCGAAGATCAGCGTCGGGTTCGCCAGGTAGGCGTGCAGGTCGTAAAACAGCACGTATCCCAGGCGGCCCCCGACGATCACCCCCATCGATAGCCAGAACACCAGGTCGGACAGCTTTTCACGGGACCAGGTGGGGTCGAAGCGGTTCAGGCGACGCGAGGCGAGCAGCCAGGCGCCGCCGATGCCGATCAGGTACATCAGGCCGTACCAGTGGATTTTCAGCGGCCCGAGGGCCACGGCCACGGGGTCTATCTGCGGGTAAGGCAGCATGGATATTCCTCTAGTTTCAAATCAGCGAGCTAAATCAAAAAGCTGAGGCCGACGCAGAACAGCAGCGCGGCGAACAAACGCTTGAGCAGGCGTGGCGACAGTTTGTGCGCCAGGCGCGCGCCGAAGCGGGCGAAAAACATGCTGGTCACGGCAATGCCGACCAGCGCAGGCAGGTACACGTAGCCCAGGCTGTGGGCCGGCAAGTGTTCTTCGTGCCAACCAAGCCACATGAAGCTCAGGGCACTGGCCACGGCAATGGGTAGGCCACAGGCCGAGGACGTTGCCACCGCCTGCTGCATGGGCAGGCTGCGCCAGGTCAGGAACGGCACGGTCAGCGAGCCGCCACCAATACCGAAAATCGCCGAAGCCCAGCCAATCACCCCACCTGCTGCGGTCAACGCGGGCTTGCCAGGAATGCCACGGCTGGCCTTGGGCTTGAGGTCCAGCGCCATTTGCGCGGCGATGATCAGGGCGAACACACCGATGATCTTCTGCAGCAGCGGGCCCTGGATCAACGAGGCGGTCTTGGCGCCGATACCAGCGCCAATGAGGATGCCCAGGGTCATCCAGGCGAAGATCGGCCACTGCACCGCACCCCGGCGATGGTGTTCGAGCACCGCGTTGATCGAGGTGAAGATGATGGTTGCCAACGACGTGCCGACAGCCAGGTGGGTCAATACCGAGGGGTCGAAGCCCTGCAAGGTGAAGCTGAACACCAGCACCGGCACGATGATGATGCCACCGCCCACGCCGAACAGCCCGGCCAGCACGCCGGCACATGCACCTAACAGCAGATAGAGTACGAACTCCATTCGTTGCCCCTGAGAAAATCAATCCGGCATGGTAACGGAAGCCGGCCCTGAGGCTCTAGTGAACTTCGTGACAGGATGGATCAGCACCGCCGCAGTGGGTAGAGTGGCAAAAAACACAGAGGCCCAACCGATGTGCCTGATCGTATTCGCCTGGCGGCCGGGGCATGCCCTGCCGCTGATCGTGGCGGCCAACCGCGACGAGTTCTATGCCCGGCCCACGCAGGCCCTGACCGCCTGGGAGGATGCCCCTGGCGTCTATGCCGGGCGTGACCTGGAGGCTGGCGGTACCTGGCTGGGCGTGGGGCCGCAGGGGCGCTTTGCCGCGCTAACCAACATTCGCGACCCTGGGCAAGCCTTGGGCGTGCGCTCGCGCGGGGAGCTGGTGGCGGGGTTTCTGCAGGGTGAGCTTGGCGTGGAAGCCTATCTTGACCAGGTGGCCAGCCGCAGCCGCCAGTATTCGGGGTTCAACTTGCTGGTGGGTGATGGGGCGCAGTTAGGCTTTCTGCACGCCCGAGACGCCGCGCCGCGCTTGCTGGAGCCTGGGGTCTATGGGTTATCCAATGCCGGGTTGGATACGCCGTGGCCGAAGCTGGTGAAGGCGCGTAGCGGGCTGGAGGGGTTGCTTGAGTCAGCAGACCCGCAGCGCTTGCTAGGGTTGCTGGCCGATGGTGAACCGGCAGCCGAAAGCGAGTTACCGGAAACGGGCGTGGGGTTGGCGACCGAGAAGCTGCTGTCGAGTGTGTTTATTGCCAGCCAGAATTATGGGACGCGGGCGAGTACTGTGCTGATCGTGGATGATCAGGGGAGAAGACGGCTGGTTGAGCGCAGTTTCGGGCCGTTTGGGGGGCATTTGGGGGAAGTTGAGATTATGGCTTGAGGGCCAGGGGCTGCTTTGCAGCCCTTCGCAGCACAAGGCTGCTCCTACAGGGGATCGCGTTACCTTGAGCAGCCTTGTGCTGCGAAGAGGCCAGTACAGGTATCACAGGGTCTTGTTCGCCCCAGGCCCGATCATGCGCGCCAACCCTAGGTTCTTCAGCGCCAATTGCAGCGAGCTGTGGATAACCTGCGGGTTGTCATGGCTCATGGCTTCGGTCAGCAGCTCCTTGGCCTTGCTCATGTTGATCTGGCGCAGCATCCACTTCACCTTGGGCAAGTTGGTGGCGTTCATCGACAAACTGTCGAAGCCCATCGCCATCAACAGCACCGCTGCCGCCGGGTCACCGGCCATCTCGCCGCAAATGCTGACCGGCTTGCCCTCGCCATGGGCATCGCGCACCACCGTGTTCAAGGCTTGCAGCACGGCCGGGTGCAGGTAATCGTACAGGTCGGCGACCCGTGGGTTGTTGCGGTCGACCGCCAGCAGGTACTGGGTCAGGTCGTTGGAACCGACCGACAGGAAGTCCACCTGCCGCGCCAGCTCCTTGGTCTGGTACACCGCCGCAGGGATCTCGACCATCACGCCAACCGGCGGCATCGGCACATCGGTGCCTTCGTCACGCACCTCACCCCACGCGCGGTGGATCAGGTGCAGTGCCTCTTCCAGCTCGTGAATGCCAGAAATCATCGGCAGCAGGATGCGCAGGTTGTTCAAGCCTTCGCTGGCCTTGAGCATGGCGCGGGTCTGGACCAGGAAGATTTCCGGGTGGTCGAGGGTAACGCGAATGCCGCGCCAACCCAGGAAGGGGTTTTCTTCCTTGATCGGGAAGTACGACAGCGCCTTGTCCCCGCCGATATCCAGGGTACGCATGGTCACTGGCAGCGGGTGGAAGGCCGCCAGCTGTTCGCGGTAGATCGCCAGCTGCTCTTTCTCGCTGGGGAAGCGCTGGTTGATCATGAACGGCACTTCGGTGCGGTACAGGCCTACCCCTTCGGCGCCACGCTGCTGGGCACGGGCGACGTCGGCCAGCAGGCCGGTGTTGACCCACAGCGGCATGCGGTGGCCATCCGGGGTGACGCAGGGCAGCTCGCGCAGCGCATCCAGGCCTTGCGCCAGCTGGCGCTCCTCCTCGACCACTTCGCTGTACTGCTTGCGCAACACGTCGCTGGGGTTGGTGAACACCTCGCCCTTGTAGCCGTCGACGATCAGCTCGATGCCATCGACCTTGGAATACGGCAGGTCGACCAGGCCCATCACCGTCGGAATACCCATGGCGCGGGCCAGGATCGCGACGTGGGAGTTGCCCGAACCCAATACCGACACCAGGCCGACCAGCTTGCCCTCCGGCACTTCGCCCAGCATCGCTGGCGTCAGTTCTTCGCTGACCAGGATGGTATTGTCGGCGTATACCAGCGATTGCGAGCGAGCCTCCTGCAGGTAGGCGAGCAGCCGACGGCCAAGGTCCTTGACGTCCGAAGCGCGCTCACGCAGGTAGTCATCGTCCATCAGCTCGAAGCGGTTGACATGCTCGCCGACCACTTGGCGCAAAGCGCCCTGTGCCCACTGGCCGGTCTTGATGACCTCGGTCACCTCGCCGCCCAGGGCGGCGTCTTCGAGCATCATCAGGTACACGTCGAACAACGCGCGCTCTTCGGGCCGCAGCTGGGTGGCCAGCTTGGCCGACAGCTTGCGCATGTCGGCGCGCACGCCTTCAAGGGCGTTCTGGAACAGTTTGAGTTCGGCGTCGATGTCTTCGACAGTCTTGTCCGGCACCACTTCGAGGTCGGCCGGCGGCAACATCACCACTGCGCGGCCAACGGCGGCGCCTGGCGAGCCCGGCACGCCGACGAAGCGAGCCTCCTGGATACCCTTGCCCTGGCGGCCAAGGCCACGGATCGAGCCGGTCGCCTCGGCATGCGCGATAACCCCGGCAAGCTGGGCGCTCATGGTGACCAGGAAGGCTTCTTCGCCCTCATCGAACTGGCGGCGCTCCTTCTGCTGGATGACCAGCACCCCGACCACTCGACGGTGGTGAATGATCGGCGCACCCAGGAAGGAGGCGAATTTTTCTTCACCGGTTTCGGCAAAGTAGCGATAACGCGGGTGATCGGCGGCGTTTTCCAGGTTCAGCGGCTCTTCCCGGGTACCGACCAGGCCGACCAGGCCCTCGTTGGGGGCCATGCTGACCTTGCCGATCGAACGCTTGTTCAGGCCCTCGGTGGCCATCAGCACGAAGCGGTTGGTTTCCGGGTCAAGCAGGTAGACGGAGCAGACCTGGCTGCCCATGGCCTCCTTGACGCGCAAGACAATGATCCCCAACGCCGTCTTGAGATCTTTGGCGGAGTTCACTTCCTGGACGATCTTGCGCAGCGTATTGAGCATGGCTCGGGGTCGAACTCCGTCGTCAGTCGCGCGTCAGAAGACGCGGTGCTAGCTCTTTCAGGGCGCGACGGTAGACCTCGCGCTTGAATGTCACAACCTGGCCCAGCGGGTACCAATAGCTGACCCAGCGCCAGCCGTCGAACTCCGGCTTGCCCGTCAGGTCCATCCGCACCCTTTGTTCGTTGCTTACCAGACGCAGCAGGAACCACTTCTGCTTCTGGCCAATGCACAGCGGCTGGCTGTGCGTACGCACCAGACGCTGGGGTAAACGATAACGCAACCAGCCACGCGTGCAGGCAAGAATTTCCACATCGTCGCGTTCAAGGCCAACTTCTTCGTTCAGCTCGCGGTACAGGGCATCTTCCGGCGTCTCGTCAGGGTTGATGCCACCCTGGGGAAATTGCCAGGCATCCTGGTTGATCCGTCGAGCCCATAGCACCTGCCCGGCATCATTCGTGAGAATGATCCCGACATTGGGGCGAAAACCATCCGGGTCGATCACGGCAGCAACCTCGCAAACGCATGTCACCGCATTGTTCCACAAAGCCTGCGAGCGCAGCAACGCGCCCGCCAAGCTTATGTGCAGCGAGGTGAAAACTCCGTATTCTGCGGGCCTACCTTGTAGCTGATGCGAGTGAACGCGATGCGCCTGGCTTTATTCGACCTGGACAATACCCTCCTCGGTGGCGACAGCGACCATGCCTGGGGTGACTATCTGTGCGAGCGCGGCATCCTCGACCCGGTCGCCTACAAACAACGCAACGATGCCTTCTACCAGCACTACCTGAACGGCACCCTGGACTTGCAGGCCTACCTGGCCTTTTCCATGGAGATTCTGGCGGCAACGCCTATGGCCCAGCTCGACGCGTGGCACCGCGATTTCATGCGGGACTGCATCGAGCCGATCATCCTGCCTAAGGCCTTGGCGTTGCTGCAGCAGCACCGCGAGGCGGGCGACAAACTGGTGATCATCACTGCCACCAACCGTTTCGTGACCGCGCCAATCGCCCGCCGTTTGGGCGTGCGTACCCTGCTGGCGACCGAATGCGAGACCGAAGATGGCCGCTACACCGGGCGTAGTACCGATATAGCGTGTTTCCGTGAAGGGAAAGTGACGAGGTTGCAGCGCTGGATGCTGGAAAACGGCTACGACCTTGAAGACAGCTATTTCTACAGCGATTCGATGAATGACCTGCCGTTGCTGCAGCAGGTGACGCATGCGGTGGCGGTGGACCCGGATCCGAACCTGCGGGCGGAAGCCGAGCAGCGTGGGTGGCCGGTGATTTCGCTGAGGGATTGAGGTTGTCCTGTGCAGGCCCTTTCGCGGGTAAACCCGCTCCCACAGGGATTGCATCAGGCCCGAGGGCTGTGCAGTCCTGTGGCAGCGGGCTTGCCCCGCGAAGAGGCCGGCATGGACAGCACAAGGCCATCAGACTGGCTTGGCACCCATCAAGCCGGCAATGGACAAGAAGCAAACCCCGCTGAACACCGCCAAGGCCAAGGTAAACCGCAGCCCCACCACCTGCGCCTTGCGCAGCCGGTTCAAGCGCACCAGCAGCCACCACACGGCAAACGCACCCAGCGTATAGATGACGCTGGATGCCAGCACCCAGGTCTGCCCCAGTGGCCAGCCGACCAGGTGCACCAGCCACCAGCCAGTGACCGGCATGCTCACCAGGCACACGCCCATGACCAACCAGACGAACACCAGCGGCCGGCGCAGCAATTTGCCGTAGGCCTCGGCATCGCCCAGCCGGCGGGAGCGAACTGTCCAGATCACCAAGCCCAGCGCGCCCAGAAGCAGCAGCGCAGTGGCGGTGATGTGCAAGGCCTTGAGCGTCGTCAGGTGTTCCATGTCTTCATATCCATGCGCGATGAGCCAAGCTTAGTCGCTCAACCCAAAAACAACCGGTAAGCCGGGTTATCGGTCTCGTCCCAGTACGGGTAACCGATCTTGGCCAGCGCCGCTGGCACCAGGTGGCGTTCGTCTTCCGGTACCTGCAAGCCCGCCACCACGCGCCCGTCGGCAGCGCCATGGTTGCGGTAGTGGAACATCGAGATATTCCAGCGCCCGCCCAGCTTGTTGAGGAAGTTGAACAACGCACCCGGCCGCTCGGGGAACTCGAAGCGCAGCACAATCTCATCACTGGCGCCGGCCGAATGGCCACCCACCATGTGACGAATGTGCAGCTTGGCCAGTTCGTTGTCGGTCAGGTCGGTAACCGGGAAGCCCTGCTCGGTCAGTTGCTGCACCAGCACCGCACGCGGGTCGTTCTCTGGGTGGGTCTGCACGCCGACGAAGATGTGCGCCTCGTCGGAGGTGTGCTTGCGGTAGTTGAATTCGGTGATCTGGCGCTTGCCGATCGCCTCGCAGAACGCCTTGAAGCTGCCCGGGCGCTCAGGGATGGTAACGGCGATGATGGCTTCGCGTTTTTCGCCCAATTCGGCACGCTCGGCCACATGGCGCAGGCGGTCGAAGTTGACGTTGGCGCCCGAATCGATGGCAACCAGGGTCTGGCCGGTCACGCCATACAGCTCGACATACTTCTTGATGCCGGCAACCCCCAGCGCGCCAGCAGGTTCGGTGATCGAGCGGGTATCGTCGTAGATATCCTTGATAGCTGCACAGATCTCGTCAGTACTGACAGTGATCACTTCATCCACGTGCAGGCGACAGATGTCGAAGGTGTGCTGGCCAATCTGCGCCACCGCCACACCGTCGGCGAACAGCCCGACCTGCGGCAACACCACGCGCTCACCCGCGGCCATGGCGGCCTGCAGGCAGTTGGAGTCGTCCGGCTCGACGCCGATGACTTTGATTTCCGGGCGCAGGTATTTCACGTAGGCCGCGATGCCGGCGATCAGGCCGCCGCCGCCGACCGGCACGAAGATCGCGTCCAGCCGGCCCGGGTGCTGACGCAGGATCTCCATGGCTACCGTGCCTTGCCCAGCGATGGTGTGCGGGTCGTCGTAGGGGTGGATATAGACGAAGCCCTTCTCATCGACCAGCTTGAGCGAATAGGCCAGCGCCTCGGGGAAGGTGTCGCCGTGCAATACCACCTTGCCGCCCCGCGAACGCACGCCTTCGATCTTGATCTCCGGGGTGGTCTTGGGCATCACGATGGTTGCCTTGATCCCCAGCTCACGCGCCGCCAGGGCCAGGCCCTGGGCATGGTTGCCGGCCGAGGCGGTGACCACACCGCGGGCCAGCTCTTCTGGTGTCAGTTGCGCCAGCTTGTTGTACGCCCCGCGAATCTTGAACGAGAACACCGGCTGCAGGTCTTCGCGCTTGAGCAAGATCTGGTTGCCGAGGCGTTTGCTCAGCTGCCCGGCGCTCTGCAGCGGCGTTTCGACGGCGACGTCATAGACGCGCGAGGTGAGGATCTTCTTGACGTACTGTTCGAGCATCGGGAAAGCATCACTGGCCGCGGGACAAGGGCTGCGAGTCTAACCCAGCGCTACGTCGGGCGACCACAGCAAAGCCGCGCAAGCCGCTATACTAAGCCCCTTTGAAACCCAGCCCCCTTTGAAACCCTCCCCGCCCCTCTCGGAGCCCGCATGACCCAGGACCAACTCAAACAGGCCGTCGCCCAGGCCGCTGTCGACTTCATTCTGCCCAAGCTGGATGAAAAGAGCGTCGTCGGCGTCGGTACCGGTTCGACCGCCAACTTCTTCATCGACGCCCTGGCTCAGCACAAGACCGCCTTCGATGGCGCAGTCGCCAGCTCCGAGGCCACCGCCCAGCGTCTGAAGGGTCATGGCATCCCGGTCTACGAGCTGAACAGCGTCAGCGAGCTGGAGTTCTATGTGGACGGCGCCGACGAGAGCGACGCGCACCTGAACCTGATCAAGGGCGGTGGCGCGGCCCTGACCCGCGAGAAGATCGTCGCGGCCGTGGCCAAGACCTTCATCTGCATCGCCGATGCCAGCAAGCTGGTCCCGGTGCTGGGCGCCTTCCCGCTGCCCGTCGAAGTGATCCCAATGGCCCGCAGCCACGTGGCGCGCCAGCTGGTCAAGCTGGGCGGTGACCCGGTGTACCGCGAGGGTGTGCTGACCGACAACGGTAACGTGATCCTGGACGTGTACAACCTGCAGATCACCAACCCGGTCGAGCTCGAAGCGCAGATCAATGCGATCGTTGGCGTGGTGACCAACGGCCTGTTCGCGGCACGCCCGGCGGACTTGCTGCTGCTCGGTACCGCTGAAGGTGTGAAAACCCTCAAGGCCGAGTAACCCAGGCCTATAAGCGTTGTTCTAGCCCTGCGCGATGCAGGTAGGAGCAGCCTTGTGCTGCGAAGAGGCCGGTAACAGCAGCAGAGATTCACTGTGAAGTCACCGGCCTCTTCGCAGCACAAGGCTGCTCCTACCTGCATCGCGCAGGGCCGCATTCAATCTGCCGGCTGTTTGAACACGTAAAACAGGTTCGGCTCACTGACCAGGTAAATGGTCCCCGCCTCATCCATCGCAATCCCTTCTGCCTGCGGCACCGTCTTCTTCAACCCCTGATACCCCTTGCGCAGCGACAAGGTACTGAGCGGCTTGCCCTTCACATCCAGTTCCAGCACCAGCCGCGATTCATCCGACAGCGCCAACAAATGGCCGCTGCGCTCGTCGAACTGCAAACTCGACAGGTCCCGCACAAACAAACGCGAGTCACGCTTGCGGTCCTGCACCACATGCACGGCATAAGGCTGCTCGGGGTTGTCATGCGGGAAGCCATGCACCTCGTAGATCAGCATCGGGTCGCGCTCCTTGGCCACGAACAGGCGCTTGCCGGCCGAGTCGTACGCCAGCCCCTCGAACCCCTTATTGCCGTTCAGGCCAATGCCCAGGGTCAACTGCTCGGCATCGCCGGCATCGAGGAACAGCGTATCGTCGTCCAGGCGCACGCGAATCAGCCGTTGCTGGCGCTCGTCGGTGATCACATAGCTGTTGGGGCCCACGTATTCCACCGCCTCCGGGTCGCCAAAGCCGGTCAGTGGCACGCGCCGCAGGATGCGCCCGTCCAGCGACAGCTCGATCAGCTCCGAACGTGCATTGGTGACGGTGAACAGGGTCTTGCGGTCTGGGTCGTAGGTCAGCGCCGAAATGTCATCGTCCAGCCCCTCGACAGGCTGCGCCTCGACCACCACCCGATAACGGTCCAGGCCGATGCCCTGCTCGGCTGGCTGCCACCAGGTTTTCAGGTTGAACCAGCCGCGCTCGAACAGGCGAAACTCCTGCCCGGCCCAGCCGAGCAAAAGCAGGCCAATCAAGGCCGGAATCAGTGACAGGCGAAGATAGCGACGCATTTGGGGACAGACTCGACGTAAGGGTGGCGAATCTAACCATGAACAACTGAATCAAAGCTTAATGCCAGCATCCGACAAGTCTGATGTTGCTGTCAGTTTTTCTTGAACCGATAGAAAAGCGCCGGCTCGCTGACCATGTACAGGTTGCCCTGGTCATCCATGGCCACGCCTTCGGCACGTGGGATGGTGCGCTCAAGGCCATTGAAACCGCCCAGCAAGGTCATGAAGCTGACTTGCTGGCCCTGCTCATCCAGCTCCAACAGCATGTTGGAGTCCGCCGACAATGCCAACAGGTGCCCGGTGCGCGGGTCGACGCCGAGGGCCGACAGGTTGCGCAGGTCGAGCTCATCATTGGGCAGCAACTGCTTGTCGCCCTTCAGCGGGCTACGGCCATCGGTGCTCCAGGTGTACAGCTTGGGCGGGCGCTCTTCGCCGATCACCAGGCGTTGACGCATCGGGTCCCAGGCCACGGCCTCGAAGCCCTTGTTGCTCTTCACCGACTTGCCCAGGTCGTAGCTCGGGAAGTCATCATGGTTAAGCGACGTGGTGTGCGCATCCACCTTGACCACAGTCAGGTCGTGCAGCCGTTCGTCGACGATCGCCAGGTGCCCGTCCTCCATCACCGCCAGCCCTTCCGGGTTGTTCCAGCCCTTTAATGGAATCTGGCGCAGCACGTTACCGTCCAGGCTGAGCTCGACCAGGAACGGGTTCTTGCCCATGACGGCGAACAAGGTGCGGGTTTGCGGGTTGAAGGCCACGTCCGAGGCTTCGTCATCGTCCATGCCGGGCAGCGGTTTGGCGTCGATATCGGCCTGATAGGCCGGCAGCCAGACGCTCTCGCTTTGCTCGGCGGTGCTTTCAAAGCTTTCCTTCACCCACAGTGCCCCGCGGTCATCCCAGTGCATGGCCACGGATACGCCATAGCCGATCACCGCTGCAACTGCCAGGCCGAACGGCCAGCGCAGGTAAAAGCGACGCTTGGGAGTTGCCGGGGCGCTGGAGCGAGATGGCATACGTGGATCCTGGGAAAATGGGCGTAGGTCCGCGCATTATCCAGATAAGGTGTGAAAAATCGGTAAACAGTGCCGGCCTCTTCGCGGGCAAGCCCGCTCCCACAGGCATTTCACAATGTTCAAGTCTTGTGCAGCCCCTGTGGGAGGGTTTTACCTCAGAGCACCCGGCTTTCGAAGCGGCTCACACCCGGCAACTCAATCACCAGCTCATCACCGACATTGAACGGCCCTACGCCCGCCGGCGTACCGGTCAAGATCACATCCCCCGCCTGCAACGAGAAATGCGCCGCCATGTACTGGATCATCGGCACGATCGGGTTGAGCATCAACGCGCTGTTGCCGTCCTGCACCACTTTGCCATTGAGGGTCAGGCGCACCGGGATGTCGGTCACATCCTCGAAACTGGCCGCCGAAACGAACGGCGGCAGCACGCAGGCGCCGTCAAAGCTCTTGCACAGCTCCCAAGGCAGGCCCTTTTCCTTGAGCTTGGCCTGCACGTCGCGCAGGGTCAGGTCGAGCGCCGGGGCGTAACCGGAGATGGCGTCCAGCACCTCTTCTTCGGTTGGCTTGGTGGACAACGGCTTGCCCAGCAGCACAGCAATCTCGGCCTCGTAATGCACAACGCCACGGTCGGTCGGGATCTTGAAACCACCTTCCAGCGGCACCACGCAACTGCCCGGCTTGATGAACAGCAACGGCTCGCTGGGGATCGGGTTGTCCAGTTCCTTGGCATGCTCGGCATAGTTACGGCCGATGCACACCACCTTGCCCAATGGGAAGTGGATGCGCGTGCCGTCTACGTACTGGTGCTGGTAACTCATGGCCGACTCCTCTGCATACTGCTTATTATTCAGGAGCGAAGATCTTACCCGGATTCATGATGCCGTTAGGGTCGAAGACGGCCTTTATTGCCTTCATGCAGGCGATTTCTTCGGCCGAGCGGCTGTAGCCGAGGTAGTCACGCTTGGTCATGCCCACGCCATGCTCGGCCGAGATCGAGCCGTTGTAGCGCTGGACGATTTCGAACACCCACTTGTTGACCTTGGCGCAGGAGGCAAAGAAGGCATCTTTGCTCATGGCGTCGGGCTTGAGGATGTTCAGGTGCAGGTTGCCATCGCCGATATGGCCGTACCAGACCACCTCGTAGTCCGGGTAATGCTCGCCGACGATGGCATCGATGTCGCGCAAAAACGCCGGCACCTTGGAGACGGTGACAGAAATGTCGTTTTTGTACGGGGTCCAGTGGGAGATGGTTTCGGACAGGTACTCACGCAACTTCCACAGGTTTCTCAGCTGGGTTTCGCTCTGGCTCATCACCCCGTCCAGCACCCAGCCCTGCTCGACACAGTGCTCGAAGGTGGCCAAGGCTTCGTTGGCGACCTCTTCGGTGCTGGCTTCGAACTCCAGCAGGGCATAGAACGGGCAATCGGTCTCGAAAGGCGCCGGCACATCGCCACGGCCCATGATCTTGGCCAGGCCCTTGTCGGAAAAGAACTCGAAGGCCGTCAGGTCGAGCTTGGCCTGGAAGGCATGCAGCACCGGCATGATCGAGTCGAAATCCGGCGTGCCCAGCACCATCGCGGTGAGGTTGCGCGGGGCGCGGTCCAAGCGCATGGTCGCTTCGACCACAAAGCCCAGCGTGCCCTCGGCACCAATGAACAGCTGGCGCAGATCGTAGCCGGTGGCGTTCTTGATCAGGTCTTTGTTCAGCTCCAGCAACTCGCCCTTGCCGGTGACCACTTTCAGCCCGGCAACCCAGTTGCGGGTCATGCCGTAGCGAATCACCTTGATGCCGCCGGCGTTGGTGCCGATGTTGCCGCCAATCTGGCTGGAGCCGCTGGAGGCGAAGTCCACCGGGTAATACAGGCCTTGCGCCTCGGCGTAGGCCTGCAATTGCCGGGTAATCACCCCCGGCTGGCACACCACCGTGCGGTCGAACGCATTGAAGTCGAGAATCTGGTTCATGTAATCGAACGCGACCACGACCTCGCCATTGGCCGCCACGGCACCGCCCGACAGCCCGGTACGCCCACCGGACGGCACCAGCGCAACCTGATGGCGGTTGGCCCAGGCAACGATGGCCTGCACCTGCGCGATGCTCTTGGGGAACACGATGGCCGTGGGCGCTGGCGGGTAATGCTTGGTCCAGTCCTTGCCGTAGGCTTCGAGGGAAACGGCGTCAGTCAGGACCTTGCCAGGGTCGACAAGGGTCATCAGTTCATCAATAACAGCGGGGTGGGTCATCGCTGGAACTCTCGACTTATTCATAGTCACCCTGAGCACTCTTCACCTGTCGGGATAAGCTCAGATTGTGTCGCGTATGCTAGCATAGCCCTCCCGCTGTTCATGCTAAGGCCGACGCCGCGCCTAGCATCACCCCTCGCCATTTTTTCTCCGGGATACAGGTTTACGCAGATGAGCAAGACTTCTCTCGACAAGAGCAAGATCAGGTTCCTTCTTCTTGAAGGTGTGCACCAGAACGCGGTCGATACCCTCAAGGCTGCCGGCTACACCAACATCGAATACCTCACTGGTTCGTTGCCGGAAGCCGAGCTGAAGGAAAAGATCGCCGATGCCCACTTCATCGGCATCCGCTCGCGCACGCAACTGACTGAAGAGATCTTCGACTGCGCGAAGAAGCTGGTTGCGGTCGGCTGCTTCTGCATCGGTACCAACCAGGTCGACCTGGAAGCGGCCCGCGAGCGCGGTATCGCCGTGTTCAACGCCCCGTACTCGAACACCCGTTCGGTCGCCGAACTGGTGCTGGCCGAGGCCATCCTGCTGCTGCGCGGCATCCCCGAGAAGAACGCTTCGTGCCACCGTGGTGGCTGGATCAAGAGCGCGGCCAACTCCTTCGAGATCCGTGGCAAGAAGCTGGGCATCGTCGGCTACGGCTCGATCGGCACCCAACTGTCGGTCCTGGCTGAAAACCTAGGCATGCAGGTGTACTTCTTCGACCCGCTGACCAAGCTGCCGTTGGGCAACGCTGTCCAGGTCGCCAGCCTGCACGAGCTGCTGGGCTTGGCCGACATCGTCTCGCTGCATGTGCCTGAGCTACCATCCACCCAGTGGATGATCGGCGAGAAGGAAATCCGCGCGATGAAGAAGGGCTCGATCCTGATCAACGCCGCCCGCGGTACCGTGGTCGAGATGGATCACCTGGCTGCCGCGATCAAGGACAAGCACCTGATCGGCGCCGCCATCGACGTGTTCCCGGTCGAGCCGCGCTCCAACGACGAAGAGTTCGAAAGCCCGCTGCGCGGCCTGGACAACGTCATCCTGACCCCGCACATCGGTGGCTCCACTGCCGAGGCCCAGGCCAACATCGGCCTGGAAGTTGCCGAGAAGCTGGTCAAGTACAGCGACAACGGTACCTCGGTGTCTTCGGTCAACTTCCCGGAAGTTGCCTTGCCGGCGCACCCAGGCAAACACCGCCTGCTGCACATCCACGAAAACATCCCTGGCGTGCTCAGCGAGATCAACAAGGTCTTCGCCGAGAACGGCATCAACATCTCCGGTCAGTTCCTGCAGACCAACGAGAAAGTGGGTTACGTGGTGATCGACGTTGACGCCGAGTACTCGGACCTGGCGCAAGAGAAACTGCAGCACGTGAAGGGCACTATCCGCTCCCGCGTTCTGTTCTAAGTTTCACGGCGGCATGAAAAAGGGAGGCCGTGGTGGCCTCCCTTTTTCGTGGGTGCTTACTTCACCTCGACGGTGATCTTTTTCGATTCGACGCTCGGCTTGAACGGCACGTGGTACTTGTCGCCCAAGACCAACTGCAAAGTGTGCTTGCCTGGGGTCAGGGTAATGGTCGCCTCGGTTTGTGCCTTGCCGAAGTGCAGCACTTGCGGGCCGGCCGGCAGCGGCGCGTTGTTTTCAGGCATCACGCTGGTTGGCAGGGGCTTGTCGGCCTCCGGCTCTTTATCGACGTCCACCAGCAGGTGGTGATGCCCGCTATGCGGGGTCTGGTCACCCGCAGGCTTGAGCGCCATGCCCTCGATGCCGAACTTGACGGTGAAGGTCTTGTCGACCGTTGCGCCATCGACGGGGGAAACGATGACGACCTTGGCATCCTTGGGCGGCTCCTGGCTCTTCAGGGCATCCTCGGCACTGGCGAACACCGAGGCCCCCATCAGCAGACCGGCTACGGCAGCACGCGAAAATAGGCTGTTCATTCACTTCTCCTGTGATTCACTTAAAGACCACTGCCGTTAAAACGTGCGGCAGCGGTAGTTCACCATAGCCCACAAAGAGAAATATTTCAGTTAGGGTTAAACCTCGCCAAGGCTTCAAGGTCATAGGCTGCGCTCGACCACGACGAGGAAGAAAGCCGTGGCGAATGAAATTCATCTGCCGAATAAAAAAGGGGCATTCATGCGTTCGACCCTAGGCGTACTGCTTGCAGTACTGATCAGTCCATTGGCCCAAGCCGAGCTGATAGACGAAATCAACGACCGCGGCGAACTGCGCATTGCCGTGCAGTCCGATACACCGCCCTATGTATTCAAGGAAAACGACCACCTCACGGGTTTCGAGATCGAGTTCGGGCAAATCCTGGCCAAGGAACTGGACCTGCGGGCTGAATTCATTGAAACGCCAGCTGAAGAAGTGCTGCCGGGCGTGGAGAGTGGCAAGTACGACATTACCTTGAATGAACAGAACACCAGTAAACAGCTGGACGTGAGCCAGCCTTATGGTGAGAAGAAACAGGTCATTCCGTTCCAGAAAGACAACCCGGCGTTCGAGAGCGCGGTGAACAACGCCCTGCAACGGATCAAGGACGATGGGCGCATGGCAGAGCTGGAGCAGAAGTGGTTCAAGGGTACCCAGGAGACGGCTGCAGGCCAGTGAATGACCGGCTCTTTGTAGGAGCAGCCTTGCGCTGCGAAAGGGCCGGCAAGGCAGGAACGGGTGTTGCAGGTGCGGCCTCTTCGCAGCGCAAGGCTGCTCCTACAGGTTCGCCAACGCTTGTTGTGCTTCATCCAGCTCAAGCTCGCTGAATACCAGCACCCCTTCCCGACGCAGCAGCGCCGTGGTCACGCCCTCCCCCGGCACCTTCACCCCGCTGAAGGTGCCATCGTAGGTCAGGCGATTACCACACGAAGGGCTGCCAGACTTGAGCACCGCGACGCGAATTCCGTGCCGGCGCACCAGCGCCAACGCCAGCTGAGCACCGGCCAGAAACGCGTCGCTGACGTCCTCACCCGTCACCGTCAGCACCTGTGCCTGGCCATCGAGCACCGCGCTGCCCTGCCCGCCTGGTATCTCCGCAGGCGGTCGCGGTGTAGGCAAGCCACCGGCCACTTCCGGGCACAAGGGCACTACTCGCCCTGCCGCCTGCCAGGCTTGCAACACACCCGGATGGCCACTGGCGCGGCCGTCATAGCGCACCGGCTGCCCCAGCAGGCACGCGCTGACCAGCACCTTGGGCAAGTCAGAACAGGTCATTGCCACGGCGCCGGAACCAGCCAGTCAACGACAGGCGCTCACGCCCGGCCGGCAATACCTCATGGGGCACATCGCCCGACAGGAACACCACCAGGCATCCGGCCACGGGCTGCACATCGTGCTCGACACCCTGCGCCAGGAACATGCGCAGCTGGCCGCCATCCTGTGGCTGCCAGTCTTCGTTCAAATAGAGCACTGCCGAGACCATGCGCCGGTCATCGTCACGAAAGCGGTCCAAATGGCGGCGATAGAACGCGCCCGGCGGGTACAGGGCAAAATGGCATTCGAAATCTTCAAGGCCCAGGAACAGCCCCTGGTTGATGGCTAGGCGCAGCTGGTCCATGGCCGCCAGGTACTGGTCGCAGGCAGCGGCCTGGCCGGGGTCGATCCACTGGATCTGATCACCGCGGATCGCCTCGCGGATCTCCTGTGAAGCCCCGCGTCCAACCCCTGCCGGGTTGAGCTCGCCTTCGGCGTCACGGCGCCGGCACTCGGCCGCCAGCGCGCGCACCAGGTCGCCAGGCAAAAAGAGCGCCTGCTGGGACCAGCCATGGGTGGCCAGATCGTCAACGACGGCCGCAAGCATCGGGTGTTCAGGGGAGATGTGCATGGCGCGCATCATATCCATTAGCCTTGCACTCGCACAGCGCCACTTGGCCGAGAAGCGCGCTGATATCTCGACAAACCGACGCTGGGCCAAGGACAATGGCAGCCTGCCGACAGGAGTCCTGAATGCGCCGTCTGTTTTCCCTGATTCTGCTGATGATCTGCACCATGCCTGTCTGGGCAGACAGCCTGGATCAACTGTACAAGGCCGCCGGCTGGCCCGACCAGCGCGCCCACTTCAACGATGCCCTGAGCGCCGCCCAGGAACGCTATCGCAATAGCCTGCCGCCTGCCGTCTACCAAGCGCTGGTCAACAACAGCAATCAGCGCTTCCAGGCCCAGGCCGTGGACCGTCGTGCCCAGGCGAAACTGCGCGCAACCCTGAGCAACCCTGCGCCAGCGCTGGCCTTCTTCCAGTCGCCGCTGGGCCGCAAGGTGGTGGCTGCCGAACTGCAAGCCACGCGCAAGGACCAGTTGGCCAAAAACGCCAAAGGCCTGCCGAAAGTCCAGGCCAGTGACGACCGCCTGTTGCTTATCGGCCACTTGGCCCAGGCGTTGCCCGCCCGCGAGGCCGGTGCAGAGGTCAGCCTGGCGATTGCCGGCGTCGCCGCCGACAGCCTCAGTTCGATGATCCCCGGCCTGTTTGGCGGCGGCCAGGCCCAGAGCCTGCTCGATGGCCAGCGCCAACGCCTGATGGGCCAGATCGGTGAGGACCTCAACAATACGCTGCTGTACGTGTACCGCGACTTGTCCGACGCCGAGCTGGAACAATTCGCCAACTTCGCCGAATCACCTGAGGGCAAGGCGTATTACCAGGCGGCACTGGCTGCCGTGCGCGCCGGCCTGGCGGTCGGCCAGAGTGCTGCCGACCTCAAGTGATCAGCCCAGGCGCTGGTCGATGAAGGTGAAGTAGCGCTGGCGAATGCCGGGCAGTTCATTGGCCAGGTGGTGCCGCGCCTCGGGCAGCATGAGTATTTGCGGCTCAGTGAACTTGGCCTTGAGCACCTCGAGGTTGTAGGGCCAGTCCACCGTGCCGTCCGCCTCACCTTGCACGATCAAGGGCCGCCGTGTGCTGCGTGGCGCGGCTTCTATGCGCTTGACCCAGGCGATCAGCGCGCCGACCCAGGCCGTGGGTAAACGACGCGGTTGCAGGGGGTCGGCCTCCAGAAACGCTAGGAAGGCCGGGTCGTTGGTGTTTTCACTGAAGCGCCGTTCGATGCCGTTTACGAAATGGCGCAGCACGCAATAGCTGAGCTTCGACCAACGCCAGGAGCAGGGCCGTACCAGCGGCGCGAGCAGGATCACCTGCCCATCGGCCGGGCTTTGCTCGCCCCGGTGCAACAGGTGGTCGACCACAATGGCGCCTCCCGTGCTTTGCCCGCACAAATGCCAAGGCCGCGGCAGGCCCAGCCTGCGCGCTTGCTCGAAGAGTGCATCGAGCACCTGCTGATACAGCGAAAAGTCGCTGATGCTGGCCCGCTCACCGCTGGAAAGGCCATGGCCGGGCAGGTCACAGCTGATCACTGCATAACCCTGGCCCAGTGCCCACTCGATCACATGCCGGTAAAGGCCCATGTGGTCGTAATAGCCATGCAGCAGGAACACCGTGGCCACCGGCTGCGGCGGCAGCCAGACTTGCCCGACCAACTCGAACCCGGCCGCTTGAAAACCACCCAGCCAACTGTGCACGGGCAGGTCCAGGCCATAAAAATGCTGGTAATCGCGCCCCTGTGCCGACAACGGCTGGCGATCGGTCAAGGGCGCGAGGCTGGCACGCAGAAGGTCGGGGAGCAAAGCGGCGGGCATCGGGTACATCCAGAGCGAAGCGAGTATTGATCTGTGATATTCAGCTCTAGCTGGCGTCGTGGCAAGCTTGCTCACCCTCGAACAACCAACACCTATCAAATTGTGGGAGCGGCCTTGTGTCGCGAAAGGGCCAATGACTCCTCATGAATAGCCGAATCATCAAAAAATCGCGCACGGCAATCGCCCTACTGGTTGGCGTTGGCATTCTCTGGCAGGCCTACACCACCTTCCAGTCCCGCTACCTGCGCCCGTTCGACAACCAGGCCACCCTGTTCGACGGCAGCCAACTGCGCCTGCCCGCAGAACTGGCCGGCCCCGGCCGGATCCGTGTGGTGCACTTCTGGGACCCGGCCTGCCCGTGCAATGTCGGCAACCAGCAGCACCTGGCCGACCTGGTCAGCCACTTCGCAGGCGACGGCGTCAGCTTTCATGTGCTGCAAAAACCCGGCAGCCGCGGCCAGTTGCCCGCGAACCTCAGCGCCCTCAAGCCCCTTGCCAGCCTGCCCGGCAGCGAACACCTGCCCGCCTCTCCGGCCGTGGCCATCTGGGACCGACAAGGCCACCTCGCCTATTTCGGGCCTTACAGCGAAGGGGCGGTGTGCAACGCCAGCAACAGTTTCATCGAACCGATCCTCAAGGCGTTGATCGACAACCGCCAGGTGACGGCCTCCAACACCTTGGCGGTGGGTTGCTATTGCCCCTGGGCCGGCTGACGCACGCGCGCCGGGTTACCGACCACCACCGCACCCGCCGGCACATCGCGGGTGACCACACTGCCCGCGCCGACCACCGCGTTGTCGCCAAGGGTCACCCCCGGCAGGATGATCGCCCCGCCACCAATCCACACATTGTTGCCAATACTCACCGGCCGGCCGCTTTCCAGCCCGGTGCGCCGCAGCTCAGGGTCGAGTGGGTGGTCGGCGGTGTAGATCTGCACCGCCGGGCCAATCTGGCAATCGTCGCCGATGCGCACCGGCAGCACGTCGAGGATCACGCAGTTGAAGTTGATGAAGGTGTTGCGGCCAATGCTGATGTTGTAGCCATAGTCGCAATAGAACGGCGGGCGGATCACCGTGCCTTCGCCGGCCTGGCCGAAGTGCTCGGCGAGCAGGCCGTGACGTGCGTCGTTGAGCAGCTCGAAACTGCTGTTGTAGCGCTGCATCCAGTGCTTGTTGGCAATTTGCTCGGCCTGCAGCTCGGGGCAGCCGGCATGGTAGAGCTGGCCTGCGAGCATTTTCTGTTTTTCGCTGAGGGACATGGAAACTCCTTTCGAGGGCTATGCTCTGTGCGCGAATCCGTCGATGATCGGACCACAGTTTCCGTTCGAATGCACAAGGAGTTTCGATGAAGCGCAGCCTGACCCTGTTGGCCGTGGTAATCGCCGTGGCCGCTGGCGCCGGATACGGGTACGTGCACGGCAAGCTGCCGCAACGCGAAGGCGAAGTGGCGATCGCCGGCCTGCAGGCGCCGGTCAGCGTGCGCTATGACAGCCGCGGCGTTCCGCACCTGCAGGCACAGAACGAACAGGACCTGTACCGCGCCCTCGGCTATGTGCACGCCCAGGACCGGTTGTTCCAGATGGAGATCATGCGCCGCCTGGCGCGCGGTGAGTTGGCCGAAGTGCTGGGCGAAAAACTCGTGCCCACCGACACCCTGTTCCGCAGCTTGCGTATTCGCGACCAAGCGGCGCTGATGGTGCAGCGGCAGGACCGCCAATCACCCGCCTGGCAGGCCCTGCAAGCCTACCTGGAGGGCATCAACAGCTGGCAGGCCAGCCATCCCAAGCCGATCGAGTTCGACCTGCTGGGCATCACCCCCCGCCCGTTCACCGCCGAAGACACCCTGAGCATCGCCGGTTACCTGGCCTACAGCTTCGCCGCCGCGTTCCGCACCGAGCCCGCGCTCACCTATATTCGCGACCAGCTCGGCCCGCAGTACCTGAAAATCTTCGACCTCGACTGGCAACCCGAAGGCGCCCTGGCCGCGCCGTTGGCGGCCGCCGACTGGCGCAGCCTGGAGGCACTTGCCCGGCTCAGCCACGACGCGTTGGGCGACGCGGGTATCCCGCAATTCGAAGGCAGCAACGCCTGGGCCGTCGCCGGCAGCCGCACCCGCAGCGGCAAGCCACTGCTGGCCGGTGACCCACACATCAGCTTCGCGGTACCGGCAGTGTGGTACGAGGCCGAATTGTCGGCCCCTGGGTTCAACTTGTATGGCTACTTCCAGGCGCTGAACCCCTTCGCGCTGCTCGGCCACAACCGCGACTTCGGCTGGAGCCTGACGATGTTCCAGAACGATGACGTCGACCTGATCGCAGAACGGACCAACCCCGAAAATACCGACCAAATAATGATCGACGGTACCTGGCAAACCTTGGAAAAGACCGAGCAAACCCTCGCCGTCAAAGGCGAGGCACCCGTCACCCTCAGCCTGCGCCGCTCGCCCCACGGCCCGATCGTCAACGAGGTATTGGGCGCTACCGCCGGGACCACGCCGGTGGCCATGTGGTGGGCGTTTCTGGAAACCGAAAACCCGATCCTCGACGGGTTTTACCAGCTCAACCGCGCCGACACGCTGGGCAAGATGCGCGAGGCGGCCGCCAAGGTTCAGGCGCCTGGGCTGAACTTCGTCTGGGCCAATGCCCGTGGCGATATCGGCTGGTGGGCAGCGGCACAATTGCCGATCCGCCCAGCGGGGGTCAACCCGACGTTCATTCTCGATGGCGCCAGCCCGCAGGCAGACAAGCTCGGTTTCTACCCCTTCAGCGCCAACCCGCAGCAAGAAAACCCGGCCCGCGGCTACATCGTGTCGGCCAACTACCAGCCGCCCTCGGCCGTGCCGGTGCCGGGTTACTACAACCTGCCGGACCGTGGCCGCCAGCTCGACCGCCACCTGGCCAACCCTGACGTGAAGTGGGATACCCAGAACAGCCAAGCCCTGCAGCTGGACACCGCCAGCGACCATGGCCCACGCACCCTTGCACCGCTGCTAGCGACGCTGCGCTCAGTGGCCGAGGGGGACGAGGAAAAGGAGCTGGTCGAACAACTGGCAGCCTGGAGCGGTGACTACCCCCTGGACTCGATCAGCGCCACGCTGTTCAACCAGTTCCTGTATGAACTGGCGTTCGCGGCCCTGCATGACGAACTGGGCGACACCTGGTTCCCGGTGCTGATCAGCACCCGTGCCATCGATGCCGCGCTGCCTCGTTTGGCCGCCGATGCCGAGTCGCCATGGTGGAGCACGCGGGGAGCAAACGAACGCACAGACCGCACTGCGATCGTGCGCATCGCCTGGCAAAAAAGCGTGAAGCACCTGCGAGACACCCTGGGCAGCGACCCGGCCAGTTGGCAATGGGGCAAGGCCCATACCCTGACCCATAACCATCCGCTTGGCGTGAAGAAGCCGCTGAACCTGCTGTTCAACGTCGGCCCGTTCGCGGCGCCTGGCACGCATGAGGTGCCCAACAACCTGTCGGCGAAGATCGGACCGGCACCTTGGCCGGTGACATATGGCCCTTCTACACGCAGGCTGATCGACTTCGCCGATGCCGGGCAGGCCTTGACCAGTAACCCGGTCGGGCAAAGCGGGGTGCCGTTTGATAAGCACTATTCGGATCAGGCTGCGGGGTACATCGAAGGGCAGTACCAACGGGCGCAGATGGGGGTGATTCCGGCGCAGCGTACGCTCAGGCTGATTCCTGGAGAGTAGGAGCAGCCTTGCGCTGCGAAGAGGCCGGTGAAAACACTGTAAATTTCGGTGCAGTCACGGGCCTCTTCGCAGCACAAGGCTGCTCCTACCAGGGGCGGGTTTGCCGCGAATGGGCCGCATAGCGGCCCTCGTTACACGATCAACCCTGCCACTTGCCCCCTTCGACAATCACGCTCTCAGGCTTGGTGTCATCGCTCAGTTCCTTGCGCACATACTGGTCATACAGCTTGAGCAGGAACTTCTCTTCACCCAGCTTGGCCAGCTCGGCATTCACCCAGTCGCGCAACTCGGTGTTGCCCTTCTTCACCGCCGGGGCAATCGGTGCCTCGTCGCCCAGCAGCTCAGGCAACACGCGGTAGCCTGGGTTCTGCTTGGCCCAGCTGAACAGAATCAGGTTGTCCTGGGCATAGGCATCGCCGCGGCCAGTGGCCAGGGCTTGCAGCGACTCGCTGTTTTTCTCGAACTTGAGCAGCTTCCAGTCCGGGTGGGTTTTGGTCAGCCAGATATCGGCCGTGGTGCCAGTGGTAACGATGATGGTCTTGTCGGCCAGGTCGTCGAGTTTCTGCACCGCGCTGCCGTCAGCAACGATGGCTTGCACGGCGACGCGCAGGTTGGGGTTGGTGAAGTCCACCGCTTCCTTGCGCTCTGGCGTTACGGTCATGTTGGCCAGGATAAGGTCGACCTTGTCACTCTGCAGGAACGGAATGCGGCTGGCCGGCTCCACGGCAACGAACTCGACTTTGTTCTCGTCGCCCAGCAGGTCCTTGGCCAGGCGGCGACCGATGTCGGTATCGAAGCCGACATAGCGCCCCTTTTCATCGACGAAACCGAAGGGTGGCTTGTCGGTGAATACGCCGACGATCAGTTTGTCGCGGGCCTTGATGGTTTCCAGGTAGCTGGTGGCCGGCGAGGCCGCCGCGGGTTTGGTGGGTTCTTCGGCCTTGTTGCAGCCGGCCAGCAGGGCCAGGCCGAACAGCGGCGCCAGCAGTTTGGTGAGGTTGGCAGTTTTCATGACAGTTCCTTGTGCAGTGTCTTCGGCAGGCTTTCTACAAAGGAGAATTTCTCCAGGAACTGCTGCGCGCGTGCGGTCTGCGGTCGGGTGAAGAAGCTCTCGGGCTCGCTCTGTTCAAGGACCCTGCCGGCCTCCATGAACACGATGCGGTCGGCCACCGCGCGGGCGAAGGCCATTTCGTGGGTAACGATGAGCAGGGTCATGCCGTCGCGGGCCAGGCCCTGGATCACCTGCAGCACCTCCTTGACCATTTCCGGGTCGAGGGCCGCCGTGACTTCATCGAACAACATCACCTCGGGGTTCATGCACAGCGACCGGACGATCGCGATGCGTTGCTGCTGGCCGCCGGACAACTGCCGCGGGTAGGCATCGCGCTTGTCCAACAGCCCCACCCGCGCCAGCAGCGCCTCGGCCTGGGCCTGGGCTTCGGCGCGCTCGCGCTTTTGCACCTTGAGCGGGCCAAGCAACAGGTTGTCGATCACACTCATGTGGCCGAACAGGTGGTAACTCTGGAACACCATGCCTACCCGCTGGCGCACCTGGCGCCAGTCGGTGCGTGGGGCGAGCAGCTCCTGGCCGTCCAGGCGCAGGTGGCCACTGTGGGCTTGTTCCAGGCCATTCAAGCAGCGCAGCAAGGTGCTCTTGCCGCAACCGCTGGGCCCCAGCACTACCAGCACCTCGCCGGCTTGCACCTTGAGGTCGACGTCCTTGAGCACCTGCTGCTCACCAAAAAACTTGTTGAAACCCTGGAATTCGATCAATGCGCTCATGAGTGTGCCCAACGGCGTTCCAGCACGCGCGAAGCGGCGGACAGCGGATAACAGATGATGAAGAAGAACAGGAACAACGCGCCGTAGATCAGCACCGACTCGTAGGTACGCTCGATGATCTGCTGGCCTGCCTTGATCACCTCGACAACACCGATCAATACCGCCAACGAGCTGGTCTTGATGATCCGCGTGTAGAGGTTGATGGTCGGCGGGGTCATGCGCTTGAGTGCCTGGGGCAGCAGCACATAGCCATACAGCTGCCAGCCGGACAGGCCGATCGACAGCCCGGCCTCACGCTGGCCACGTGGCAGCGAACGTAACGCGCCGCGCACCACCTCACCGATTTCGCTGGCACCCCACAGGCCCAGCACCAGCACCGCGCACCAGAAACTGGGGATGCTCACGCCAAAGAAGATCGGCAGGCCGAAAAACACCAGGTACAGCCAGACCAGCACGGGGATGGCACGGAACAGCTCCAGATACACCTGCAGAACGATGTTCAGGCCACGGTTGCCAAGGGTGGCCAACACGCCATACAGCACGCCGCCCAAGGTGGCGAAGAGCATGCCCAACGCCGAAATGGCCAAGGTCTGTGCTGCGCCGCTGGCCAGTTGCGGCAGCGACACCCACAGCAGTTCAGGCGCCGAACTGGCCATGCTGCAGCCTCCTTTCCAGGTACCGCAGCAGCAACGACAGCGGCAGGAACAGCAGCACGCAAAGCAGGGTCAGCACAGCGAGCATTTCGTAGGTTTTGTAGTACAGCGCGATGTAGTTCTTGGTGGTGTAGAGGATCTCGGGAACGGCCACGGCCGAAACGACGGTGGTTTCCTTGAGCAGGAAAATGAAGTTGGCGAACAGCGCTGGCAGGCTGAGGATGCTGGCCTGAGGCAGGATCACATGGCGCAGCAGTTGGCCCTCGGACAGACCGATGGAGCGCCCGGACTCCAGTTGAGCGCGCGGCACTGCTTCGACACCGGCACGCAGCACCTCGGTCAGGTAAGCGCCGCCCATGAACGTCATGGTGATGATCGCTGCAGTGAAGCCTGAGATCTTCAGGCCCACGCTGGGCAAGGCGAAGTACACGAAGAACAGCTGGATCAACAGCGGGGTATTGCGCGCCAGCTCGACGTAGCCTTTGACCAGGCGCGACAGGTAGGGCGTACGCAGTACCAGTAGCGTGGCGTTGACCAGGGCTACCAGCAAGGAGGTGGCGATGGCGATCAGGCCCACCTGCAAGGTCACGCCCACGGCGTTGAGAAACGCCGGCAGGGTGCTGAGGATGAAGGGGATATCGAAGGTCATGGGTAGAACAGTCATGCGGGGTGCGAGGAGCACGATCACTAGACTTTAAAGCTATAAAAAACTTTCAATAAATATCTTTATTGCATATCAATAGTACGGACTAACGCACCAACAAAAACGCCGACGCAATGGCGTCGGCGTTTTCAGGCGCGGGGCCACGAACGGATCAGAACGCCGGCAGCACGGCACCGCTGTATTTCTTGGCGATGAACGCTTTCACTTCCGGGCTGGTCAGGGCTTTGGCCAGTTTCTGGATAGCGTCGCTGTCCTTGTTGTCCGGGCGGGCAACCAGGAAGTTGACGTACGGCGAGTCGGCGCCTTCGATCACCAGCGCGTCCTTGGCCGGGTTCAGGCCAGCTTCCAGGGCGTAGTTGGTGTTGATCATGTCCAGGTCAACCTGATCCAGCACACGCGGCAGCATGGCCGATTCCAGCTCGCGGAACTTCAGTTTCTTCGGATTCTCGGCGATGTCTTTCGGCGTGGCCAGGGCGTTTTTCGGGTCTTTCAGGGTGATCAGGCCAGCCTTCTGCAACAGCAGCAGGGCGCGGCCGCTGTTGCTGCCTTCGTTAGGGATGGCAACGGTGGCGCCTTCTTTGAGATCGCTCAGGTTCTTGACCTTCTTCGAGTAGCCACCGAACGGTTCGACGTGTACACCGACCACGGTTTCCAGGTGGGTGCCCTTGCCTTCGTTGAAGTTTTGCAGGTACGGCAGGGTCTGGAAGTAGTTGGCGTCCAGGCGTTTCTGGTCAACCTGCACGTTCGGCTGCACGTAGTCGGTGAAGACCTTGATCTGCAGGTCCACACCTTCTTTGGCGAGGGTCGGCTTGATCAGCTCGAGGATCTCGGCATGCGGCACCGGGGTGGCGGCAACCACCAGTTTCTCGGCGGCGTTGGCCAGGCCGGCGAACGACAGGGCAGCGGCCAGGGCGGTGGTCAGCAGGGTCTTCTTCATGGTGGTCCTTATTCTGAATCTGGGCCATCGGCGATGGCGAAGTCGTGTGCCCTGCCCCGTGTCGGGTGAGCGTGAAGCGGACAATACCGAGATTTCTTATGCCGCAACAATATCTTTTAATTCGCTGCTTATTCCAAAAACAAACTGCCATCACCGCCTTTGCTTATGAGCGCTGTCTAGCGCGCAGGGTTGGCCAGGTCGAGGTCTTCCGGCTGGATCTCTTCGCTGTCATTCACCAGCAAGGCGAAGTGGATGACGTTCTCCAGCTCGCGGGTGTTGCCGGGCCAGGCATGGGCTTCCAGCACCTGCTGGGCGGCGTCGCTGATCAGCGGCACCGAGCGCTGCAGGCGGGCGGTGTAGATACCCACGAAGTACTCGGCCAGCGGCAGGATATCGCCACGTCGCTCGCGCAACGGCGGCAGCTCCAGCGCGCCCTCACGCAGGTACTGGTACAAGCGCTCATTGAACCTGCCGGCTTTCACCACCCGCGCCAGGTCGATGCTGGTCGCCGCCACCAGGCGCACATCCACAGGCTGGGGCTGCTGCGCGCCGACGCGTGTCACTTCACGGTTTTCCAGCGCGGCCAGCAGCTTGCCCTGAATCTCCAGCGGCAAGTCGGCAATTTCGTCCAGGTACAGCGTGCCGCCGTTGGCCGAGCCGAACCAGCCGGCGCGGCTGCTGGCGGTGCCGCCGTGGGTGCCGGCGCTGTAGCCGAACAACTCGGCGTCGGCGTAGGTCGGGCTGATGGCCGCGCAGTTGACCGAGACGAACAGCCCGGCGCGGTCACTGGCGCGGTGAATCTGCCGTGCCAGCAACTCCTTGCCGGTGCCGGTTTCGCCACGAATCAACACCGGCAAGGGCTGCGGCGCCAGGCGTTCGAGGTCTTCGCGCAGCTGTTGCGAGCGCGGGTCGATGAACACCAGGGCCTTGGCACGAATGCTCAGTGGGCTCTTGTCCAGCTCGGGAAAGGTCAGCAGCGGCTGGCCAAACGGGTTTTGAAAAGTCATGAAAAACTCCCGCCCCAGGCCTTCGGTGGCCGGGCGTCAGGCAAACGGTAATCAGTAGGCGATCAGGCGCGGCGCAGTGCGCGTTGCTCCACCCGGCTCTGCAAGCGGTACAGGTAGGCGAAGCCTTGTTCCCAACGCTCGTGGCCGGACTTGACGTTGATGTGCCCGGCGTTGGTCAGCAAGCCCGCTTCGGCCCCCCAGGCCTGGGCCAGGTGCAGCGCGCGCGGCACGCTTACCGCCGGGTCGTTGTCGGAGCTGACCACCTGGCTTGGGAACGGCAACGCCTGCATCGGAATTGGCGCGAAGTTGCGCAGTGCCGGCGCGCAGGTCGGCCGCTCGACATCCGCCGGCGCCACCAGCAATGCGCCACGTACCTGACGCAGCAACGCCGGGCTGGCCTCGGCGGCCCAGTGAGCGACCGTGACGCAGCCCAGGCTGTGTGCGATGAGAATCACCGGCGAGCGTTCGGCGGCAATCGCCTGCTCCAGGGCCTGCACCCAATCGCGCCGCTGCGGGGTCAGCCAGTCGTGCTGCTCGACCCGAGCGCTGTTGGGCAGGGTGCGCTGCCAGTGACTCTGCCAATGGTTGTCTGGCGATCCTTGCCAGCCCGGCACAATCAGGTAACGAATCGACTCATTGCGCATGGGGACGCCTCCAGTAAGTTTGCGTGCTTGGAGACCAGTATAGGGAGGGAGTTATATTCGTAAAGGAATAAGAAGCTATTTGTTAATAACCTAAATGAATTTTGTTGGGGGGGGGTGCGAAGCGATTGTTGCGAGGATGGGAGATGGCCACGGGGGGCCTGGCTTGGGGGGGCGGTGGGGCGCAGATCGAGCGCCGCGCGGGCGGCGCTCGATCTAACAGGCGCTAAACATTCACCGGCAAACACCTTGTAGCCCAATACCTATCCATCAGGCCAAAAAAAAGGGCCAACCCCTGCCAAGAGATATGGCCCATAAGCTCTCAAAGAGAGTCACTTGCCTGAAGAGGATTGCCGAATCAGCGCGCGGTTATCACCGCCAGTTTGCTGATCCCCGCACGTTCAATCGCCGCCATGGCCCGCGCCACTTCGCCGTAGTTCACGCCATCATCGGCCTGCAACTGCACACGGACTTCCGCGTCCTTGGCCTTGGCCGCCTTGAGGTTGGTCTCCAGCAGGTCCGGCTGGATCTCGTCCTTGTTGATGAACAACTTGCCGGCCCCGTCGATGCTCACCACCAATGGGTCTTTCTGCTCCACCGGTGCCACCGCCTCGGTCTTGGGCAGGTTGATGGGGATGGCGTTGGTCAGCAGCGGCGCAGTGACGATGAACACCACCAGCAGCACCAGCATGACGTCCACCAACGGCGTGACGTTGATTTCACTGAGGACTTCGTCGCTGTCCTGGGTCGAAAAGGCCATATCAGGACGCCTCCTTCACCGGCTGGGTGAAACCGGCCTGGGCTTTGTGCACGGTAGGGTGCACCAGTACCCGGAAGGCACTCTTCTGCGCCAGGCTGTAGAAGTCATGGGCGAAGTCGTCCAGGTCTGCTGCAGTCAGCTTGAGGCGGCGCAGGAAGTAGTTGTAAACCAGTACCGCTGGCACCGCGACGGCGATACCCACCCCCGTGGCCACCAGTGCCGCGCCGATCGGCCCGGCCACGGTCTCGAGGCTGGCGGAACCTGCCGCACTGATGCCCTTGAGCGCTTCCATGATGCCCCACACGGTGCCAAACAAGCCGATGAAGGGCGAGGTACTGCCGATACTGGCGACCACCGCCAGGCCGGTTTCCAGCGAACGGCGCTCGCGGACGATCTGCTGGCGCAGAGCGCGTTCGAGGCGGTCCTGGTGGTTGATGGCGTGGCTCAGGTCGTTGGCCTGGGTGGTATCGCCGACGGCAATAGCGGCATAACCGGACTGCGCAACGCGGGCGGCTGGGCCAGGCAGCTCATGGCTGATTTCGGCGGCCGAGTCCAGGCTGGAGGCTGCCCAGAATTGCTGGTGGAAGCGTTTGTCCTGGTTCTTCAGCCGCACAAACTGCACGACCTTGACCAGGGCCAGGCCCCAGGTGACGACAGAGAAACCAACCAGCAGCCAGATGACTGCGCTTTCAACGGATTCGAGGGGGGATGCCAACAGGCTCATGATGATGTCTTCCTATGTTCTGCTGATTCTGTGAAATGCGTTAGCGAAGCTTGAAGTCGATTGGCACGCTGACCCACCCGGTCTGGGCCACGTCGCCTTGCTTGGCGGGGACGAAGCTCCAGCGCTTGACGGCGGCCAGCGCAGCGGCGTCCAAGGCATCGCGGCCACTGCTCTTCTGCACCTGGATCTGCCCCGGCTTGCCACTGGGCAACACCTCGACGCGCAACAGCACGGTGCCTTCCCAGCCGCGGCGCTGGGCCATCTGCGGGTACTCTGGCGCCGGGTTCTTGAGGTACGCGGCGTTGGCTGAAGCCGGTGTCACCGGCGCCGGCGCGGGTGGCGCAGGGGCTGGCGGTGCCGGGGCTGCAACAGGTGCCGGTGGCGGTGCCTCGACCGGTTTCGGCTGCGGCTTGGGCGCCTGCTTGACCACCGGTTTAGGGATCGGTTTTGGCTTCGGTTTGGGCTTGGCGGCCAGCTCGTCGACTACCGGTGGCGGCGGCGGTGGCTCGACCACCGGCGGCTCGGGTGCCGGGGGTGGCGGCTCGACCACGGGCGGCGCAGGGGCGGCGAACTCGATGGTCATGGGTGGCACCTGCGGCGGCACTACGGGCAGCTCAGGCGTCGGTGCCTGGCTGACCCAGTAGGCGGCGGCGCCGTGCAGCGCCAGTACCAGCAGCGCCAACGCCAGCTTGTCGCGGCGCTTGAGGCCGCTGGCAGGCGTGCGTTGCAGGCGCTGCTGGCCAAGCGGAAGACGAAGCGTGCGTCCAAGCTCGACCAGGTCGCCCGGTGCCGGGCGCCATGGCTGGTCGTAGGCTCTGACGGCCGTCTGGACATTACCCATTGATCAAACTCCTGGGGTCTCGATTCAGGTGTGTGGCTGAATCATCGGGGCCAGAGGCTTATCTCTTAAAGTAATGTTTAAAATTATAGTTAGAACTTAATTGAATATTGTTTTTGAGCGATCGTGTGAAGGCCACGGATTTCGCGGGCTGTGGGCTGGAGGGCGATTCGCGATGCTTTGTGGGCATGCAAAATATTCGCGTAAGGCATGAGATTGCTGCGAGGGCTGCGCCCTCGATTCGCAGCACAAGGCTGCTCCTACAGGGAATCGCGGTGCAGCATTGTGCTGCGAAAGGGTGCGAAGCAGCCCCAGCAATCCACCCGGCAATAAAAACCCGGGACAGAGCCCGGGTTCCATACGCTGGGGTAGCTTAGATATCCGCCACCTTCTGCCACACCTTCGGCCTGAAGAACAGCGTCTCCCCGCGTGCCAGGCCGGTCAAGCTGTCGTGGTCCTTGACCACTTCGGCCTCGATCAGCTCGCTCTGCCCTTCCACCTTCAAGGTCACCCGGGTGGTCGCGCCCAGCGGGCGGATATCGCGCACCTCGGCGGCATGGTGGCCTTCGGTTTCATGGCGCGACAGCGACACTTCATGCGGGCGGAACAGCACGTGGTGGCCTTCGCTCAAGGCCAGGCGGTTGGAGTCGCCGAGGAAGTGGTAGACGAAGTCGTTGGCCGGCTGCTCGTAGACTTCACCCGGCGAGCCGATCTGCTCGATCACACCCTTGTTCATCACCACGATGCGGTCTGCGACTTCCATGGCCTCTTCCTGGTCATGGGTGACGAACACCGACGTCAGGTTGATATCTTCGTGCAGGCGCGCCAGCCAGCGGCGCAGCTCTTTACGCACCTTGGCATCCAGGGCACCGAACGGCTCGTCGAGCAACAGCACCTTAGGCTCTACCGCCAAGGCGCGGGCCAGGGCGATACGCTGGCGCTGGCCACCGGAAAGCTGCTCGGGGTAGCGGTCGGAGAGCCAGTCGAGCTGGACCATGTTCAGCAGCTCATGCACCTTTTCGGCAATTTTGCTTTCGCTCGGGCGCTCGCCCTTGGGCTTCATGCGCAGGCCGAAGGCGACGTTGTCGAACACGCTCATGTGGCGGAACAACGCGTAGTGCTGGAACACGAAGCCGACGTTGCGATCACGCACGTCGTGGCCAGACACATCCTCGCCATGGAACACGATGCTGCCGTCATCCGGTGTTTCCAGGCCGGCAATGATGCGCAGCAGGGTGGTCTTGCCGCAGCCGGACGGGCCGAGCAAGGCCACCAGCTCACCGCTGTGGATATCCAGGTTGATGTTGTCCAGGGCCTGGAAGCTGTTGAAGCGCTTGCTGACGTTACGAACTTCGATCGACATGAATTATTCCTCCGCAGCGCTATGGCGCAGGCGGTTAATACGGTTCTCGCTCCACTGCTTGAGCAGCAGGATGAAGAGCGCCAGGATCAGCAACAGGCTGGCCACGCTGAAGGCCGCGACGTGGTTGTACTCGTTGTAGAGGATCTCCACGTGCAGCGGCAAGGTGTTGGTAACGCCGCGGATATGGCCGGACACCACCGACACCGCGCCGAACTCACCCATCGCCCGCGCCGTACACAGCACCACGCCGTAGATCAGGCCCCATTTGATGTTGGGCAGGGTCACATGCCAGAACATCTGCCAGCCATTGGCGCCCAGCAGGCGCGCGGCCTCTTCTTCCTGGGTGCCCTGCTCTTGCATCAGCGGGATCAGTTCACGGGCAACGAATGGCACGGTAACGAAGATCGTCGCCAGAACGATGCCCGGCAGCGCGAACACAATCTGGATGTCATGGTCCTGCAGCCAGGGGCCGAACAGGCCCTGCGCGCCGAACATCAGCACGTAGACCAGGCCCGCGATCACCGGCGAGACCGAGAACGGCAGGTCGATCAGGGTCACCAGCACGCTCTTGCCACGGAAGGTGTACTTGCTCACGCACCACGCCGCGCTGACGCCAAACACCAGGTTCAGCGGCACCGAGATGGCCACGGCAAACAGGGTGAGCTTGAGCGCCGACAAGGCGTCGGGCTCGAAGATCGCCTCGAAGAAAGTGCCGAAACCGTTTTTCAGCGCCTGCGATACCACGATCACCAGCGGCAGCAGCAAGAACAGCGCGAACACCAACCAGCCAAGGCCGATCAGGATGCGCCGCGAGGTGGCGCTGCCACGGCGGGCGGCATTGGCGGCGGCGGTAGCGCTCAGGGATGAACTAGACATAGCCGGCCTCCTTCAAGGGGTTTCGATGCGGCGCTGCAGCAAGTTGATCAGCAGCAGCAGGATGAAGGAAACCACCAGCATCAGCACGCCGATGGCAGTCGCGCCGGTGTAGTCGTATTGGTCGAGCTTGACCATGATCAGCAGCGGCAGAATCTCGGTCTTCATCGGCATGTTGCCGGCAATGAAGATCACCGAACCATACTCACCCACCCCACGGGCGAAGGCCAGGGCAAAGCCGGTCAGCCAGGCAGGCAGCAGTGCCGGAGCCAGGATGTGGCGGAACACCTGCAGCGGTTTTGCGCCCAGGCAGGCGGCGGCTTCTTCGACTTCACGCGGGATGTCGGCCAACACCGGCTGCACCGTGCGCACCACGAACGGCAGGGTCACGAAGGTCAGCGCCAAGGTGATGCCAAGCGGTGTGTAGGCGATCTTGAAGCCCAGGTCGGTGGCGAACTGGCCAACCCAGCCCGCCGGGGCGTATAGGGCCGTCAGGGCGATACCGGCCACGGCGGTAGGCAGGGCGAACGGCAGGTCGATCATCGCGTCGATGATCTTGCGCCCGGGGAAGGTGTAGCGCACCAGTACCCAGGCCAGCAGCGTACCGATCACACCGTTGATGATGGCGGCGAACAGGGCGGTGCCGAAACTCAGCTTGAGCGCGGCGATGACCCGCGGCGCGCTGATGATGTTCCAGAACTGCTCCCAGGTCAGCTGCGAGGCATGGATGAACATGGCCGCCAGCGGAATCAGCACAATCAGGCTGAGGTACACCAAGGTGTAACCCAGCGTCAGCCCGAAGCCGGGTATGACGGGGGAAATACGACGTGACATAAGTATCCCTGGTTGAACGCACGAAGCCCGGAATTAATCCCGGGCCAGTGCAGGCTTCTGAATCTTGGGGCTGCTGTGCAGCCCATTCGCGGCACAAGGCCGCCCCCACAGGGGAGCGCGGTTCCTTGTGGGAGCGGCCTTGTGCCGCGAATGGGCCGCACAGCGGCCCCGTTTTTCCATAACCGCTTACTGTGCCTGATAGATCTGGTCGAACACACCGCCATCATTGAAGAATTTGGGTTGTGCAGTCTTCCAGCCACCGAAGTCCTTGTCGATGGTGACCAGGTCCAGTTTCGGGAATTGCTTGCCGAATTCGGCAGCGACCTTCTCGTCACGTGGGCGGTAGAAGTTCTCGGCGGCGATCTTCTGCCCAGCCGGGCTGTACAAGTGCTTGAGGTATTCGGTGGCAATCGCAGTATTGCCCTTCTTCTCAGCGTTCTTGTCGACCACGGCCACCGGTGGCTCGGCCAGGATCGACAGCGACGGCACGACGATTTCGAACTTGTCGGCGCCACCGTCTTCCTTCAGCGCCAGGAAGGCTTCGTTTTCCCAGGCCAGCAGGACGTCGCCCTGGCCGTTGTTGACGAAGGTGATGGTCGAGCCACGGGCGCCGGTATCGAGCACCGGCACGTGCTTGAACAGCTCTTGCACGTAAGCCTTGGCCTTGTCTTCGCTACCGCCGGTCTTCAGGCCATAAGCCCAGGCGGCGAGGAAGTTCCACCGGGCGCCGCCAGAGGTTTTCGGGTTCGGAGTGATGACCGAGACGTCTTTCTTGATCAGGTCGCCCCAGTCTTTGATGCCTTTCGGGTTGCCCTTGCGCACCAGGAACACGATGGTCGACGTGTACGGGGTGCTGGCGTCCGGCAGGCGGGTCTGCCAGTTGTCCGGCAGGGTCTTGCCAAGCTTGGCGATTTCGTCGATGTCGCCGGCCAGGGCCAGGGTCACCACGTCGGCGCGCAGGCCATCGATTACAGCGCGGCCCTGTTTGCCCGAGCCACCGTGGGATTGCTGGATCTTCACCTTGTCGTCCGGGTGGGACTGCTGCCAGTGCTTGATGAATTCGGCGTTGTACTGTTGGTACAACTCACGGGTCGGGTCATAGGACACGTTCAGCAGTTCGTAGTCCTTGGCGATTGCGGAACCGGCAAAAACAGCACTGGCCAGGGCGGCGAGCGCATAACGGCGGATGGACATGGTGAAGCTCCCGATTGGCATTTTTCTAGTTTTAGAGGTGTGGCGCGATCAGCCGGTCTTGTTGCCGGGCTGTTGCAGGCGGAACTTCTCCTTGCGCTCGATCTGGACGACCTGAGCGTTGTGCACGGTAATCTCCACCGCACCGAAACGCAGATCGCGCAGGGCGCTCTGGATCTCACGCAGAATGGTGGCTTCGTCCTGACCGTCGATGCTACGCAGAGATGCACTCATGCTCGTTCTCCTTGGAGTGAGGGTGCCGGGCAGAGGTTTGAAGGGGATTTGCGCCTGGCTTGAGGGCAATAGTAGTGAGGCGGGGATATTCTTAAAAATACTGTTTAAGAATGTTTATATAACCATTTTGCAAAGCCATCACGCCGACCCCGTGGGAGCGGGTTTACCCGCGAATGCGGCGGTGAATCCACCATCGCATTCGCGGGTAAACCCGCTCCCACAGGGGTCAGTGTGTGCTTGTAGTTTTGTGTTCAGGCTCGCGGATTTTGTACCAGGCCACATACAGCGCCGGCAAAAACAGCAGCGTCAGCAAGGTGGCCACGATGATCCCGCCAATCATGGCGTAGGCCATCGGCCCCCAGAACACCTCGCGGGCAATCGGGATCATGCCCAAGCTGGCCGCGGCCGCCGTCAGCAAGATCGGCCGCCGCCGGTGGTTGGTGGCCTCCACCACCGCATCCCACGGTGACAACCCCTGCGCCTCGAACTCATCGATCTGGGTCACCAGGATCACCGAGTTACGAATGATGATACCGGCCAGGGCCAGAATCCCGAGAATGGCCACAAAGCCCATCGGCGTACCCGTAGGCACCAACGCCAGCACCACCCCGATCAAGCCCAGCGGCGCCACGCTGACCACCAGGAACAACTTCTGCACGCTGTGCAGCTGGATCATCAGGAAGGTCGCCATGAGGAACAGCATCAACGGAATGACCTTGCGGATCGGCCCTTGCGCCTTGGCGCTCTCCTCCACCGTACCGCCGGTCGCCACCTCGAAGCCGACCGGCAGTTTGCTGGCGAACTCGTCGATCTTGGGCTTGAGCTGGGCCACCAGGTCGGTGGGCTGGATGTCGCCATTGACCGACGCCTTGATGGTGATGGTCGGCTTGCGATCACGCCGCCAGACCAACGGCTGTTCCAGCTCGTAACGCACCGTGGCGAAGGCCAGCAGCGGAATCGAGGTGCCATTGGGGGTGAGGATCTGCAGGTTCTGCAAGGTATCGGGCGAGCCACGCTCGCTGTCTTCGGCGCGGGCAACCACGTTGACCAGGTAGATGTTGTCGTTGACCTGGGTAATCGGCACGCCGGTGACGATGCTGTTCATCACGTTGGCCACGTCTTCGGACGACAGCCCCAGCTGACGCGCTTTGTCTTGGGCAATCTCGATGCGCAGCACTTTGCCCGGCTCGTTCCAGTCGTAGATCATCTCGCCGATGTGCTCGTTGGCATCGAGCAAGGTGGCGAGCTCGATGGCGTGCTTGCGCACCTGGTCGATGTCCTGGCCGCTGACCCGGTACTGGATCGGCCGGCCCACCGGCGGGCCCATCTCCAGCGATTGCACGTTGGTGCCGATGCCGACGAACTCTTCGCGCAGCAGTTTCTGCAGGCGATCCATCATGCCCTGGCGCTCTTCGAAGCCTTTGCTGACGATCACCAACTGCGCGTAGTAGGGGTTCTGCAATTGTTGGTCGAGGGGCAGGTAGAAGCGAATCGCGCCCTGGCCAATGTAGGTGCTCCAGCGCACCAGGTCCGGGTCGTCCTTGATCCTGGCCTCCAGCCGGTCGACGACTTTACGGGTCTCTTCGATCGAGGCGTTTTGCGGCAGGTTGAGGTCGACCAGGATTTCGGGGCGGTCGGATGATGGGAAGAACTGGTTCTGCACGAAGCGCTCGCAGAATATCGCCAGCGCGAACAGCAGCACGGTGCCAATGATGGTCAGCCAGCGGTTGCGCATGCACCACAGCAGGCCGCCCTCGAATGCCCGGCCCACGCGCCCGGGTTCGGCCTCGTGGGCTTTGACCTTGCTGCTGAGGATATGCACGCCCAGCACCGGGGCGAAGAACACCGCCACCACCCACGACACGATCAGCGCCACGGCGATCACCGCGAACAGTGTGTAGGTGTACTCACCTGCCGAACTGGCGTTGAGCCCGATCGGCACGAAGCCGGCCACCGTCACCAGGGTACCGGTCAGCATCGGGAACGCCGTCGAGGTGTAGGCAAAGGTCGCGGCCTGCTCTTTGCTCTCGCCCATTTCCAGGCGTGTGACCATCACCTCCACGGTGATCATCGCATCGTCCACCAGCAGGCCCAGGGCGATGATCAACGCGCCCAGCGAGATCCGTTGCATGGTGATGCCGCTGTACTCCATGAACACGAAGACCATGGCCAGCACCAGCGGGATCGAGCAGGCCACCACCAGCCCGGCGCGCACGCCGAGGCTGACGAAGCTCACCGCCAGCACGATCACCACGGCCTCGAAGAGTGCGCTGGTAAAGCCACCCACCGCCTGTTTGACCACCACGGCCTGGTCGGACACGGTGTGCACACCCACCCCCACCGGCAAGTCGGCGATCACGCTGTCCATTTTCTTCTTCAGGGCGGCGCCGAACACCTGGATGTTACCGCCCGCCTTCATGCCGATGGCCAGGCCAAGGGCGGTCTGGCCGTTGTAGCGGAACATCGGTGACGGCGGGTCGACGTAGCCGCGCTCGATATCGGCAATGTCGGCAAGGCGGAAGAAGCGGTCATTGATCCTCAGGTTGACCGTTTCCAGGTCCTTTTCAGAGGCGAACTGGCCGGTGGTCCGCACCGAAATACGTTCGGGGCCCGCCTCGATCACCCCTGCCGGGGTCACCGCGTTCTGCGATTGCAGCGCCTGCATGACCTGGCGCTGGTCGATACCCAAGGCCGCCAGTTTGCGGGTGGAGAAGTTCAGGTACAGCACTTCGTCCTGGGTGCCGACCAGCTCGATCTTGCCGATATTGGGCACTTCGCGCACTTCGGCGCGGGCCTGCTCCACGTAGTCCCGCAGTTGCCGCAAGGTCAGGCCATCGGAGGTGAAGGCGTAGATCGAACCGAACACATCACCGAATTCATCGTTGAACGCCGGGCCCTGGATGCCCTCGGGGAACTGGCCGCGGATGTCCTGGATCTTCTTGCGCACCTGGTACCAGATGTCCGGGATGTCCTTGGCCTTGGTGGTGTCGCGCAGGTACACGTAGACCGTTGACTCGCCCGGGCGGGTGTAGCTTTTGGTGTAGTCGAGCGAGTCCAGTTCTTCGAGCTTCTTCTCGATGCGGTCGGTGACCTGGTACAGGGTTTCGTCCTGGGTCGCACCGGGCCAGCGGGTCTGGATGACCATGGTCTTGATGGTGAACGACGGGTCTTCCTCACGGCCCAGGTTGAAGTAGGAAAAAATCCCCATCAGCAAGCCGACGAACATCAGGTACCAGACGAACGATTGATGCTTGAGCGCCCATTCGGACAGGTTGAAGCTTCCTTTCATTGCGCATCCTCGTCGAAGGTGACCTTCTGGCCAGGCTTGAGGCTGTTGACGCCGGCAGTCACCACGCGCTCGCCTGGCTGTACGCCGGAGGCGATGACGATGTGTTCGCGGGTGCGGTCGATCAAGGCGACATCCCGGGTCGCCACGGTTTTCTGCTGCGTGTCGATCACCCACACCTGGGTCTTGCCGTCACGCTCGAGCAAGGCGCTCAGGGGCAGCTCACTGCGCGGCGTGACCGCAGAGCTCAGGCTCACGCTGATCGCGGTGCCAAGGTGGAAGGCGGCCGGTGTGCTGGCCAGAGTCAGGCGTGCACGCCGGGTGCGCGTGGTGGCGTCGGCTTGCGGCTCCAGCTCGCGCAACGAGGCCGTGGTGTTGATGCTGGGGTCGAGCTGCGAGGCCACGGTGAAGGTGAGGCCCTTGTCGAGTTGCTCGCCCACGCCGATCGGCAGGTCGATCACGGCTTCCTTGACGTCTGGCCGGGCCAGGGTCACCACAGCCTGGCCCGCCGTTACCGTTTGCCCAGCTTCGGCCTGCCAGGCAGTGATCACCGCCGCGTGGTCGGTGCGCAGGGTGCTGTAATCAAGCTGGTCACGCGCCTGGCTGACCGCCGAGCGTGCCTGCTCCAGCGCCGCACCGGTGGTTTTCAGGTTGGTCTGGGCAATGTCCAGCTGGGCCTGGGCGCCGACACCGCGGTCGTACAGCTGCTGCTGACGGCGCGCGTCGGCCTGGGCGTTTATCCACTGCGCCTGGACCTTGGCCAAGTCGCCTTCGGCGGCGCGCAACTGGTTCTGCTGGTCGGTGGGGTCGAGGGTGGCCAGTGTGTCCCCAGGCTTCACCTGCGCCCCCACATCAAGCCAACGCCGGGCAATACGCCCGGACACGCGAAAGCCCAAGGTGCTCTCGAAGCGCGCCTGAATGCTGCCGGCAAAGCGCCCAAGTTGCGCTTGCACCTGCGGTTCGACCTTCACCGAAAGCACCGGCCGAACGGGCTCGACCGCTTCTTCCTCAGAGCTGCAAGCAACCAGCAACAGCCCGACCGGGAGCAATAACAGCAAGCGCTTCATGGCGCATCCCCCGCAGCCTTTTCATCGATTTTTTCCACCTGCATGCCGGGGTGCAGCAACTGCCCGCCATTGACCACCACGGTCTCGCCGCCTTTGAGGCCGTTGGCGACCACGACCTTGCCGGTGAGGTAGCGCGCTACTTCAACCTTGCGCAGTTCGACCTTGTCGCCCTCGCCCACCACCCAGACGGCAGGCTCATGCAAGGCCTTGGTCAAAGCCGACCAGGGCAGCTCGATGCTGGAGCGCCCCTGGGTATTGGCAGTGGCCGTCACCGGTGAGCCCAGCTGCATGCCGGGCGGCACGTTGCGCAGGCCAACCTTGACCTGCACCGTGCCACTTTGGGCTGAAACGGTTGGCGTCACTTCGCGAACGAAGCCTTGCGCCTGGACGTTGGGGTCATCGAGCAGCTTCACGATCACCCCCTCATCGCTTGGCGGTGCCACCAGCAACGATTCATACACGTTGAACACTGCATCACGGTCGCCATCGCGGGCGAAGCCGAAGATCGGCATGGTGGCCTGCACCACTTGGCCGACCTCGGCCTGGCGCTCGGTGATCACGCCGGCAGCTTCGGACACCAGCGCGGTGTAGCTCAGCTGTTCATTGGCATTGGCCAGCTGCGCCTGGGCGGCCTTGAGCGCGCTCTGGTTGCTGCGCAATGCGGCTTCGGCGGAGTCGTACTCGCTCTGGCTGGTATAGCCCTTGGGCAGCAGCTTTTGCTGACGCACGAAAGCCGCGGCCGTCTGCGTCACGCGCGCTTGGGCGGCGAACACCTCGGCCTTGGCCGAGTCGACGTTGTTCTGCAGGTCTTTCGGGTCTAGCCGTGCCAGTACCTGGTTGGCCTTGACGTGATCGCCCACATCGACGCTGCGCGAAATGATCTTGCCGCCCACACGGAACGACAAGTCGGTTTGCACCCGCGCTTGTACGTCGCCGGTCAGGGTCACCCTGGCAGCGAAATCGGTAGGCTGGACCTGTTGCACACCGACCCGAGGCAGCGTCTCGGGGGTTTCTTCCTTGCTACAGCCGGTGAGCATGTACAGCACACTCAGGCCTGCCAGCACCAGTGGACGCGTCACCCTCATGCAGGCTCCTAGCTTGCGCACAAATGATTTGTGAGATGCGACTGTCAGCGTAGTTCAGGGTTCAGCAAACATCACTGATGGAGATCACTGGAGTATTTTCGGCGCTGGTGCGGGCCTCTTCGCGGGTGAACCCGCTCCCACCGGGACTGTGCAAATGCTGAATCCTGCATAGCACCTGTGGCAAACATCACTGATGGAGATCACTCGAGTATTTGCGGCGCTGGTGCGGGCCTCTTCGCGGGTGAACCCGCTCCCACAGGGACTGTGCAAATGCTGAATCCTGCATAGCACCTGTGGCAAACATGACTGATGGAGATCACTCGAGTATTTTCGGCGCTGGTGCGGGCCTCTTCGCGGGGAAACCCGCTCCCACAGGGACTGTGCAAATGCTGAATCCTGCATAGCACCTGTGGCAAACATCACTGATGGAGATCACTCGAGTATTTTCGGCGCTGGTGCGGGCCTCTTCGCGGGTGAACCCGCTCCCACAGGGACTGTGCAAATGCTGAATCCTGCATAGCACCTGTGGCAAACATCACTGATGGAGATCACTCGAGTATTTGCGGCGCTGGTGCGGGCCTCTTCGCGGGTGAACCCGCTCCCACAGGGACTGTGCAAATGCTGAATCGTGCGTAGCACCTGTGGGAGCGGGTTCACCCGCGAAAGGGCCGGTACAGGCAACCACAAGCCCCCTGCCATATCCCGAAACCATCCAACGCACTTTTGCGGTTTCACATCCACTACCTTGGAGAGGTCACTCTTCAAGGAAGAAACCAATGCCTCGGGCTCAATCACACCTGCTTCGACGTGGTCGCTATTCAGAACTCGGCAGGCTGTACCTGCTTACTACTGTTACCCATCAACGCAAGCCGCTGTTCAATGACTTCCAACATGCCCGATTAGTTATCCATCAACTGCGACAATCCGATCACGACCACGCCTGCCGGTCATTGGCCTGGGTACTGATGCCGGACCATCTGCATTGGCTGATCGAGTTGAAAGGCACGACGCTGGGTACATTGATGCGCAGATTCAAATCCAGATCCAGTCTGGTTTTGCATCAGGCGGGGGTTGAGCATGATCCGGTGTGGCAGCCTGGGTATCAGGACCGGGCATTGAGAAGGGAGGAAAGCATGGTGCATGTAGCCCGGTACATTGTTGCCAATCCGTTGAGGGCTGGATTGGTCAGAAGTGTCCGGGACTATCCACACTGGGATGCAGTATGGCTTTGAATCGGTGCTGGGGTTTCGCGGGTAAACCCGCTCCCACAGGATGTGTGCAGTGTTCTAGAGCTGCACTTGCCTGTAGAAGCGGGCTTGCCCGCGAAGAGGTGGGTCAGACCGGCGCAGCTGCTGCCGTCGGGCGCTTGACCTGTGGCTGCGACACGTTCGCCGCAGCCCCTTCTTCGATGGCCTGCTGAATCGCCTTGCGACGGTGCTCTTCAGCGCGGCGGCTGAAGTACCAGACCATGAAGGTCACCAGCGACACCGACAACAGGATCAGGCTGGCCACGGCGTTTATCTCTGGCTTCACGCCCAGGCGCACCGCCGAGAACACTTCCATCGGCAAGGTGGTCGAGCCCGGCCCGGACACGAAGCTGGCCAGCACCAGGTCATCCAGCGACAGGGCAAACGACATCATGCCGCCCGCCGCCAGCGATGGCGCGATCATCGGGATGGTGATCAGGAAGAACACCTTCCACGGCTTGGCACCCAGGTCCATCGCCGCTTCCTCGATCGACAGGTCCAGCTCACGCAAGCGTGCCGACACCACCACCGCCACGTACGCCGCACAGAACGTGGTGTGGGCGATCCAGATGGTGACGATGCCACGCTCTTGCGGCCAGCCGATCATCTGCGCCATGGCCACGAACAGCAGCAACAGCGACAGACCGGTGATCACTTCTGGCATCACCAACGGCGCGGTGACCAGGCCGCCGAACAGCGTGCGGCCTTTGAAGCGGGTGACCCGGGTCAGCACGAAGGCCGCCAGGGTACCCAGCGCCACCGCTGCCACCGCCGTGTAGCAGGCGATTTCCAGCGAGCGCATCACCGACCCCATCAGCTGGGTGTTGTCGAGCAGGCCGACGTACCACTTGATCGACCAGCCCCCCCACACTGTCACCAGCTTCGAGGCGTTGAACGAGTAGATCACCAGGATCAGCATCGGCAGGTAGATGAACAGCAAGCCGAGCACCAGCATCAGCTTGGAGAAACTGAAGCGCTTCATGCCCTGCCCTCCATTTCTTTGGCCTGGCTGCGGTTGAACAGCAGGATCGGCACGATCAGGATCGCCAGCATCACTACCGCAAGCGCGGACGCTACCGGCCAGTCACGGTTGTTGAAGAACTCTTGCCACAGCACCTTACCGATCATCAGGGTTTCCGGGCCGCCCAGCAGTTCTGGGATCACGAACTCGCCCACCACTGGGATGAACACCAGCATGCAGCCCGCGATGATGCCGTTTTTCGACAGCGGCACGGTGATCTTCCAGAAGCTGTTGAAGGTGCTCGAACCCAGGTCCGATGCGGCTTCCAACAGGCTCGGGTCGTGCTTCACCAAGTTCGCGTACAGCGGCAGGATCATGAACGGCAGGTACGAATAGACCACGCCGATGTACACCGCCAGGTTGGTGTTGAGAATCTGCAGTGGCTGGTCGATGAGCCCCAGCCACAGCAGGAAGCTGTTAAGCAGCCCGTTGTTGCTGAGGATGCCCATCCAGGCGTAGACGCGGATCAGGATCGCCGTCCAGGTCGGCATCATGATCAGCAACAGCAGCACAGTCTGCGACTCTTTGCGGGCGTTGGCGATGGCATAGGCCATCGGGTAGCCGATCAGCAGGCACAGCAAGGTGCTGAAGAAGGCCATCTTCAACGAGCCCAGGTAGGCCGAGATGTACAGCTTGTCTTCGGTCAACAGGCCATAGTTGGCCAGGTTGAGCACCAACTGGATCTTGTCTTCGACGTAGCTATAGATCTCGGTATACGGCGGGATCGCCACGTCGGCTTCGGCAAAGCTGATCTTCAACACGATGAAGAACGGCAGCATGAAGAACAGGAACAGCCAGATGAACGGCACGCCGATCACCAAGTGCCGCCCCTCCGGGGTCAAGCGCTGGAAGGCTCGCTTGAGCTTGCGCAGTTTCATGACCGCAGTACCACGCCGCTGTCGTCTTCCCACCACACGTACACTTCATCGCCCCAGGTCGGACGTGTGCCCTGGCGCTCGGCGTTGGCCACGAACGACTGGACGATCTTGCCGCTCGGCAGCTCGACGTAGAACACCGAGTGGCCGCCCAGGTAGGCGATGTCATGCACCTTGCCGCGCGACCAGTTGTGCTCGCAGGTCGGTTGCTGGGTCGTGACCAGCATCTTCTCCGGGCGCAGCGCGTAGGTGATGTGCTTGTCTTCGACCGACGTGGTGATGCCGTGGCCAACGTAGATCTTGCGCTCCAGTTCAGGGCTGGCAATGATCGCGTGGCCTTCAGCGTCGTCGACCACTTCACCTTCGAACAGGTTGACGTTGCCGATGAACTCGCACACCAGGCGGCTGGTCGGGGTCTCGTAGATGTCCACAGGCGAGCCGATCTGGGCGATCCAGCCCAAGTGCATGATGGCGATGCGCTGGGCCATGGTCATGGCCTCTTCCTGGTCGTGGGTCACCATCACGCAGGTCACGCCCACGCGCTCGATGATTTCCACCAGCTCAAGTTGCATCTGCGAACGCAGCTTCTTGTCCAGGGCGCCCATCGGCTCATCGAGCAACAGCAGTTTCGGGCGTTTGGCCAACGAACGCGCCAGGGCCACACGCTGGCGCTGGCCACCCGACAGCTGGTGCGGCTTGCGCTTGGCGTACTGGGTCATGTGCACCAGCTTGAGCATCTCGGCCACACGGGCGTCGATGTCCGCCTTGGGCAGCTTGTCCTGCTGCAGGCCGAAGGCGATGTTCTGCGCCACGGTCATGTGCGGGAACAGCGCGTAGGACTGGAACATCATGTTGATCGGCCGCTCGTAGGGCGGCATCTCGGTGATGTCGACGCCATCGAGCAAGATCCGCCCTTCGGTGGGGCGCTCGAAGCCAGCCAGCATACGCAGCAAGGTCGATTTGCCGGAACCGGAGCCACCCAGCAGGGCAAAAATCTCACCCTTGCGGATTTCCAGGGACACATCGTCCACCGCTACCGTTTCGTCGAACTTTTTCGTGACCCGGTCGATCTTGACCAGCACCTGCTTGGGTTGCTGGCCACCCTCGAGGGCTTTCTTATAGGCTCCGGAGGCAACTGCCATGAGTGAAACTCCCAACAAGATTTTTGTGCCCGCGCGGCCTGTTCTGCAGGGGCCGCGGCGGGTCTGGATTGTTACTTGCCCGACTTGACCTTGGTCCAGCTACGGGTCATCAAGCGTTGCACCTTGGGCGGCAACTCACTGTTGACGAACATCTTGTCCAGCACTTCCTGCGGTGGGTAAACCGCGGCGTCAGTCCTCACGGCCTGGTCCATCAGGTCGCCAGCCTTGGGGTTCGGGTTGGCGTAACCGACGTAATCACTGACCTGGGCGATAACCTCAGGTTTCAGCAAATAGTTGATGAAGGCATGGGCCTCTTTGACGTTCTTGGCGTCCTTGGGGATCGCCAGCACGTCGAACCAGAGGTTGCCGCCTTCTTTGGGAATCGCATACGCCAGGTTCACGCCCTTCTTGGCTTCTTCGGCGCGGGCCTTGGCCTGGAAGATGTCGCCAGAGAAGCCCGCCGCGACGCAGATGTCGCCGTTGGCAAGGTCGGTGATGTACTTGGACGAGTGGAAGTAGGTGACGTAAGGGCGCACCGCCAGCAGCTTCTGCTCGGCAGCCTGGTAGTCCTTGGGGTTGCTGCTGTTGGGGTCCAGCCCCATGTAGTTGAGCACCGCCGGGAGCATTTCGTCCGCCGAGTCGAGGAAGGCCACACCACACTTGGAGAGCTTCTTCATGTTCTCGGGTTCGAACAGCACAGCCCAGGAATCGATGGTGTCGACGCCCAGCGCAGCCTTGACCTTTTCAACGTTGTAACCAATGCCGTTGGTGCCCCACAGGTAAGGCACGGCGTACTGGTTGCCCGGATCGTTCTTTTCCAGGCGTTTCATCAGCGCCGGATCCAGGTTGGAATAATTGGGCAGCAGGCTTTTGTCGAGCTTCTGGAACGCGCCCGCCTTGATCTGCTTGCCGAGGAAATGGTTGGACGGCACTACCACGTCATAGCCGGTGTTGCCGGCCAGCAGCTTGCCTTCCAGGGTTTCGTTTGAGTCGAACACGTCCTGCACGGGCTTGATACCCGTTGCCTTCTCGAAGTCCGCGAGTGTGGTCGGGCCGATATAGTCGGACCAGTTGTATAAATGCACCGTAGGCGCCGCTTGGACGCTGCATGCCAGCGTCAGGCCCGCTCCAGCCATCAAGGCCTTGCGTAATACAGAAATAGACAAGTGGGTGGTCCTCACAATCAGTGCCTGGGTAGCGGCAATGTGGCCGCACACGCAAAACCGGCGCGCAACTTACCTTCGCAGCTTCGATGCCGCAATCATCAATTGCCTTTCATGGCCTCTGGGCCGGGCAACCCCGGCCCAGAGCGCCTTGCATCGGGCTTACTTGCCCGACTTGATCTTGGTCCAGCTGCGGGTGATCACACGCTGCACAGAAGCGTCAGGCGCAGCGATCGCGTACAGCTGCTTCTTCACTTCGGCAGGCGGGTAGATGCTCGGGTCGCTGGTGATGTCTTTGTCCACGAACTGGGTGGCGGCAGCGTTGCCGTTCGGGAAGCGCACGGCGTTGGTGATCTCAGCCATGATTTCCGGCTGCATCAGGAAGTCCATGAACTGGTAGGCAGCGTCTTTATGCTCGGCATCTTTCGGGATGGCGACCATGTCGTAGAAGGTACCGGCACCTTCTTTCGGAATGACGTAGTCCACTTTGACCTTGTCGCCAGCTTCGTGGGCGCGGGCCTTGGACTGCTCCAGGTCACCCGAGTAACCGACGGCCACGCAGATGTTGCCGTTGGCCATGTCGCCGATGTACTTGGAGGAGTGGAAGTAGGTGATCGAAGGACGGATCTTGAGGAACAGGTCCTCGGCGGCCTTCAGGTCTTCCTTCTTGGTGCTGTTGCTTGGCAGGCCCAGGTAGTGCAGCGCGGCCGGGATCATCTCGGTCGGCGCATCCAGGAAGCTCACGCCGCAGCTCTTGAGCTTGGCGATGTTCTCAGGCTTGAACACCACGTCCCACGAATCGATCTTGTCCACGCCCAGCGCGGCCTTGACCTTATCCGGGTTGTAGCCAATGCCGATAGAGCCCCACATGTACGGGAAGGCGTGCTTGTTGTCCTTGTCGCTGGCATCGCCAACGGCCTTGAGCAGGTCGGTGTCGAGGTTCTTCCAGTTCGGCAGTTTGGAACGGTCCAGTTCCTCGTACACGCCAGCCTTGATCTGCTTGGCCAGGAAGTTGTTCGACGGCACGACGATGTCATAGCCCGACTTGCCTGCCAGCAGCTTGGCTTCCAGGGTTTCGTTGCTGTCGAAGACGTCGTACTTGACCTTGATGCCGGTCTGCTTCTCGAACTTGGCGATGGTGTCCGGAGCGATGTAGTCCGACCAGTTGTAGACGTTCAATACCTTGTCTTCAGCCTGAACAGCGGTCGCCATGGCACCCATCAGGGCGGCGGCCAGCAACGTCTTGCCCATTTTCTTCATGCGTCATGCTCCAGATTTTTTTGATTAGCCATCCGTTCAGCTGCCAGGTCCCGCAGTACACGCGTCGGGCGACTGAAACAGTCGCTAGTCTGGCAAGTTACAAGGCGCTGTTTCAAGGAAAGCAGCCCCTTGTAACCAACTAATGTCACAACGCTAGCCTAGCAGGTGCTCATCTGATCGCTTCGAGGGTCAGGTCAAGGCACTTGCGCGCCTTTTCCACCAGCTCGTCGATCTCTGCATGGCTGATTACCAGCGGTGGCGCGATGATCATGGTGTCACCGACCGCGCGCATGATCAGGCCGTTCTCGAAGCAGAAGTTGCGGCAGATCATGCCCACGCCCTTGCCTTCGTAACGGCTGCGGGTGGCCTTGTCCTTGACCAGCTCGATCGCGCCGAGCAGGCCCAGGCCGCGTACCTCGCCCACCAACGGGTGGTCTTGCAGCTCACGCAAACGCTTTTGCAAATACGGTGCCGCTTCTGTGCGCGCCTGCTCGACGATTTTTTCGTCGCGCAGAATGCGCAGGTTTTCCAGGCCTACGGCGGCCGCGACCGGGTGACCTGAATAGGTGAAGCCGTGGTTGAAGTCGCCGCCTTCGCTGATCACCTTGGCCACGGTGTCACGCACGATCACACCGCCCATGGGGATGTAACCGGAGGTCAGGCCCTTGGCGATGGTCATCAAGTCTGGCTTGAGGTCGTAATAGTCGGAGCCGAACCACTCGCCGGTACGGCCGAAACCGCAGATCACTTCGTCGGCCACGAACAGGATGTCGTACTTGGCGAGGATCTCCTTGACCTTCGGCCAGTAGGTTTCTGGCGGGATGATCACCCCACCGGCACCCTGGATCGGCTCGGCGATGAAGGCGGCGACGTTGTCTTCGCCGACCTCGAGGATTTTCTTCTCCAGTTGCTCGGCAGCCCACACACCGAATTCGTCCGGGCTCATGTCGCCGCCCTCACCGAACCAGTACGGCTGCGGGATGTGCACGATGCCCGGAATCGGCAGGCCGCCCTGCTCGTGCATGCCGCTCATGCCGCCCAGGCACGCACCGGCGAAGGTGGAGCCGTGGTAGCCGTTGATGCGGCCGATGATGGTCTGCTTGTGCGGTTTGCCCTTGAGTGCCCAATAGTGACGGACCATGCGCAGCACGGTGTCGTTGCCTTCGGAGCCGGAGCCGGTGAAGAACACATGGGTCATGCCTTCCGGCGCCACGTCGGTGATGGCTTTGGCCAGTTCCAGCGCAGGCGGGTGGGCGGTCTGGAAGAACAGGTTGTAGTACGGCAGCTCGCGCATCTGCTTTTCCGCAGCCCGCACCAGCTCTTCACGGCCGTAACCTACCGCCACGCACCACAGGCCGGCCATGCCGTCGAGGATCTTGTTGCCCTCGCTGTCCCACAAATGCACACCCTGGGCCTTGGTGATGATGCGCGGCCCCTTTTCCTTCAGCTGTTTGTAGTCGCTGAAGGGCGCGAGGTGGTGCTCGCCGCTCAGGTTTTGCCATTCACGGGTTTGCGGGTTTTTGACGCTCATGTGCTTCTCCGTTATCCGACAGCCGCGCTCCTGCGGCACCAGGGTTGATCAGACAGCAAACAGCAGGAACTCACGCTCCCAGGAACTGATGACGCGTTTGAAGTTTTCGTGCTCGGCGCGTTTGGTGGCGACGTAGCCGGTGATGAACTTCTTGCCCAGGTACTGGACCAGCGCACGGCTGATTTCCATGCGTTCCAGGGCGTCTTCGATGGTCAGCGGCAGGCGCAGGTTGCGGCGTTCGTAACCGCGGCCCTGCACCGGTGCACTGGCTTCGATGCCTTCGACCATGCCGATGTAGCCGCACAGCAAGCTGGCGGCGATGGCCAGGTAAGGGTTGGCATCGGCGCCCGGCAGGCGGTTCTCGACCCGGCGGTTTTGCGGGCCGGCATCCGGTACACGCAGGCCGACGGTACGGTTTTCTTCGCCCCACTCGACGTTCACTGGTGCCGAGGTGTCGGGCAGGAAGCGGCGGAACGAGTTGACGTTGGGGGCGAACAGCGGCAGCGCTTCAGGGATGAACTTCTGCAGGCCACCAATGTGGTGCAGGAACAGCTCGCTCATGCTGCCGTCTTCGTTGCTGAAAATATTTTTGCCGGTGACCACATCAACCACGCTCTGGTGCAGGTGCATGGCACTGCCCGGCTCGCCGGTCATGGGCTTGGCCATGAACGTTGCGGCCACGTTGTGCTTGAGCGCGGCCTCGCGCATGGTGCGTTTGAACACCAGGATCTGGTCGGCCAGGTGCAGGGCGTTGCCGTGACGGAAGTTGATTTCCATCTGCGCCGTGCCGTCTTCGTGGATCAGCGTGTCGAGGTCCAGCTGCTGCAGTTCGCACCAGTCATAGACGTCCTCGAACAGCGGGTCGAATTCGTTGGCGGCCTCGATCGAGAACGACTGGCGGCCAGTTTCCGGGCGGCCCGAACGGCCTACCGGAGGCTGCAGCGGGAAGTCCGGGTCTTCGCTGCGCTTGGTCAGGTAGAACTCCATCTCGGGCGCGACGATTGGCTGCCAGCCTTTGTCGGCGTAGAGCTTGAGCACTTTTTTCAAGACGTTGCGCGGCGACAGTTCGACCGGGTTGCCCTTCTTGTCGTAGGTGTCGTGGATCACCTGCGCCGTCGGCTCGATGGCCCAGGGCACCAGGAACACGGCGTCTTCGTCGGGGCGGCAGATCATGTCGATGTCGGCCGGGTCGAGCAGCTCGTAATAGATGTCGTCATCGACGTAGTCACCCGTCACGGTCTGCAGCAGCACGCTCTCAGGCAGGCGCATGCCTTTTTCGGCGATGAACTTGTTGGTCGGCGAGATCTTGCCGCGCGTGATGCCGGTCAGGTCGCTGATCATGCATTCGACTTCAGTGATCTTGTGCTCTTTCAACCAATCGGTGAGCTGGTCGAGGTTGTTACTCATAAATACCTCAGGAGGTAAGGTGGTCCGCGCCTTGATTCTGGATGGAGAAGATTGCTAAAGCAAAAACCCCCACGCAGGAGCACAGTGGATACACTGAAAACAAGCGTGTCCGTAATGAGTTTGAAGGGCAGGAAGGCGAATCGAAGCGTGTTAAGCCGCTACGGGGAATGGTCCGGGTGCGCCAAGCGTCAATTATTGCGGCCAGGGCGGCCACACCGTTGACGGTGCGTGCATGAACGACAGGGGTACCCGATGGCACTGCGCAGGCAGTGCTTTCAGGTCGCGACAAGCGGACCATGTGACCCTCGTATTATTGTGTTCTGGGTTGAATCCGAGCTTAGCCTTGTTCATTTTTTTACACAACACCTCCGTAAAAAATAAAACACGGCACGCTTGAGATAGCCCTTCACGCGGGAAATAGCGGATAATGGTTCGCCCCGATATGCAGCAAATCTGCCGTAGATGTGCCATTTCAGGGCATCATGGGGTTGGCTTGACATCAGTAGGGCTTTTCGATTGACTGGTCTTGCAAGCCCCCCTTGATTGATATTTTTAACAACAAAGGTGTTGCATCATGTCGGTACCCCCGCGTGCCGTTCAGCTTAACGAAGCGAACGCGTTCCTTAAGGAACATCCTGAGGTTCTCTACGTTGACCTTCTGATTGCAGATATGAATGGTGTGGTGCGCGGCAAGCGCATAGAGCGCACCAGCCTCCACAAGGTTTACGAGAAAGGCATCAACCTGCCGGCCTCCCTCTTCGCCCTGGATATCAACGGTTCCACCGTCGAAAGTACCGGCCTTGGCCTGGACATCGGCGACGCCGACCGCATCTGCTATCCCATCCCCGATACGCTGTGCAACGAGCCGTGGCAGAAACGCCCCACCGCACAGCTGCTCATGACCATGCACGAGATCGAAGGTGAGCCGTTCTTCGCCGACCCTCGTGAAGTGTTGCGTCAGGTTGTCAGCAAGTTCGACGACATGGGCCTGACCATCTGCGCCGCGTTCGAGCTGGAGTTCTACCTGATCGACCAGGAGAACGTGAACGGCCGCCCGCAACCGCCGCGCTCGCCGATCTCGGGCAAGCGCCCACAGTCGACCCAGGTGTACCTGATCGACGACCTCGACGAATACGCCGACTGCCTGCAGGACATCCTCGAAGGTGCCAAAGAGCAGGGTATTCCGGCCGACGCCATCGTCAAGGAAAGCGCCCCTGCGCAGTTCGAAGTCAACCTGCACCACGTCCCAGACCCGCTCAAGGCCTGTGACTACGCGGTGCTACTCAAGCGTTTGATCAAGAACATCGCCTACGACCATGAAATGGACACCACGTTCATGGCCAAGCCCTACCCGGGCCAGGCAGGCAACGGCCTGCACGTTCACATCTCCGTGCTGGACAAAGATGGCAACAACATCTTCACCAGCGAGGATCCCGAGCAGAACGCCGCGCTACGTCACGCTGTCGGCGGTGTGCTCGAGACCCTGCCCGCGTCCATGGCGTTCCTCTGCCCGAACGTCAACTCTTACCGTCGTTTTGGCGCACAGTTCTATGTGCCGAATGCACCGAGCTGGGGCCTGGACAACCGCACCGTCGCGCTGCGCGTGCCGACCGGTTCTGCAGACGCCGTGCGCATCGAGCACCGGGTCGCCGGCGCCGATGCCAACCCTTACCTGATGATGGCGGCCGTGCTGGCCGGCGTGCACCACGGCCTGACCAACAAGATCGAGCCGGGCACGCCGATCGAAGGCAACTCGTACGAGCAGTTGGAGCAGAGCCTGCCGAACAACCTGCGCGATGCCCTGCGCGAGTTGGACGACAGCGAGATCCTCAACAAGTACATCGATCCGAAGTACATCGACATCTTTGTCGCGTGCAAGGAAAGCGAGCTGGAGGAGTTCGAGCACTCGATCTCCGACCTCGAGTACAACTGGTATCTGCATACCGTGTAACTGAAAACGCCGCCCACAAGGGCGGCGTTTTTATTCGAGACCACGCCGCCTGCTTCGCGGGCAAGCCCGCTCCCACAGGTATTCCACAAGCTTCAAGCCTTGTGAGTTTCCTGTGGGAGCGGGCTTGCCCGCGAAGAGGCCGCTACAGGTTTACAGCGATTTCTCGAAAATCTTCGAATTACGCTGGTAGTTGTACAGCGATGCCCGCGCCGCCGGCAGCCGCTCCACGCCACTGGGCGCAAAGCCCCGCTCACGGAACCAGTGCGCAGTCCGCGTAGTCAGCACGAACAACGTATTCAGCCCCATCTGCCGCGCACGGCTCTCGATGCGCTCCAGCAACTCATCGCCCCGCCCGCCATGCCGGTACTCCGGGTTCACCGCCAGGCACGCCAGCTCCCCCGCCTCGGAATCGGCAATCGGGTACAGCGCTGCACACGCGATGATCATGCCCTCGCGCTCGACCACACTGAACTGCTCGATTTCCCGCTCCAGCACCTCGCGCGAACGGCGCACCAGGATGCCCTGCTCTTCCAGCGGGCTGATCAGCTCCAACAGGCCGCCCACATCCTCGATGGTCGCCTCACGCACGACTTCGAACTGCTCCTGCGACACCAGCGTGCCGCCGCCACCGCGGGTGAACAGCTCGGTCAGCAGCGCGCCGTCTTCGGCATAACTGACGATATGGCTACGCGCCACGCCGCCCTTGCAGGCCTCGGCGGCCGCATCCAGCAATTCGCCCTGGTAGTCGCTGCCCAGGCGCAGCAAATGCGGCGCCACCTGCTGTGGGCGCAGCTCACGCACCAGCTTGCCCTGCTCATCCAGCAGGCCCGGTTCGGCGCCGAACAGCAGCAGCTTGTCGGCACCCAGCTCGATGGCTGCGCGGGTGGCCACGTCTTCGCAAGCCAGGTTGAAAATTTCGCCTGTGGGCGAATAACCCAACGGCGACAGCAATACGATGGAACGCTCGTCGAGCAGGCGGCTGATGCCTTTGCGGTCGACCCGGCGCACTTCGCCGGTGTGGTGGTAGTCCACACCCTCGAGCACACCGATCGGCCGCGCCGTGACCAGGTTGCCGGACGCCACACGCAGGCGCGAGCCCTGCATCGGCGAGGCGGCGATGTCCATCGACAGGCGTGCTTCGATGGCCAGGCGCAGGGCACCCACGGCATCGATCACGCACTCCAGGGTCGCCGCATCGGTGATGCGCATGCCACGGTGGTAGTGCGGGGTCAGGCCACGGTCGGCCAGGCGGCTCTCGATCTGTGGGCGCGAGCCATGCACCAGCACCAGCCGCACGCCCAGGCTGTGCAGCAGCACCAGGTCGTGGACGATGTTGCCGAAATTAGGGTGGTCCACCCCATCGCCAGGGAGCATGACTACAAACGTGCAGTCGCGATGGGCATTGATGTACGGGGAAGCATGACGCAGCCAGTTGACGTAATCGGGCATGACAGGGCCTGTGGATAAGTGGACGGAGAACGGCGATTCAGGGGGCGTTCAAGATCATCGTCGGAACAGGCTTGCGGTCACGCGCGGTCTCCTCTAGGCAGGAACGAATAAGCTCAATGGACGTTTAGTGCAGGCAATAGTGCCGAATCAAGTCACGCAATAGACGCACGGTAGGCTCGATTCGTGACATTTCCAGGTACTCGCCGGGCTGATGGGCACAGGCGATGTCGCCAGGGCCCAGCACGATGGTCTGGCAGCCCAGCTGCTGAAGATAAGGTGCTTCGGTGCCAAACGCTACCGCTTCGGCGCGGTGACCGGTCAGGCGTTCGGCCACCTGTACCAGCTCGGCGTCCGCAGCCTGCTCGAAGGCGGGCACTTCCGGGAACAGCGGGGCATAGTCGATGCGCACCTCGAACCGCTCCGCCACCGGCGCCAGCTTCTGGCGAATCGCTGCCCGCAGTTGCTCGACATCCATCCCCGGCAACGGCCGCAGGTCGAATTCCAGCGCGCATTGGCCGCAGATCCGGTTGGGGTTGTCGCCGCCATGGATGCAGCCGAAGTTCATCGTCGGTGTAGGCACCGTGAACTGCGGGTTACGGTAGTTTTGCTGCCATTCGCCGCGCAACTGCATCAGTTCGCCCATTGCGGCGTGCATGGCTTCCAGGGCGCTGCGGCCGAGGGACGGGTCCGACGAATGGCCGCTGCGCCCGAGGATGTCGATGCGGTCCATGAGGATGCCCTTGTGCATGCGGATCGGCCGCAGGCCCGTGGGCTCGCCGATCACTGCGGCGCGGCCCAACGGTTGGCCAGCCTCGGCCAAGGCACGCGCGCCGGACATGGAGCTTTCTTCGTCGCAGGTGGCGAGAATCAGCAGCGGCTGCTTGAAGTCATGCTCCAGCAACGGCACCACCGCCTCGATGACCAGGGCGAAAAAGCCCTTCATGTCGCAGCTGCCCAGGCCAACCCAACGGCCATCGACCTCGGTCAGCTTCAGCGGGTCGCTCGACCACAGCTGCTCATCGTAGGGCACGGTGTCGCTGTGCCCCGCCAGCACCAGGCCACCCGGGCCGGTGCCACGGCTGGCCAGCAGGTTGAACTTGCCGGGGCTGACCTGCTGGATGTCGCACGTGAAACCCAGGTCACCCAACCAGCCGGCCAGCAGGTCGATGACCTGACGGTTGGACTGGTCCAGCGCAGGCTGGGTACAACTGACCGAAGGTGCGGCGATCAAAGCGGCGAACTGGTCTTTCAGCGTCGGCAACGGCATGCCTGTACTCCTCGGAAGCGTTGCCCATCATAGGACCATCTGCCGTCTGGAATAAACCGTTGACGGCCGACTCCTGTAGACTCTCTGCCAACGAGCCCCTCCTTCGAGCCTGCGATGCACAAAGAAACCGAACTCAAGCTCCGCGCCAGCCGCGAGACCCTTGCCGCCCTGCGTGAGCACCCCCTGCTGAAAAAGCGCAACAAGTCCGGTTGGCAGACCCGTGAACTGCTCAACCAGTACTTCGACACCCCGGAGCGCGAGCTTTCCGCCGCCCGTGTCGCCCTGCGCCTGCGCCGCGATGGTGATGCAATCATCCAGACCTTGAAGTGCCGCGGGCAAAGCGTGGCCGGGCTGTCCGAGCGCAACGAGTACGAGTGGCACCTGGACAAGGTCAAGCTCGACCTGAAAAAGCTCGACGGCACCTGCTGGCCCGAGCAGTTGGCTGCGCTCGACAAGAAAACCATCAAGCCGCTGTTCACCACCGACTTCAGCCGTGAATACGCCGAAATCGCTTGGGGCCGTGGCAAGAGCAAGGTCGTGATCGAGGCCGCGCTGGACCAGGGCTTCGTGATCGCCGGCAAGCGCAAGGAAGAAATCTGCGAGTTGGAGCTCGAACTGCGCGAAGGCGCACCTGAAGCCCTGCTGGAACTGGCCGCCGAGCTCGCCGCCAGCCTGCCGCTGATGCCTTGCGACATCAGCAAGGCCGAGCGTGGCTACCGCCTGCTGGAGCCCGAAAGCTACGAGCTGGGCCTGCCCCAGACCGAGCTGGATGCCGAAATGGCCCTGGACGATGCCTTCGCCGCCCTCGCCTGGCAGTTGCTCGGCAGCAGCCAGCGCCTGGCCGAGCAATACCGCCACAATGGCCACTGGCGCCTGCTGCAGGACTGGGTGCAGTCCCTGGCCGAACTGCGCGCACTGGTCGCCAGCCTGGGCCAGGCCGCACCGCGCGCCACCACCCGCGAACTGCGCGCCAGCCTCGACGCGCTGCTGGAAGACTGGCGCCCACTGGTGCAGGCCGGCAACGATGACGAAGACATCCGCCGCGCCGCGCCTGAGCAATTTGCCGAAGAACTCGAAGACGTGCGTTGGGGCCAGTTCTCGCTGGAAACCTCGCGCTGGCTGCTGGCCCGTGGCTGGACCGTCGAGCGCAAAGGCCGTGGCGAACGCCAGGGCAAGGCGCAGCTGGCCAGCTGGATGGCGCACCTGCTGGGTGAAGAAGGCCGTTCGCTGAAACTGCCGCTGTACACCCAGCGCCCGGAAGACCTGGCCGAACAGCTGCCGCGCATCGAACAGCTGCTCGCCTGGCTGCACCATGCCCGCCAGGTGCTCGAAGCGCCGCAGATGGACCGCCTGTACGGCGACCTGAAAAAGCTGCACGAGCTGGCTGAACTGCCGCTGTCCGAAACGCCCGACGAGCTGCTTGAAGCCCGTATCGAGCAGGCCCGCGCGGTTGATCAAAGCCGTGGCTGGAAGTACCTGCTCAAGGCCTGATTGGCGTTGCTAGCCCTGTAGAAGCAGCCTTGCGCTGCGAAGAGGCCCGTTTTGCCACAGATTTTTTCTGGTCAAACCGGCCCTTTGGCAGCACAAGGCTGCTCCTACAGATCGTGTCCTATCTCGACAGTGGCAGGCTGGTGGTCGATTTGATCTCCGAAAGCGCCACGATCGAATTGACCTCCTGAATCCCCGGCACATTCGACAGTTTTTCGAAGAAAAACCGCTCATACGCCTCAATGTCCGAGGTAACGATACGCAGCAGGAAGTCCACCGAGCCCATCAGCACGTAGCACTCCAGCACCTCCGGAAAACCTCGGATCGCCTCGGTGAACTCGGTGAAATTGGAGCGACCGTGCGCGTTGAGCTTCACCTCTGCAAAAATCTGCGTGTTCAGGCCGATCTTCTTGCGGTCGAGCAGCGTCACCTGCCCACGGATCACCCCCTCCTCCTTCAGCCGCTGGATGCGCCGCCAGCAAGGCGACTGGGAAAGCCCCACACGCTCGGCGATCTGTGCGCTGGACAGCGAAGCGTCCTCCTGCAGCAATTCGAGGATGCGCCGATCATAGGCGTCCAGTTCGCTTTGCATTAATAAGTCTCCAAGTCACGATAATCCGAATAAAACAATCTGCCATACCGGCCAATTAGTCGAATCATAGCGAAAAAATACCCGCCTCAACGTGCAAGAATTTCTCCCACATTTGCGGAGACCAGCATGAACGCACTGCCACGTACCGACGCCTGGGCCGCCAGCAACGCCCACAGCACCGTGCACTATCGCCTGCAGGCCGAGGCCGAGCCCGACAGCTTGTGCCGGGTGCTCAACCTGTTTGCCTTGCAGTTTCTGACCCCGCACCACGTGCAGGTCAGCCAACAGGATGACTGGCTCGCCATCGAGATCGGCATTGGCGGGCTGAGCTGGCACCGGGCCGAGGTGATTGCGCAAAAATTGCGCAACTTGGTGTGCGTGGGCGACGTAAGCCTGATGAACCTGGCGCGCGTGGAGCTGGCGGTGGTCTGACACCGCAAGATCCAGAAACCCTTTGCCCGCCGTAAGCGCACCACACCCGGCTAGCCTTCAACAGGACTCCCCTCCTGGCAAGGACGCCGCCATGCATACCCCCGACAACCAAGCCCTCGACCTCAAGCGCCTGCTCCAGGCCTTGCTCACCGACCGGCACCTGGACGCCAGCGACACCCTGCTGGTACTGCAGCAGGCCGCGTCACGGCCGACCTGCCACCCTCTGGAGCTCATCGCCGCCCAAGGCCTTGAAGACCGCAAGCACCCCGGACAGCCCTTGGACCTGGACCGCCTCTGCCAATGGCTGGCTGACAAGATCGGCCAGCCATTCCTGCGCATCGACCCCATGCAACTCGACATGGCCCAGGTCAGCGGGCTGATCTCCCCCGCTTTCGCCCAGCGCCATGGCATTCTCGTCGTCGCCGCCGACCCTTCCGGCGTCACCGTGGCCAGCGCACAGCCCTATCAGGATGACTGGCAAGCGGACTTGGCCAGGAGCCTGGGCAGGCCCATCCGCCGCGTGCTGGCCAGCCCGCTGCAGATCCGCCAGCTGGGGCAGTCGTTCTTCCGCCTGGCCCAATCGGTACAGGGCGCGCAGCACCAGCAGTCAGCCAGCCTGGGCGAGCTCGAACACCTGCTGGAGCTGGGCAAACGCCAGGCCGAAGCCAGCGCCGATGATGCTCACATCGTGCACATCGTCGACTGGCTGCTGCAGTACGCCATCGAGCAACGCGCCAGCGATATCCACCTGGAGCCGCGCCGCGAAAAAGGGCAGCTGCGCTACCGCATCGACGGCCTGCTGCACACCGTCTACGCCTTCCCCGCGGGCGTCACCCTGGCGCTGGTCAGCCGCCTCAAACACCTCGGGCGCATGGATGTGGCAGAGAAACGCCGGCCACAGGACGGCCGGTTGCAAAGCCGCCTTGCCGGCGGCGGCGAAGTGGAATTGCGCCTATCGACCTTGCCGACGCCCTTTGGCGAAAAACTGGTACTGCGCCTGTTTGACCCGCAACAGCTGCATGAAGGCTTCGACCGCCTGGGCCTGGAAGGGCAGCAACTAGAGCAATGGCGCGTGCTGCTGGGCCAACGCCAGGGCATCATCCTGGTGACAGGCCCCACGGGTTCAGGCAAGACCAGCACGCTCTACGCCAGCCTCAAGCTGCTGGCCACCCCGCAAGTCAACCTGTGCACCATCGAAGACCCCATCGAGCGGCTGGAGCCGGCCTTCAACCAACTGCAAGTCCAGCCGGCACTAGGCCTGTGCTTCGCCGACGGCGTGCGGGCGATGCTGCGCCAGGACCCGGACATCATCATGGTCGGCGAGATCCGCGACCGGGAAACCGCCCTGGTGGCCGTGCAGGCAGCCCTCACCGGGCACCTGGTGCTGTCGACCCTGCACACCAACGATGCCTGCGGCGCGATCACCCGGCTGCAGGAACTGGGCGTGGCTGATTACCTGATCAAGGCAACGCTGATCGGGGTCATGGCGCAGCGCCTGATTCGCACCTTGTGCAGCGATTGCCAGGGTTGTGCCTCGGCAGCCAGCGGCCAGCCGTGCCGCACCTGTCGCGGTACCGGTTTTCAGGGCCGTACTGGCCTGTTCGAACTGTTGATACCCAGCGAAAGCCTGCGCGCGCAGATAGGCCCACACACCGACCTGGCGCAGTTGCGACGCCAAGCGCTGAGCGAAGGCTTGGTAGACCTGCGCCGCTGCGGGGAGGCGAAAGTGGCCCGGGGCCTGACCGCTACAGAGGAAGTGCTAAGGGCCTGTTCCTGAGCAAAAAACCCTTGTATTCAAGGAACTTGCACCCCCTCGGCAGGATCAAACTGCGCATCTTCAACCCTCACCCTTCGAGGTGTTTCAACATGCGTCTCAAAACCGCCATCGCGACCGCTGCCTTGCTTTCGCTGCCAATGGGCTCCGCCATGGCTGATACCTTCTGGCGTAACGTGATTTCTTCCGGTGCAACCACGGCGTCGACCTACCTGACGTCGAAGGATCACAAACTGGTAATGGCCGCGCAGGACGACGCCGGCAGCTTCGTGGCCAGTGAAGGCGCAATCCGTGGGCCGTTCCTGGAATCGGCGATGCGCCAGGTGCGCGCTGAAAACCCAGGGATGCAAGCCAGCGACATGGAACTGGCCAATGCCATCCTGGCCAAGAACGCGGTAGCCGAATAAGTTTTTGGGGGGCCAGCCCCCCCAAAAATCAGCGATAAGCCTCCACCGGCACACACGCGCAAAACAAGTTCCTGTCCCCATACACATTGTCGACCCGGTTCACTGCTGGCCAATACTTGTGCTTGCGTACGTGAGCGCTGGGGGCAATGCCTTGCTCCAGGCTGTACGGCCTGTTCCACGGTGCCAACACGTCAGCCAAGGTATGCGGCGCATGCTTGAGCGGGTTGTCTTCGGCCGGCCAGTTGCCTTCCTGTACCTGAGCGATTTCTGCACGGATCGCCAGCATCGCTTCGACGAAACGGTCCAGCTCGGCTTTCGACTCACTCTCGGTTGGCTCGACCATCAGCGTGCCCGGTACCGGGAATGACATGGTCGGGGCATGGAAGCCGTAGTCCATCAAACGCTTGGCCACGTCTTCCTCGCTGATGCCGGTCTGCGCCTTGAGCGGCCGCAGATCGAGAATGCACTCGTGGGCCACGCGCTGGTTACGCCCGCGGTAAAGCACCGGGAAAGCCCCACCAAGTTGGCTGGCCAGGTAATTGGCCGAGAGGATCGCCACCTCACTGGCATCGGCCAGTTGCGGGCCCATCATGGCGATATACATCCAGCTGATCGGCAGAATGCTCGCGCTGCCCCAAGGCGCGGCACTGACCGCGCTGTTGTTCGGGTCCAAACCCGGCACCGGCACCACCGGGTGGCTGGCGACAAAGGGCTTGAGGTGGGCGCGGATACCGATCGGGCCCATGCCGGGGCCGCCGCCCCCGTGGGGGATGCAGAAGGTCTTGTGCAGGTTCATATGCGACACATCGGCGCCGATGTCGGCTGGGCGCGTCAGGCCGACCTGGGCATTGAGGTTGGCACCGTCCATGTACACCTGGCCACCGTGTTGGTGTACCACGTCGCAGATTTCGCGAATACCCTCTTCATACACCCCGTGGGTCGAGGGGTAGGTGACCATCAGGCACGACAACCGATCCCCGGCCGCTTGCGCTTTGGCCTTGAGGTCCGTGAGGTCGACGTTGCCGTCGTCGTCGCAATCGACGATCACCACCTCCATGCCGGCCATCTGCGCCGAGGCCGGGTTGGTGCCGTGGGCGGAGGACGGAATCAGGCACAAGGTACGCTGAGGCTGGTGGCGGCTGCGGTGGTAGCGGGTGATGGCCATAAGGCCGGCGTATTCGCCCTGCGCGCCGGAGTTGGGCTGCATGCAGATGGCGTCGAAGCCGGTGATGGCGCATAACCAGCTTTCCAGCTCGTCGATCATCGCCTTGTAGCCCACTGCCTGGGCAGCCGGGGCGAACGGGTGCAGCTGGGCGAAGGCTGGCCAGGTGATGGGGATCATCTCGCTGGTGGCGTTGAGTTTCATGGTGCAGGAGCCCAGCGGGATCATTGACTGGTTCAGCGCCAGGTCCTTGTTTTCCAGCTGCTTGAGGTAGCGCAGCATCTCGGTTTCGCTGTGGTGCAGGTTGAAGACCGGGTGCGCGAGGATCGGGGTGCGCCGCACCAGCCCCGCCGGGATGCCTTCTGGCAGCGCCAACTGGTCGAGCGCGGCAATGTCCAGGCCGTGATCGACGCCGAGGAAAATGTCCAACAGGCGCAACACGGTCTGTTCGTTGCAGGTTTCGTCCAGGCTCACGCCCAAGTGCCCGCGCCCGAGGATGCGCAGGTTGATACGCGCGTGCTCGGCACTTTCGATGATCGCCGCCTGCGCGCCGCCCACCTCCAGCGTCAAGGTGTCGAAGAAATGCTGGTTGAGCCGCTTGATGCCCTTGGCCTCCAGGCCGGCCGCCAGAATGAAGGTCAGCCGGTGCACCCGCTGGGCGATGCGCTGCAAGCCTTCTGGGCCATGGTAGACGGCGTAGAAGCCGGCGATGTTGGCCAGCAGCACCTGGGCCGTGCAGATGTTGGAGTTGGCCTTTTCGCGGCGGATGTGCTGCTCGCGGGTCTGCAGGGCCATGCGCAGCGCGGTGTTGCCCCGGGCATCGCGCGACACACCGATGATGCGCCCCGGCATGGCCCGCTTGAAGTCGTCGCGGCAGGCGAAATAGGCGGCATGAGGGCCGCCATAGCCCATCGGGACGCCAAAGCGCTGGGTCGAGCCCAACACCACATCGGCGCCCAGCTCACCGGGTGGTGCCAGCACCACCAGGCTGAGCAGGTCGGCGGCGACGCAGGCCAAGGCATGCTGGCTGTGCAGGTGATCGATCAGCGGGCGCAGGTCGCGTACCTCGCCGTGGGTGTCCGGGTACTGCAGCAAGGCGCCGAATACCGCGTGCTTGGCCAGGTTATCCACAGAATCGACGATCAGGTCGAAGCCAAACCCTTCAGCGCGGGTTTTCAGCACCGAGAGGGTTTGCGGGTGGCAGTGCTCGTCGGCGAAAAACGCGTTGCTCTTGTTGCGTGCCACGCGCTTGGCCAGGGCCATGGCCTCGGCAGCGGCGGTGGCCTCGTCGAGTAGCGAGGCGTTGGCCAGGGTGAGGCCGGTGAGGTCGATGACCATCTGCTGGAAATTCAACAACGCTTCCAGCCGGCCTTGGGCGATTTCGGGTTGGTAAGGCGTGTAGGCGGTGTACCAGCCAGGGTTTTCCAGCACGTTACGCAGGATGACGGTCGGCGTGACGGTGCCGTGGTAGCCCATGCCGATGAGGCTGGTCCAGACCTGGTTCTGCTCGGCATAACCGGCGAGCTTGGCCAATGCGGCCTGTTCGTCCAGCGCCGGCGGCAGGTCGAGGGGGCGATTGAGGCGGATCCCCGGCGGGACCGTCTGCTCGATCAGCTCGCTGCGGCTGGCAACACCCAACGCGCTGAGCATGGCCTGCTGCTCCGAGGCATCGGGGCCCAGGTGGCGACGCAGGAAAGGGTTGAGCTCTTGCAGTTGATGCAGGGACGGCGACTGGGACATGACGACGCTCTCTTCCTAGACCAGGCCTCATGGAGACTTATAAGTCTAGGAAGGATTGCCGATTGTGCGGGGAAACTTGCTTGCAGGCCCGGCCTCATCGCGGGTAAACCCGCTCCTACAGGGGTATCAGCTGCAGTGCAGTACCTGTGGGAGCGGCTTTAGCCGCGAAGAAGGCGACGCGGTATTACTCGCCGATAGCAGCCTGATAACCCGCAGCATCCAGCAGCTTGTCCAGCTCAGCCTTGTCGCTTGGCTTCAGCTTGAAGATCCAGGCACCGTAAGGCTCTTCGTTGAGCAGCTCTGGGCTGTCGGCCAGTGCTTCGTTGACCGCGATCACTTCGCCACCGATCGGGGCGTAGATGTCGGAAGCAGCCTTGACCGACTCGACCACGCCAGCCGCGTCGCCTTGGGCGAACACCTTGCCGACTTCCGCCAGTTCGACGAACACGACGTCACCCAGGGCTTCCTGTGCGTGGTCGCTGATGCCAACGGTCACTGTGCCGTCGCTTTCCAGGCGTGCCCACTCGTGGCTTTCGGCAAAACGCAGTTCGGCGGGGATATTGCTCATGTCTTGAATTCCTCGATTGGCTCAGCGGTCGGCCCGCCGGTTAAAAATTATTCAAATCAGGATTTTGCCGTGGCGCACGAAGGTCGGTTTGACCACCCGCACCGGGTACCACTTGCCGCGAATCTCGACCTCGGCGCGGTCGCCGGTGGCCATGGGTAAACGCGCCAGGGCAATAGACTTGCTCAGCGTAGGAGAGAAACTACCACTGGTGATCTCCCCTTCGCCAATGCCAGCAACGCGAACCACCTGATGGGCACGCAAAACACCGCGTTCTTCCAGCACCAGGCCAACCAGTTTTTCCTTCACACCTTGCTCGATTTCCGCCAGCAGGCCCGCGCGGCCGATGAACTCGCGCTCAGCCGGCTCCCAGGCGATGCTCCAGCCCAGGTTGGAGGTGAGTGGGGTATGGGTTTCGTCGATGTCCTGGCCATAAAGGTTCATGCCGGCTTCCAGGCGCAGGGTGTCACGGGCACCCAGGCCACTGGGGGCGATGCCGGCGCCGACCAGGTCGTTGTAGAAGGTAACGGCCTCGTGGCCTGGCAGGATGATCTCAAGGCCGTCTTCACCGGTATAACCGGTGCGGGCAATGAACCAGTCGCCGTCAGCAATGCCTTCGAACGGGCGCAGCGCGCGAATCAGCGCGGCGCGCGAGGCGCTGAGCAAGGCGGCGACCTTGTCACGCGCCTGCGGGCCTTGGATGGCCAGAATGGCCAGGTCCGGGCGCACCTTGAAATCGACCGAGAACTCGGTCTGCTGGGCCTTGAGCCAAGCCAGCACCTTGGCGCGGGTAGCGGCGTTGGTGACCAGGCGGTAGCCGGCTTCGGTGCGATAGGCGATGAGGTCATCGATGACCCCGCCCTCTTCGTTGAGCAGTGGGCTATACAGCGCCTTGCCGACACTGTCGAGGCGGGCAACATCGTTGGCCAGCAAATGCTGCAACCAAGCGGTAGCATCACGGCCACTGATGTCGATCACGGTCATATGGGAAACATCGAAGACCCCGCAGTCACTGCGCACCTGATGGTGCTCCTCGACTTGCGAGCCATAGTGCAGGGGCATGTCCCAACCGCCAAAATCGACCGTCTTGGCGCCGAGCGCCAGGTGCAGGTCATACAAAAGCGTGCGCTGTCCCATGGGTTTCTCCTTCCGGGCGTGGCGAAGCGGCGGCGGTCGATGACGTTTGGTCGTCAGCTCTTCTTGTAGGACCCGCCGCGCGAATGCCGCGCATTGTAGCCGCATGGGCGCGGGCTGGCATCCTTACTGTCAGTGACCGGGGCGCCGAGCTGAGCGGCGAATCAGCCCGATGACCGGCAGCAAGCCCACCAGCACCAGGGTCAAGGCAGGCAGCGAGGCACGCGCCCACTCGCCCTCGCTGGTCATCTCGAACACCCGTACCGCCAAGGTGTCCCAGCCGAACGGGCGCATCAGCAAGGTGGCCGGCATTTCCTTCAACACATCGACGAATACCAGCAGGGCAGCACTCAGTGCACCGGGCACCAGCAACGGCAGATACACCTTGAAAAACAATGCCACGCCGCCGACGCCCAAGCTGCGCGAAGCCTCTGGCAATGAGGGCCGGATACGCTCCAGGCTGCTTTCCAGCGGCCCGTAGGCCACGGCGATGAAGCGCACCAGGTAGGCCAGCAGCAAGGCCGCAAGGCTGCCCAGCAGCAAGGGTTTGCCAGCGCCGCCCAGCCACGTCGAAATCGGCACCACCAGCTGGTTATCGAGGTAACTGAAGGCCAGCATGATCGACACGGCCAGCACCGAGCCTGGCAGGGCATAACCAAGGTTGGCCAGGCCGACCCCGGCGCGGATGCCCCCGGTCGGCGCCTGGCGCCGGGCGAAGGCCAGCAGCAGCGCCACGCTCACCGTGATCAATGCAGCCATGCCGCCCAGGTACAAGGTGTGCAACACCAGGCCGACATAACGCTCGTCCAGGTCATGCCGCCCACGCTGCCAGCACCACACCAGCAGTTGCAGCAGCGGTATGACGAAGGCACAGGCGAACACCAGCAGGCACCAGCCGCTGGCCAGCAGCGCCTTGGCCCCACGCAGGTGATAGAGCGCCTTGCCACGCGCGCGCTCATTACCCGTGCGGCTCGCGCCGCGGGCACGGCGCTCGCCGTACAGCACCAGCATCACCGCCAACAGCAGCAGGCTGGCCAACTGGGCCGCGCTGGACAGGCTGAAGAAGCCGTACCAGGTCTTGTAGATGGCCGTGGTGAAGGTGTCGAAATTGAACACCGCCACTGCACCGAAGTCGGCCAGGGTTTCCATCAATGCCAGGGCGATACCGGCACCGATCGCCGGCCGCGCCATGGGCAGTGCGACGCGCCAGAACGCCTGCAGCGGTGACAACCCCAGTACCCGGGCCGCTTCCATCAGGCCCCTGCCCTGCGCCAGGAAGGCTGTGCGCGCCAGCAGGTAGACATAGGGGTAGAACACCAGCACGAGCACGATGATCACCCCGCCCGTGGAGCGCACGCGCGGCAGGCGCATCGGCCCGAATACTTCGCGCAGGGCGCTTTGCACCGGGCCGGCAAAATCCAGCAGGCCGACGAAAACGAATGCCAGCACGTAGGCGGGGATGGCAAACGGCAGCATCAGCGCCCAGTCCAGCCAGCGCCGGCCAGGGAATTCGCAGAGGCTGGTGAGCCAGGCCAGGCTGACCCCCAATACGGTCACGCCGAGGCCTACGCCTACTACCAGGGTCAGGGTGTTGCCGAGCAGGCGGCTCATCTGAGTGTCGAGCAGGTGTGACCAGATCTGCAGGTCGATCGACTGCCATGACAGCAGCAGGACGCTCAGGGGCAACAGCACCAGGGCGGCGACCAGGGCGACCGGGAGGTACCAGCGGCGTTGGGGGGTGTGGGGCAAGTTCAGAACTCTCGATTGCGATTGCGACCGCTGCGCGGTCGTTCGCGGGCAAGCCCGCCCCCACAGGGTTTACACACGCTTCAGTGGAAAACCTGTGGGAGCGGGCCTGCCCGCGAAAGGGCCCTTGCAGGCCCCGGAAGGATAACTTAGTTCCAGCCAGCCCGATCCATCAAGCGAATCGCTTCGGCCTGCCGCTTGCCAGCGATTTCGACCGGAATGCTGTCAGCCTTGAAGCTGCCCCAGGCGGCTACCTCGTCCGATGGCTTGACCTTCGGGTTGGCCGGGAACTCCTGGTTGATGTCGGCGAACAGCTTCTGCGCGTCCTCGCCGGTCATCCATTCCACCAGCTTTTTCGCAGCCTCAGGGTGCGGGGCATGCTTGGTCAGGCCGATACCCGACAGGTTGACGTGCACACCGCGGTCACCTTGGTTGGGCCAGAAGATCTTGACCGGCAACGTGGGGTTTTGTTTATGCAGGCGCCCGTAGTAGTAAGTGTTGACCACGCCCACGTCGCACTGGCCAGCTTCGATGGCCTGGATCACGGCGTTGTCATCGGAGAACACGTCGGTGGACAGGTTATTCACCCAACCTTTGACGATGGCTTCGGTTTTCGCCTCGCCGTGGTTCTCGATCAAGGTGGCGGTCAGCGACTGGTTGTAGACCTTCTTCGCAGTGCGCAGGCACAGACGCCCTTCCCACTGCTTGTCGGCCAAGGCTTCGTAGGTGCTCAGCTGATCCGGTTTGACCCGGTCGGTGGAGTAGATGATGGTGCGCGCGCGCAGGCTCAGGCCGGTCCAGTCATGGGACGAGGCCCGGTATTGCGGTGGGATGTTCTGGTCGATGATGTCCGATTTGATCGGTTGCAGGATGCCCATCTGCTCGGCCTGCCAGAGGTTGCCGGCATCGACAGTCAGCAGCAGGTCGGCCACACCGTTCTCGCCCTCGGCCTTGATGCGTTGCATCAACGGGGCTTCCTTGTCGGTGATGAACTTGACCTTGACCCCGGTCTTGGCGGTGTAGGCGTCGAACACCGGCTTGATCAGCTCGTCGATGCGCGAGGAGTACACCACCACTTCTTCCGCTGCCTGGGCAGTGCTGCCGAACAACGTCAGGGCCAGGGCGGCCAGTAGGGGCTTGCGTGGCAACATGAAATGCACTCCTCGGATCGTATGAGAGGCGCAAATGGTAGTGAATCCCATTTTGTCCCTCACCCTCGGAGCCGTTACCGGATGTTGCAGGCCGTGCTAACGTCAGGGCTTGGCCAATTCTGGCAGGTCTCCGCTCAAGCCCAACGCTTGGCGCACGAACAATGCCTTGGCCTCTGGCATCTGCTCCACCAGCTTCAAGCCACTGTTACGCAACCAGCGCAACGGCAGCGGATTGGCCTGGAACAGCCGCTCGAACCCTTCCATGGCGGCCATCAGCCCCAAGTTGTGCGGCATGCGCCGGCGCTCATAGCGGCTCAGCACCTTTACATCCGCCAGCCGTTCGCCGCGCTCGCTGGCATTCACCAGCACCTCGGCCAGCACGGCGGCATCAAGGAACCCCAGGTTGACGCCCTGCCCGGCCAACGGATGAATGGTGTGCGCGGCATCGCCGATCAGCGCCAGGCCCTCAGCCACATAGCGCTTGGCATGGCGCTGACGCAGCGGCACGCACACGCGTGGGTCGGCCTGTAGCACCTCGCCCAGGCGCCCCTCGAAGGCCCGCTCCAGGGCCTTGAGGAAGGCCGGCTCGTCCAGCGCCATCAGTTGCTCGGCATGCTCTGGCGTGGTCGACCAGACGATCGAGCACCAGTCCTGCTGGCCCTCACGTGTCAGCGGCAGAAACGCCAGCGGGCCCTCGTCGGTAAAGCGCTGCCAGGCCGTAGCCTGGTGCCCCGCACTGCAACGTACGCTGGTGACGATGGCGTGGTGCAGGTAATCCCACTCACGGGTTTCGCAGCCGGTCAGGCGGCGTACCGCCGAGTTGGCGCCATCCGCCGCCACCACCAACGGCGCCCGCAGTTGGCGGCCGTCGGCCAGGGTCAGCAGCCACTCGTCACCGGAGCGGCGCAGTTGCTCGAGCCGCGCGTTGGGCAACAGGCCGATGTCGCTGTCATGCAGACGCTCCAACAAGCCATCCTGCACCACCCGGTTTTCGACGATGTGGCCGAGCACCTGGGCATGCACGCTGGCCGCCGAGAAATGGATCTGGCCCGTACCGCTGCCATCCCAGACGTGCATGTCGGTATACGGCGTGGCCCGTCGCCGGGCGATGCCATCCCAGGCGCCTAGGCGCTCCAGAATGCGCTGGCTGGCCGCCGACAATGCACTGACGCGCGGCTCGAACGGCGCTTCGGTATCGAAGGGTTTTACCGACAGCGGGCTGCCGTCGAGCAGGAGAATGTCCAAGCCACTGTGGCGCAATGCCAGGGCCAGGGCGCTGCCGACCATACCGGCACCGACAATCAACAGATCTGCGCGCATTTCCATGCCTTACGCCTGCCTCGCTTGCGGCTTGAGCCGCACGTATAGGGTTTTATCGACCCGCGCTACCAGTTCGCCGGCGCCGTCGCGGATGTCCACCTGCAGCCGCGGCAGGCACTTCTTGCCGGTGGCGGTCTGCTGGCGAATGTCGTCGAGCAGGGCGTCATCGAGGTGGAACTCGGCGTACACGGGGCCTTTGCCCGGCGAGATGAAATCGATGCTCGCCGCCTTGTCCCAGACGATGTACTCGCGCCCCAACTGCTCGATCAGCAGCAGCATGTAGAACGGGTCGACCATCGAATAGAGGCTGCCGCCAAACTGGGTACCGACGTAGTTGCGGTTCCAGCGGGTAAGCTTCATGCGGACCTTGACGCTGCGCATGTCCGGGCTGATGTGCTGCACGCGGATACCGGCGCCCAGGTACGGCGGGTAAAGGTTCAGCAACCAGCGCAACATGCGGGCCCGGCGCGCCAGTCTGCGCGGATTGCTCATGCCTGGCCCCGCGGATCGGGGCGCGTACCCAGGCCCATGGCCTGGCGGGCAAACCAGCTTTTTGCCGGCGGCAGCAGGTCGAGCCCGAGCAGGCCAATGTTGCGCCCGGCAGCCAGCAACGGCTGGTTGCTGCCGAACAGGCGGGTGACCTGGTCGGAGAAGCCAATGGTCAGCGCCTGGTCCAGGCGCTGACGCTGGTGGTAGGCCCGCAGGGTGCCCAGGTCACCGGGGTGCTGCGGGCCCGCCAGCAGCGCGTGTGCAAGCACCTGGACGTCACGCAGCGACAGGTTGAAGCCCTGGCCGGCAATGGGGTGCAGGCTGTGCGCAGCGTTGCCCAGCACCACCAGGTGCGGGCGTACCTGCTCTTCGGCCTCGACCAGTGCCAGCGGGTACAGATGCCGTGCACCCACTTGGCGCAAGGCCCCAAGACGATAGCCGAAGGCGTCCTGCAGTTCGCGCAGGAAGCTGCGTTCATCAATTTCGGCCAAGCGCTGAGCGTCCATGCCCTGACGGGTCCAGACCAGCGCGCAGCGGTTTTCCGGCAGTGGCAGCAGGGCCATCGGGCCGGTTTCGGTGAACCGCTCGAACGCCTGGCCGCGGTGGGCTTCGCCAGGCGTGATGTTGGCGATCAGGGCGCTTTGCTCATAGGGCGTGCGGCGCACATGAATACCCAGCTGCTCACGCAGGCCAGAGCGGCCGCCATCGGCCAGCACGGCCAAGTCGCATTCCAGGCTGGTGTCGTCATCCAGCTGCAGGCGATAACCGCCTTCGATGGCGTGCATCGCCCTCACTTCGGCGGGGCAACGCCAACTCACCACCTCAGGGTCCAACCCCTGCCACAGGCACTGCCCGAGCCAGGCGTTTTCCACCACGAAACCCAGCGCTGGCACGCCTTCTTCGTGGGCATCGAGGCGCGTGGCACCGAACCGGCCACGGTCCGATACCTGAATCTGCAGGATAGGCTCGGCGCGCTGGCTGATGGCCCGCCACAGCCCCAATTGCTGGTAGATCTGTTGCGTGCCATACGACAACGCCGACGAGCGTGCATCGTAGCTGGGCTGGAAGCTATGGCCGGGTGCGAACGGCTCGATCAGCAGGATCTTCCAGCCTCGCGCCTTGGCCCCGGCCTGCAGGGCCAACGCCAGGCTCGCGCCGACCAGGCCGCCACCGATGATCGCCAAGTGGACCCGGTTCATGCCGCGTCCTTGCGCGCAGCCTGCATCAGCGCCTCGATCTCGGCGACTGTGCGGGGTACACCCGACGTCAGAATTTCACAGCCCTGCCTGGTCACTACCACGTCGTCCTCGATCCTTACGCCGATGCCGCGCCACTTCTTGGCCACCGCCTGGTTGTCGCCGGCGATGTAGATGCCCGGTTCGACGGTCAGCGCCATGCCGGGCTCCAGCACGCGCCACTGGCCGCCCACTTTGTATTCGCCCACATCATGCACATCCATGCCCAGCCAGTGCCCGGCGCGGTGCATGTAGAACGCGCGGTAGGCTTCGCTTTCGATCAGCCCCTGCACATCGCCCTTGAGCAGCCCCAGTTCCACCAGGCCCTCGGTGATGACCTGCACGGTCGCCTCGTGGGCGTGGTTCCAGTGCTTGCCGGGGGCGATTTCGGCGAAGGCTGCGGCCTGGGCCTTCAGCACCAGCTCGTAGATGGCCTTCTGCTCGGGCGAAAAACGCCCGCTGACCGGGAACGTACGGGTGATGTCGCTGGCATAGCAGTCGATTTCGCAGCCCGCGTCAATCAACACCAGGTCGCCGTCCTTGAGCGGGGCGTCATTCTGCTGATAGTGCAGGATGCAGCCATTGCGCCCGGCCGCGACGATCGAGCCGTAGGCCGGCATTTTCGCGCCGCCTTTGCGGAACTCGTAATCCAGCTCGGCTTCCAGGCTGTACTCATGCAGCCCGGCCCGGCAGGCCTGCATGGCACGCACGTGGGCACGGGCGGAAATGTCTGCGGCAACGCGCATCACCTTCACTTCTGCCGCCGATTTATACAGGCGCATGTCGTGCAGCAGATGATCCAGCGCAACGAACTCGTTCGGCGGCTGGGCACCCAGGCGCGCCTTGGAGCGGATCACGTTGATCCAGTCCATCAGCCGGCGATCGAATTCCGGGTTGCTGCCCATGGCGCTGTACACCCGCTCCCGGCCCTCGATCAGGCCCGGCAGGATCTCGTCGATGTCGGTGATCGGGAAGGCATCGTCGGCGCCAAAATCACGCACCGCACCTTCCTGGCCCGCGCGCAGCCCTTCCCACTGCTCGCGCTCAGGGTTGCGCTCGCGGCAGAACAGCACGTACTCGCCATGTTCACGGCCCGGGATCAGCGCAATCACCGCCTCGGGCTCGGGAAAGCCGCTGAGGTACTGGAAATCGCTGTCCTGGCGGTACACGTGCTCGACATCGCGGTTGCGAATGGCAACGGCGGCGGCGGGCAGGATGGCGATGCTGTTGGGGACCATCTGCGCCATCAGCGCCTTGCGCCGACGGGCATACTCGGCCTTGGGAATGTGGCTCATGGGCAGACTACCCCCGGTTGATCAGTGCAACGATGGCTTGGACGCAGGTGCGGCCGGCTTGGCCAGCTCGGAGAACAGCAGCAGCGGCGCGACGCGCAGGTATTCCATGACTTCCATGTAGTCGCTCTCGCCGTCTTCGGATTCTTCGAGGGCTTCTTGTACCTGGGAGATTGCCACCAGGTCCTGCAGCACGTCTTTGGCTTCGGTGGACAGGTCCTTGCCACCGGCGTTCAGGCCAAAGCCCGTGATGAAGCCTTGGCACCACTGGCCCAGCGCCTCAGCACGGTCAGCCAGCGCGGCATCATCGGTCGGCAGCAGCAGGACGATGGCCATGTCATCGCTGGTGAGCTCGCCCTTGACCATCTCTTGCAAGCCGATCAGGGCGTTGCGGACGGTGTCACCGGGTTCGTTTTCCAGCAGTTGAGCGGCGTCGGCCAGCCAGGCGTCGGCATCGAAGCCGGCACCGGCGCAGCTGCGCCCGACCAGCAAGCCGTGCAGCTCGGCAGGAGTGACAGGGTGGCCGTTGCTGGCAAGCAGCATGGCGAAGGCAATGTAGGGCGATTGGGTATTGGGCATGGGCAACTAGGCGCCAGACGGCGCAATGACTAGAATGGAGACCTTGTATCCTAGCACCGGCAGGCGCGCCAAGACCATCGGCACTGGCCGTCGCGGCCCGGGGAGAGGCATCATCGCCAGGTGACTCAACGACGGAGCGATTCGAGTGCAACCCACGCAAGAGAACGACCTGCAAGCGCTGATGAGCCGATTCGAGTTGCTGATCGAACGTGTCGAGCAACTAAAACGGCAAAATGCACTCCTAGTAGCTCAGGAAAAATCCTGGCGCGAAGAGCGCGCCCACCTCATCGAAAAGAACGAGATCGCAAGGCGCAAGGTCGAGTCGATGATTTTACGCCTCAAGGCTCTGGAGCAAGACTCATGAGTTCAAGCAATAGCGTCACCGTGCAGATCCTCGACAAGGAATACTCGATCATCTGCCCGCCGGAAGAGCGCAACAACCTGGTCAGCGCCGCGCGCTACCTGGACGGCAAGATGCGCGAGATCCGCAGCAGCGGCAAGGTGATCGGCGCCGACCGCATCGCGGTCATGGCTGCGTTGAACATTACCCACGAGATGCTGCACCGCCAGGAAGACCGTAGCGCTGCCCCGGTCGCTGGCACCAACCGCGAACAGGTGCGCGACCTGCTGGATCGGGTCGATAAGGCTTTGTCCGACGACACGGATACCAAAATCGGCTGAGATTGGTATACTGGCGCCACTCCCTGGGGGATGCGCCAGTCGGTTATGTCCCTGAGCCGATACGCACAACCACGGGGGTTGCACGCTGGGGCCGGTGTGCATGTCCGCTCGACGGAAAGCCTTAACGCCCCCTGCAATCTCCACCTTGAACTTTCGGGTTCAAGGGCTACACCGATAGCGGTCTTATCGGGGAGCCTTATTTTTTTGTCCGCCCTTGCTGCGGGCATACCCCTACCAGTCGCGACAACTGGGAACGCCTGTGCCATGACCGACACCGCGCCGCTCACCCGCCCCCAGCTTCGTCGCCTGCTCCGCAATGCCCGCCGCGCACTGACGCCTGCCCAGCAGCGCCAAGCCGCCCTTGGCCTATACCGCCAGCTGGCGCAAGACCCGCTATTCCGCCGCGCCCGGCACATTGCCCTGTACCTGCCCAACGACGGTGAAATCGACCCCTACCTGCTATTGCGCGAAGCCCAGCGACGCGGCAAACGTACTTACCTGCCGGTGCTGCACGCCTGGCCGCGCACACGCATGGTGTTTCAGCGTTTCGAACAGGGTGAAAAACTCAAGCGCAACCGCTTCCGTATTCCAGAGCCACTGACCGACCGCAAACGCCAACGCCCGATCTGGGCTCTGGACCTGATCCTGCTGCCGCTGGTGGGTTTCGATGAAGTGGGTGGCCGCTTGGGCATGGGCGGTGGTTTCTATGACCGCAGCCTGGCCTACCAGGCGCGCCGCAAGACCTGGAAGAAACCTTTGCTATTGGGGCTGGCGCATGAATGCCAGAAGGTCGAGCGGCTGGCACAGGCCAGTTGGGATGTACCATTGCAAGGCACGGTCTCGGACCGCGACTGGTACCTGGCGCCGAACTGAGCGGCGCCAGCGGAGGGCATCAACGTTGCGGCTGGCTGGCGTCGACCGGCATTTGATAGGCGGTGTCCAGCTTACGTTCCAGGAACCCTTGCGCATAACCAGTGGTGACCACACCCAGGCCAAAAATGAACACCAGGATCCACAGCAGATCCGGCTTTTTGCGTTGATTCATCGAAGATTGCCCCCCAGGCAAACTGTTTCGGCTTGGCGATTTTCTGAGTATCGCCAGAGCATCTCGCTTTAAACGGGGCGCATTTTCCGACAACCTGCGCCGACACGCAAACATTGGCGCCAACCGGCTGTCGGTTTCGTGCAACAGGTTATTTCAAACCTTTTCAGGAGCAGCATGCATGGCCTATTGGCTGATGAAATCCGAGCCCGACGAGCTCTCGATCGAAGCCCTTGGCCGGCTGGGCGAAGCGCGCTGGGACGGCGTGCGTAACTACCAGGCGCGCAACTTTTTGCGGGCCATGAGCGTGGGCGACGAGTTCTTCTTCTACCACTCCAGCTGCCCGCAACCGGGCATTGCTGGCATCGCCCGCATCATTGCGGCGGCCTACCCGGACCCGACCGCACTGGACCCAGAAAGCCACTATTACGACCCCAAGGCCACCCCCGAGAAGAACCCGTGGAGTGCGGTGGACGTGGCCCATGTGAAAACCCTACCCAAAGTGCTTGACCTTGGCAGGCTCAAACAACAGGCCGCGCTTGCCGAATTGCCGCTGGTGCAAAAAGGCAGCCGCCTGTCGGTGATGCCGGTTACCCCCGAACAATGGGCGGCCATTGTCGCGCTGAAGTGAAGGTGGGCTAGGATCAAGGGGTTTGACCGATATCAACACGCCATGGATAGCCGCACGCCACGATAGGCTGTGCACTGAGCAGGGATGCTGACTGATGAATCGATATGCCCCCAGGATCTTCGCCACCGCGCTGATCGTCTTACTGGCGACCGCTGCCGGGCTGGGTTACTGGAAGTCGCTGCATGACCAGCTGCCGGAAGGCCTGAGCATGGGCAACGGCCGTCTCGAGGCGACCGAAGTGCAAATTGCCACCAAGGTCCCCGGGCGTTTGGCTGAAGTGCGGGTCGACGAAGGCGACAAGGTGACCCGTGGTCAGCTGCTGGCGCGTATCGACACCCGCACAATGGAAGCCCAGCGCAACCAGGCCGAGGCCGAAGTGCTGCGCGCCCAGGAAAACTACGCGGCGGCCCAGGCCAGCGTGCAACTGCGCCAGAGTGAGCTGCTGCTCGCCGGGCAGGAGCTCAAGCGCGTGCGCGAGATTTTCAAGCGCAACTATGCCAGCCAACAACTGCTCGACCAGCAGCAGGCCCGCTTCGACACCGCGAACGCGGCGGTGGTTGCGGCGCGCGCCCAGCTGGCAGCCGTCAAAGCCGCCATCGGCGCGGCCCAGGCCCAGGTCGCCCAGCTGACCAGCGAGATCGACGACAGCAGCCTGCGCGCGCCCATCGACGGCATCATCCAGCTGCGTCTGGCCGAGCCGGGTGAGGTGTTGGGCGCTGGCGGTCGCGTGTTGATGCTGATCGACCCGAGCGACCAGTACATGAACCTCTACCTCCCAGCCTCCACCAGCGGCCGGCTGACCGTTGGCGATCAGGCACGCATCGTCCTCGATGCCCTGCCCGATCAGGCGTTGCCAGCGAAGGTAGCGTTTGTCGCAGCCAAGGCGCAGTTCACCCCGAAACAGGTCGAAACCCGCGATGAGCGGCAGAAACTGGTGTTTCGCGTAAAACTGCGCCTGAGCGACCCAAGCGCCGTGCCGCAAGCCAAGCCGGGCATGCCGGGTGCTGGCTATGTGCGCACGGCTGACGTGGACTGGCCGGCCAACCTGCAATGAACGCGCCGGCATTGCTGGCCGAGGGCATCAGCCACCGTTATGGCGACCTGATCGCCTTGCAGACGCTGGGTTTCAGCCTGCCCAGCGGCACCCGCTGCGCACTGATCGGGCCTGATGGGGCCGGCAAATCGACCCTGCTCGGGCTGATCGCCGGCGTAAAACGCCTGCAGCAGGGCGAGTTGCAGGTGCTGGGCGGCTCGATCCGCCAACGACGCCACCGAGCTGCGCTGTACCCCAAGGTCGCGTTCATGCCCCAAGGGCTGGGCAACAACCTGTACCCCGAGCTGTCGATCAGCGAGAACATTCGTTTTTTCGCCACGCTGTTTGGCCTGGGCCGGCACGAATGCGAACAGCGCATGGCCAACCTGCTGCAGGCCACCGACCTGCATCGCTTTGCCGAGCGCCCGGCCGGCAAGCTGTCGGGCGGCATGAAGCAGAAACTGGGCCTGTGCTGCGCGTTGATCCACGAACCTGACCTGCTGATCCTCGACGAACCCACGACCGGGGTCGACCCTCTGTCGCGGCGACGCTTCTGGGAACTGGTCGAGCAGGTACGCGAACAACGCCCGCAATTGACGCTGCTGGTGGCCACTGCCTACATGGAGGAAGCCGAGCAGTTCGAGCACTGCCTGATGCTCGATGGCGGCCGGCTGATTGCCGCGGGCCCCAGCCACGCATTGGCGGGCGTCACGCCCAGCGGCAAACTGGACGATGCCTTCACCCATTTCCAGGGGGCAGGGAGTACGCAACCTGCGCCGTTGACTATCCCGCCACGCTCGGCAAATGACGGCCTGGTCGCCATCGAAGCGCATGACCTGACCCTGCGCTTTGGTGACTTCACCGCGGTCAACAAGGTCAGCTTCGCCATTGGTCGTGGGGAAATTTTTGGTTTTCTCGGCTCCAACGGCTGCGGCAAGACCAGCACCATGAAAGTGCTTACGGGCCTGGTACCCGCCAGCGAGGGCAGTGCCAGCCTGCTGGGTCGCCCGGTGGACGCCAGCGACCTGGCCACGCGCAAGCGGGTTGGTTTCATGTCGCAGAGTTTCTCGCTGTATGGCGAGCTCAGCACCCGTCAGAACCTCACGCTGCATGCGCGCCTGTTCGACCTGCCCAAGGCCGACAGCGCGCAGCGCATCAGCGAACTGATCGAGCGCTTTGGCCTGCGCGACATCGCCGACCAACCGTCAGGCGCCCTGCCCCTCGGCCTGCGCCAGCGCCTGTCACTGGCCGTCGCGGTGCTGCACCGCCCTGAAGTGCTGATCCTCGACGAGCCGACTTCCGGCGTCGACCCTGCCGCCCGGGATGACTTCTGGCGACTGCTGGTGGAGTTGTCGCGCGAGCAAGGCGTGACCATTTTCCTCTCTACTCACTTCATGAACGAAGCCCAGCGCTGCGACCGCATTTCGTTCATGCACGCCGGGCGCGTGCTGGCCTGTGACACGCCTGATGCCCTGCAACGCCAATACGCCGGCGAAACCCTGGAAGACGCCTTCGTGCGCTGCCTGGAGCAAGCCCAGGAGGCCGTGCCCCAGACCCCACAAAACACTGTGCTGGAGCAGCCTGCAGCGGCCACACCGCCGTTGCGCCAAGGTTTCAGCCTGCGCCGCCTGCTGGCGGTGGCCAGCCGGGAGGGCAAGGAGCTGCTGCGCGACAAAGTGCGCCTGGCCTTCGCCCTGCTCGGCGCCGTGTTCATGATGGTGATCTTTGGCTATGGCATCTCGCTGGATGTAGAGAACCTCGCCTTCGCCGTTCATGACCAAGACCAAAGCCCGCAAAGCCGGGCCTACCTCGAAGCGTTTCGCGGATCACGGTATTTCGCCGAGCAGGCGCCGATTCGCGATACCCGTGAAATGCACCAACGCCTGCAACGTTCCGAAATCAAACTGGCGCTGGAGATCCCACCCGGCTTTGGCCGTGACCTTTACGCCGGTCGCCAACCGGTGGTGGCCGCCTGGCTCGACGGCGGCATGCCGTTTCGTGCGGAGACCAGCCGCAACTATGTCGAAGCAGTGCACCAGGCGAACCTCGAACAATTTGCCGCGGCCAGCCAGCAACCGGTGCAGCGCCAAGACCCGGTGCGCCTGGAAACACGCTTCCGCTACAACCAGGACGTGGTCAGCGTGAATGCCATCGGGCCCGGCGTCATGGCGCTGATCCTGGCGTTCATCCCGGCCATGCTCACCGCCCTGGGCATCGTCCGGGAAAAAGAACTTGGCTCCATCACCAACTTCTACGCCACGCCCCTCACCCGGCTGGAGTTTCTGCTCGGCAAACAGCTGCCCTACCTGGCCGTAAGCCTGGTCAACTTGGCGTTGCTGGTGGCGATGAACCGCTGGTTGTTTGCCGTACCGCTCAAGGGCAGCGTGCTGGCCCTGGCCTGCGGCGGCGTCGCCTACCTGCTGGCGACCACCAGCCTGGGCTTGCTGATCTCGGCCTTCACCCGCACCCAGATCGCGGCCATCCTGGGCACCATGATCATCACCAGCCTGCCGACCATCCAGTTCTCCGGCCTGATCGTGCCACGCTCGTCGCTCGATGGCGCCGCGGCAGTGATGGGCCAGCTGTTCCCGGCGGGTTACTTCCTGGACATCGCGGTCGGCACCTTCACCAAAGCGCTGGGCCTGCGCGAGCTGTGGCCGCAGTGCCTGATCCTGCTGAGCTTCTTCGCCGTGTTCACCGGCCTGAGCCTGGCCATGCTGAAGAAGCAGGAGGCCTGACATGTCGCGCCTGAACCATACCCTGCGCCTGGGCCTGAAAGAGCTGACCAGCCTGCGCCACGACAGCGTGCTGCTGCTGTTTTTGCTGTATGCCTTCAGCGTGGCGATCTACATGCCGGCGGCGGGCTCGGTGATCGGCGTGCACAACGCCAGCGTTGCCGTGGTGGACGAAGACCATAGCCAGCTCTCGCGCAAGCTCACCGAATCACTGCAACCACCCGAGTTTCAACCTGCCGTGCCGCTGCCCCCGGACCGCCTGGACCAGGCCATGGACAGCGGCCAGTACACCTTCGTGATCAATGTGCCGGTGAACTTCCAGAGCGACCTGCTGGCCGGGCGCTCACCCGAGCTGCAGATCAACGTCGACGCCACGGCCATGAGCCAGGCGTTCATGGGCGCCGGCTACATCGGCCGGATTTTCGAGCGTGAGCTGCTCGACTATGCCCAGCGCACCACAACCCAGAGCCCCGTGCTGATCAACCCCAAGGCACTGTTCAACCCCAACCTGGAGGGTGGCTGGTTTCTGGCCGTGATCCAGATCATCAACAACATCACCATCCTGGCGATCATCCTCACCGGCACGGCGCTGTTGCGCGAGCGTGAACACGGCACACTCGACCACTTGCTGGTGCTGCCGTTGACCGCTTTGGAAATCATGCTGGCGAAAATCGCCAGCAACGCGCTGGTGGTGGTGCTGTGTACCTGGGTGTCGCTCATCGTGGTGGTCAAAGGCGCCCTGGGCGTGCCGCTGTCTGGCTCCATGGGGCTGTTCCTGGCTGTGACCGCGCTGTACCTGTTCGCCAGTACCGCCTTGGGCATCTTCCTCGCCACCCTGGCGCGCTCGACGCCTCAATTCGGCCTGCTGGCGATTCCGGTCATTATCCCGATGCTGTTGCTGTCTGGCGGCAGTACCCCGCTGGACAGCATGCCGCAGTGGCTGCAGTGGGTCATGCAGGGCTCGCCGTCGACGCATTTCGTCAGCCTCGGCACCGCGATCCTGTTCCGCGACGCTGGCGCGGCCGTGGTATGGCCAGACATCCTGGCCCTGGCCGTGATTGGCCTGGTGTTCTTCAGCGTGGCGCTGGCGCGCTTTCGGCGGACGCTGGCGTCCTGAGAGAGTGTCGCTGGGGAATATGAGAACGACACAAAGACAAAGGGCGCCTTCCGGCGCCCTACTCACAGACAGGTCGGCTTGTCATCGCCATCTACCTGCCCGGCTCTGTGATTGCTGGTTAACCAGGATCCGCAGAGTCTTACAAGCCCCTTACGGGAGCAGGATGGATTATCACGCATCAGGTGCTTTATTGACAACAGACTGCACTGTTGCTGGATGTGTGAAGCCCAGCGTGAAGCAAACGGCGGCCCTAACGGCGGCAAAATGCTCGGGCTGCATTGTAAAAGTCATATATTCCCGGCCACCTCCCTGCCGCGACTTGACGCGGCATCTGTCCAGCCTGGAGGTTGCAACCGTGTAGATCATGTCGCACTTGGCCCAGCATGTCAGATCAGGGCCAGGCAAATAACTCGGCAGGACAACGTGATGCCTGGCCAAGTGATCAGGAGCAGTGGTGCTCAACGGGATTATCGTCACCAACTGGCAATTTTGACTGTGCTTGCGAAGAACGACGACGGGCCGCACCTTGATCATTTCAGGTGTTTGAAATCCTGAAAAATCGCACATCAGTACAGTCGCCTCTTTCGGTTGGTACTTCAAAGGCATTGCCAATACTCTCGAGCAACTGAAGACGAGGCACAATTTAACGCGGCCATCGCATCAGAAACTGTAAATTGGCGGACGTACAAGGAAGACAGAAAGGTCCTACGACTAGGGTGTCTGAGCTCGTTTCAGACACAAATGACAAGGCCCTGCTGGAGACCTGCGCCCTACTAGAAGCCGCTGTCGCCGGCTTGCCGGCGATGGGCCCCAAGGGTTTCAGGTCACTGCACAATCAGGTTGTTGAACAGCAGGTCTTCGACAATTGGCTTGCCCTCTTCCGCTTCCATCACCTGCTGCACCTGCTTCAAGGCTTCCTGGCGCAGTTGCTCCTTGGCGTCGACGTTGCTCATCTTGTCCACGGTCTGCTGGGTGAACAGCGCCACCAGCTGGTTACGGATCAGCGGCTCGTGGTGTTTCACGGCCTTGGCGGCTTCATCACCGGTCACGCGCAGGGCTACGTCGGCCTTGTAGACACGCAGCTTGGGGCTGCCGTCGAGGGCATAGTTACCGACAAAGGGTGGGCTCAGGGTGATGTAGGCGACCTTGGGCGCCCCTTCCTTGGCTTCTTCGGCCACGGCCGCAACTGGCAGCATCAGGGCCAGCACCATCAAGATCCACGCTTTCACGAATTCGCTCCTCAATACAATTGGCGCCAGCTTACCCAGCACACCGCTCAAACCCAAGCCCTGGCTTATGCCGGCTCATCAGGGTAGGCCATGCTCGTTGACCCGGCAGGTGGCCCTCCTACACTTATCGGCCACTACCCGCAAAGGAATAGCCCCGATGAAAGCTGTGTTGTGCAAAACCTTGGGCCCGGCGCGCGACCTGGTACTGGAAGACGTCGCCAGCCCCGTGCCGAAAAAGAACGAGATCCTGCTGGATGTGCAGGCTGCGGGCGTCAACTTCCCCGACACCTTGATCATCGAAGGTAAATACCAGTTCCAGCCACCGCTGCCGTTTTCCCCAGGTGGCGAGGCGGCCGGTGTGGTGGCTGCGGTCGGCGAAAAGGCCGGTGCGTTCAAGGTGGGCGATCGGGTCATGGCCCTCACGGGGTGGGGTGCGTTCGCCGAACAGGTGGCGGTGCCCTTCTACAACGTGATGCCGATCCCCGAGCACATGGACTTCACCACCGCCGCCGCCTTCGGCATGACCTATGGCACCTCGATGCATGCACTCAAGCAGCGCGGCCACCTGCAGCCGGGTGAAACCCTGCTGGTGCTGGGGGCCTCAGGGGGTGTGGGCCTGGCGGCCGTGGAAATAGGCAAGGCCATGGGCGCCCGGGTGATCGCTGCAGCCAGCAGCGCCGAAAAACTGGCCGTGGCCAAGGCTGCCGGCGCCGATGAGCTGATCGACTACAGCCAGGCCAGCCTCAAGGACGAGATCAAGCGCCTGACCGGCGGCCAGGGCGTGGACGTGATCTACGACCCGGTGGGTGGCGAGCTGTTCGACCAGGCGGTAAGGGGCCTGGCCTGGAATGGCCGGCTGCTTGTGGTGGGGTTTGCCAGCGGGGCGATCCCACAGCTGGCGGCGAACCTGGTGCTGCTCAAGGGCGCAGCGGTCGTGGGGGTGTTTTGGGGGGCGTTTGCCCAGCGTCAGCCGGAGCAGAATGCAGCTAACTTCCGTCAGCTGTTTGCCTGGCTGGGTGAAGGCAAGCTGAAGCCGCTGGTGTCGGAGACTTATCCACTGGCTGAGGCTGGGGCTGCCATTGAGAAGCTGGGGCAGCGGCAGGCTGTGGGTAAGTTGGTGGTGCTGACTAGCTAGCGTCTGGCTGCTTGGTTGCCTGCTCGGGCCTCTTCGCGGGGCAAGCCCGCTCCCACAGATTATCCACTGCCCTTAAGTCGGCTCGGGTGCCTGTGGGAGCGGGCTTGCCCCGCGAAGAGGCCGGTACTGCCAGTCAATAAATCAGACTTCCCGCAGGTTATGGCAGCGCCTGAACCGCGCCTCCAGGTTGCGATCCGGCATTTGGTGGCTGCGCAACGCATTCAACGTCTGCTCCACATACTCGCGCGTGGTGCCATATCGCCCCTTGGCACTGGCAAGGATCTGGCTGAGCAGTGTGTCGGGCAAATTCCCCGCATAGCACGGCAAATGGCGCTCCAGCACAAAACCCAAGGCCTGCACCTTGCTGCCATCACCCAACCGGCAGCTGAGCCAATGCGGGCGGTAGGCCGGGTACGGCATCTCGCGTTGCCACAGGGCCATCAGCGAATCATCCAGGTTGCTTTCATCCAGCCGATAGGCAAAACCACTGCATGACCCACCACGGTCCAGGCCGAACACCAGGCCGGGCGTTTCCGGTGTGCCACGGTGCTCGTGCGACCACAGGTACAGCCCACGGTGATAACCGTGCACCCGTGCGCGCTGCCGCTCTACCGAACTGCACTCCGGTCGCCAGATCAATGAACCATAGGCGAACAACCACACAGGCCCGCCTTCATGGCGTGACATGGTCAGTTGCATGGAGTTGATCAATTGCTCGTGGGTCAGTTGCTGGCCGAAGTCGAGCGCCGGAGGGTAAGCACTTGTCCAGGACAAACTTTCAATTGCCGACATACGCTGCCGCCATTATTCCCTGTGAACTACAGATGAAGCGAGAATCGCTGTGTGCCGGGGTTTGCGCCCCGCACCTAAGGTGTCTGCATTAACCTTAGGATAGAAACGCGCCAACACTCAAGCCTGAAAGCTAAAGTTTCACGCGAACTTCCGACGATTGGAGAGCATTGTTTCGAGCGCAGGGAAGTTATTAGCCAAGGCGGTAACAATTACCGCCTTATACCCACTCGGTTGAACTTGAGTTATTAGCCGCGCGGCGCGTAGGCAAATACATCGGCGCGCATGCGGTGTGCATCCATACCGGCCTCGACCAGGGCATCGAGGGTGGCATAGACCATGTTTGGCGAGCCGCTGGCGTAGACGTGCACGCCGTTGAGGTCGTGGATGTCTTCGCAAACGGCCTCGTGCAGCATGCCGCAACGGCCTTCCCACCCACAAAGGTCACTGACGACCTTGTGCAGGAACAGGTTGGGCAGGCGCAACCATTCGTCCCAATGCTCGATCTGGTAAAAGTCCTCAGGCCGACGCACACCCCAGTAAAGGTGTACCGGATGCTTGAAGCCCTGGGCGCGGCAATGCTCGACCAGGCTGTGCATCTGGCCCATTCCCGTACCGGCGGCGATCAGCACCAGCGGCCCGTCTGGCAACTCGGCCAGGTGCGCATCACCGAAAGGCATTTCGATGCGCGCCAGGCGATCACGCTGCAGTTGCTCGATCAGCTGCAGCGCGCTGGGCTCACGCGCCAGCACGTGCAGTTCCAGCTCACGCCCACCATGGGGCGCAGAGGCCAGGGAGAACGCCGCCTGCTTGCCGCCCTCGCGCTCGATCATCAGGTACTGACCGGCGTGATAACGCGGCGGCTTGCCGGCAGGCGCACGCAGGCGCACGCGCCAAACGTCGCCACCGACCTCGACGCATTCGCTCACGCTACACGCCAGCTTGCGCACTGGCAGCTCGCCCAGGGCGAGCACACCGTCCCAGAGCAACACGCAATCCTCCAGCGGTTCGGCAATACAGGTGAACAGCTCGCCATGGTCGCGTACTTCGCCGTTCTGGCGGACGCTCCCTTCCACCAGCAAGGCGGCGCAAACATGGCAATTGCCATTGCGGCAGCTGTTCGGGCAGTCATAGCCGAGCCGCCGCGCTCCATCCAGGATCCGTTCCCCGGGTTCAAGCGCCAGCACTGCCCCGGACGGCTGCAACGTTACCTGCATCAATCTATTCCCAACTGATCCCACAGCTCATCGATACGGCGGGTGACGGCCTCGTCCTTGACGATGACCCGTCCCCATTCGCGTGTAGTCTCGCCCGGCCACTTGTGGGTGGCGTCCAGGCCCATCTTCGACCCCAACCCGGACACCGGCGACGCGAAGTCCAGGTAGTCGATCGGGGTGTTGTCGATCATCACCGTATCACGCTTGGGGTCCATGCGCGTGGTGATGGCCCAGATCACATCGTTCCAGTCGCGGGCGTTGATGTCATCGTCGGTGACGATAACAAACTTGGTGTACATGAACTGTCGCAGGAACGACCACACACCCAGCATCACGCGCTTGGCGTGGCCTGGGTATTGTTTTTTCATGGTCACCACCGCCATGCGGTACGAGCAACCTTCCGGTGGCAGGTAGAAGTCGACGATCTCCGGGAACTGCTTTTGCAGGATCGGCACGAACACTTCGTTCAGCGCCACGCCGAGAATCGCCGGCTCATCCGGCGGACGGCCCGTGTAGGTGCTGTGGTAGATCGGTTTTAGCCGGTGAGTGATGCGCTCGACCGTGAACACCGGGAAGCTGTCCACTTCGTTGTAATAGCCGGTGTGGTCACCGTAGGGGCCTTCCGGCGCCATTTCGCCCGGGTGAATCACGCCTTCGAGAATGATCTCGGCGGTGGCCGGCACCTGCAGGTTGCTGCCACGGCACTTGACCAGCTCGGTGCGGTTGCCACGCAGCAGGCCCGCGAAGGCGTATTCGGACAGGGTATCCGGCACCGGCGTCACGGCGCCCAGGATGGTTGCAGGGTCTGCGCCCAGCGCCACGGCCACTGGGAACGGCTGGCCGGGGTGCTTCTCGCACCACTCGCGGTAATCCAGCGCGCCGCCACGGTGGCTCAGCCAGCGCATGATGACCTTGTTGCGGCCGATGACCTGCTGGCGGTAGATGCCCAGGTTCTGGCGGTCCTTGTTCGGGCCGCGGGTAACGGTCAGGCCCCAGGTGATCAGCGGGGCCACATCGCCTGGCCAGCAGTGCTGGATCGGCAACTGGCCAAGGTCGACATCGTCACCTTCGACCACGACTTCCTGGCACACCGCGTCCTTGACCACCTTCGGCGCCATCGACACGACCTTCTTGAAGATCGGCAGCTTCGACCAGGCATCCTTCAGGCCTTTCGGCGGCTCTGGTTCTTTGAGGAAGGCCAGCAGCTTGCCGATTTCGCGCAGTTCTTCGACCGACTCAGCGCCCATGCCCATGGCCACCCGCTCGGGCGTGCCGAACAGGTTGCCCAGTACCGGGATGTCGTACCCGGTAGGCTTCTCGAACAGCAACGCCGGGCCTTTGGCACGCAGGGTGCGGTCGCAGACCTCGGTCATTTCCAGGACGGGAGAGATCGGAACCTGGATGCGCTTGAGTTCACCGCGCTGTTCCAGGCCACGGATGAAGTCGCGCAAGTCGCGATACTGCATGCAGGAGCCTCGTGTTGGCCGTATCGGTCGGGGTGCAGAGTGTAGCGCCTAAGGGGGCAAATTGGCCAAAGGAGTCTGGGATCAGCCGCTGTGGTGCTGTTCGCTATTATGCGTTACCACTTTTGACAGCCCGATTCCCAGTGCTTGCAGCACCTTAAGCACGGTCGATAGCCGAGGATCACCGTCCGCTGCCAGCGCGCGATAGAGATTGGGACGGGCAAGCCCCGTGGCCTGCGCAAGATTGCCCAAGCCGCCGCGCGCTTCAGCCACGCGGCGGACCGCCGTCAGAAAGCCCGCAGCACCACCAGGCTCATCGATTTCCTCGAGTGCCACGGCGAGATAGTCGATGGCGAAGGCTTCGTCATTGCGAAGCATCTCAAGAACACTTTCTTCATGCGAACGTGTGCCGGTCATAGCGTTACCTTGTGCCTGTGCCAAAGCAACTTGGCTTGGTCGATATCAGCCTGCTGCCGGTCTTTCGAGCCGCCTCCGAGCAGGAAAATAATGCTCCGCCCACGGGTGGCGTAATAGATGCGGTAGCCTGGCCCAAAATCCAGTTTCATCTCGAACACGCCATCACCCACTGGCTCGGTCACACCGAAATGGCCCTGTTCTGCTCGGTCGATGCGTGTGGTAATTCTTGCTTTCAACCGGGTGTCGCGAATGGTATCCAACCAGGCTTGGTAGAGATCCACACCGTTGACGGATAGAACGTGATGAACTGTGTACATCCATATTGTACCTTATAAGAGACAATCCATGTGTCGACTTATTCACCGACCCTGGGGCTAGGCTCGATGACGGCGTGAGGTTGATGCCTGCAGGGGCATGACCGAAAACCGCAGGCAGCATGGTGGCCTGCGTTCTGGGGGCTGGCGAACGATCTTTTGTGACAAACAGCAAAAAGCCGGGTTTCCCCGGCTTTTTGCGTGATGCAGCGAAGCTTACTTACGCTTCATCGACAAGAAGAACTCGTCGTTGGTCTTGGTCTGCTTGAGCTTGTCGACCAGGAACTCGATGGCGGCGATTTCGTCCATCGGGTGCAGCAGCTTGCGCAGGATCCACATGCGCTGCAGTTCGTCGTCGGCGGTCAGCAGCTCTTCGCGGCGGGTGCCGGAGCGGTTGATGTTGATGGCCGGGAACACACGCTTCTCGGCGATACGACGGTCCAGGGGCAGCTCCATGTTGCCGGTACCCTTGAACTCTTCGTAGATCACTTCGTCCATCTTCGAGCCGGTTTCGACCAGCGCGGTGGCGATGATGGTCAGCGAACCGCCTTCTTCGATGTTACGCGCGGCACCGAAGAAACGCTTCGGCTTCTCCAGGGCGTGGGCGTCGACACCACCGGTGAGGACCTTGCCGGAGCTCGGGATCACGGTGTTGTAGGCACGTGCCAGACGGGTGATGGAGTCGAGCAGGATGACCACGTCTTTCTTGTGCTCGACCAGGCGCTTGGCCTTCTCGATGACCATCTCGGCAACCTGCACGTGGCGGGTTGGCGGCTCGTCGAAGGTCGAAGCGACCACTTCGCCGCGCACGGTGCGCTGCATTTCGGTCACTTCTTCCGGGCGCTCGTCGATCAGCAGGACGATCAGGTGGCACTCGGGGTTGTTACGGGTGATGTTCGCCGCGATGTTCTGCAGCATGATCGTTTTACCCGCTTTCGGCGGGGCGACGATCAGGCCACGCTGGCCTTTGCCGATCGGGGCGCACAGGTCGATGACGCGGCCGGTCAAGTCTTCGGTGGAACCGTTACCGGCTTCCATCTTCAGGCGCTTGTTGGGGAACAGCGGCGTCAGGTTTTCGAACAGGATCTTGTTCTTCGCGTTTTCAGGGCGATCGAAGTTGATCGTGTCGACCTTCAGCAGGGCGAAGTAACGCTCCCCTTCCTTCGGCGGGCGGATCTTGCCGACTATGGTATCGCCGGTACGCAGGTTGAAACGGCGGATCTGGCTAGGCGAGACGTAGATGTCGTCGGGGCCGGCCAGGTAGGACGCATCAGCCGAACGCAGGAAACCGAAACCATCCTGGAGAATCTCCAGCACGCCGTCACCCGAGATCTCTTCGCCGCTTTTCGCGTGCTTCTTCAGCAGGGCGAAAATCACGTCCTGTTTGCGCGAACGGGCCATGTTTTCGATGCCCATCTGTTCGGCCATTTCCAGCAGATCGGTAATCGGCTTTTGCTTGAGTTCAGTCAGGTTCATAAGGGGAGTGACGTAATCATGTATGAAGGGAGGATTAAGCTTCTGGCTTAATGAAGCCGCGCCGCTAGAAGGCGATAGGATCGCGCACAGATTCTAATTAGGAGTGCGTCGGCGACGGCGTGCAGGGGGCACTGGAGAAGCAGTGCGAGGCCGAATGTAACACTTGCTTTTTTCGACGTCTAGTGGGTTGGAAAAGAAAAGCCCCGGTATTTCCGGGGCTTTTTCACATCACAGGTGGGCGTCGAGGAACGCGGCCAGCTGCGATTTGGACAGTGCGCCGACCTTGGTAGCCTCGACGTTGCCGTTCTTGAACAGCATCAGCGTTGGGATGCCACGCACGCCATGCTTGGCCGGGGTTTCCTGGTTGTCGTCGATGTTCAGCTTGGCGACAGTCAGTTTGCCTTCGTAGGTGGAAGCGATGTCGTCCAGAACCGGAGCGATCATCTTGCATGGACCGCACCATTCAGCCCAGTAGTCGACCAGCACCGGGCCTTGGGCTTGCAGGACTTCGGCCTCGAAGGTGGCGTCGGTGACGTGTTTGATCAGATCGCTGCTCATGGATATCTCCGGGGTCGTAAGCATAAAAACGTGGCCCATCATAGCCGCAGAGGCTGACTACAGGAAGTCACAGACGATTGAGTGTAACTATAGTTGTGCAAGACGCCGCGAATCGAAACTGTCATATGCGTGTCATAACATCGAATGGCACATTGCCCTGCATCAAGCCTTGGCGTGCCACGCGTTGGCGACAGCCCCGTATCGTGTCACGATTGCCAGGTTAACGACCGAGAACATCCAGATCATGCCGCATACCAACGCGAAGAACCTGTCTCTGATCGCCGCCATCGACCTTGGCTCCAACAGTTTTCACATGGTCGTGGCCAAGGCCCACCACACCGAGATCCGCATTCTCGAACGGCTGGGGGAAAAGGTTCAGCTGGCCGCCGGCATCGACGAAGAGCGCAAGCTCAGCGAAGAAGCCATGGAACGGGGCCTCGAATGCCTCAAGCGCTTCGCCCAACTGATCAACGGGCTGCCCGCGGGTGCGGTGCGCATCGTTGGCACCAACGCCCTGCGCGAGGCGCGCAACCGCAACGAATTCATCCAGCGCGCCGAGGCCATTCTCGGGCACCCGGTGGAAGTGATTTCCGGCCGTGAGGAAGCCCGCCTGATCTACCTCGGCGTCTCCCACACCCTGGCCGACAACCCAGGTAAGCGCCTGGTCGCCGACATCGGCGGCGGCAGTACCGAGTTCATCATCGGCCAGCGGTTCGAGCCACTGCTGCGCGAGAGCCTGCAAATGGGCTGCGTCAGCTTCACCCAGCGCTACTTCCGCGACGGCAAGATCACCCCGGCGCGTTATGCCCAGGCCTACACCGCCGCGCGCCTGGAGCTGATGAGCATCGAAAACGCCCTGCACCGCCTGACCTGGGACGAAGCCATCGGGTCGTCCGGCACCATCCGCGCCATCGGCGCAGCCATCAAGGCCAGCGGCCTGGGCAATGGCGAGGTCAACGCCGAAGGGCTGGCGTGGGTCAAACGCAAACTGTTCAAGCTGGGCGAGGTCGACAAGATCGACTTCGAAGGGGTCAAGCCAGACCGCCGCACTATCTTCCCGGCAGGCCTTGCGATTCTCGAGGCCATCTTCGACGCCCTCGAACTGCAACGCATGGACCACTGCGACGGCGCCCTGCGCGAAGGCGTGCTGTTCGACCTGCTCGGCCGCCATCACCACGAAGACGTGCGCGAGCGCACCCTCAACTCCTTGATGGAGCGTTACCACGTCGACCAAGGCCAGGCCGCGCGCGTCGAGCGCAAGGCACTGCACGCGTTCGACCAGGTAGCAAAAGCTTGGAATCTGGAAGAGGGCAATTGGCGCGATCTTCTGGGATGGGCCGCGAAAGTGCACGAAGTTGGGCTGGACATCGCCCACTATCACTACCACAAGCACGGCGCCTACCTGATCGAGCACTCCGACCTGTCGGGCTTCTCCCGTGAGGATCAGCAGATGATGGCCCTGCTGGTACGCGGCCATCGCCGCAACATCCCCAAGGACAAGTTCGCCGAGTTCGGCGATGAAGGCGTGCAGCTGATTCGCCTGTGCGTACTGCTGCGCTTCGCCATCCTGTTCCACCACATTCGTGGCACGCAGCAAATGCCGAAGGTACAGCTGCAAGCAGGCGACAACAGCCTCGATGTGGTCTTCCCTGAAGGCTGGCTGGAGCAGAACCAGCTGACCCAGGCCGACTTCGCCAACGAGGCGGAGTGGCTGGCCCGGGTCGGCTTCGTCCTCAGCGTACGTTGAGGACCGGGTTGCTCAGGCGCTCCAGCAGGGTCGCCTGGGCACTGCGCGGGTTCTGGTTGCCGGTCGGGGTGCTGCGCACGTAGCGCCCATCCGACTGCAGCGTCCAGGCATGGGTGTTGTCGGTCAGGTAGCTTTCCAGCTCTTTCTTCACCCGCAGCAACAGCTTCTTGCCTTCGACCGGGAAGCAGGTCTCGACGCGCTTGTCGAGGTTGCGCTCCATCCAGTCGGCACTGGACAGGTAGATCTGCTCCTCGCCGCCATTGAGGAAGTAGAACACCCGGGTGTGCTCCAGGAAGCGGCCGATGATCGAGCGCACGTGAATGTTGTGCGAAACCCCCGGAATACCTGGCCGCAGGCAGCACATACCGCGCACCACCAGGTCGATGCGCACCCCGGACTGGCTAGCCTTGTACAGCGCCTTGATGACCTTGGCATCGGTCAGCGAGTTGAACTTGGCGATGATGTGCGCAGGCTTGCCGTCCAGTGCGAACTGGGTCTCGCGGGCAATCATGTCGAGCATGCCCTTCTTCAGCGTGAAGGGTGCGTGCAGCAGCTTTTTCATGCGCAGGGTCTTACCCATGCCGATCAGCTGGCTGAACAGCTTGCCGACGTCTTCGGTGAGGGCGTCGTCAGAAGTCAGCAGGCTGTAGTCGGTGTACAGGCGGGCGTTGCCGGCGTGGTAGTTGCCGGTACCCAGGTGCGCATAGCGGACGATTTCGCCCTGCTCACGCCGTAGGATCAGCATCATCTTGGCGTGGGTCTTGAACCCGACCACCCCGTAAATCACCACCGCACCCGCCGCTTGCAGGCGGCTGGCCATCTGCAGGTTGGACTCTTCGTCGAAACGCGCGCGCAATTCGATCACCGCAGTGACTTCCTTGCCGTTACGGGCAGCGTCCACCAACGCGTCGACGATCTCCGAGTTGGCACCGGAGCGATACAGGGTCTGGCGCACGGCCAGCACATGCGGGTCCTTGGCGGCCTGGCGCAGCAGGTCGACCACCGGCGTGAACGACTCGAACGGGTGCATCAGCAGCACGTCCTGCTTACTGATCACGCTGAAGATGTTGTCAGCGTTCTGCAGCAGCTTGGGGATCGCCGGGGTGAACGGCATGTATTGCAGCTGCGGGTGGCTGTCGAGGCCGGTGATGCTGAACAGGCGGGTCAAGTTGACCGGGCCATTGACCTGGTACAGCTCGCTCTCACTCAGGCTGAACTGCTTGAGCAGGTAGTCCGACAGGTGTTTCGGGCAGGTATCAGCCACCTCAAGCCGCACGGCATCACCGTAACGGCGCGAGAACAGCTCGCCGCGCAGGGCGCGGGCCAAGTCGTCGACTTCTTCGGAGTCCAGCGCCAGGTCGGCGTTTCGGGTCAGGCGGAACTGGTAGCAGCCCTTGACCTTCATGCCCTGGAACAGGTCGTCGGCGTGCGCGTGGATCATCGACGACAGGAATACATAGTTAGCGCCCGGGCCACCGACTTCTTCAGGCACGCGGATGACCCGCGGCAACAGGCGCGGCGCCGGGATGATCGCCAGGCCCGAGTCGCGGCCGAAAGCATCGACGCCTTCGAGCTCGACGATGAAGTTGAGGCTCTTGTTCACCAGCAAGGGGAACGGGTGCGTCGGGTCGAGGCCGATCGGGGTGATGATCGGCGCGATCTCGTCACGGAAGAAGCGCCGCACCCAGGTCTTGAGCTTGGGCGTCCAGTGACGGCGACGGATGAAGCGGATGTGGTGTTTTTCAAGCTCTGGCAGCAGCACGTCGTTGAGGATCGCGTACTGGCGATCCACCTCGGTGTGCACCAGCTCGCTGATGCGCGCCAGCGCCTGGTGCGGCTGCAAGCCGTCGGCCCCGGCCTGTTCGCGGGCGAAATTGATCTGCTTCTTCAGGCCGGCGACGCGGATCTCGAAGAATTCGTCGAGGTTGCTGGAGAAGATCAGCAGGAATTTCAGACGCTCGAGCAGCGGGTAGCTCTCGTCCAGTGCCTGCTCCAGCACCCGAATGTTGAACTGCAACTGCGACAGCTCGCGATGAATGTACAGGCTGCTGTCGTCGAGGCCCGGGACGGTGATCGCCGGTGCCGGCGCGGGGGCCGGTGCCGCGGCCTCGACCACAGGCTCGGGCTCTGGCGCCGGCGGCAGGTCTGGCGGGGTTTGCACCATCTCTTCGGGGACTGCCTGGGCGTCCTTGATCGCGACAGGGGTGAGCACTTCATTATTCATCTGGACGTTCCTGGAGGACGTTAACGCCCTATCATCAATTGAGCGGGACGATAAGCGGCCATTATGACGCCTGTGTTACACCCACTGGCAAGCCTGCGACTTGTGGCCGAAGGCATTGTCCTTGTAGGAATTGTTCACGTCGAGACACATTTGGACACTTTCATCCACGCGCGCGAAGGGGTAGGCTGCGCGTTCATTTCGCCAGCACCTCAGAAAATGCTTCAACAATTCCTGCAGGATTTCGGCTACTTCGCCCTTTTTCTAGGCACCTTCTTTGAAGGCGAGACCATCCTGGTGCTTGCGGGTTTCCTCGCGTTCCGCGGTTACATGGACATCAAGCTGGTGTGCTTGGTGGCCTTCTTCGGCAGCTATGCCGGCGATCAGCTGTGGTACTTCATGGGCCGTCGCCATGGGCGTAAGATCCTGGCACGCAAACCGCGCTGGCAGGCCATGGGTGATCGGGCGCTGGACCACATCCGCCGCCACCCCGACATCTGGGTGCTGAGCTTCCGCTTCGTCTATGGGCTGCGCACGGTCATGCCGGTGGCCATTGGCCTGTCGGGCTATCCGCCGCGCCGCTACCTGCTGCTCAACGGCCTCGGTGCCGCCATCTGGGCGCTGGCCCTGGGCGCAGCGGCCTACCACTTCGGCGCCATCCTCGAAGGCTTGCTGGGCAATGTGAAGAAGTACGAGCTATGGGTGCTCGGCGGCCTGTTGTTGCTCGGTGTCCTGCTCTGGCTGCGCCGGCGCTTCCGCACCCTGCGCGCGGAGCGCAAGGCGGCGGCACTGGCTCAGGCCCCAGACGCTGAGCAGGCTGTAAGCCAGGAGCAAGACCCACCCAAGCGGCGTGATCACCGCTAAGCCCAGAGCGCCAGCCAGGTACAGCGCTGGCGCATTCGACAGCAACCGCGCCCGCTCCAGGCGCACGGCCCAGGGCCGGTTCTCCAGCAGCGCGCCGAGCACGAACAGGCCCAAGGCCATCACCGACCAGCCCAGTATCAGGGCGGCGGCAGGCACGCGCTCCGCGGCCTCCATCAAATAGCTGCCCAAGGCCACATAGACGACGAACTGCGCCGCTACATAGGCCTGCTGCGCCCGCCCCAGGGCAACCTCGAACTTGCAAAACAACGCCAGGTCCGGCTTGGCCTGCGGGTAACGCGCCGCGACATCGGCCGGGCGCCAGCCCGTGGGCATGAACCAGATCCGCCACTTGTCCCACACGCTGCGCGTGCGCCGGGCATCACGCCACAGCTGGGCGTAGAACTGCAGGTTGGCCCACAGCGGGTTCCAGCTGGCCAGTGGCGTGGTCACGCCGAACACCACGGGCTCGGCCGGGTCCTCTTCCTTGAACGTTCCGAACAGGCGGTCCCAGAGAATGAACACGCCGCCGTAATTGCGATCCAAGTAAACAGGATTTTGCGCATGGTGGACGCGATGGTTGGATGGCGTGATGAATATCCACTCAAGCCAACAGAGTTTGGCAATGTGCCGGGTATGCACCCAGAACTGGTACAGCAGGTTCAGCGACGCCACGGTGATGAACACCAGGGGCGGCACGCCGATCAGCGCCAATGGCAGGTAGAAGATCCACGAAAAAATGAAGCCGCTGCTGGTCTGGCGCAGCGCCGTGGTGAGGTTGTACTCCTCGCTCTGGTGGTGCACCGAATGGGCCGCCCACAGCACGTTGCGTTCGTGCCCCAGGCGGTGCAGCCAGTAGTAGCAGAGGTCGTACAGGACGAACGCCAGCACCCACACCCACCACGCTTGCTGGGGCAAGCGCAGCAGCGCCAGATGCTCCCAGGCCAAGGCATAGGTCAGCAGCCCGACACCTTTGGTCAACAGGCCAGTGCTGGTCGACAAGGCGCCTGTACTCAGGCTGTTGATCGCGTCGGCCAGGGTGTAATTACGCTGGCCACGCACGCGGTCAGCCACCAGCTCGACGGCGATCAATACGAAGAAGAACGGCACGGCCAGCAGTATCAGGTCCATGGTGACGACCTCAGGCGTTATCCACAAAGATTAGGCCGCGACCGCGGGAATCCCTATGGCTACATCTGCCAAACTAGAGGACATTTAGCGCCTCGACACTGGAGTAATGAGCATGACGAAAAAAGTAGCGGTGATACTTTCCGGCTGTGGCGTCTATGACGGCGCCGAAATCCACGAAAGCGTGATCACCCTGCTGCGCCTCGACCAGCGCGGGGCGCAGGTGCAGTGCTTTGCGCCGAACATCGCGCAGATGCATGTGATCAATCACCTGACCGGCGAAGAAATGCCCGAGTCGCGCAACGTGCTGGTGGAGTCGGCGCGTATTGCCCGTGGCGAGGTCAAGGACATCCGCGAAGCCAATGCCGAAGACTTCGATGCACTGATTGTGCCCGGTGGTTTCGGGGCGGCGAAAAACCTCTCCAACTTTGCCGTCGAAGGCACCAACTGCAGCGTCAACCCAGACGTGCTGGCCCTGGCCGAAGCCTTTGCCGATGCCTGCAAGCCGGTTGGGCTGATCTGCATCTCGCCAGCACTGGCGGCGAAGATTTACGGCCCAGGCGTGGTCTGCACCATCGGCAACGATGCCGGCACGGCTGCTGCGGTAGAGAAGATGGGTGGCAAGCATGAAGAGTGCGATGTGCACGACATCGTTGAAGACACCCAGCGCAAGCTGGTGACGACCCCGGCCTACATGGTTGCGAAGTCGATCAGCGAAGCAGCCGGTGGGATCTACAAGCTGGTAGACCGGGTGCTGGAGCTGACCCACGAGGGCGACCAATAACCCCCAGCCTACGCTGCCTTGGTAGGAGCAGCCTTGCGCTGCGAAGAGGCCGTTGAAGCCTCAAGGCATTCAGTGGCCATGCCGGCCCTTTCGCAGCACAAGGCTGCTCCTACAAAAGCCGTGGACGTCAGGTGGGCTTGGACAAGCGCGCGATAATCCGGTCCAGCGCATTGGCGAATGCCTGTTTCTCGCGCTCGCCATACGGCGCCTGCCCTCCCCCAACCTGCCCTTGCTCGCGCAAATCGGTGAACAGGTTGCGCGTCGCCAGCCGGTCGCCCATGTTGCGCTCGTCAAACTCGCGCCCGCGCGGGTCCAGCGCCGCCACGCCTTTCTTGACCAGCCGATCGGCCAACGGCACGTCGCTGCAGATCACCAGTTCACCAGGCTCGGCGTTGTCGACCAAATAGTCGTCGGCCGCATCCATACCGCTGGGTACCACGATCAGCCGCACACAGGCAAAGGCCGGCTTGCTTTGCGCCTGGCCTGCCACCATCACCACCTCGAGTTTGCGCTTGAGGGCGAACTTGACGATCAAATCCTTTGCCGCCTTGGGGCAAGCGTCGGCATCGATCCATACACGCATCCGTAAACACCTCTAAATCAGCGAGACTACGCTCATGCAGCCCATCATGCCCGAAGCGGGCTGAAAGCTGGAGTCGGCGGGCTTCACCCACACGCAAGGACGCTGGAAAAATGACGCCAACAAGTCGATTTAGCGCTTATCCGACTGGTTCACTCAGGCTAAACTCGCGGCAGCCCTACTGGCCTGCCACGAGCGCGCAATGAACCACCCCCAAGAAATCCGCCCAGACCTGGACGAAGGCATCGACCGCAAAGTTCTGGCGACCTTGCGTGCGCGCTTTCTGACGCTCAACCAAGGTCGCCTGCAACGTGCGATGGAGGGGCTGTCGACCCGCCAGCAACAGGTACTGACGCTGTTGCCGCTGCTGTTCCACGTCAACCACCCACTGCTGCCCGGCTATGTCTCGAGCAGCACGCCCGCCGGGGTGGCCGGTTTCGAGCCTGCCGACGACCTGGTCGCCGAAGCGCAACGGCTGGCACGCTCGTTCGCCTACAAGGCCCGCCAGGGGCAGGCAGCGCGCCCAATCCATGGCGTGTTCCTGATGGGCAGCCTGGGCTCGCTGGCCCAGGCCGAACAAAGCGACATGGACTTGTGGGTCTGCCATGCGCCAGGCCTGGGTGATGACCTGCTGAACGAGCTGCGCCGCAAATGCCAACTGCTGGAAACCTGGGCCGCCAGCCTGGGCGCCGAGGCACACTTCTTCCTCATCGACCCGCAAGGCTTTGCGCAAGGCGAGCGGGACGGCCAGCTTGGCTCCGACGACTGCGGCACCACCCAGCATTACCTGCTGCTCGACGAGTTCTACCGCACCGCCATCTGGCTGGCTGGGCGTACGCCGCTGTGGTGGCTGGTGCCGGTCTACGAAGAGCACAACTACAGTGCCTATACCCAGACCTTGCTCAGCAAGCGCTTCATCCGCAGCCAGGACGTGCTCGACCTCGGCAACCTGGCGCATATCCCCCCCGGCGAGTTCGTGGGTGCAGGGCTGTGGCAACTGTTCAAAGGCATCGACTCGCCCTACAAATCGCTGCTCAAACTGCTGCTGACCGAAGCCTACGCCAGCGAGCACCCTGCCGTTCGCTGCCTGAGCCTGGACTACAAGCATGCGGTGTTCGCCAACCAGCTCGACCTCGACGAGCTGGACCCTTACGTGATGGTCTATCGGCGCATCGAGCACTATCTGCGGCAACGCGGCGAAACGGCGCGCCTTGAGCTGGTCAGGCGCAGCCTGTACCTGAAGGTCAACAAGAAACTCAGCGGCCAGGTGCGCGCCAACGGTTGGCAGCGCCAATTGCTGCAGCGCCTGACGGACGAATGGGGTTGGGACGAGCGCCAGCTGGCCCTGCTCGACAGCCGCAGCCAATGGAAGGTTGGCCAGGTCGCGGTCGAACGCCGCGAGCTGGTGGCTGAGCTGAACCACAGCTACCGCTTCCTCAGCCAGTTCGCCCAGACCCGCAACGCCAGCAGCCGCGCCGACCAGCGTGACCTCAATGTGCTGGGCCGGCGCCTGTACGCCGCCTTCGAGCGCCGTGCCGGCAAGACCGAGGTGATCAACCCTGGGATCGCCCCGGACCTGGCAGAGGGCACCCTCACCCTGGTCCAGGCCCCCAACCGCAAAGAGCCGGGCAGCCACCACTGGGAGCTTTACACCGGCAACCTGAGCACGCACGAGGTGACGCATTTCAGCCCGATCAAACGTTGCCGCGAGCTGCTCGAACTGCTGACCTGGGCCCATCGCAATGGCGTCATCGACAGCAGTACACGCTTCGCCGTGCATCCTGGCGCCAGTGACCTGCGCGAGCTCGAGCTGTTCAACCTGCTGGGCAGCTTGCAGCAGACCCTCGACCTGCCGCTGCCGACCGTCAGCGAAGTCCGCCTGCTGCAGCCCAGTGTGGCCGACGAGATCCTGTTGCTGATCAACGTCGGCATCGACCCGCTGCGCCAGCACCGCGACCTGAACATCCTGATGACCACCGAGCGCACCGACTCGCTGAGCTACGCCGGCGTGCGCGAAAACCTGGTGCTGACGCTGGACCAGGTCACCCTCAACAGCTGGAACGAAGTGCTGGTACAGCGCTACGACGGCGAGCACGCGTTGCTGCGCTGCCTGCGCGATTACCTCAACAGCCTCGGCCAGCGCGGCCACCGCCCCCGGCTACGGGTACGCTGCTTCTGCCACAACCGCGCCCAGGCCATCGAGCAGCGGGTCGAGGAGGTGTTCGCCACGGTGCAACAGTTGCTCGACCAGGGGGCAAACTACCGCTACCTGCTGCAGGTAGCCCAGCACACCCATGTGCTGGAGCTGCTGCCCGGCCAGGTAAGCCTGGCGACCCTGGCTGACCACCAGGCGCTGCTGGACTACCTGAGCGAAGAACGCAGCCGCTACAGCCCGCTGCACCTGGACGCCAATGCCCTGCAGGACCACGACCTGGCACTGGTGCTGGAGCAGGGGCGGCCCGCGTGCATCCAAGTGTTCTATCGCCTGCAAGGCGCCTGGGCCGATCTGTATGTGCTGGATGAGTACAACGCGCTGTGGCAACAGCGCCTGCCATTGCAGGATGAAGCCCATCTGCTGCTGCCGCTGCAACGCTTCCTGCGTTCGGTGCTGATGCGCCGCGATACCCAACTGCCGCTGGACGCCCTGCGCCCCGCTTCGCTGGATATCCAATATGGGCAGTTACTGCCGTCAGGCCCTGGCAAGGCGCGCAGCATCGAGCCACGGCTGGTGCCTGTCGAGGGCAGCGGCCAGCCGTACTATGAGGTTCAGGCGATTATCCAGGGCGGTGCTGCGGGCGCCGTGACGGTGACGTTGTACTGTGACCAGCAGGAGTTCTCCGAGCTGGACCATGGCGACCAGCTGTACGCCGTGGTCGCCCGGCAGATCATCGGGCAACGCCGTAGCGCCGGTCATTACCGCTGCTACATTACCGACCTGGATTTGTCCGAGCTGCTGGGTGATGAGCTGGGCGCAACCGTTTTGTACCTGCGTTACAAGCGGGAGCTGGAACAGGCGCTGAATGAGGGGCTAGAGCAGCTGCAAGCAGCGGTCGGGGGGTGAACCAGCGGGGCCGTATGGGAGCGGGCTTGCCCGCTGCCACAAGAGACTTGGCGCAGCGGCCCTCAAGGCTCACAGGTCGAAATCACCCGCCGCTTCTGGCTGGTACTCGACTTCCAGCAGCTTCAGCTTGAGGGTCTTGCCGCCCGGCGCCGGCCAGTCGATCTGCTCACCGACCGAAAGGCCCAGCAAGGCACAACCAATCGGCGCCAGGATCGATACCTTGCCTTCCGGCCCAGCATCCTTCGGGTACACCAAGGTCAAGTGGTAGTCCTTGCCGCTGGCCTCTTCACGGCAGTGCACGCGCGAGTTCATGGTCACCACCCCGGCCGGGACGTCCTCGTGACCGACCACCTGTTCGGCGCGGTCAAGCTCGTCCTGCAGGGCGAGCACACCCGGCGTACTTTCGTCGAGGCTGTCGATCAGACGCTCGAGACGTTGTACGTCCAATCGGGTGAGGATGAGGGAAGGCTTGGTGCTCATGATCCAGTCAGACTCCTTTGAACAGGCAATTTTCGTCGGGCAAATAAAGCAAAACCCCGCCCAAGGGCGGGGTTTATGATGACTTTGGCGTCACCGACGCAGAACCTGACACTACCACAGCCGGGCAAATACTCAAGCCCGTGCGCGCAAGGCCTCGGCTTCGCGGCAGATCTGCCGGCGCCGCTCGTCGTCTGCAGACCGCCATTCGCGGATGTGCTCCACAGGGCGGTGGCAGCCGGTGCAGACACGCTGCTCATCCAGGCGGCAGACGCTGATGCACGGCGATTTCACGGCCGTGCTGACATTGCTGTAGAGCGGCTTGGGCGGCCGCGGCTGCTCACTCATCTCAGATCTCGTCAAAGTCCAGCTTCTCGCCGGCCCGCTCCCAGACGATGCGCTCCAGCATCTCGCCGAGCAGCTCTTCGCTCTTCTCGCAGATCCACTTCTTGCTCTCTTCGTCATAATCGAAGTGGAAGCCACCCGACTTGTCCGCCAGCCACAACTGGCGCAGGGGCTCCTGGCGGCTGAAGATCAACTGGCTGCCGTTGTCGAACTTGATGGTCAGGACACCGGCGGAGTTCTCCATGTCCAGGTCCATGCCGCTCTCGTCGAACAGGTCTTCCAGGGCCTGTTGGGTCGCGTCGACCAGATCATGGAAACGCGCTTCGCTCAAACTCATTGCAGGAACCTCGAAATTGGCTGCGTTACAGGCAAGCCGGGCAAGATACGGGCGCTTGCCGCCGAATGCAAAGATTAGCCATTGCAGGCGGCAAGAATAGCCCGCCCGGCGGACCGGCTCTTGCATAGGCAATCCGCCGGTCGCTCGGTATACTCGGGCGCAATACTGCATATTTCAAAGGATTTCACCCATGAAGCGCCTGATTTCCTCGCTCGCGGCGCTGGTCGCGGTTGCCTGCCTCGTTTCGGCCTGCGGTCAGAAGGGCCCCCTGTACCTGCCGGAAGACGGCAAGGACGGCAAGGGCAGCCAGAAGTCGCATCAGCACAAGCACGCTCCGGCGGTACAGCCGCAAGAAGAGCAGCCTATCCAGCCCGAGCAAACGCCAGAGCAGTAAGGAAATCAGATGAACGCTTTCAATTACCGCGACGGTGAACTGTTCGCGGAAGGTGTGGCCCTGTCGGCCATCGCCGAACGTTTCGGCACCCCGACCTACGTGTACTCGCGTGCCCACATCGAAGCCCAGTACCGCAGCTATACCGACGCGCTGCAAGGCGTCGAACACCTGGTGTGCTTTGCAGTCAAGGCCAACTCCAACCTCGGTGTGCTGAACGTGCTGGCCCGTATGGGCGCAGGCTTCGACATCGTTTCCGGCGGTGAGCTGGAGCGTGTACTGGCCGCTGGCGGCCGTGCTGATCGTGTGGTGTTCTCCGGTGTCGGCAAGACCCGCGAAGACATGCGCCGCGCGCTGGAAGTCGGCGTGCACTGCTTCAACGTCGAGTCCACCGACGAGCTTGAGCGCCTGCAAGTGGTGGCCGCCGAGATGGGCAAGGTTGCCCCGGTCTCGCTGCGGGTCAACCCGGACGTCGACGCCGGCACCCACCCGTACATCTCCACCGGCCTCAAAGAAAACAAATTCGGCATCGCCATCGCCGACGCCGAAGCCATCTACGTGCGTGCCGCCCAACTGCCGAACCTGGACGTGGTCGGTGTCGACTGCCACATCGGCTCGCAGCTGACCACCGTCGAGCCGTTCCTCGATGCCCTCGACCGCCTGCTGGACCTGGTCGACCGCTTGGCCGACTGCGGCATCCACCTGCGCCACCTTGACCTGGGTGGCGGCGTTGGCGTGCGCTACCGCGATGAAGAGCCGCCTTTGGTGGCCGACTACATCAAGGCCATCCGCGCGCGCGTCGGCGACCGCGACCTGGCCCTGGTCTTCGAGCCGGGCCGCTACATCGTGGCCAACGCCGGTGTTCTGCTGACCCGCGTCGAGTACCTCAAGCACACCGAACACAAAGACTTCGCCATCATCGATGCGGCGATGAACGACCTGATCCGCCCGGCCCTGTACCAGGCCTGGATGGGCGTCAGCGCGGTCACCCCACGCGAAGGCCAAGGCCGCGCCTACGACCTGGTCGGGCCGATCTGCGAAACCGGCGACTTCATTGCCAAGGAGCGCGAGCTGAACCTGGCCGAAGGCGATCTGCTGGCTGTGCAGTCTGCCGGCGCCTATGGTTTTGTCATGAGCTCGAACTACAACACCCGTGGCCGTTGCGCCGAAATCCTGGTCGACGGTGACCAGGCGTTCGAAGTACGCCGCCGCGAAACCGTCGCCGAACTGTATGCTGGCGAAAGCCTGCTGCCGGAGTGAGCCCATGCTGCTGCGTTTCACCAAGATGCATGGGCTGGGCAATGACTTCATGGTCCTCGACCTGGTCAGCCAGCACGCACACATCCAGCCCAAGCATGCCAAGCAATGGGGCGACCGCCACACCGGCATCGGCTTCGACCAGCTGCTGATCGTCGAGGCACCGAACAATCCAGAAGTGGACTTCCGCTACCGGATCTTCAATGCCGACGGCTCCGAAGTCGAACAGTGCGGCAACGGTGCGCGCTGCTTTGCCCGCTTCGTGCTGGACAAGCGCCTGACCGCGAAAAAGCGCATCCGCGTCGAAACCAAGAGCGGCATCATCGAGCTGGACGTGCAGAACGACGGCCAGGTGAGTGTCGACATGGGCCCGCCGCGCCTGGTGCCGGCCGAAATCCCCTTTGTCGCCGACGAGCAGGCACTGAGTTACCCACTGGAAGTCGACGGCGAGGTTCACGCCATTGCCGCTGTGTCCATGGGCAACCCACATGCCGTGTTGCGCGTCGATGACGTGCATACCGCGCCTGTGCATGCCCTGGGCCCGAAGATCGAAAACCATCCGCGCTTCCCGCAGCGGGTCAACGCTGGCTTCATCCAGGTCATCGACCGTCACCGTGCCAACCTGCGGGTCTGGGAACGCGGTGCCGGCGAGACCCAGGCCTGCGGCACCGGCGCTTGCGCTGCGGCCGTGGCGGCTATCAGCCAAGGCTGGATGGACTCACCGGTGACCCTCGACCTGCCGGGTGGCCGCCTGCACATCGAATGGGCCGGCCCCGGCAAGCCCGTGTTGATGACCGGCCCGGCCGTACGCGTCTACGAAGGACAGGTTCGTCTCTAAGCGAGTAACCGCCATGACCGATCAGCCCAAGGTTGTACCCCAGCAGTCCACCGAGCTCGATGCCGAGGCGGTGGTCGCGTACCTGCGCGCCCACCCGACCTTCTTCGCCGAGCACGACGAGCTGCTGGTCGAGCAGCGCATCCCCCACCAGCGTGGCGACAGCGTGTCGCTGGTGGAGCGCCAGCTCAAGCTGCTGCGCGACCGCAACATCGAGATGCGCCATCGCCTGTCGCAACTGATGGACGTGGCGCGAGATAACGACCGGCTGTTCGACAAGACCCGCCGGCTGATCCTCGACCTGCTCGATGCAGGCAGCCTGGAAGAAGTGGTGATAGCGGTCGAAGACAGCCTGCGCCAGGAGTTTCAGGTGCCCTTCGTCAGCCTGATCCTGTTCGGCGATAACGTCGCGCCAGTGGGCCGCTGGGTCAGCAACGCCGAGGCGCACCAAGCCATCGGCGGCCTGCTGGGGGGCGGCAAAACGGTCAGCGGCAACCTGCGCGACCATGAGCTGGCGTTCCTGTTCGGTGAAGATCAGCGCCTCGAAGTCGGCTCCAGCGCCGTTGCCGCCCTCGAATATCAAGGGCTGCACGGCGTGCTGGCGATTGGCAGCCGCGACCCGCAACACTACAAGAGCAGCGTCGGCACCCTGTTCCTCGGCTACATTGCCGAGGTGCTGGGCCGTGTCGTGCCGCGCGTTACCCAGACCCTGCGTCCGGTGCGCTGATGGAACGCCAGCTGGAGGCTTATTGCGCACACCTGCGCAATGAGCGCCAGGTGTCCGAGCACACCCTGCTGGCCTACCGCCGTGACCTCGACAAGGTCATTGCCTACTGCAACGATCAGGGCATCGCCGGCTGGCAAGCGCTGCAAATCCAGCAGCTACGCCAGTTGATCGCCCGTCAGCACCACCAAGGCCAATCCTCGCGCAGCCTGGCGCGCCTGCTGTCGGCCGTGCGCGGCTTGTACCGATACCTGAACCGTGAAGGGCTGTGCCAGCACGACCCGGCCAGCGGCCTGTCTGCGCCCAAGGGCGAGCGCCGCCTGCCCAAGACGCTGGATACCGACCGCGCCCTGCAACTGCTCGACGGCGGCGTCGACGACGACTTCATTGCCCGACGTGACCAGGCCATCCTCGAACTGTTCTATTCGTCAGGCCTGCGCCTGTCCGAACTGGCTGGCCTCGACCTCGAATACCTCGACCTTGCCGGCGGGCTGGTGCAGGTGCTGGGCAAGGGTGGCAAGGCGCGCGTACTGCCTGTCGGCCGTAAAGCCCGCGAGGCCCTGCAAGCGTGGTTGCGCCTGCGCGGCATCGGCGGCCCACGCGACAGCGCCGTGTTCATCACACGTCAGGGTAATCGCCTGAGCCCACGGGCCATCCAGATGCGGGTCAAGGTCGCCGGCGAGCGTGAGCTGGGCCAGCACCTGCACCCGCACATGCTTCGCCATTCTTTCGCCAGCCATCTGCTGGAATCGTCCCAGGACCTGCGTGCGGTGCAAGAGATGCTCGGCCATGCCGACATCAGCACCACGCAAATCTACACCCACCTGGACTTCCAGCACCTGGCCGCGGTGTACGACAGCGCCCACCCCCGGGCCAAACGCAGCAAAGGCACAGACTCATGAGCATCAAGCTGATCACCTTCGACCTCGATGACACCCTGTGGGACACCGCGCCGGTGATTGCCAGCGCTGAAGTGGTCCTGCGCGACTGGCTCGAAGCCAACGCGCCGATCCTCGGCGGCGTACCGGTCGAACACCTGTTCGCCATTCGCGAGCGCCTGGTGCAGGCCGAGCCCGGCCTCAAGCACCGGATCAGCGCCCTGCGCCGGCGGGTGCTGTTCCATGCCCTGGAAGAAGTCGGCTACAGCGAAAAGCACGCGCAGGCGCTGGCCAACGAAGGCTTTGAAGTGTTCCTGCATGCACGCCACCAGGTGGAAATCTTCCCTGAGGTGCAGCCGGTGCTGGAAATCCTGCGCCACCAGTACACCCTGGGGGTGGTCACCAACGGCAACGCCGATGTGAGCCGCCTGGGCTTGGCGGACTACTTCCGCTTTGCCTTGTGCGCCGAGGACCTAGGCATCGGCAAACCGGACCCGGCACCGTTTCTGGAGGCGCTGAAACGTGGCGAGGTCGAGGCCAGCGCGGCGGTGCATGTGGGTGACCACCCCGGCGATGACATCGCCGGCGCCCAACGGGCCGGGTTGCGGGCCGTGTGGTTCAACCCTCAAGGCAAGGCCTGGGCCGGTGAGCGGGCACCCGATGCCGAGATCCAGCGGCTTTCGCAACTGCCTGAGGTAATGGCGCGCTGGCGCTGACAGGGACCGCTTGCCGGCGATAGCGCTCCTAAACCCAACAGGCACAAAAAAGCCCGCAGCGACGGCGGGCTTTTTTGTGGGCGACCACTCAGATAGGGCGGCTGCCGTATTTGTTGTCCGGCTTCTTGGGCGGATCGGCGACCACGTTGGCCTCCACTTCCTGCACCTTGCCACCGCGCGAAAGGAACTCTTCCATCGCTTTGGCCAGGGCATCGCGCTCCTTCTGCTTGGCTTCCATGCTCGGCATCTCGTCTACCGAGACAGCGGCCTTGGACTTGCCTTTGGCAGTGGGCGCAGGGCTATCGTCTTCGCCAGCGTCTTCCGCAACGTCGTCAGCCGCTGCTTCGAGACCCTCATCAGCCTCATCATCGTCGCCTACTTCGAGGTCGTCGTTTTCCAGATCATCGTCGCTCATGTTCTACCTCATGACTTGCGAAAAGCAGGTTGGTTATAGACCAGTGCAGCCGTAGACCGGCAGCCACCGGTGAAAATTCAACTGGCCGTGGGTTGGCCACTGCCTTGGGCATCCACCTCCTGATGGGAGGGTCGTACCCTGCAGGCCCTGCTCCTGGCAGGACCTGACGAAATCCTTGAGCCACCTGCTGGCCACGCGCTAATGGCAAGCCTAGCAAAGGCTGGGGAAGCGTGCGGACTGCATGTCAAACACCCTTCGGCGCGCATTCTAGCGCGCCCGTGGAAAAAGCAAAGCTCCATAAACGCTCGGCATCTTGTAAGTTTTCTGCCTACGTCGCGAACGTGACGAATAAACCGTTTGCCGTGCGGGAAATGGCAAAAATCAGGCGAAAAAATGCCCGGCGAACCGGGCAAGTTTTTACCGCGTCGCAGTTACAGGTTGTAGCCGCGTTCGTTGTGCTGAGCCAGGTCGAGGCCGACCGACTCTTCTTCTTCGTTGACCCGCAGGCCCATCACCAGGTCCAGCACCTTGAGGATCACGTAGGTGACGATGGCGGTGTAGACCACGGTGAAAATCACGCCTTTGGCCTGGATCCAGACCTGCATGCCGATATCGGTGACCGTGCCGAAGCCGCCCAGGGCCGGTGCGGCGAACACACCGGTAAGGATAGCGCCGACGATACCGCCGATACCGTGTACGCCGAAGGCATCCAGCGAATCGTCATAGCCCAGCTTGCGCTTCAAGCTAGTGGCGCAGAAGTAGCAGATCACACCCGAAGCCAGGCCGATCACCAGGGCGCCCATCGGGCCCACGGTGCCTGCGGCAGGCGTGATTGCGACCAGGCCGGCGACCACACCCGAGGCGATGCCCAGGGCACTCGGCTTGCCGTGGCCAAGCCACTCGGCAAACATCCAGCCCAAGGCTGCGGCGGCGGTGGCGATCTGGGTCACCAGCATGGCCATGCCGGCCGTGCCGTTGGCGGCGGCGGCAGAACCTGCGTTGAAGCCGAACCAGCCGATCCACAGCATCGCTGCGCCCATCAGGGTGTAGCCCAGGTTGTGCGGGGCCATCGGCGTGGTCGGGTAGCCTTTGCGCTTGCCCAGCACCAGGCAGCACACCAGGCCAGCGATACCTGCGTTGATGTGCACCACGGTGCCGCCGGCGAAGTCCAGCACGCCCCAGTCCCACATCAGTGCGCCATCACCGCTCCACACCATGTGCGCGATCGGTGCGTACACCAGGGTGAACCAGATGCCCATGAACACCAGCATCGCGGAGAACTTCATGCGTTCGGCGAAGGCACCAACGATCAGCGCCGGGGTGATGATGGCGAAGGTCATCTGGAAGGTGATGAACACCGCCTCAGGGAACAATGCGGTGGCCGAAGTCAGGCTGTCGGGCGTGACGCCGCTGAGAAACGCCTTGGAGAAGCCACCGACGAAGGAATTGAAGTTGAGCACGCCCTTTTCCATACCGCTGGTATCGAAGGCCATGCTGTAGCCGTAGACGACCCAGAGAATGCTCATCAGACCGGTGATCGCGAAGCACTGCATCATCACCGAAAGTACGTTCTTGGAACGCACCATGCCACCATAGAACAGGGCCAGGCCCGGGATGGTCATGAACAGCACCAGCGCCGTAGCGGTCAACATCCAGGCGGTGTCGCCGGAGTTCAGCGCTGGGGCAGCTTCCTCTGCCAGGGCGAGCCCGGGCATTACGAGGGACAATAGGGCTCCTAGCCCTGCGATCTTACGCAGAGTCATGTTGTTTTCTCCTGGGGCGTTGGGTTTGGTGAGGCTTTTTTTGTTACTTAGATCGCGTCGGTATCGGTTTCGCCGGTACGGATGCGGATCGCCTGCTCCAGATTCACCACGAAGATCTTGCCGTCACCGATCTTGCCGGTGTTGGCTGCCTTGGTGATGGCTTCGATTACCCGATCAAGGTCCTTGTCGTCGATGGCGACGTCGATCTTCACCTTGGGCAGGAAGTCGACCACGTATTCAGCACCGCGATACAACTCGGTGTGGCCCTTCTGCCGACCGAAGCCTTTGACTTCAGTGACGGTGATGCCCTGCACGCCGATTTCCGACAGTGACTCGCGCACGTCGTCCAGCTTGAACGGCTTGATGATGGCTGTGACTAGCTTCATGAAACTCTCTCCCGATTTGGTGGACTTGCCCCAGGAAAACAAACCCGTCTCAAGTCTAAGCGCAGCGGTTGGCTTTGTAACGCGTCGTCGGCATCCGGCTCCGCGTGCGCACTGCCTGGTCACAAGGAACTGCATCAGTGCATGGCTCGTACAGGTCATTGCAGAAACCTTGCCAGTTCCACTAAAACGCCAGAAAACAGCGAGTTGCACGAAATAGTCGGGATTGGCCAGTCGCCAGCATTGAAAAGATGCACGATTTCGGTGCGCGCCGGCTTGGCCCACTGCGCGAAAAATGTGCAGTGCACACTGCTTGCTCACTGGCCAAACCGCGTTTTGCTGCGTGTTACACTGCGGGTCATTTTTCAGTTTCAGTGGACAGCCGAACATGCTCGCGCCCAAAGCCCTTCTCGATGCCCTGAGCGACCAGGCCTCACGCCTGTTCAGCAGCGATACCGCCCAGCCCCGCGCCGAACTGGAAAGCCAGTTCAAAGTGCTGATGCAGGGTGCCTTCAGCAAGCTGGACCTGGTCAGCCGCGACGAATTCGACAGCCAGATGGTCGTGCTGGCCCGTACCCGCGCGCGCCTGGAGGCCCTGGAGAAGCAGGTCGCAGAGCTGGAAGCGCGGATGGCGCCGCCCAGCGAATAAGGCTCAGGCGGAGGCCTGCAATCGATCCTCGCGCCGATTACCTGGTTTCGGCGGTAACTCGCTGGCGTGCAGTGTGCCGCGGAACAGCGTCGCGCCGCACAAGGTGAACAGCGTCTTCACCCGGTTGTGCGAGTTAAGTATCTCGGCCTGGATATGCTCGATGTCGTTATCAGCCGGCTGCAATGCGACCGCGCGGTTGATCCACTCGATGGCGGCGAAACGGCTTTGCTTGCGCGTGCCCTGCCCTTGCATCCAGGCCAGCCCTAGTTCAGCACTGGCGCGAGCGGCAATACTGGCGTCCGGGTGCTCGACCAGCGCCTGCAAGTAGTCGACGGCTTCGGCCTGTTCCTGCGGTTCGCCGAACTGACGCAGCAGAATACCCAGCTGCAGACGCGCACTGGCAGCGGTCTGCAAATCGCCCAACGCATCGTTCAACAATCGCCTGACGGCCAGCATGGCACTGCGCTCATTCAAGGCTTCTGCGCTTTGCATGCGACGGCAGGCCAAGGTGTATTTGGCCTGCTTGCAACCGGTCTCTACCGCGCGCAGCAACCAATAGTCGGCAGCACTCGCGTCCAAGTACTGCGCGGGGGTGTTGGGCAGCGCGCCTCGGTGCAGGTCATGAAGGCTAAGGGCAGCCTCTGGCAGGCTCAGCTCGGCACAGCGTTCATAAAGGTAGAACGCCGCCTCGTGCTGGTTGGCAGCCCAGAGCAGGCGTGGCACTTCAAGCACGTCCAAACCCGGCCCTTGGCGGCCACATTGGCGCTTTACCGCAGCCAGTGACCACACACGCGCCTGCTCGTTCGAGCACTGAAAACCCCACAGCCCAAACGCATGCCCAACCGCCCGCAACGCACAGGCGGCGGGGTGCGAGCGGCTCGCGCAGAGCTGCTCGATAGCGATACGAAAGGCCTGCTGGTCATCCTTCACTGCGTGGAACAGCATGACGCAGACAAAACTACGGAAGGGCTGGCCGATGCCTGGGACGAACCCAAGGTCAGGGTAAAGATTCACACTGGCGGCAAAATCGCGCAGGGCGCCGGCGTAATCCTGCTGAGCACAACCACGCAAAGCACCACGCCAGGCCAGCAAGGTGGCATGTTCCCTGGGCCTGAGTGCTCGCAGCGACCACGCCTTGAAGACCTGCAGCCACACAGCAATCGACTGCGACTGGCCGGCATGCGGCAGTTCGAGCTGGTCCTCGATAGCCAGCCAGCGCAGTGCATTGCGTTGTTCCTCGCGCCAACGCTCACACAGCGGCCCACTGGCCAGGGCGTCGATCGCGGCGTCACTGCCTCCCCAGCAGGGCAACAGGTAGGTTGCATAAGCCTGAATCGCTTCGAAACAGCCGGGGAATGCGCCAAGTGCTTGATGCAGCCAATAGTGCTGGACGTTTTCTCGCCCCTGCTCGGCCCGCTCGCACAGGCACGCCGGTAAGGCCTGAGGTAGTTCGGCCAGAGGTAGCAGGCCGTATTTCACCAGCAGCGGCGCTGCAGCCTCTTGCACCTCCACGTCGGCCTGAGCACAGGGGCTGAAGCGCACCGGCTGGCCGTCGAACAGGCCCAGCAACCAGCCTGGCTCCGCGAAATGCGCGCTGATCTTCAGCATGCCGATTGCCGCTGCCACGGGCTGGCTCGAGCGCTCCATGGCACGCAGCAGGTGCGCCGCGCCAATCTCGCAAACCTGCTCCGCCGCCAGCCGACGCTCGGCGCTGATGGGCTGGGTGTTGGCAGACTCGCGGATATGGCAGGCCCGGCTGAAACAATGAAAACCCATCACCACCTGAGGGTGATAGGCCTTGGGGCAGGCATCGATCCAGGCCTTGAGGATCTGCGTCAGGGCCTTGTCGCCCTGGCTGTCCCAATCGACCAGCATGTGCCCTTCGACGGCCTCCAGGTAGGCCGGAAACTCGCCGGACGGCGACTGCCGCCAGCGCACTTCGAGGATGTCGAAGAAGCGGTTGAGTTCAACGAATGCATTGGCCTGCACCAGTTCACGGATTGCCTGGCGAGTGCGAGTGAGCGTTTGCACGGGGCAATACCTCAAGTCCATTTGTAGGAAGTTGTGTTGCCATCCCATGGCAATCACAGTAGCCCTTCAACACTAAGCCATACCCTGGATCTGCGCAAAAATAATTGGATCCATTTGTGTCGGATTCTAAGAAAACCCAGAGGAAATACCTGACCTGAAAAACCCCGACGCACACTTATTGCGCTGATCCTGGCTATCGCCGCTAAGCTTGCCCAAGCCTCGCCCAGCTCAGCCTGCAGCCACCGACGGACAGCTGCATCACAGCGCCCAAATCATCTAGCGTTTCGTTTATTTCGACTATTGCCTGTTTCGTTTGTTTCGAATATAAATCGGATACCTGTCGTATCAGCCGCCGGGGATTCCTATTAGCTACTGGAGAACACCGATGACCACCGCCGACTTCGCCCGAACCATCCTTCCAGATGAAAAAGCGATCGCTGCGGCCACTGAGTCAAGTCGCCAGATTGCCGCTTTCGTCTCAACGAAGCTGGATACTCAGCGCATTGAGCTCGTAGATGAAAACCAGCAGCGCCAGACCGTTGAACTGCCGACTTTCGCGCTCAGACTGCTCGGCGACATCCTCAACGAACTGGCCTCGGGCAACACCGTTAAGGTGGTGCCTATCCATGCAGAACTTACCACTCAAGAAGGCGCCGACCTGCTCAACGTCTCACGTCCTCATCTGGTCAAGCTGCTGGATGAAGGGCTAATCCCGCACACCAAAACCGGGAGCCACCGCCGCATAAAATTCACCGATCTTATGGCTTACAAAGCCGATCGTGATAAAGCGAGCCAGGCCGCCATGGAAGAACTGGCGGCACAAGCTCAAGCACTTAATATGGGGTATTGATGAGGCACTCACCCTTTACCGTCATTTATGACGCCTGCGTTCTATATCCAGCGCCCTTACGTGATCTGCTGATGCATCTGGCGCTGACGGGTGTGTTTCGCGCTCGCTGGTCCGAGCAAATTCACGATGAGTGGACGCGCAATGTGTTGAAAAACCGCCCTGACGTATCGCCGACACAACTTCATCGCACAGTCGCATTCATGAATCAGGCTATTCCTGACTCCTTGGTGAACGACTATGAGCCGTTGATACATGGGCTGGACCTTCCTGACGAAGACGATCGACACGTCTTGGCGGCAGCAATCAAATGCGGCGCCACGGTGATCGTCACGTACAACCTCAAAGATTTCCCGTCCGAAATCTTGAAACGTTTTGAGATCGAGGCATTGCATCCCGATGTGTTCCTTTCCGACATTTGGGACCTTGACCAAGCAGCCGTGCTCGAGGCCGTCCAGAAGCAGCGCGCGGCACTTAAAAACCCTGTTTACACCCCCCGCGAACTAATGGATTCGCTCCTCAAACAGCGACTCCCAGAGATCGTCAAGCTTCTCTCGAACTACGAACTGCTGATCTGACCATACTGGCCAGGTGCATCCGTCCAACCCTCGCCTGCGACCGTTTCACAATGAGCCTGAAAAACCCCGACGCACACTTATTGCGCTGATCCTGGCTGTCGCCGCTAAGCTTGCCCAAGCCGCAGGAAGCGGCCCCATTCCGCGACAATGGAGCGTCCATGTCACTTGCTCTCGTCCACAGCCGCGCCCAGGTCGGCGTGCAGGCACCGGCGGTCAGCGTCGAAACCCACCTGGCCAACGGCCTTCCCCACCTGACCCTGGTCGGCCTGCCCGAAACCACGGTCAAGGAAAGCAAAGACCGGGTCCGCAGTGCCATCGTCAATTCCAGCCTGGATTACCCAGCCAGGCGCATCACGCAAAACCTGGCGCCTGCCGACCTGCCCAAGGATGGCGGGCGTTATGACCTGGCCATTGCCTTGGGCATCCTCGCCGCAAGTGGGCAGGTGCCGGTGGCCACCCTCTGCGACATCGAATGCCTTGGCGAACTGGCGCTGTCCGGCCAATTGCGCCCCGTGCAGGGCGTGCTACCGGCGGCACTGGCGGCACGGGAAGCGGGCCGGGCGCTGGTAGTCCCGCGGGAGAACGCCGAGGAAGCAAGCCTGGCAGGCGGGCTGGTGGTGTATGCCGTCGGGCACCTGCTGGAGCTGGTCGCCCACTTGAACGGCCAAGTGCCCTTGCCGCCGTATGCCGCCAATGGCCTGGTCTTGAACAGCCGGCCCTACCCCGACCTCAGCGAGGTACAGGGCCAAATCGCGGCCAAGCGCGCCTTGCTGCTGGCGGCCGCCGGGGCACATAACCTGCTGTTTACCGGCCCGCCTGGCACCGGCAAGACCTTGCTTGCCAGCCGCCTGCCAGGGCTGTTGCCGCCACTGGACGAGCGCGAAGCGCTGGAGGTGGCGGCTATTCAGTCAGTCAGCGGCCATGCGCCGTTGAACAGCTGGCCGCAACGCCCGTTCCGCCACCCACACCACTCAGCCTCGGGCCCTGCGCTGGTAGGAGGTAGCAGTCGGCCGCAACCCGGCGAGATCACCTTGGCTCACCATGGTGTGCTGTTTCTCGATGAACTGCCCGAATTTGAGCGGCGTGTGCTGGAGGTATTGCGCGAGCCGCTCGAGTCCGGCGAGATCGTGATTGCAAGGGCTCGGGACAAGGTACGTTTCCCTGCGCGGTTCCAGTTGGTGGCCGCGATGAACCCCTGCCCTTGTGGCTATCTGGGCGACCCTACCGGCCGCTGCCGCTGCAGCACCGAGCAGATCCAGCGCTATCGCAACAAACTGTCGGGCCCACTGCTGGACCGCATCGACCTGCACCTGACCGTGGCGCGTGAAACCACCACCCTCAACAACCAACCCAGCGGCGAGACCAGCGCCGCTGTCGCCGAACGGGTGGCGGAAGCACGCGAGCTGCAGCAACGCCGGCAAGGGTGCGCAAATGCCTTTCTCGACCTCAACGGCTTGCGCCGCCATTGCCCGCTGGAGGCGGCGGACCAAGCCTGGCTGGAGACAGCCTGTGAGCGGTTGACCCTGTCGTTGCGCGCGGCACATCGGCTGCTGAAAGTGGCACGCACGCTGGCGGATCTGGAAGGTGTGGCGTCGATTACCAGGGCGCACCTGGCCGAGGCGCTGCAGTATCGGCCGGGGAGTTGATTTGGATCCGCGATTTTGGGGCCGCTTTGCGGCCCATCGCGACGCAAGGCCGCTCCTACAAGTACAGCGCCCGCCTCCGCCCGGGGGGAGTCTGTGCGGCGCTATCGGTCGGCCAACGCCGCCTCTACCGCCGCCAGCAACGCCTCTTCAGAAAACGGCTTGCCCAGGCACGCCACCGCCCCATGGCGCTGCGCAGCCTTCAGCGCCATGTCGTCCCAATGCGCCGACATGCAGACGACCGGCAGCCGCCAGCCCCTGCGCGCCAGCTCACGCAGTACGTCAAGCCCGGAAAGCCCAGGCATCTTCAAGTCCAGCAACGCACACCCGGCCTCGCGCGCCAGCGTCGAGGCCAAGAACTCTTCGCCCGAACCGAACAGCAATGCGCCGAAGCCTGTCGCTCGCAGCAGGTTGGCCAGGCTTTTGCGCACCGACGCATCATCGTCGACGATGCACACCCACGCCCTGTCGCGTTCGACCTCGGGTTTCATGCGGCGCCCTGGCCCTCGGCACGGGCCTCGAGCACGTTGTGCATGGCGACCAATTCGACCAGCGAGCGGGACTGCATCTTGTTCATGATGTTCTTCTTGTGCACCTTGGTCGTCACCTCGCTGGTGCCAATCTCTTTGGCAATCTGTTTGTGCGACAACCCACCGACCACCAGCGCGAACACCTGCCGCTCACGTTGGGTCAGCCGCGCGTACTTTTCCCTGACTTGCCGTGTATGCCGCCATGCGCGCCCAGCCGTCAGCGCACGGGCACGCAGCGCCGTCAGCAGGGTCAGCAATTGCGCCTCATCAAAGGGCTTGGTCAGGAACTCCACAGCACCCGCACGCATCGCCTGAACGGTCATGGGAATAGTGCCGTGGCCGGTCATGAACACGATCGGCCAGGGCAGGTCGAGCCGACGCACCATCGCCTGCAGCTCCAAACCGCTGGCCTCAGGCAGGTTCATGTCCAGCAACAGGCAGGCATAAGGCGTGTCGGCATGCGCTTCAAGCAGCGCCTCAGCCGAGGCGTACAGGCGATGCACAATGTCGTGCGAGCGAAAGAGGCGCCCCAAGGCGTTGAGCACCGATGGGTCGTCATCCACCACCAGCACGGGCACCGCTGCGCAATCAGCCGCGGGCTCAGCCGTATCGAGGTCGAAGGCTAGCGAAGCGTTGCGCAAGGGTCTCGCCGGTAGGTCGAGGGCCACTTCAGCCGCCAGCCGATAGCCGCGGCGTGGCACGGTCTGGATCAGGCCGCGGTCACCGAAGGCCTTGCGCAACAAGGAGATCTGCACCTGCAGGTTGTTGTCTTCGACCACCGTGCCGGCCCACACCTGGCTGAACAGCTCGTCCTTGCCAACCACGCGGCCTTTGGCGCGGATCAGTGTTGCCAGCACCTCGAAAGCGCGCCCGCCCAACACGATCTGCTTGCCGTCGAGAAACGCTTCTCGTCGCTCCAGCGACACCTGGGCATTGCCAAATCGGATCATGGTCTTCTCGAGTCTCACGGGTCCGGGCGGTTGCGCAGCCCCGTGCAATCTAGGCCAGCGCCCGCATTCATACAATTATCCCGAGGGATAGGTTGGCCTTGGACTATACAAGCGCCCGCCACGGCCAAGGGGACGATAACGGTCAAGATGGTTCCCGTTCCTGCCAAGCCGTCTGGCCCGCGCATGCGCGGGGGGATCGCTGCGTATACTCGCGCCCTTGGATGTGGTTAGCAGGGGGTGCTTGATGCTCGATGAACGCCTCGCTTACAGGCCCATCGATTATGACCAGTCGATCGACGAGGGCTGGTTGAATCGGTGCGACATCACTCGTCTGGGGCAGGAAGGCGAGCTGACCTACTTCCGCCTGTGCGACCCCGGCACGGGGCAGGCCTGGATCGCTGTGCGCGCCCCAATCGAATCCCCTGCTGCCTGCCAGCGCCTGGAGCACGATTATCGCCTGCGCCTCGACCCGAAGTGGGCCGTGATGCCCTCGGCCTATGTGCGTTCGGCCGAAGGGCCGCTGCTGGTGTATCCGGGCGGCCGCTCGGTCGCCGACCTCATCGCCCAAGGCCCGGCAGCGCTCCCCGGCTTCCTCGACATCGCCGTCAACGCCGCATCAGCATTGGCGCTGGCACACGCTGCCAACGTACTGCACGGCGCCTTGCAACCCGCGCATATCTGCGTGCAGCACGCACAGCGGGTGAGGCTTGGCGGGTTTCGCGCGGATGCGCACTCGCTCATCAGCGAGCAAGGCGCACCCATCGGCAATTGGTCCTACCTGGCGCCGGAACAGATCTGCCCCCTCGGCTCCAGCAGCGACCAACGCAGTGATATCTATGCGCTGGGTGCCATCCTGTACCAGCTTTTGCTGGGCGAGTTGCCGCTCGCCGGGCGCGACACACTGCACTGGCGCCAGCTGCATGCCGGCGTGCAGCCACGGGCGGCCATCGAGGTCGACAACCGCGTGTCGCAGCCACTCAGCCGCATCCTCGCCAAGGCCCTGGCCAAAGAGCCCGATGCCCGCTACCAGACCGCCCGTGCGCTGGCGGTGGACTTTGCTCACTGCCAGCGGCAGTGGCTGGCGCACCAGGCCATCGAAGATTTCGAGCCTGGCAGCGCTGACCCCCTTTCGCCCAACCACGAACGCCTCTATGGCCGCACAGCCGAGCAGAAGGTCATCACCCTGCTGCTCAAGGCATTGCGCCGCGGCAGCGCGCCCCAGGCCCTGTTCATCAAGGGCGCTACCGGCATGGGCAAGTCCAGCCTGGTACAGGCAGCGCTCAAGGGCGGCGCCGAGGGTTATTGGGCCAGCGGCAAGTGCAACAGCCTGGAACGGGCGGTGCCCTATGGGCCCTGGATCGAGATTCTCGGTTCGCTGACCACCCAGTTGCTGGCCAAGAACCGCGATGACCTTGACGCGTTACGCCGTGAAATTCTGCGGCGCATCAAAGGGCGCGGCCGTTTGCTGGGCAAGCTGGCCCCAGACTTGAAGCTGGTGATCGGGCCCATGGCCGAGTTCCCGGAAAAGCCCACACGGCTCGCCTTGCAGAAAGAGCTGCGAGCGATCGTCGAATTCCTGCAGGTGTTCAGCCGCCCCGGGCGACCTTTGGCGCTGTTTCTCGATGACATGCAGTGGGCTGACGACGCCACGTTGCACTTGCTTGATGAGCTGCTGGAGCAAGCACCCAGCAACCTGCTGTTGATCTTCGCCCGGCGCAGCGATGCACCACCCGGCAGCAAGCCCCTGGTTACCCCCGCGTCCATCCGTAGTACCACCCTAGACCTACGCCCCCTCACCGTCGGCGCCGTGATGGAGATGATCAGCGAGCGCTACCACGCCGCGCCTGACGCTGCCTTGCAGCTCGCCGAGCTGGTGCACGCGAAGACCGCTGGCAACCCGTTCTTCATCCACCAGATCCTCGGGGCGATGGTCGAGGACCAGTTGTTCACCTTCGACACACAGACCATGCGCTGGTCGTGGTCGCTGCCAGCAGTAGCGCAACACCGCTATGCCGACAACGTCGCCGACCTGATGGTCCATCGCCTGGCACGCCTGCCTGAAGCCCAACGCACTGTGCTGCGCTTTGCCAGCGCCGCGGGTGGCCGATGCGATGAACGCCTGCTGCGCCGCATGCTGCCACTGCCCGCCGAGCAACTGGCCGAACAGCTCAAGGCCTTGATTGGCGCGGGCTTCCTGCTACCTGGGCACAAGGCGCTGGTGTTCTCGCATGATCGCGTACTGGACGCCGCCTACGCGCTTACCCCGTCGCGCGAGCGGCCGGCGCTGCACGCGCATATTGCCCAAACCATGCGGACGGCCTGGCAAACGGCTCAACACGACGCGGTGTTCGAAATCGCCAACCAGGTGCAGTTGGCCAGCCCGCATGCATTTGCTGCCAGCGACTGCGAAGGGTTTCTGGTGCTGCTGCAGGAGGCCGCGTTGCGGGCGCGCGACAATGCCGCCTATGAGCAGGCCGCCGGCTACCTGCAGGCGGCCGACGAACTGCTGCGCCTCGGCATCACGCTCGGCAGCCAGGCGAACCACGCCTTTACCATCGCCTGCCTAGCCGCAGAGTGCGACATGCAACTGTCACGCATGCCACAAGCCGAAGTTCGCATCCTCGAATGCCACCAGCGTGCGCTATCGGCGCTCGACAAGGCCCGGGTATGCAAGCTTGAAGCACGCCTGCATACCTTGCGTTCGGACTACCCAGCTGCCATCGCCTGCGCCATCGGCGGCCTTGAGCTGTTGGGCATCACGCTCGCCCAGGGCATCCACCCCGAGCAAGTCGAGGCAGCCTATGGCCGTGTCCACGCCCTGATCGAGAACAAGGGCCGTCATTGCCTGGAATCGTTGCCCAGGGCCGATTCGGAAGACGCGGCGGTGGCAATCGCGCTGCTGGCGACCCTTTCATCATCGTTCTTCGTCAAGGACGACCTCTGCTTCCTACACCTGGCCAAGATCATGGAGCTGTCATTGCTCCACGGCGTCGCCCCCGGCAGTACTTATGGCCTGGCCTGGTTCGGCGTGATGGCGGCCGAGCGCTTTGCCGCCTACCACGACGGCCATGCTTACTGCCTGGCGGCGCTCAAGCTGATCGAGCGGCACGGTTTCGAGGCCGACTTGACCAGCGCCCTGCTCGCCCTCGACCAGGTCAGCGCCTGGACGGCGCCGATGGAGTTTGCCCGGCGCACGGCACTGGAAGCGGTCGAATCGCCGCGCCTGAGCGGCGACCTGGCGATGGCCTGCTATGCCCGCAATCACCTGGTTTCCGACTCACTGTTCATGGGCCAACCCTTGCAGGAAGTCAGCGGCGAAGTGGAGCACGGGTTGGTCACCGTTCGCGGCTACGGCTACAGCGATGTCGAACACATCCTCTTGGCCCAGCAAGCGTTCGTCGCTGTCATGACCGGCAGCAGTGGCAGAGTCGGCCTTGCGTCGCGCTCGGGGTGCGAAGCGCCTGCCGAAGCCCGCGTGCACAGCATAAAGTCCTGCACCACGCTGTTCTTCAAGCACCTCTACGCCGGGATGTCGGCCTTTTACCTGGGCGATATCAATCAGGCCGTACACTTACTCGCCAGCGCCGGCAGCCATGCCTGGGCCGCCCCTGCACACATCAACCTGGCCGACTACCACCTGTTCCGCGGCCTGACCCTGGGCAGCCCGGAAGCCCCGGGCAGCGCGATGGGCAAATTGGCTGCGCTGCACGAATTGCGCGAGCGCTTTGCTACGTGGGCGAGCTTTAACCCGGTCACCTTCCGCAACAAGCTTCTGCTGATCGAGGGCGTGATCGCCAAGCTCAGCGGCGATGGCCTGGCTGCCATCCGCTGCTTCGACCAGGCCCAGATCGCCGCCACGGCCGCCGGCTTCATCCATGAGCAGGCCCTGGCCCACGAGCAATTGGCTGAAGTGTGCATCCCCAGTGGCTTGATCTCTGGCGCCAACCTGCACCTGCGCATTGCCCGTGACTGCTTCCACATCTGGGGTGCCACGGGCAAGGTGCGCCAGCTCGAAACCCTGCACCCGTTCCTGCGCACCCAGCCCGTACAGGAAACCTACCGCTCTGCCAGCCAGGCCAGGCTCGACCTGGAAGTCGGCCTGGAAGCCGCGCGCGCGCTGTCCGAGGAGGTGCTGCTAGAGGGCCTGATCGAAACCTTGATGGGCCACCTGACCCAGCATTCCGGCGCCGACCACGGTGCCCTGCTGATCGTCAGCGGCGCCGAGTTCCAGATGGCCGCGCTGGCCTACATCGACGATGCCGGTCTGCACGTGCGCATGGACAACTGCCAGAAATTCCTGACCCAGGCGCCGCTGTCGATCATCAATGCCACCCTGCGCACCAAGAAACCCATGGTGCTGAACGACGCCCTCAGCGACTGCCCAGAAGCGTTTCGCCAGGAGCTGCACGCACGCAACGCCCGCTCGGTGCTGTGCCTGCCGCTGCTGCTGCAGGGTGTGCTGATCGGGCTGGTCTACCTGGAAAACCGCCTGGTGCCGAACCTGTTCGGCAGCCAGCGCCTGGCCATGCTGGAGATTCTCGCTTCGCAGGCTGCGGTATCGCTGCAAACGGCCAAGTTCTATACGCGCCTGGCCGAGGACAACCAGAGCCGCGCGCAGATGGAGGCCGAGCTGCGCCGCTCACGTGCAGAGCTTGCCCGCAGCGCGCACCTGCAGGTGATGAACGAGTTGTCCGCCTCCATCGCCCACGAGATCAGCCAGCCCCTGCTCGGCATCGCCGCCAATGCGGCCGCCAGCCTGCGCTGGCTCAAGCGCGGCCAGCCCGACCTGGAAGAAGCCATCGCCGGCCTGGAAGATATCCGCAACGACAGTGAACGGGCAGCCAACATCGTCCGCGCACTGCGGTCGCTGGCCAAACAGTCGCCGATGCAACTCAAGCCGGTGAAGCTCGATGCGCTGATTCTGGAAGTGGTGCGCCTGACATCCTCGGATGCCTTGAAAGGCGGCGTGAAGGTGCAAACCCGGTTGCAGGCCGCAACAAGCCTCATGGCCGACCCGGTGCAGCTGCAGCAACTGATCTATAACCTGATCACCAATGCCCTGGAAGCGCTGGCGGGGTTCCGCGACGATGGCCTGTTGCGCATCACGTCTGCCGTGGTCGAGGCGGGGGTGGAGATTTGCGTGGACGACAATGGGCCAGGGATTGCGCCAGAGGAGCTGGAGCGGGTGTTTGGTGCGTTCTACACCACCAAGAGTGGCGGACTGGGGATGGGGCTGGCGATCTGCAGCTCGGTGATTCAGGCCCATGGTGGGCAGTTGCAGGCTCAGGTTTCGGAGCTGGGCGGGTGCCGGATCAGGTTGACGGTGCCGGTTCGGGCGGATGATTGACCTGTTTTAGCCTGCGCCGGCCTCTTCGCGGGCAAGCCCGCTCCCACAGGGCCGTGTGCTTGCCCGCGAAGGGCTGCCCTGCAGCCCCAGTCTATGATGGAAAAACTCTGGGAAACATCCCATGTAGATAGCGGACGGTGACACTGCGCAAAATCAAAACTCAATCCGCATCCGAATCAAACAACCGCTCCAACTCCACCCGCGCTTCCTTCGCCGTCTGCATCACCTTGGCCCGGTCATCGCGCACTTGCCCCTGCGCCTCCAGCACTTCTTCGTCATGCTGGGTGAACCGCGCAATACGGTCCGCCGCTTGTTCGTCACTCAACCCTAACCCCACCAGCGCACGGCGGGTCAGCTCCAGGCTTGAGTAGAACGTCTCGCGAATGGGCTCGGCACCCACGTCCACCAGCTTGTGAACATGCTGGCGGTTACGTGCCCGGGCCAGCACTTTCAGGTGCGGGTACAGGCGCTTGACCCGCTCCGCCGTGCGGGTGGTGACTTCCGGGTCGTCGGTAGTGATCACGAAGTACTCCGCCTCGCCCACCTTGGCCGCATGCAGCACTTCGGGGCGCAGGGGGTCACCGTAGAACACTGGGGCCTGCTCGAACATGCGGGTCATCTCGATGGCGTCCACCGAGGTTTCCAGGGCGATGAAGGGGATCTTCTGGGCACGCAGGATGCGCGAGACGATCTGCCCCATGCGGCCCATGCCAACGATCACCACGCGCGGTGCATCGGTCTGGATCTGCTTGTACTGTTCGGGCACTTCACGCTGCGGTTGCGGGCGCTTGAGGGCACGGGCGCAGCCGAGCATCAACAGGGGCGTGATGGCCATCGACAAGGTGATGGTCATCATCAGCAGGTCGTAGGTCTGCGTGTCGAACAAGCCTTGGTCCTTGCCCAGCTTGAACACCACGAAGGCGAACTCGCCACCCGCCGCCAGCACCATGCCCAGGCGCAGGGCGCTGGCGCTGTTGAGGCCGCCGGCCAGCCGGCCGACCCCTATCAGCAAGGTCAGCTTGACCGCGATCAGCAGCAGGGTCAGGCCCAGCAGCACCAGCGGCATTTCCAGCAGCAGGCTGAGGTTGGCGCCCATGCCGACACTGATGAAGAACAGCCCCAGCAGCAGACCTTTGAACGGTTCGATCTGCGATTCCAGCTCGTGCCGGTACTCCGAGTCGGCCAGCAACAGGCCGGCCAGGAATGCACCCAAGGCCATGGAAATACCGGCCTCTTCCATCAGCCAGGCGGTGCCGATCACCACCAGCAGTGCGGTGGCGGTTGAAACCTCTGGCAGGCCGGTGCGCGCGACGATGCGGAACACCGGGCGCAGTAAGTAGCGGCCGCCCACGATGACCACGGCGATGCTGGCGAACACCTTCAGTGCATGTTCAAGGCTGTCACCGTGGCCGGTATCCGGGCCGCTGGCGGCCAGCAGCGGGACCAGGGCAATCAGCGGAATGGCAGCGATGTCCTGGAACAGCAGGATGGCGAATGCCAGGCGACCGTGAGGCGCGTTGAGCTGTTTGCTTTCGGCCAGGCTCTGCAGGCCCAGGGCGGTGGATGACAGCGCCAGGCCCAGGCCCAGCACCAAGGCGGCGGCCAGTGACTGGGCGAAGCCGAACAGGGCGATGGCGCCAATCACCGCGCCGGTCAGCAGTACCTGCGCAGCGCCCACGCCGAACACCGACTTGCGCATCAGCCACAAACGCTTGGGCGACAGTTCCAGGCCGATGATGAACAGCAGCAGCACCACGCCGAGTTCCGAGATGTGCGCGACGCTTTCGGTATCGCGGATCAGCCCCAGTGCCTGCGGGCCGATGGCCACGCCGGCCAGCAGGTAGCCGATCACGGCGCCCAGCTGCAGGCGCTTGGCCAGGGGAACAGCAAGGACCGCGGCGAGCAGGAAGATCACCGCGGTTTGCAGAAGGCTGCCTTCGTGTGGCATTGGCTCGTACTCCATGAGCTGCCGGGGCAGCGTTGAACAATGTGGCCGGCAATTCTGGGCATTGTGCGGGTATCAGACAATCCGGCTTGCAGGAGAAACATTGTCCCGCTTAACAAGACAATTAGCTGATCGCACGCGCATCGGCTCAGCTTTCGCCAAACTGCGCCCGGTACTGTGCTGGCGTCATGCCGATGCGCTCGCAAAACACCTTGCGCATATGCCGATCACTGCCAAACCCACAGCGTGCCGCCACCACCTTCAACGGCAGGTCGCTGCCTTCGAGCAGTTTGCGCGCCTGGTCAATGCGCGCATTTTGCAGGTACTGCAACGGCGTGATACCGACCTCACGCTGGAATGTACGGGCAAAGTTGCGGCTGCTCATGGCCACCAGGTCGGCCATTTTCTGCACGGTAAAGGCCTGGTCGATATGGTCGACGATATAGGCCTGCACCCGCGCGGTTGGCGAATCATCACGCGGCACGGCCGCCAGCAACGGCCCATACGGGGTTTGCCCGCCCTGACGATGGCGAGCGACCAGCAGCACCTTGGCCACTTCCAGGGCCAGGGCCTTGCCGTGGTCTTCGGCGACCACGGCCAGCGCCAGGTCGATACCGGCGGTGATGCCGCCCGAGGTGATCAGGCAGCGGTCGATCACGTAGATCTGTTCGGTCTCGACGTTCGCCTCAGGGAAGGCCCGCGCCAGCCGTTCGACGTAGTTCCAGTGGGTGGTGCAGCGATAGCCGCCGAGCAGGCCGGCCCGGCCCAGCAAGAACACGCCGGTGCAGATGGCACCAAACCGCTTGGCCCCGCGCACGGCCTGTGGCAGCCAGTGCTCAAGGCCCGGCAGCGCGACGTCATAGGCCCCTGGGCCGCCGGGTACCAGCAACAGGTCGACGGCTTCGGGCAGCTCTTCCAGGCGCAGGTCGGCCATCACCCTCAGCCCGCATGAGCCGCGCACCGTACCCTGGCCTTCGGCCAAGGTGATCAGCCGGTACTGCCGCTCAGCGGGCAAAAACCGGTTGGCGATGGCAAAGGCGTCCATGGGGCCGGTGACATCCAGCAACAGCACATCATTGAACAGCACCATCGCCACGGTGCGGTGGGCGGGATTTTCCTGCATGCCTCTTTCGCCTTGAATGCGGGCCGCCGGTAGCGGCCTGAAACTGAACACGCGCGCATCTTAAGGTATTGGTATAGCGGCCAGGGCCAGCACTGCACAATTAAGAACTCTTCAGGTTTGGCTCAGGACTTTGTCATGTCGCGGGGGCGAGACTTTCCTCATTGAACAGGAGAGTCGCCATGAGCCCTCTGACGATCCGCAGCACCTCACCGGCCCCAGGCGCGCTGACCCCTGCGCGGCTGCGCCAGGCCAAGGAACTGATGTTGCACAGCCCTTTGTCGATCATCGAGATCGCCGGTGTGTGCAACCTGACCCGTAGCCATTTTTCGCGCGCGTTCAAGGTCAATACCGGTTTGTCGCCCCAGGCCTGGCGCCTGCTGGCGCGCATGGAGAAGGCCAAGCGCCTGCTGGCCACCGAGGCGCCGATCACCCATGTCAGCCTCGAATGCGGTTTCTGCGACCAGTCCCATTTCACCCGGGCATTCAGCCGCCTGGTCGGCCAGCCGCCCAAAGCGTGGCGGTTGACCACGCAAGGTGCCGCGTCCGGCCCGCATTCTTAAGCGCCTTTTATCCATTGGTATACCACCTTCGGGTAGTACGCCTGAGTTTCACACCCTAAGCCCAATGCAAGGAGTTACCCTCATGAGCCAACCGGATTACAAGCGCCTGAACAAAGACGACGCCGTGGTGCTGCTGGTCGACCACCAGACCGGCCTGATCTCCCTGGTGCAGGACTTCTCGCCCAACGAGTTCAAGAACAACGTACTGGCCCTGGGCGACCTGGCCAAGTTCTTCGGCCTGCCGACCATCCTCACCACCAGCTTCGAACAAGGCCCCAACGGCCCGCTGGTGCCCGAGCTGAAAGAGATGTTCCCAGACGCGCCGTACATTGCCCGCCCTGGCCAGATCAACGCCTGGGACAACGAAGACTTCGTCAAGGCGATCAAGGCGACAGGCCGCAAGCAGCTGATCATCGCCGGCGTGGTCACTGACGTATGCGTGGCCTTCCCGACCTTGTCGGCGCTGGCTGAAGGCTTCGAGGTGTTCGTGGTGACCGACGCTTCCGGTACCTTCAACGAAACCGTGCAGCAGGCCGCGTGGGTACGCATGACCCAAGCAGGCGCACACATGATGAACTGGTTCTCGGTGGCCTGTGAGCTGCACCGCGACTGGCGCAACGACATCGAAGGGCTGGGCAATCTGCTGTCGCAGCGGATTCCCAACTACCGCAACCTGATGAACAGCTATGCGGCGTTGAGCGCTCGCTGATCCAAGCCTGCACAGCGACAAAAAAGCCGGCGCCCTCACAGGGCGCCGGCCTTTTCGTTTGCCACTAGCGGGTGATTACTTACCCGCCGTCAGCGCGTTGTAGCTGGTCATCAAACTCCGATAGTCCGGAATGTGGTTGGAGCACAGTGCTGCCAACCCTTCGACGTCATTGCGCCAGTCGCGGTGCAGCTCACAGGCCACGCCAAACCAGGTCATCAGCTGCGCACCGGCACGGCTCATGCGGTCATGGGCGGCATCGCGGGTCATTGCATTGAAGGTGCCGGAAGCGTCGGTCACCACGAACATCTCAAACTCTTCTTCCAAGGCTGCCAGCGCCGGGAATGCCACACATACTTCGGTCACTACACCGGCGATGATCAGCTGCTTCTTGCCAGTGGCCTTCACTGCCTTGACGAAATCTTCGTTGTCCCAGGCATTGATCTGGCCTGGGCGGGCAATGTACGGGGCCTCTGGGAACAGCGCTTTCAGCTCGGGGACCAGCGGGCCGTTGGGGCCTTGCTCGAAGCTGGTGGTGAGGATGGTTGGCAGGTTGAAGAACTTGGCCAGGTCCGCCAGGGCCAGTACGTTGTTCTTGAATTTGTCCGGCTCGATGTCACGGACCAGGGACAACAGGCCAGCCTGGTGGTCGACCAGCAGCACAGCGGCGTCATCTTTGTTCAGGCGGTTGTAGGTGAATTTGCTCATGGTCCGTGCTCCTAAAAGGCTTCGATGTTTTCAGTAAGTGGGGTGTTTCGCGTTGATGGGCACAGATTAAATTCATCACCTTTGCTGCGGTAGACTGCGAAAATTGCCTTTAGCGTTCCATTTGGAGAACGATCATTGGAAGACCTCAACTCCCTCTACTACTTCACCCAAGTCGTCGAGCACGGCGGCTTCGCCCCGGCCGGGCGGGCGCTGGACATGCCCAAGTCAAAACTCAGCCGGCGCATTGCCGACCTTGAGGACCGCCTGGGCGTGCGCCTGCTGCACCGCACCAGCCGGCACTGCTCGTTGACCGAAATTGGCCAGGCCTACTACAACCGCTGCCTGGCCATGCGCGTGGAAGCCGAGGGCGCGGCGGAGATCATCGAGCGCAACCGCAGCGAGCCTCGCGGCCTGGTGCGCATCAGCTGCCCGACCACCCTGCTCAACTCCTGGGTCGGGCCAATGCTGACCCGTTACATGCTCAAGTACCCGCAGGTGGAGCTGTTCATCGAAAGCACCAACCGCCGCGTCGACCTGCTGCACGAAGGCTTCGACGTCGCGCTGCGCGTGCGCTTTCCGCCACTGGAAAACACCGACATGGTGATGAAGGTGCTGAGCAACAGCACCCAGTGCCTGGTGGGGCATCCGCAGTACCTGGCGCAACTGCCCGAAGGCTTCGACCCGCAGCTGCTTGGCACGCTGCCCAGCGTGCATTGGGGCAGCGCCCAGCGTGAGTACCAATGGGAGCTGTTCCAGGGCGAGGACATGAGCCGCAGCATCGTGATCCCGCACACGCCGCGCATGGTCACCGACGACCTGTTCGCGCTGCGGCATTTTGTAGTGGCCGGGGTTGGCATCGCGCACTTGCCACGGGTGGCCGTGCGCGAAGACTTGGCCGAGGGCCGGCTGGTGGAGTTGCTGCCAGAGTGGCACCCGCGGTGCGGCATCGTGCATGCGATCTTCCCGTCACGGCGCGGGTTGTTGCCGTCGGTGCGGTCGCTGATCGATCACCTGGCCGAGGAGTTCGCGATCAGCGACATGGCCTGAGTCAGTTGCTGTCAGTACCGGCCTCTTCACGGGGCCCAGCGCCCTGGAGACCACGCGGTCCCTGTGGGAGCGGGCTTGCCCCGCGAAGAGGCCAGCACACCCTTACAAGACCCTCACCTACGCGTGCGCCACAGTCTGGGATCATCCACCCCGGAGCCCTCATGATCCGCGCCAATCACGGACCAGGCCGCGCCCTGCTCGCCTCCCTCGCCCTTTGCCCCGCATTCAGCCAGGCAGATGAACCCGGCTGGTCGCTGCTCAGCCGTAACTACTTCCTGCACAGCGACTTCCGCTCGCCTTCCGGCAGCGGCCAAAACTACCGCCAGGAATGGGCCCAAGGCTTCATCGGTGAAATCCGTTCGGGGTTCACCGAAGGCACGGTGGGTGTTGGCATCGACGCGCATGGTTTTCTCGGCCTCAAGCTCGACGGTGGCCGCGGCCATGCCGGTACCGGCTTGCTACCGCGTGACAGCGATGGGCGTGCCGAGTCCGACTATTCCAGCGCCGGTGCAGCCCTCAAGCTACGCCTGGGCAATACCCTGCTGCGCTACGGCGAGATGACTGTCGAGACACCGGTGTTCGACACCGGCGACAAACGCCTGCACCCCGAATACGCCACGGGTTGGTTGCTGGAGAACACCGACCTGCCCGACTGGCGCCTGCAGGCGGGCCGCTTCACTGCGTTCAACAACCAGGACAACAGCTCGACCCACGACGATTTTGCCGGCTACGGCGCCACCACCCATGGCCGCGCTATCAGCCTGGCCGGCGCCACGTTCGCCCCCGATGGCCCGTTCGGCGGTGCGCTGTACGCCAGCCAGCTGCAAGACACCTGGCGCCAGGCCTACCTCAATCTCAACCTGGCCGAGGGTAATTGGCGCCTGGACGGCAACCTCTACAAAACCCGTGATACCGGCAACGCCAGCGCTGGCGCCATCGACACCACCGCGTACAGCCTGGCGGGCAAGTACCACTTCGGTGCCCAGGCACTGACCCTGGCCTACCAGAAGGTCGAGGGCGACACCCCCTTCGACTTCGTCGGCGGCGACTCCATCTACCTGGCCAACTCGATCAAGTACGCCGACTTCAACGGCCCCGGCGAGCGTTCGTGGCAACTGCGTTACGACCTCGACTTCGCCACCCTCGGCATGCCCGGCCTGAGCCTGATGGGCCGCTACGTCAGCGGCCGCGGTGTCGATGGCACGCATGCCCCGGCAGGTGGCGCCTACACGGCGCAACAAGGCCAGGGCGGGCGCCACTGGGAGCGCGATGTCGACCTCAAGTACGTGGTGCAGTCCGGCGCCGCCAAAGACCTCAGCCTGGCGCTGTCCCACGTCAGCCACCGCGCCAACCAAGCCCAGGCGGGCGATGATATCGACCGCCTCTACCTGATCATCGAATACCCACTCAAAGGCGGCTTCTGAAATGAGCACCTCCCCCTCAGGCGCTTGGAGCCCCTTGCGCAACACCACCTTCCGCATGCTGTGGATCGCCACCATCGCCTCCAACATCGGCACCTGGATGCACGAGGTGGGCGCTGGCTGGTTGATGACCACGCTGTCGGCCAGCCCGCTGCACGTGGCACTGATCCAGGTGGCGGGTTCGCTGCCGATGTTCTTCCTCGCCCTGCCCGCCGGCGCGGCGGCGGATATCGTCGACAAACGCCGCTACCTGTTACTGGTGCAACTGTGGATGTCAGCCGTTGCCGTGGTGCTGGCGGCCTTGACCCTGCTCGGCATGATGAATGTCACCTTACTGCTGGTACTGACGCTGGCCTTAGGCATCGGCACAGCGCTGATGATGCCGGCCTGGAGTGCGCTGACACCGGAGCTGGTGGGCAAGGAAGACCTGGCCAACGCCGTGGCCATTTCCAGTGTCGGCATCAATGTCTCGCGGGCAATCGGCCCGGCCTTGGCAGGCGTGGTGGTAAGCCTGGTGGGGCCATGGCTGACCTTTGCCCTGAATGCCGTATCGTTCGCCGGGGTGATTGTGGTGTTGCTACTGTGGAAGCGCGACGTGAAGGAGCCGCTGCTGCCGGCCGAACGTTTTATCGGCGCCATGCGCACCGGGTTGCGCTTTGCGCGTAGCGCCAAACCGCTGCAAGCAGTCTTGGTGCGGGCGCTGGCGTTCTTTCTCTGCGCCAGCGCTGGCACCTCGTTGCTGCCCTTGATCGTACGCGGCGAGATGCACGGCACAGCATCCGATTTCGGCCTGTTGCTGGCAGCGATCGGCATCGGCGCAGTGGCCGGCGCGACCTTGTTGCCGCGCCTGCGCGAGCGGATCAGCCGTGATCGCCTGGTGATGCTTGCCAGCCTGCTGTACGCGCTGTTCCTGCTAGCCCTGGCCCTGGTGCGCAACTTCTATGTGCTGCTGCCGGCGATGCTGCTCAGCGGCGCAGCGTGGATCGCAGTGCTGTCCAACCTGCAAGTTGCGGCGCAAACCTCGGTACCTGCCTGGGTGCGGGCGCGGGCGCTGTCGGTGTACATCCTGATCTTCTTCGGCGCGATGGCGTGTGGCGGCCTGCTGTGGGGCACACTGGCCAGCCATGCATCGATCACCCTGAGCCTGCTGCTGGCAGCCGGTGGCCTGGGGCTTGGGACCCTGCTGACCTGCAAGGTCGCCCTGCCCGAGACTGAGGCCGAGGAATTGACCCCATCGCTGCATTGGCCAGCGCCGTTGCTGGACGCTGACCTGGACCAGGACAGCGGGCCGGTGATGGTCACAGTCGAGTACCACATCGAACCGGCCAAGGCCGAGGCGTTCCAGCTGGCGGCGCGCGAACTGGAAGCCATGCGCAAGCGCAATGGCGCGTTGTCGTGGGGGTTGATGCGCGACAGTGCCGACCCACACCTGTGGCTGGAGTTCTTCTTCGAGGAGTCGTGGTTGGAGCACCTGCGCCATCACCACCGGGTGACCCGAGGCGAGCTTAAGATCGAAGCGCGGGTGCGGATGCTGCAGACAGAAGGTGTGCCGGTGCAGATTCGGCACCTATTGGCTGGGCAGTCGCACAAGCCACAGCATTGACGCCGGCACAAACAAAAAAAGGGGCCCTGATGGGCCCCTTCTTCACATCAGCTTAGAACGCAAAACACGAACACCCCAACGCCCCCCAGAACCCTTGGAAGTCGTTCACCGGCACGCTGGAATGCCGCGCCTTTTCGTGGCTGTGTGCATGCACCCCACACGGCCCGCTGCACTGGTGCACCGCCGCTGCCAGCGATGGCGTACCCACACGCCAGTGCCCCGGCACCTTGGCCACCGGCGACCATTCCGGCAAGACCGGTACCTGCGGTGGGCCGAGCCTGTCGAACTCGCCGGCAGCGTACACGACCTTGCCGTCAACGATGGTCAGCACCGACTCGATGCCCTTGATCGCTTCTTCCTCGACACTGAAGAAGTCCAGCGACAACGCCGCCAGGTCCGCCAACTGGCCAACCTTGATCTGGCCCTTCTTGCCCTGCTCGCTGGAGAACCAGGCGCTGCCCTGCGTGAATAATTGCAGCGCGGTGTCACGGCTCAGGCCCTCAGGGTACAGCTCCATGCCGCCGACGGTCTTGCCGCTGACCAGCCAGTACAGCGAAGTCCACGGGTTGTAGCTGGAGACGCGGGTCGCGTCGGTACCGGCCCCAACCGGCACGCCCATGTCGAGCATGCGCTTGATCGGCGGGGTCTGCTCGGCAGCCTTGGCGCCGTAGCGGTCGACGAAGTACTCACCTTGGAAGGCCATGCGGTCCTGGATGGCGATACCGCCGCCCAAGGCGCGCACGCGCTCGATGTTCTGCGGGGTGATGGTCTCGGCGTGGTCGAAGAACCACGGCAGGCCATTGAACGGGATGTCGCGGTTGACCTTCTCGAACACATCCAGCATGCGCGTGATGGATTCGTTGTAGGTGGCGTGCAGGCGGAACGGCCAGCGCTGCTCGACCAGGTGGCGTACCACCGGTTCCAGCTCTTCTTCCATGGTTTGCGGCAGGTCCGGGCGCGGCTCGAGGAAGTCCTCGAAGTCGGCCGCGGAGAACACCAGCATCTCACCCGCGCCGTTATGGCGCAGGAAGTCGGTGCCGCTGTGCAGCTTGACGCTGGAGGTCCACTTCTTGAAGTCGTCGAGTTCTTCCTTGGGCTTCTGGGTGAACAGGTTGTAGGCGATGCGCACGGTCAGCTGGTTGTTGTCTGCCAGCTCCTGGATCACCGAGTAATCGTCCGGGAAGTTCTGGTAGCCGCCCCCGGCGTCGATGGCGCTGGTCAGGCCCAGGCGGTTGAGCTCACGCATGAACTGGCGGGTCGAGTTTACCTGGTACTCCAGCGGCAGCTTCGGCCCTTTGGCCAGGGTGGCGTAGAGGATCATCGCGTTAGGGCGGGCGATGAGCATGCCGGTCGGCTCGCCGAACTTGTTGCGCTGGATCTCGCCACCCGGCGGGTTCGGCGTGTCCTTGGTGTAACCCACGGCTTTGAGCGCGGCGCGGTTGAGCAGCGCGCGGTCGTACAGGTGCAGCAGGAACACGGGGGTATCGGGCGCGGCCTGGTTGATTTCTTCCAGGGTCGGCATGCGCTTTTCAGCGAACTGGAACTCGTTCCAGCCACCGACCACACGCACCCACTGCGGGGTCGGGGTACGGGCGGCTTGGTCCTTGAGCATGCGCAGGGCATCGGCTACCGAAGGCACGCCTTCCCAGCGCAGCTCCAGGTTGTAGTTCAGGCCACCGCGGATCAGGTGCAGGTGGGAGTCGTTCAGGCCCGGGATGACCGTGCGCTGCTTGAGGTCGATGATCTGCGTGGTGGCGCTTTTGTGGGCCATGGCTTCGGCGTCGCTGCCGACGGCGATGAAGCGGCCGTCCTTGATGGCGACGGCGGTGGCGGTGGGCTTCTCACGGTCGACAGTGTGCAGTTTGCCATTGAACAGAATGAGGTCGGCGGTCATGGAGCCTCCTTGAGTGGATGCATGGGCGGAACCGGCGGAGCCGGCGAAGGGCAATGCGGACCAGAGCGCGCCGGCGGCACCGAGCACGGTGCTGGTGGCGAGGAACTGGCGACGGCTCTTGTCGTTAGGGTCCTGGGACATGGTCTTCTCCGTCTGGGTGCGGCAGCGGCAAGCGCAACTGCGGAGCATGCCGGTTCAAGCCTGGTCAGGGATTGCATGGATGTGCGGTGGGTTGAAGAAGGTTAGCCCTGTTCACGTTTTGTGCTGCCAGGGCCGGCCTCTTCGCGGCGGTCCGGCGCCCCGGTGAACCCGCTCCCACAAGGGCATCACATACCCCAAAAGCTGTGTTGAACCTGTGGGAGCGGGTTCACCGGGGCGCCGGACCGCCGCGAATGCCTCACACCGTCATCGCTGGAGGAACGCCAACAAGTCTTCATTCAGCTGCTGCGCATGCGTCACGGCAAACCCATGCGGCGCACCTTCATACACCTTCAGCTCGGCCCCACGAATCAACTCGGCGGCTTTCTTGCCCGTGGTCTCGAACGGCACGATTTGGTCCGCATCACCGTGAATCACCAAGGTCGGCACCTCGATCTTGGCCATGTCCGGGCGGAAGTCGGTCTTGGAGAACGCGGTGACGCAATCCAGCGTGCCCTTGATCGAGGCCAGCAGCGCGATGTTCAGGGTCTGCGTCAGCACCCCCTGGGACACCTGCTGCCCTTGGTTCAAGCCATAAAACGGCGTGGCAAAATCGGCGATGAACTGCGCCCGGTCGGCACGCAGGCCCGCCTGAATGCCCTCGAACACCGCAGCCTCGACCCCCTCAGGGTTGTCATCCCGCTGGCCAAACACCGGCGTCACCGCCCCCAGCAGCACAAGCCCGGCCACCCGCTCGTTACCATGGCGCGCGATGTAGCGGCTGACATCGCCACCGCCCATGGAGAAGCCCACCAAGGTCACTTCACGCAGGTCGAGGTGTTCGATCAGTTGGGCGATGTCATCGGCAAACGTGTCGTAGTCATAGCCATTCCACGGCTGGCTCGACCGGCCGAAACCACGGCGGTCGAAGGCGATGGCGCGGTAGCCACGGCTGGCCAGGAATTCCATCTGCGAATCCCACATGTCGGCGTCCAACGGCCAACCGTGGCTGAACAGCACGGGCTTGCCGCTGCCCCAGTCCTTGAAATAGAGCGAAGTGCCATCGCGGGTTACGAGTGTGCTCATATCGGTATCTCCTTGAAAGTCTATGGGGGAAGGGGCTGAATCAGCCACGCAGCCAGTTGGCGCAGCGGCGGGTTACCCACGGCATGATGTAGAACACCACGGGCAGGATGACAAACAGGTTGACGATCAGGTTGCCGGTGATCGCGCCGCCCAAGTGCGGAAAGCGCGCGAACAACGGCGCCAGCAGTTGCGGAATGACCATGGTCATCGGGCAGATCACCAGGTAGGTCAGCAACGCCTGCTTCCAGCGCGGCGGTTGTGCCGCCGTGGTGCTCGGTGGGGTGAACCAGAACTCTGGGTCTTCGTGAACCTGGGTGTTATCGCCCTCCTCCAGCAGCGGCAGCACCTGGCTGACCAGCGTCTGGCGCTCGGTGGAGTTGACCCAGGCCTGCAGCAGGCTGGCATCGCTGAAGCGCACCACGGTGGTGAAGTGGCGGCCGCCGTCTTCGGGGCGGATCACGTTGACGTCGAGGTGGCCGGGTTGGCGGCGCGCGGCACTGACCGTGTGCTTGAGCCAGTCCTCGTAGCCGGCCAGCGCCTCGGCGCGAACCTTGTGCTGGATGACCAGGGTGACCACGTTGCGGTTGTCTTGGAGTGCGGTGTTCATCGACATTCCTTGGGATGAGCTGGCCCGCACTCACTGTGCAACAGCGAACGGGCGGAGGATTGAATGGGTGTGCTGCCCTTGCCGGGCACCGACGGTCGGTGCCCGGTGCGCGGCGGCTTACTTGCCGGCGTTGAAGGCGTTGTAGCTGGTCATCAGGTTGCGGTAGTCCGGGATGTGGTTGGAGCACAGCGCCGCCAGGCCTTCGACGTCATTGCGCCAGTCGCGGTGCAGCTCACAGGCCACGCCGAACCAGGTCATCAACTGCGCACCGGCCTGGCTCATGCGGTCATGGGCGGCATCGCGGGTCATCGCGTTGAAGGTGCCGGACGCATCGGTTACCACGAACACCTCGAACTCTTCTTCCAAGGCTGCCAGGGCCGGGAAGGCGACGCAGACCTCGGTCACTACACCGGCGATGATCAGCTGCTTCTTGCCGGTCGCCTTTACCGCTTTGACGAAGTCTTCGTTGTCCCAGGCGTTGATCTGGCCTGGGCGGGCGATGTAAGGGGCGTCTGGGAACAGCGCTTTCAATTCAGGCACCAGCGGGCCGTTGGGGCCTTGCTCGAAGCTGGTGGTGAGGATGGTTGGCAGGTTGAAGAATTTGGCCAGGTCGGCCAGGGCCAGCACGTTGTTCTTGAACGCGTCTGGCTCGATGTCGCGGACCAGGGACAGCAGGCCAGCCTGGTGGTCGACCAGCAGCACAGCGGCGTCGTCTTTGTTCAGGCGGTTGTATTTGAATGGGGCCATGGTCGTTGCTCCTAAGGGTTTTGATGTTCAGTAAGTTGGGTGTTTCGCGTTGATGGGAGAAGATTAAAACCATCACCTTTGGAGCGGTAGATAGCGGTTTTTGGCTTTAGCGTTCTGTTTTGTGAACGATGGATTGGCAGGCCTGTAAACCGGCAAGCCGGCTTCATGGACGCTGGGCTTTTTGAAGACCACAAGCCAATTCCTACGCCATGCTTCGTCTGAGGAAAATCCCTACAAGTAGTGTCGATACCGATCTGATTGTTCGTGTTGCCCGTGATACCTAGGCTTGTGGACTTGCCGTCGCTTCAGCAATCGCTAGTCGCCAGGTACTTCTTTGAACCCCCCTATCTCGCCCGCGAAAATCACTGAGAAAACGTGTCAGAGCACTTGGTTGGATAGGGGGTTGCCAGACCTCAGGTCTCTTGACCGTGAAATGCGTGCACAAGCCATCGATGAGGTCGCTGCAGCAGGCACCCATGAGGGCGCCATCGAGCGGGTTGCTCACCACCTAGGCTTGAGCAACTCATCGAGCGCCTTTGTGGTCATCAACACACCCTTGGGGGATGTTCAGATTCGACGCAGCTGCATCCATCACATCGTCGAGAAAAGGCAAGATGCGCGGGAGCGCTACATCCAAGTCGCTGTGGATACCCTGACCGGGCCGTTTGAGGTGTGGAGCGTGGCCTATACCAACGACACACATAGGTTGGCATTTATAGGGGTATATGAAGCCAAGCGGCAGATGCTGGCGATCGTTACGCTCGAGAGCGGAAAAATACTGTGGAATTTCATGCAGTGCGACGCGAAAGCACTCAACAAGCACCGCCATGGCGAACTGCTGTACAAGCGCTATGAGTTTCTGCCGGGCAAAGAAAAGGGCCACTGTCACCAGTAGCCCTGAATAGACGCTTGATATTCATATACACACCCTCAAGCCGGGGTGTGGAGGTCTCACCCTGCGCTGATGATTCAGCCATCGACGGGGTTCCTACGCCAGTTACTGCCGCTGAATGGCAACTGGTTTCGCGCTCGGGTAAAACGCTATCACAGTCTTTGAGCAAGTCAACAGCTTTGCGGCAATGCGGGATGTAGTTGGAGCACAGCCCGCGACCCCTTCGACCACAGGGCAACGGCCTTGACCGTCAGATACAACTTACCCGTCCCCCATTGCCTGCCTGCCCAACCTGCTCTATTACTACGCACAGCCCTCCCCTCACCCCCGAGACCACCATGCTGGCTTTCATCCAGTCGTCCCCGTTGTTGCTCGGCACTTCACTGATCCTGCTCGACCTGATTCTCTGGCAACTGATCCCCCTCCAACGCCGGGCCTGGCGTATCGGCTCGCGGCTGGTGATTTTCCTGCTGTTCAGCTGGGTGCTGCTGGCCGCGGGCATGAGCCCTTTGCAGCCGCCGCCATGGCCTGACGATGTGTCGCGCAACCTGATGGCGACAGTGCTGACGATCGGCTGGTGGCTGTTCGGTGCGCGCACGGTGACCGTGGTGTTCGGGCTGTTGCTGGTGGCGCGTGGCAGCCATGGCGGGCGGTTGCTGCAGGATGTGCTGGGGGCGCTGATCTTTTTGGCGGCGGTGGTGGCTGCGGCGGGCTATGTGATGCAACTGCCGGTGAAGGGGCTGCTGGCCACCTCCGGGGTGATGGCCATCGTCATCGGCCTGGCGCTGCAAAGCACCTTGGCCGACGTGTTCAGCGGCATCGTGCTGAACACGACGCGGCCGTATCAGATCGGCGATGCCATCTCCATCGACGGCACCGAAGGCAAGGTGCTGGACATCGACTGGCGTGCCACGCGGCTGCTGACCAGTGCCGGCAGCCTGGCGGTGATCCCCAATTCGGTGGCGGCCAAAGCCAAACTGCTCAACCACAGCCGCCCGCCTGACGTGCATGGGGTGTCGATCAGTGTGGTGGTGCCGGCCAAGGTGCGCCCCAAGCGGGTGTTCGATGCGCTGGAAAAGGCCCTGCAGGGCACGCGCGCGATACTCGCCACGCCCAAGCCCAAGGTCACGGTGAAGGCGTCGACCCTGGAGTCGGTGGAGTACGAAGCCAGTGGCTTCATTGCCGACATGGGCGGCAAGACCGACGCGCGCAATCAGCTGTTCGACCTGGCCCATCGGCACCTGGAGGCCAGTGGCGTGATGTGGAACGTCGACCTGGCCCTGCCGCCGCGCAGCCGCCAACGCGAGGTGCTGGATGAAGTGCGGGTGTTCCGCTCGCTGAGCGATGAAGAGCGCGATGCGCTGAGCCAGCGCATGACGGCCGTGGAATACCTGGCGGACCAGGTGATCCTGGGTGTGGGCGAGCGCTCGGATCACCTGTTGGTGATTGGCAGCGGCGTGGTTTCAGCGTCGATTCGCGATGGTGACAAGCTGCTGGAGGCCGGGCGCATGGGGCCGGGGGAAGTGCTGGGGATCGAGGGGATCATCGACGAAGACGACTCGATGGCCGAGTTCCGCACCTTGACCAGCTGCGTGCTGTACCGCATTGAAAAAGCGCAGGTGAAGAGCTGCCTTGAGCAGCGCGGGGAGGTGCAGACGGCGTTGAGCAAATTGCAGCGGTTCCGGCGCCAGAGCCGGGAGTCGCTGTTGCTGCAGAAGCCGGTTTCGATCAAGAAAGGCGGCTTCCTCAGCTGGCTGCACAAGTAAGCCTGTACTTGCCCCTTCGCGGGTAAACCCGCTCCCACAGGGATTGCGCAAAGCTGAAACCCTGTGCAGTACCGGTGGGAGCGGGTTTACCCGCGAAGAGGCCAGTGCTTACAGCACAACTCTCAAGCACTGCCCCGCGTGGTACAGCGAAAAACCGGACTCGTAGAACGCCGTGCGCAGCGACGGCGCGCTCACCCCTGTCATCGGCGAGAACGGAATCGGCAGGCTGTCCGCTTCGTCCTTGAGCAAGAACTCGGCAAACGCTCGCCCGATCACGGTCCCGGTGGTGTTGCCGCGGCCGTTGTAACCGGTCACCGCCACCAGCCCCGGCGCCGGCTCGAACAGGCGCATCAGGTGGTCGGGGGTAAAGTCGATGCAGCCGGTCCAGTGCATCTCCCACTCGACCTTGCCCAGCTCAGGGTAGTAATGGCTCTGGATACGGTCAGCCCAGCTGCGCACGAACCAGGCCGGCTTGTTGTCGACCCGGCCCAGGCTGCCGAGCAGCAGGCGGCCCTGGTCGTCGCGGCGGATGCTGCTGAGCACGGTGCGGGTGTCCCAGGAGCCCTGGCCATGCGGCAGCACCTTGTCAGCGGCAGCGCCGTGCAGCGGCTTGGACGCGACCTGGTAGTAGTAACCGCGGAAGAACTGCTTCTGCAGGTTGCTCCAGTCGCCTTCGGTGTAGGCACCTGTGGAAATCACCACCTTGTCGGCGCGCACCGAGCCACGTGCCGTTTTCACGCGCCAGCCATCACCCTCGCGCTCCAGGCCCTCGACCGAGGACTGCTGGAACACCTTGCCACCCAGGCGCGAAACCGCAGCGGCCAGGCCTTGGGTGTAACCCATGGGGTTGATGGTGCCGGCGCGGCGGTCGAGCAGCGCGGCGGAAATCTTGTCGGTACCGCAGTATTCCTGGCACTGGGCGCCGGTCAGCAGTTCGACGTCAGCGCCGCGGCGGCTCCATTGTTCATGGCGGGCTTCGAGGTCGGCAATGCCGGTGGCGTTGTGCGCCATGTGCAGCGTGCCTTTGTGCTGGGCTTGGCAGTCGATGCCCAGGCGCTCGATCATGGCGAATACCTCGCCCGGTGCTTCGCCAAGCACCTTGTTCAAGCGGCTGCCCTGCTTCTGGCCGAGGGTCGCCTCGACGTCGTCGGGGCGGATCCAGGTGCCGGCATTGACCAGGCCGACGTTACGTCCGGAGCCACCGTGGCCGATCTTCCAGGCTTCCAGCAAGATCACCGACTTGCCCTGTTCGAGCAGGTGGATCGCTGCGGACAGGCCGGTGATGCCGCCACCGATGACACAGACATCGGCCTTGTGCTCACCGGCCAAGGCCTGGGCGGCGACGGTCGGTTTGCTGACGAATTCCCACAAGCATTGTTGACGCAGTTCGGACATGGCCGGCTCCAGCAGTGTTGTTCTTATTGCGGGTGCATCTAATGTTTTGGGGCCGCTTTGCGGCCCATTCGCGGGCAAGCCCGCTCCCACAGAGATCGCGTTGGCTGCAAGATTTCTGTGGGAGCGGGCTTGCCCCGCGAACCGGGGGCTAAGCCCCCGGCCCTGCAGCATCAGTCGAACACGATACCCTGCGCCAGCGGCAGCTCGCGCGAGTAGTTGACGGTGTTGGTCTGACGACGCATGTAGCCTTTCCAGGCATCCGAACCGGATTCACGACCACCGCCGGTTTCTTTCTCGCCACCAAACGCACCGCCGATCTCGGCGCCGCTGGTGCCGATGTTGACGTTGGCGATGCCGCAGTCGCTGCCCGAGGCACTCTGGAAGCGCTCGGCTTCACGGATGTCGGTGGTGAAGATGCACGAGGACAGGCCTTGTGGCACTTCGTTGTTCAGGCGCAGGGCCTCTTCGAAATCATCGTAGGCCAGCACGTAGAGGATCGGCGCGAAGGTCTCGTGGCGAACCACGTCGCTCTGGGCCGGCATCTCGGCGATGGCTGGGGACACGTAGTAGGCGTTCGGGTACTGGTCAGCCAGCTGACGCTCGCCGCCAAACACCTGGCCACCTTCGTCGCGGGCCTTGGCCAGCGCGCCCTGCATGGCGTCGAACGACAGTTTGTCGATCAGCGGGCCCACCAGGTTGTCTTTGCGTGGGTCACCGATACGTACTTTGCCGTAGGCGGCTTTGACGCGGGCAACCACTTCGTCCTTGATCGAGCGGTGCACGATCAGGCGGCGCAGGGTGGTGCAGCGCTGGCCCGCAGTACCCACGGCGGAGAACAGGATGCCGCGCACAGCCAGGTCCAGGTCCGCGCTCGGGGCCAGGATCATGGCGTTGTTGCCGCCCAGTTCGAGGATGCTGCGGCCGAAGCGTGCGGCAACACGTGGGCCTACTTCACGGCCCATGCGGGTGCTGCCGGTGGCGCTGACCAGCGGCACACGTGGGTCATCGACCATCGCTTCGCCCGCTTCACGGCCACCGATGACCAGTTGCGCCAGGCCAGCCGGTGCATCGCCAAAGGCTTTCAGGGCTTTTTCGAACAGCGCCTGGCAGGCCAGGGCGGTCAGTGGGGTCTTTTCCGACGGTTTCCACACCACCGAGTTACCGGCCACCAGGGCCAGCGCGGTGTTCCAGGCCCAGACGGCAACCGGGAAGTTGAAGGCGCTGATCACGCCAACCACGCCCAGCGGATGCCAGGTTTCACGCATGTGGTGGCCAGGGCGCTCGGAGGCGATGGTCAGGCCGTACAGCTGACGCGACAAGCCGACGGCGAAGTCGCAGATGTCGATCATTTCCTGGACTTCACCCAGGCCTTCCTGGGTGATCTTGCCGGCTTCGATCGAAACCAGTTCGCCGAGGTCGGCCTTGTGTTCACGCAGCACTTCACCGAACAGGCGGACCAGCTCGCCACGGCGTGGGGCCGGCACGGTGCGCCAGGCGTCGAAGGCGCTTTGGGCCTGATCGATGCGGGCGATGGTCTCGGCCTTGCCGAGCAGTTTCACCGAGGCGATCTGGCTGCCGTCGATCGGCGTGTGAACAGGGTAGTCGCCCTGGGTGTAAGCCTCGGCGGCAACGCCAAGGCGCTCGAGCAATCCAGCAACCATTTGTGCATCTCCTACATCGGTGATGGGGTGGAAAAATGATGTGGATCAGTATTAATCCGATCACACCAGTGCAACAAACGACCTTTATTCCGCATATCATTCCGTCAGGTAATGATTTGAGCCGCAGAGACCGCTATGTCCAAACGCCTGGTGCCCTCCATGACCGCCCTGCAGTGCTTTGAAGCTGCAGCCCGTCATTTAAGTTTCACCCGTGCCGCCGAAGAGCTGCACCTGACCCAGAGCGCGGTCAGCAAGCAAGTGGCGCAACTCGAAGACATGCTGCGCCACCACCTGTTCCTGCGCATCCGCCGCCGCCTGCAGCTAACGCCAGCGGGCAGCCTGTACCTGGCCGAGGTCAACAAGATCCTCACCCAGGTGGACATGTCCAGCCGCTACGTACTGACCTATGGCGAGCAGACCGAGATATTGAAGGTAGCCACTCAACCGAGTTTTGGCGTGCGCTGGCTGATCCCCCACCTCAAAGGCTTTGGCAAGCGCCACACCAATATCCACCTGGACATCCGTAACGAGATGGAGCCATTCGCTTTGCTGCAAGGCTCGGCGGATGTGGTGTTCTTCTATGGGCAAGGCACCTGGCCGGGGGCGACCTGCGTGGAGCTGTTCCGCGAAGAGGTGGTGCCGGTGTGCGCGCCGGAGCTGTTGGCCGGGCGGGTGCTGGCCGATGCCGGTGAGTTGGCCGAGCTGGTGCTGCTGCAGAGTACGTCGCGGCCAGAGGCGTGGCATGAGTGGTTTCTGGAGCTGGGGCTGCAGAGTGTCAGCGCCTACCATGGGCCGCGGTTCGATACGTTCTATATGGCCTTGAGCGCGGCGCAGGCGGGCTGTGGGGTGGCGCTGGTGCCGCGGTACCTGGTGGCCAAGGAGCTGAATGAAGGCAGCCTGGTCATTGCCTGGAATCATGCGATGAAGAGTACCGGGGCGCATTACTTGGCGTATGCCGAGCATGCGGCGGAGGTGCCGAAGGTGCGGGCGTTGGTGGAGTGGATTCGCGAGCAGTTGTAGGCTTTAGGGCCTCTTCGCGGGTAAACCCGCTCCCACAGGTACTGCACAGCGTTCAAACATTGCACCACCCCTGTGGGAGCGGGTTTACCCGCGAAGGGGCCCTAAGGTCGATCAAAAAAGGAATGACACTCGCACTTTTTTTCGCTTGTGAGCCATGTGCATTCCCAGCTTTCATGTAAGCGTCCGAACCCAACCAGGAAGCTAGCGATGCCCGCCCACGATTTCGTCAGCCCAGACAGCATCCGCGCGCAGTTCTCTGCCGCCATGTCGCTCATGTACAAACAGGAAGTGCCGCTGTATGGCACGCTGCTGGAGCTGGTGAGCGAAATCAACCAGCAGGTGATGGCCCAGCAACCAACGGTGGCCGAAGCGCTGCGCTGGACCGGCGAAATCGAGCGCCTGGACCAGGAACGCCACGGCGCCATCCGCGTCGGCACCGCCGAAGAACTGGCGACCATCGCCAAACTGTTCGCGGTGATGGGCATGGAGCCCGTCGGCTATTACGACCTCAGCTCTGCAGGCGTACCCGTGCACTCCACCGCCTTCCGCGCCGTGCACGAGCAGTCCCTGCATGTCAGCCCGTTCCGGGTGTTCACCTCGCTGCTGCGCCTGGAATTGATCGACAACCCGCAACTGCGCGAACTGGCACAGGGCATCCTGGCCAAACGCAAGATTTTCACCCCGCGCGTACTCGAGCTGATTGCCCAGTGCGAGCGTGACGGCGGCCTCAGCGCAGCCGACGCAGAGGCGTTCGTGCAGGAAGCGCTGCACACCTTCCGCTGGCACCATGACGCCACGGTAACCGCCGAGCAGTACCAGCAACTGCACGACCAGCACCGTCTGATTGCCGATGTGGTGGCCTTCAAGGGCCCGCACATCAACCACCTGACCCCGCGCACCCTGGACATCGACGCGATCCAGGTCGGCATGCCGGCCAAGGGCATTCCACCAAAGGCCGTGGTCGAAGGCCCGCCCACCCGCCGCCACCCAATTCTGCTGCGCCAGACCAGCTTCAAGGCGCTGCAGGAAAAAGTCGCCTTCAGCGGCCAGCAAGGCAGCGAGGGCAGCCACACCGCGCGTTTCGGCGAAATCGAACAACGCGGTGCAGCACTGACGCCGAAAGGCCGCCAGCTGTACGACAAACTGCTCGATGCTACCCGCGCCGCCTTGGGCGGTGTGCCAGCCGAAGCCAATGCCGAGCGTTACAGAACGCTGTTGAGCCAGACCTTCGCCGAGTTCCCCGACGACCTGGCGCAGATGCGTGAACAGGGCCTGGCCTACTTCCGTTACTTCGCCACCGAAAAAGGCCTGGCCGCTCGCGATCACAGCGACCGCCCGACCACCCTGCAAGGGCTGATCGATGCGGGGCATGTGCACTTCGAGGCGCTGGTGTACGAGGACTTCCTGCCAGTGAGTGCAGCGGGGATCTTCCAGTCCAACCTGGGCGATGATGCGCAGGCAGAATACGGCAGCAACGCTAACCGTGAGGCGTTCGAAGCTGCATTGGGGTTGAAGGTGCAGGATGAGCTGGCGTTGTATGCGCAGAGCGAGCGCCGCTCGTTGCAGGCGTGTGCACAGGCGCTGAACCTGGGGTCGATGTAAGCCTTAGGGCCGCATTGGGTCGCGCTGCGGCCCAAGCGTCGGCAGGACCTGCACATCTGGCAGGTCCATCGCCGCCACCTCCGCGTGCAAGAATTCGCTCAAGCGCCGCAACCGCTCGCCACCCGGCCGGGTGCGCGGCCACACCAGGTAGTAATCCATGCCGCTGGGCACCGCCGTTGGCCAGGGCAAGCTCAAACGCCCCTGCGCCACATCCTCGGCCACCATCAGCAAATCCCCCATCGATATGCCATAGCCACGCGCCGCTGCGATCATGCCCAACTCCAGGGTATCGAACACCTGGCCGCCCTTGAGCGACACCTTGTCGCTAAGCCCCATGCGCTCCAGCCATTCGCGCCAGTCACGCTTGTCCACGGTCGGGTGCAGCAGTTCGATGCAGGCCAGCCGACGCTCGTCCCACGGCCCATCATCGAGCAGGTCCGGGGCGCCCACCGGGATCAGCAGTTCGGGAAACAACCGGCGCACTTCCCAATGCGCCGGGAACACGCCATCGCTGAGCAACACGGCGCAATCGAAAGGTTCCTGGTTGAAGTCGACATGGTCGACGTCCATCCAGGCGCTGGTCAGTTGCACTTCGTTACCGGGCTGCAGGTGACGAAAACGGCTTAGGCGAGCCAGCAACCAGCGCATGGTCAGGGTAGAGGGCGCTTTCATGCGCAAGATGTCATCTTCGCCGCGCAAGGTGTCGCAAGCCCGCTCCAGCGCGGCGAAGCCTTCGCGCACGCCGGGCAGCAACACCCTGGCCGCTTCGGTCAGCTGCAAGCTGCGGCCGCTGCGCACGAACAGGCGGCAGGCGAAGTGTTGTTCAAGGGTGCGGATATGGCGGCTGACCGCACTCTGGGTAATCGAAAGCTCTTCGCCGGCACGGGTGAAGGAGCTCAGTCGCGCAGCGGCTTCGAATGCGCGCAAGGCATACAACGGTGGGAGCTGACGAGACATTAGGCACCTGCCATGCGGGCTGGGGAACGGATCGCTGACAGCATAAACACATGAGTCAAACTCATGCCAATGATCGTTTTTATCCTTTTGTGCAAAGCTGACCAAAGCCTCAGAATCGCCCTTCGCTCACGGGATCAGGAAAAGGACCACACGCATGCATGTAGCGCCTACCACCGAACTCAAGGCTTTGCTGCGCCTGGCTGGGCCGCTGATCGCCTCGCAGTTGGCGCACATGCTGATGGTGCTGACCGACACCCTGATGATGGCCCGCATCAGCCCGCAAGCCTTGGCGGGCGGCGGCTTGGGCGCTGCGAGCTACTCGTTCGTGTCGATTTTTTGCCTGGGCGTGATCGCCGCGGTCGGCACGCTGGTGGCCATCCGCAAGGGTGCCAACGACATCGAGGGCGTCACACGCCTGGCACAAAGCGGCCTGTGGCTGGCCTGGGGCCTGGCCCTGGTCGCGGCGCTGGTGCTGTGGAACCTGGAGCCGGTGTTGCTGATGTTTGGCCAACAGCCGGAGAACGTCGCCTCGGCCGCCGAATTCCTCACCCTGCTGCCGCTGGCCCTGCCCAGCTACCTGACCTTCATGGCCCTGCGCGGCTTCACCAGCGCGCTTGGCCGCTCGACGCCGGTGATGGTCATCAGCGTGATAGGCACGGTGCTCAACTACCTGCTCAACGTTGCGTTGATCGAAGGCATGTTCGGCCTGCCCAAGCTGGGCCTGATGGGCATCGGCCTGGTCACTGCCGTGGTGTCGCTGGGCATGGCGATTGCCTTGGCCCTGTACATCCGCTGGCACTCGGCCTATGCCGCCTACCCGCTGCGCCAGGGCCTGTCACGCCCTTCCCTGCCAGCCCTGCGCGAGCTGTGGCGGCTGGGCCTGCCGATTGGCGGCACGTACATGGTGGAGGTGGGCCTGTTCGCCTTTGCCGCGCTGTGCATGGGCGTGCTCGGCAGCACGGAGCTGGCGGCGCATCAGATCGCGCTGCAGATCGTTTCCACGGCGTTCATGGTGCCCACCGGGCTGTCCTATGCCGTGACCATGCGCGTGGGCTTGTACTACGGCGGCGGCAACCTGCTCGCGGCCCGCAGCGCAGGCCGGGTGGGCATCGGTTTCGGCGGGATGATCATGTTCGCCTTCGCCGCGCTGTTCTGGCTGTTGCCGGATGCCCTGGTGGGGTTGTTCATCGACCGCAACGACCCCGCGTTCGCGGCCATCTACCAACTGGCCGTGCAGCTGGTGATGGTCGCGGCCTGGTTCGAGCTGTTCGACGGCATGCAGACCATCGCCATGGGCTCGATCCGTGGGCTGAAGGATGCCAAGACCACCTTCCTGATCGGGCTGTGCTGCTATTGGCTGGTGGGCGCCCCCAGCGCTTGGCTGTTCGCCTTCAACCTGGGAGGCGGCGCGGTCGGGATCTGGTGGGGGCTGGCGTTGGGGCTGGCCTGTGCGGCAGTGGCGCTGACCCTTGGCTTTGAATGGCGGATGAAACGGCTGTTGAGAAAGGCGGGTTTGCCTGACAGGTCTGCACTGCCTGTGTGATTGCCGGGGCTGCTTTGCAGCCCTAGCCGCATTACAGGCTAACCAGATGCGGCGTTCCACAGTCCTGCAAAAACGCCATCAACTCCGCCACCGGCAGCGGCTTGCTGACCAAAAATCCCTGCACCTGGTCACAGCCGAACTCGCGCAACAACGCCATCTGCGCTTCGCTTTCCACTCCCTCGGCAACCACTTCGAGGTTGAGGTTATGCGCCAGGTTGATCATGGCGTGCACCAGCTTGCGGTTCTCCTCGCGCATTTCCATCTCGGCGACAAAGCTGCGGTCAACCTTGAGCAAGGCGATTGGCAGGCTGTTCAAGTGCACGAACGATGAGAAGCCGGTGCCGAAGTCATCCAAGGAAAAACGCACGCCCAAGCGCCCAAGGGCATCCATGGTCTGGCGCACCTGTTCGTTGCGGCGCATGACCGCCGTCTCGGTCAGCTCGAACTCCAGCCAGCGCGCATCGACGCCGTGCTCGATGATCAACCGGCTCAGGGTGGCCAGCAGCTGGCTGTCCTGAAACTGCCTGAAGCTCAGGTTCACCGCCATGTGCAGCGGCGGCAGGCCATGCTCGCACAGCGCCTGCATGTCACGCAGCGCGCGCGATATCACCCAGTAGCCAAGCGGCACGATCAGCCCGCTCTGCTCGGCCAGCGGCACGAACTCGCTGGGCGGCAACAGGCCGCGCTCGGCATGGCGCCAGCGCACCAGCGCCTCGAGGCCAACGATGCGCCCATCGGCCAGGTTCAGCCGTGGCTGGTAATGCAGCTCCAGCTCGTCACGGCGCAGGGCCCGGCGCAGCTCGCTTTCCAGGTCGGCGAGGCTGCGGGCGTTGCGGTTGATGCGTTCGTTGAAGACATGAAAAGTACAGCCCTGGCTACCCTTGGCCTGGCGCATGGCGATGTGCGCATGCCACATCAGCGGGTCGGCGCCGCCCTGCGCCCGGGCGTGAGCCAGGCCCAGGCTGCAGCCGAGCAGCAGGCTTTCGCCGTCGATCCAGTAGGGCTCGGCCAAGGCTTCGATGATGCGTTCGGCCATCCACTCGGCGCGGTTCGGGTCGCGGCGGGTATCGATCAGCAGGGCGAATTCGTCACTGCCCAGCCGGGCCAGCTGGTCACCGGCCTCCAGTTGCAGCTTGAGCCGTGCCACCACCTGCAGGATCAGCCGATCGCCGCTTTGATGGCCAAGCGCGTCGTTGACGTGGCGGAAGTTGTCCAGGTCGAGGTGGCCGAGGGCCAGGCCACGGCCATCCCCCTCTGCCAGGCGCGTGGTCAGCAAGGCCTGGAAACCCTGGCGGTTGGCAATACCGGTCAGCGGGTCCTGCTCGGCCAGGCGTTGCAAAGTGGCAACCAGCACGCCGCGCTCGCGAACGTGGCGCAACGAGCGGCGCAAGGCATCGGCATTGAGGTGGTCACGCACCAGCCAGTCGCTGACCCCGGTGGGCGCCACTTCAGGCTCGTGATCGAGCAGCACGACCGTGGGCAGCTCGCAGCGGCCGGGGGCTGGCTGCAAGGCCGGGGTGGCCAGGATCACGGCTTGGCGGTCGTGGCTGAACAGGCTGTCGACCGACTCCCAGTCAGGTGCGGTCAACAACACCGCGCTGCCGCTCAGTGCTTGCACGCACTCGCGCAACAGCACGGCCCATTCCGGCTCATCAGCCAACAGCAGCAAACGCAACGGTTCGACAGGCGTGGACAAGCGGGCTCCTTAGGGCATGGGCGGGTGCAACGGCAGAGGCCAAGTATGCCACTGCATGAATGAAAATGATTTACGCTTTTATATATGTAGGCAACGACACATTTCGTCGTGCATCGTGCGCGAAACCAGGCCAACCGGCAAATACGATTTTTTCGGTGAATAGCATGAGCCTGACTAATACTTATGCGCTGATAAAAGTCTGACTCAGACGTCAGACGGTCGCGCCATTACCGGCCCATGCCTGTTAGAATGCGCGGCTATTTTCTGGCGACCCCCGGTTTCTAGCATGTCCCGACTCAATCCCCGGCAACAGGAAGCCCGAGACTACGTCGGCGGCCCTCTTTTGGTGCTCGCCGGTGCAGGTTCCGGCAAGACCAGCGTCATCACGCGCAAGATTGCCCACCTCATCCAGAACTGCGGCATTCGTGCCCAGTACATCGTGGCGATGACCTTCACCAACAAGGCCGCGCGCGAGATGAAGGAGCGGGTCGCCACCTTGCTGCGCCCGGGGGAAGGCCGCGGCCTGACGGTGTGCACCTTCCACAACCTGGGTTTGAACATCATCCGCAAGGAGCACGACAAGCTGGGCTATAAGCCAGGCTTTTCGATCTTCGACGAGTCCGACATCAAGGCGTTGCTGTCGGACATCATGCAGAAAGAGTATTCCGGCGACGACGGCATCGACGAGATCAAGAACATGATCGGTGCCTGGAAGAACGACCTGATCCTCCCGCCCGAGGCCCTGGAAAAGGCCCGCAACCCACGCGAGCAGACCGCCGCCATCGTCTACACCCACTACCAGCGCACGCTCAAGGCGTTCAACGCGGTGGACTTCGACGACCTGATCCTGCAGCCGGTCAAGCTGTTCCAGGAACACCCCGAGGTGCTGGAGCGCTGGCAGAACCGCGTGCGCTACCTGCTGGTGGACGAATACCAGGACACCAACGCCAGCCAGTACCTGCTGGTGAAAATGCTGATCGGCATGCGCAACCAGTTCACCGTGGTCGGCGACGATGACCAGTCGATCTACGCCTGGCGTGGCGCGCGGCCCGAGAACCTGATGCTGCTCAAGGAGGACTACCCCTCCCTGAAGATCGTCATGCTCGAGCAGAACTACCGCTCCACCAGCCGCATCCTGCGCTGCGCCAACGTGCTGATCGCCAACAACCCACACGCGTTCGAGAAGCAGCTGTGGAGCGAGATGGGCGTGGGCGACGAGATCCGCGTGATCCGCTGCAAGAACGAGGAAGCCGAGGCCGAACGCGTGGCCATGGAAATCCTCACCCTGCACCTGCGCACCAACCGCCCGTACAGCGACTTCGCCATCCTTTACCGCGGCAACTACCAGGCCAAGCTGATCGAACTGAAGCTGCAGCACCACCAGGTGCCGTACCGCCTTTCGGGTGGCAACAGCTTCTTCGGCCGCCAGGAGGTCAAGGACCTCATGGCCTACCTGCGCCTGCTGGTGAACCCGGACGACGACAACGCCTACCTGCGCGTGATCAACGTGCCGCGCCGGGAAATCGGCTCCACGACCCTGGAAAAGCTCGGCAACTACTCGACCGAACGCGGTATCTCAATGTACGCCGCCAGCGAAGAGCTGGGCCTGGGCGAGCACCTGGACGCCCGTTACACCGAGCGCCTGCAACGCTTCAAGCACTGGCTGGACGGGGTGCGCCACAAGGTGGCGCTGGATGACCCGATCGCCGCGCTGCACGAGATGATCTGCGACATCGACTACGAGAACTGGATCCGCCAGCAAACCGCCAGCGACAAAGCGGCGGAGTTCCGCATCAGCAACGTCTGGTTCCTGGTCGAAGCGCTGAAAAACACCCTCGAGAAGGACGAAGAGGGTGACATGACCATCGAGGACGCCATCGGCAAGCTGGTGCTGCGCGACATGCTCGAGCGCCAGCAGGAAGAGGAAGAAAACGCCGAAGGTGTGCAGATGATGACCCTGCATGCCTCCAAGGGCCTGGAATTCCCTTACGTGTTCATCATGGGCATGGAAGAAGAGATCCTTCCGCACCGCTCCAGCATCGAAGCCGACACCATCGAAGAAGAACGCCGCCTGGCCTACGTGGGCATTACCCGCGCGCGCCAGACCCTGGCCTTCACCTTTGCGGCCAAGCGCAAGCAGTACGGCGAGATCATCGACTGCACCCCGAGCCGGTTCCTCGACGAACTGCCGCCGGACGATTTGGCCTGGGAAGGCCTGGACGATGCGCCCGTCGAAGTGAAAGCCGCGCGTGGCAACAACGCACTGGCCGATATTCGGGCAATGCTCAAACGCTGATCAACCCTTACTCTTTAACCGTTGCCGCTGTTGCGGCCACCTTTGCTACATCGAGGAAAACCACAGTGGAAGCACTGCATCAGAAGATTCGCGAAGAAGGCATCGTGCTTTCCGATCAGGTTCTTAAAGTCGACGCGTTTCTCAACCACCAGATCGACCCTGCGCTGATGCAGTTGATCGGTGACGAGTTCGCCCGCCTGTTCGCCGACGCCGGCGTGACCAAGATCGTCACCATCGAAGCCTCGGGCATCGCCCCGGCGGTGATGACTGGCCTGAAGCTGGGCGTGCCGGTGATCTTTGCGCGCAAGCACCAGTCGCTGACCCTGACCGAGAACCTGCTGACTGCCTCGGTGTACTCCTTCACCAAGCAGACCGAGAACACCGTGGCCATCTCGCCGCGCCACCTCAACAGCAGCGACCGCGTGCTGGTGATCGACGACTTCCTGGCCAACGGCAAGGCGTCGCAGGCACTGATCTCGATCATCAAGCAGGCCGGCGCCACCGTGGCCGGCCTGGGTATCGTCATCGAGAAGTCGTTCCAGGGCGGCCGTGCCGAGCTGGACAGCCAGGGCTACCGCGTTGAATCGCTGGCCCGGGTGAAGTCGCTGGAAGGCGGTGTGGTCAGCTTCATCGAGTAAGCCTGTACCGGCCCCATCGCCGGCAAGCCGGCTCCCACAAGTACTGCACAAGGCGCGGCCTCGTGAAGTTCCTGTGGGAGCTGGCTTGCCGGCGATGGGCTGCAAAGCAGCCCCGGCTATCTTCAGGGCGCCGCCAACCCTGCCAGCAAAAGCCGCTGATACAACTCTTCCTTCAATCCCTGCGGAGCGTCCAGCCCCATCCGCTCCAGGTGCCCCTCATAGCCCTCAGGCCCCGGCGCATCCAGCGCGGCCTTGCCCAGCTCCAGCACCTCGCTCAGCCTGAACTTGCTCTTCAACCAGTTCAGCGCCCGCAGCAAGTCCCGCTCCTCAGCCGTGAAATCAGTCCCCAGCGGATACTCCGGAAACAACCCTGCATGCCGTGCCCGGATGGCCTCGAGCCGCTCCGGCGTATTGTCAGTGAAGCGGGCTTCCAGCTCGAAATCCTTGGCCAGCTTGCCGGCCTTCTTGGCCTGCGCCATCAGCTCGCCCTGGAAGCGTGAGTCACTGACCGCCAGCAGCCGCGCAATCACCTCACTGTCAGTCTGCCCACGCAAATCGGCGATGCCGTACTCGGTTACCACGATGTCACGCAAATGCCGGGGAATGGTGCAGTGGCCGTACTGCCAGAGCAGGTTGGACGTCACCTGCCCGCCCGCCTCGCGCCAACTGCGCAGCAGCAAAATCGAGCGCCCACCCTCCAGCGCGTGGCCTTGGGCGACGAAGTTGTACTGCCCGCCCACGCCGCTGAGCACACGGCCATCCTCCAGCTGGTCGGCAACCCCCGCGCCGAGCAAGGTCATGGTGAACACGGTGTTGATGAAGCGGGCATCCCGACGTTGGCGGCGTTTCAGTTCCTCTTGGCCATACAGCTCGTTGATGTAGCTGATCCGCGTCATGGCAAAGCGTGCGCGCTGCTCCAGCGGCATTTCGCGCAAGCGTTGGTAGAACGCCCGCGGGCCAAGGAAAAACCCGCCATGCACCAGCACGCCCTGCTCGTCCGCCGGGCGCCGCACCACGCCTGCCTCGGCCAGCGCCAGCAGGCCATTGACGAACATCTCGCTGCAACCGTAGAGGCCTTGGGCGAAGGCATCCAGCCCCCCTTCGCGCTCGATCAGGGCCTGCCACGGGCCGACATCCAGTTCATCCATCAAGGCCCGGTAGCCGGCGTTGTCGCCCTGCCTGGCCAGCAACGCGGCGGCCACGGCATCGCCCATGGCGCCAATGCCGATCTGTAGCGTGCCGCCATCGCGCACCAGCGTGCTGGCGTGCAGGCCAATGCAGTGGTCCTGGGTGTTGACCGGCATGTTTGGCGTAGAGAACAGCCGACGTTGCTCCACCTCGTCAATCAGCAGGTCGAAGGCGTCGATGCTCAGCTCCGCATCACCCGGCATGTAGGGCATTTCGGCATGAACCTGCCCGAGCATGAGAATGGTCTCGCCGGCCGCGCGGCGCTTGGCGATCATCGGCAGCAGGTCGAGGGTGATGTCGGGGTTGCAGGCCAGGCTCAGGTGCACGGGCTTTTCTGGCGTGGCAGCCACCAGCTGGGCAATCAGGTTCAGGCCCTTGGCATTGATGTCGCGGGCAGCGTGGCTGTAGTTGCTGCTGATGTAGTCCTGCTGGGCAGTCTCGCTGTGCAGCAGGCTGCCGGGCTGCATGAAGAACTGCTCGACGCGGATGTTCGGTGGCAGGCAGTCGTTGCGCAGGTCGGCGAGGTAAGTGAGCTCTTCGTAGTCGGCAAAGACACGCTCGACGAAGGGCTCGAGAAAGCGTCGCTGCAGGCCATCACCCAGTGGCGGGCGGCCGAGGCTGAGGGCGGTGTAGATCGTCAGGCGACGTTCGGGCAGGTCGCGCACTCGTGCGTACAGGGCGTTGACGAAGGCGTTAGGTTTGCCAAGGCCCAGTGGCAGGCCCATGTGGATATGGGCCGGCAGGCGTGACAAGACCTGCTCGACAGCCTGATCGATGGCGCAGAGGTGCATCTTGGCCTCCTGAGTCTTCCATGGGTTCAGGGGTTGGACATGGACATGCCTTGTTTGTTGCCTGTGCGGGCCCTTTCGCGGGTAAACCCGCTCCTACAGGTCCGTGTGGGAGCGGGTTTACCCGCGAAAGGGCCGGCACAGGCAGCACAAAAACAAAGCCCGCCATCAACGGCGGGCCTCGTGCAATTCAGCGGTTACTCACAACCCCGACATCTTCTTGATCGCCCCTTTCAGGTCATCATCCGAGCAATCCGCGCACGTGCCTTTAGGCGGCATGGCGTTGATGCCGGTAATGGCCTTGGCCAGGATGCCATCAAGGCCGCCCTGGTGGTCGGCGCGTTCTTTCCACGCCGCGGTATCGCCGATTTTCGGCGCGCCGAGCAAGCCGGTGCCATGGCAGGCATTGCAATGCTTGGCGATGATGTCGTCTGGCGTCTTGGCACCGCCGCCGCCTGCCGCCGCGGCCACTTCCATGCCCTTGCACTCCTGGCCTTGGACGCACACCTGGCCAACCGGCTCTAGGCGCTTGGCGATGTCGTCGTTGGTCGCAGCGGTTGCGCTCATTGCCCAGAGGGCGAATACGGCTGCTGGTACGGCCAGCATCTTCTTGATTTGGTTCACGCGTACACCCTCATGGTGGCTAATCACGCTCGCGGCCACGGGTCGGCGAGCGTTGAAAAGTATAGCGGGAACCCAGAGACCGTGAAACGACCCTACACAGGAAAGGGGTATTGCCGAATCAATGCACTGCGCTGGATCAAAAGTTTGAAGGCGTCGCCGCGCTGATCAGCCGGGCCGGCGCGTCGAAGGGGTTGCGAAAGCGGTGCGGGCGGGTGCTTTCGAAGTAGTAACTGTCGCCTTCTTCGAGGATGAACACCTCGTTGCCGACCACCAGTTCAAGCCGGCCTTCGAGCAGGATGCCGGTCTCTTCGCCGTCGTGGGTGAGCATTTCGGCGCCGGTGTCGGCACCCGGTGGGTAGACCTCGGTGAGAAACGCGATGGCCCGGTTGGGGTGCGACTTGCCCACCAGTTTCATGGTCACCGCGCCGTCCGAGATATCGATCAGCTCATCGGCCTTGTAGACGATCTGCGTCGGGCTCTCGACAGCCAGTTCGACCGAAAAGAATTCGACCATCGACATCGGAATGCCGCTCAACACCTTGCGCAGCGAACTGATCGAAGGGCTGACGCTGTTTTTCTCGATCATCGAGATGGTGCTGTTGGTTACGCCCGCGCGCTTGGCGAGTTCACGTTGTGACAGGCCCTTGAGCTTGCGGATGGCTTGCAGTCGTTCGCCGACGTCCAAAGCTGGAGCCTCCTGAAACGGGTAGAAATAGGGGTGGATGTGAACGATATCATGGCAATGCCGTTCAGTATTTACAACACACCACCCCTCAAGCTGTCCGCTTCAGCGTCTCATTCGTCGCACTTACTCACCGCAGTAGTCTTTCGGCACCCGCTTCAGGTTGCAGAAGATCTGGTAGGGGATGGTGCCGGCCTGCGCAGCCACTTCGCTGGCCAGCACCTGCTTGCCCCACAGTTCTACCGGGCTGCCGACGTTAGCTTCTGGCACATCGGTCAGGTCGATGCAGAGCATGTCCATCGAGACCCGGCCGATCAGCTGGGCGCGCTTGCCGGCGACCATCACCGGGGTGCCATTGGGGGCTTGGCGCGGGTAGCCATCGGCGTAGCCCATGGCAACCACGCCGACACGGGTCGGCCGCGGGCTGGTGAACTTGGCGCCGTAGCCAACCGGCTCACCGGCGGGCAGTTCGCGCACGCTGATGACGCGCGACTGCAAGGTCATCACCGGTTGCAGGCGTTGAGCCTCGGCCTGGGCGACTTCGAAGGGGGTGGCGCCATACAGCATGAGGCCTGGGCGTACCCAGTCGCCGCCAGCCTGTGGCCACGCCAACACGCCGGGCGAGTTACGCAGGCTGCACTCGGCGGCCAGGCCCTGACGCGCAGCCTCGAACACCGCGATCTGCTCGGCGGTGGCGTCGGCGTCCAGTTCGTCGGCACGGGCGAAGTGGCTCATCAGTACGATGCGCGCCACCTTGCCGCTGGCCAGCAGGCGCTGATACGCCGCGTGGTAATCCTTGGGGTGCAGGCCGACGCGGTGCATGCCGCTGTCGAGCTTCAGCCAGATCGTCAGTGGCGTGTGCACCTGGGTCTTTTCGATCGCTTCGAGTTGCCACAGCGAATGCACCACGCACCACAGGTCGTGCTCGGCGATCAGCGCCAGCTCGCTGGCCTCGAAAAAGCCTTCGAGCAGCAAAACGGGGGCTTTGATGCCCGCAGCGCGTAGCTCCAGGGCTTCTTCGATGCAGGCCACGGCAAAGCCGTCGGCTTCGGCTTCCAGCGCCAGGGCGCAACGCACCGCGCCATGGCCGTAGGCATCGGCCTTGATCACGGCAAGGGCTTTGGCGCCGGTCAGTTCACGGGCGAGGCGGTAATTGTGGCGCAGGGCCTGGAGGTCGATCAGGGCGCGGGCGGGACGCATGGCGGCAAGCCTTATGGTGGTTCAGTTTAAAAACAGTGTTCGATTCTTCGCGGGTAAACCCGCTCCCACAGGGACCGCACAAACTGCACGTTCATGCGATCCCTGTGGGAGCGGCTTTAGCCGCGAAGAGGCCGGAACAGGCACTCACATCACTGGTGAACGGGCGCTGTCTGCCCGTGCTTGGCCACTTCCCGGCTGTTGCCATACCGGGAAATATCCAGCCCTTCGGCACTGATCTGCGGCTTTTTGCGTGCAATCAGGTCCGCCAGCAGGCGACCGGAGCCGCACGCCATGGTCCAGCCCAAGGTGCCGTGGCCTGTGTTGAGGAACAGGTTACGGAACGCTGTGGCACCCACGATCGGCGTACCGTCCGGGGTGGCCGGGCGCAGGCCGGTCCAGAAACTGGCTTGGCTCAGGTCACCGCCGCGAGGATAAAGGTCGTTGACGATCATCTCCAGCGTTTCGCGCCGACGCGGGTTGAGCGACAGGTCAAAACCGGCGATCTCAGCCATGCCGCCAACGCGGATGCGGTTGTCGAAACGGGTGATGGCAACCTTGTAGGTCTCATCGAGAATGGTCGACGTCGGCGCCATCTCGGCGTTGGTGATCGGCACGGTCAGCGAGTAACCCTTGAGCGGGTAGACCGGCGCCTTGATGCCCAGTGGCTTGAGCATCTGCGGCGAGTAGCTGCCCAGGGCCAACACGTAGCGGTCGGCGGTTTCCAGCTTGCCGTCGATCCATACACCGTTGATGCGGTCACCGGCAAAGTCCAGGCGCTGGATGTCCTGGCCGAAGCGGAACTCCACACCCAGCTTCTGCGCCATGTCGGCGAGCTTGGTGGTGAACAGCTGGCAGTCGCCGGTCTGGTCGTTGGGCAGGCGCAGTGCACCGGCGAGGATGTCTTTAACCCCGGCCAGGGCCGGTTCGACGCGTGCAATGCCATCGCGGTCGAGCAGTTCATACGGCACGCCGGACTGTTCGAGCACGGCGATGTCCTTGGCTGCGGCATCGACCTGCGCCTGGGTGCGGAACAACTGGGTGGTGCCCAAGGTGCGGCTTTCGTAGGCGATGCCGGTTTCGGCGCGCAGCTCGTCGAGGCAGTCGCGGCTGTACTCGGACAGGCGCACCATGCGCTCCTTGTTCACCGCATAGCGGCTGGCGGTGCAGTTGCGCAGCATCTGTGCCATCCACAGGTACTGGTCAACGTCGCCGGTGAGCTTGATGGCCAGTGGCGCATGGCGTTCGAGCAGCCACTTGATGGCTTTGAGCGGCACACCCGGGGCAGCCCAGGGCGAGGCATAGCCGGGCGAGATCTGGCCTGCGTTGGCGAAGCTGGTTTCCATGGCCGCCGCTGGCTGGCGGTCGACCACCGTCACTTCAAAACCTTGCCGGGCCAGATAATAGGCACTGGCGGTTCCGATGACACCGCTACCAAGTACCAGAACTCGCATTGTTGATCCCTCGCACGCGGCGCACCGCAGTCTTTTGTTGAAATGGCATGGATGCGCGCAGTATAAAAATTACAGACCAGTGCAATTCACTATATAAAAGCCTATATTTGGCGAGAATTCTCGGCAATATTGCCTTTCACGGAGGGGCATCCCCTATGAGAACCCAGCACCAGAGCAAGCGTGAACTGGACAAGATCGACCGCAACATACTGCGGATCCTGCAGAATGACGGCCGTATTTCCTTCACCGAACTGGGCGAGAAAGTTGGGCTTTCCACCACCCCGTGCACCGAGCGCGTCCGCCGCCTGGAGCGCGAGGGCATCATCATGGGCTACAACGCCCGGCTCAACCCGCAGCACCTGAAGGGCAGCTTGCTGGTGTTCGTCGAAATCAGCCTGGACTACAAGTCTGGCGACACCTTCGAGGAGTTCCGCCGCGCCGTGCTCAAGCTGCCCCATGTGCTGGAGTGCCACCTGGTCTCAGGCGACTTCGACTACCTGGTGAAAGCGCGCATCTCGGAAATGGCCTCGTACCGCAAGCTGCTGGGCGACATCCTGCTGAAGCTGCCGCACGTGCGCGAGTCGAAGAGCTACATCGTGATGGAGGAGGTAAAAGAGAGCCTCTGCCTGCCGATTCCGGACTGAGGCTAGACCAGTACTTGGCGGGTGGTGGCGATGAACTGGTGAACGAGCTGCTCGGCCTCGGGCTCGATCATCTGTTCAGGGCCGCGACCGCGCGGGCAGGCCATGCGCGGGGTGGTACCGAACAGACGGCAGATCATCGGCCGCTCTTCATACACCGTGCAACCATTGGGGCCCAGGTGCACGCAGTCCAGGTGCTCCAGCGCAGCGGCCTGCTCCGCCTCGGTCTTGCGCGGCAGGCGGGCCATTTCTTCGGTGGACGTGGTGACCGGGCCGCAGCAATCGTGGCAACCGGGCTCGCACTCGAATGAGGGGATGAGCTCGCGCAGGAAGTGGATCTTGTGGCGGTTGCAGGACATGGCGGGTACACAATGAGGGTCGAGGTCGAATTATAGGGCCAATCGCCGGCAAGCCGGCTCCCACCAGTACACCGCTTATCTCAGGGGCAGTGCAGCCCCGGTGGGAGCCGGCTTGCCGGCGATTGGGCCAGTTGCCCCACCACAAAACCCCAGCTTATCCTCCCCCCTTCTGTTTTCCTGCCCAGGACCTGCCCCATGATCCACAGCGCGCAGCACGCCGCCTCCTATTACGCCGCCAGCAGCGCGCCCCACCCCGACCACGCTTTCCTGCAAGGCGAGCACAGCGCCGACGTGTGCATCGTCGGCGGCGGCTATTCAGGCCTGAACACCGCCATCGAACTGGCCGAACGTGGCCTCTCGGTGATCCTGCTGGAAGCCCGCAAGCTCGGCTGGGGCGCCAGCGGGCGCAACGGCGGGCAACTCATCCGCGGGGTTGGCCATGGCCTGGACCAGTTCCTTCCGGTGATCGGCGAAGAAGGCGTGCGCAGCATGAAGCTGATGGGCCTGGAAGCCGTGCAGATCGTCCGCGAGCGGGTCGAGCGCCACGCCATCGCCTGCGACCTGACCTGGGGCTACTGCGACCTGGCCAATAAACCTGCTGAGCTGCTGGGCTTTGCCGAAGAGGCTGAAGCACTGCGCAGCTTGGGCTACGAGCATGAGCTGCGCCTGGTCGGCAAAGACGATATCCACAGCGTGGTCGGCGCCGAGTGCTATGTCGGCGGCCTGATCGACATGGGCTCGGGCCACCTGCACCCGCTCAACCTGGCCCTTGGCGAGGCGGCCGTAGCCAGCCGCCTGGGCGTGCGCCTGTATGAGCAGTCGGAAGTCACCCGCATCGAGTATGGCCCTGAGGTCAAGGTGCACACCGCTCAGGGCCGGGTCCGCGCCAAGACGCTGGTGCTGTGCTGCAATGCCTACCACAACGACCTCAACCGCGAGCTGGGCGGCAAGGTGCTGCCCGCCGGCAGCTACATCATTGCCACCGAGCCACTGGGCGAAGAACGCGCGCGCGCACTGCTGCCACAGAACATGGCCGTGTGCGACCAGCGCGTAGCGCTGGACTACTATCGCCTGTCTGCGGACCACCGGCTGCTGTTCGGCGGTGCCTGCCACTATTCCGGCCGCGACCCGCAAGACATCGCCGCCTACATGCGGCCGAAAATGCTCAAGGTTTTCCCGCACCTGGCCGATGTGCGCATCGAGTTCCAATGGGGCGGCATGATCGGCATCGGCGCCAACCGCCTGCCGCAGATCGGCCGTTTGGCCAGCCAGCCGAATGTCTATTACGCCCAGGCGTACTCTGGCCATGGGCTCAACGCTACCCACCTGGCCGCACGCCTGCTGGGCGAGGCCATCAGCGGCCAGCAAAGCGGGCGCTTCGACCTGTTCGCCAAGGTGCCGCACATCACCTTCCCGGGTGGCAAGCACCTGCGCTCGCCACTGCTGGCACTGGGGATGCTCTGGCACCGGCTGAAAGAGCTGGTCTGAATGCTGCCGTGCCTACAAATTGAGCCGTTTATGCCTTCCAGAAGGGTTTGCACCCTTCTGTGCGGGCCTGCTCCCAGCTCAGCCCGACATCGCGCAACTCATCGTCTGTCAGCTGCAGCAGCGCCCTGCGGGTATGCCAGCGATGCACCATCAGCCCCCAACGGCTCAGGCCCGCTGGCGCATTGAAGACCTTGGCCCGCTGCCCGGCGTCCAGGTCCTTGGCCATCAGTTGCAAGCGCACATCGCTCATGCCACCCATCACTGCGTTCTCCCGTTCAGTTGATACCGTGGAGCAAGCATGCGCGTTGGCAATGGTGACAATACAGATCCACTAGCGGCTTATTATTCCCATACAGAATTGGCGAATCGACGCGTGAATGCTGTATTTTCAGCGCAACTGTACTGGTCGCTGTATGCAGGCGACGCTGGAGTATGCCGTGACGCTCTACCTCAACCTCGCCGAGCTGCTCGGCGCCCGTATCGAGCAAGGCCTGTATCGCCCCGGCCAGCGCCTGCCTTCGGTGCGCGCCCTCAGCATGGAACACGGCGTCAGCCTGAGCACCGTGCAGCAGGCCTACCGCATGCTCGAAGACAGCGGCATGGTCTCGCCGCGCCCCAAGTCGGGCTACTTTGTCAGCGAACACCGCCACCTCCCTGCCCTGCCCGCCGTCAGCCGCCCGGCCCAGCGCCCTGTGGACATTTCCCAGTGGGAACAGGTGCTGGAGCTGGTCCGCAGCACCCCGCGCCAGGACGTGATGCAACTGGGCCGCGGCATGCCCGACGTCAACAGCCCGACCCTCAAGCCGCTGTTGCGCAGCCTCGCCCAACTGAGCCGGCGCCAGGACATGCCTGGCCTGTATTACGACAACATCCATGGCAACCTGGCCCTGCGCGAGCAGATCGCCCGCTTGATGCTGGACTCCGGCTGCCGCCTGGGCCCGGCCGACCTGGTGGTGACCACCGGCTGCCATGAGGCGCTGTCGTGCAGCATTCGCGCGGTGTGCGAGCCGGGCGATATCGTCGCGGTCGACTCGCCCAGCTTCCATGGCGCCATGCAAACCCTCAAGGGCTTGGGCATGAAGGCACTGGAGATCCCCACCGACCCGGTCACCGGCATCAGCCTCGAAGCGCTGGAGCTGGCCCTGGAGCAGTGGCCGATCAAGCTCATCCAGATCACCCCGAGCTGCAACAACCCGCTCGGCTACATCATGCCCGAGGCGCGCAAGAAGGCGTTGCTGAGCCTGGCCCAGCGCTATGACGTGGCCATTCTGGAAGACGATGTGTACGGCGACCTGGCCTACACCTACCCGCGCCCGCGCACCCTCAAGTCGTTCGACGACGACGGCCGCGTGTTGCTGTGCAGCTCGTTCTCCAAGACCTTGGCCCCCGGCCTGCGCATCGGCTGGGTCGCGCCGGGGCGTTACCTGGAGCGGGTGCTGCACATGAAGTACATCAGCACCGGCAGCACCGCCAGCCAGCCGCAACTGGCCATTGCCGACTTCATCAAGGCCGGCCATTACCAACCCCACGTGCGCCGCATGCGCAGCCAATACCAACGCAGCCGCGATGTGATGAGCGACTGGGTCACCCGTTACTTCCCACCGGGCACCCGGGTCAGCCGGCCCCAGGGGGGCTTCATGCTGTGGGTCGAACTGCCCGAACATTTCGACACACTGCGGCTGAACCGCGCTTTACTGGAGCAGGGGGTGCAGGTTGCCGTGGGCAGCATTTTCTCGGCCTCGGGCAAGTTCCGTCACTGCCTGCGCATGAATTTCGCCGCCCAACCTACGCCGGCAATCGAGGCCGCCGTGCGCAACGTGGGTGAAACCGCCCTTCGTCTACTGGATCAGGACGACGCCTGCGCGTAACTTTGCGCCGCCCTCCACGGTCCAACCCCTTAAGCCTTTGCTGTACAGGACGCGCTTACCTTGAGATTGCAGCAAGCTCTGCCGCTTCTGCTGACGCTACTGCTCGGCCTTGCAGGCTGTGCCAGCGTCGGCGCCCCTCGCGAAGTCAGCCAGGCCCTGCCGGCCAACGATTCCGCCTTCGGCCGCTCGGTGCTGCGCCAGGCGGCACCTTATGAGGGGCGCTCGGGCTTTCGCCTGTTGCCCAACAGCAACGAGGCGTTTCGCGCGCGCGCCGAGCTGATCCGCAACGCCCAGGCCAGCATCGACCTGCAGTACTACATCGTCCACGACGGCCTCAGCACCCGTGCGCTGGTGCATGAGCTGCTGCGCGCCGCCGACCGAGGCGTGCGCGTGCGCATCCTGCTGGACGACACCACCAGCGATGGCCTGGACACCATCATGGGCACCCTCGATGCCCACCCAAATATCCAGATCCGCGTCTTCAACCCGCTGCACCTAGGGCGCAGCACCGGCGCCACGCGGGCCGTAGGCCGCCTGTTCAACCTGTCGCGCCAGCACCGGCGCATGCACAACAAGCTGTTCCTGGTGGACAACAGCATGGCCATCGTCGGCGGGCGCAACCTGGGTGACGAGTACTTCGATGCCGAGCCCAACCTCAACTTCACCGACATCGACTTGCTGGGCGTAGGCCCGGTGGCCGAACAACTTGGCCACAGTTTCGACCAGTACTGGAACAGCGCCCTGAGCCGGCCGATCGGCGATTTTCTCTGGCGCCTGCCGGATGCCGACGACCTGCGCGCCAGCCGCCACCGCCTGGAGGTTTCCCTGGCCGAGGCGCGGACGCGGCGCAAGGCCTTGTATGACCGGTTGATGGCGTACCAGTCGCAGCCGCGCCTGGATATCTGGCGCAACGAGCTGATCTGGGCCCACAGCCAAGTGCTGTGGGATGCGCCGAGCAAGGTGCTAGCCGATGACGAGCCCGACCCCCACCTGCTGCTGAGCCAGCAGTTGGCGCCAGAACTGGCCAACGTGCACAAGGAGCTGATCCTGGTATCGGCGTACTTCGTGCCGGGCGAGCCGGGGTTGCTGTACCTGACCGGCCGTGCCGATGCCGGGGCGTCGGTCAGGCTGCTGACCAATTCGCTGGAAGCCACCGATGTGCCAGCGGTGCATGGCGGCTATGCGCCCTACCGCCGTGCGCTGCTCGAACATGGCGTGCAACTGTTCGAGCTGCGCCGCCAGCCGGGCGACCCGAGCGCCGGGCGCCTGAGCTTCCGTGGCAGCTCCGATTCTAGCCTGCACAGCAAGGCGATCGTCTTCGACCGGCGCAAGACGTTCATCGGCTCGTTCAATTTCGACCCGCGCTCGGTGCTGTGGAATACCGAGGTCGGGGTGCTGGTGGACAGCCCGGAGCTGGCCGAATACACCCGCGAGCTGGCCGTGCAGGGCATGGCGCCCGCGCTGAGTTATCAGGTCAGGCTGGCCAATGACAAGCTGGTCTGGGTGACCGAGGACAATGGCCAGCTGCACACGCTGACAGCAGAGCCTGGCGGGCTCTGGCGGCGCTTCAATGCCTGGATCAGCAAGGCGGTTGGCCTGGAGAAGATGCTGTAGTTCCGATTGCGGGGGGCGCTTTGCGCCCCATTCGCAGCACAAGGCTGCTCCTACAGAGCACCGCTATTCCTGTAGGAGCAGCCTTGTGCTGCGAAAGGGCTACAAAGCGTCCAAAAAAAATCAGGCAGGCGCAGGTTCGAAGGCACCGCGCCGACGGGTCAACACCACCAGCCCTGCGGCCCCAATAGCCATCAACAACGGCAACGCATGCCCGCTGATCCACTGGCTACCCGCCCCGGCCAACAGCGGCCCGAGCAGGCAACCGATGCCCCACAGCTGCGCCACATGGGCATTGGCACGTACCAGCGCATCATCCCGATAACGCTCGCCGATCAGCACCAGCGACAGGGTGAACAACCCCCCAGCACTGGCCCCGAACAGCACCCACAGCGGCCAGATTACCGGCGTGTGCAGCAGCAACGGAATCGCCAGGCTGGAGCACATCAAGGTCACCGCACAACCGGTGAACAGGGTGCGCCGCGACATGTGGTCAGCCAGCGCGCCGATCGGCAACTGCAGCACTGCATCGCCCACCACCACCGTGCTCACCATGAACAAGACAACCTCGGTGGTGAACCCTTGCTGCAGGCTGTAGACAGGCAACAAGGTCAGGATCATCGCCTCGAACGAGGCAAACAGGGCGATTGCCCAGGCGATCACCGGCAGGCGGCGGCAGAAAGCGACCAGGTCACGGAAGGTGACGCTGTAGGCTTCAGTGGTCGGCGCCCCGCCGCGGCCCAACAGCACCAGCGGTGCCAGCAACAGCAAGCCGGTCGCGGCCCAGAACCCAAAGTCGTCGTCCGAACCGAGAAAGCCCAGCACCAGTGGCCCGGCCAGTTGGCTCAAGGCATAGCTGCTGCCATACAGCGCCACCAGGCGGCCACGCCATTGCTCGACCACCAATTGGTTGATCCAGCTTTCGCCGAGGATGAACACCACGGTCAGGGACATGCCAATCAGCAGGCGCAGGGCCAACCACAGCGGGTAGCTGGGCAGCACCGCAACCAGGCCGATCGACAGCGCGCCGCCCCAGAGGCACAGGCGCATGGCCGCAGGCACGCCGACCCAACCGGCCAGGCGGCTGGCCAGGCTGGCACCCAGCAGTACGCCCAAGGCGGGCATCGCTGCCATTACGCCGATGGCGAAACTGCCGTAGCCCCAGGCCTCCAGGCGCAGGGAAACCAGCGGCATGCTCACGCCGAGCGCAAGGCCGACGCTGAGTACGGATGCCAGTACGGCGAAGTAGGTGCCCCAGCGCATGTGCTCCCCCTGTTGGATTTTCTTGGGCCCATTCGCGGGACAAGCCCGCTCCCACAGGTACTCCGCGATTCTGAAATCAGCGGTGAACGTGTGGGAGCGGGCTTGTCCCGCGAATGGGCCGCATCGCGGCCCCAGCGATTTACAGCTTGATCCAGGTCGCTTTCAGCTCGGTGTACTTCTCCAGCGCATGCAGCGACTTGTCACGGCCGTTGCCCGACTGCTTGAAGCCACCGAACGGCGCGGTCATGTCGCCGCCGTCGTACTGGTTGACCCAGACGCTGCCAGCGCGCACGGCACGGGCGGTCTTGTGGGCCTTGGAAATGTCCGAGGTCCAGATGCCAGCCGCCAGGCCGTACGGCGTGTCGTTGGCAATGGCGATGGCTTCTTCGGCAGTGTCGAAGGTGATCACCGACAACACGGGGCCAAAGATTTCTTCCTGGGCGATCTTCATGGCATTGGTCACGCCGTCGAAGATGGTCGGCTCGACATAAGTGCCGCCGGTCTCTTCGAGGATGCGCTTGCCACCGGCCAGCAGTTTGGCGCCATCCTTGTGGCCAGCGTCGATGTACGACAGCACGGTGTTCATCTGCTGGGTATCGACCAGCGCGCCAACGGTGGTCTGCGGGTCCAGTGGGTTGCCCGGTTTCCAGCCTTTGAGGGCCTCGACCACCAGGGGCAGGAACGTGTCCTTGATCGAGCGCTCGACCAGCAGGCGCGAACCCGCGGTGCAGACTTCGCCCTGGTTGAAGGCGATGGCGCTGGCAGCGGCTTCGGCAGCGGCTTGCAGGTCCGGTGCGTCGGCGAAGACGATGTTCGGGCTCTTGCCGCCGGCTTCCAGCCAGATGCGCTTCATGTTCGATTCGCCAGCGTAGATCATCAGCTGCTTGGCGATCTTGGTGGAGCCGGTGAACACCAGGGTGTCGACGTCCATGTGCAGGGCCAGGGCCTTGCCGACAGTGTGGCCGTAGCCTGGCAACACGTTCAGCACACCGGCCGGGATGCCGGCTTCGATGGCCAGCTGGGCGATGCGGATGGCGGTCAGTGGCGATTTTTCGGACGGCTTGAGCACCACCGAGTTACCGGTGGCCAGGGCCGGGCCGAGTTTCCAGCAGGCCATCAGCAGCGGGAAGTTCCACGGCACGATGGCGCCGACGACGCCCACCGGCTCACGGGTTACCAGGCCGAGTTGGTCATGCGGCGTCGGTGCGACTTCGTCGTAGACCTTGTCGATGGCTTCGGCATTCCAGTGCAGGGCTTGTGCCGCGCCTGGGACGTCGATGGTCGAGGAGTCGCCGATCGGCTTGCCCATGTCCAGGGTTTCGAGCAGTGCCAGCTCTTCGACGTTCTTGCGCAGCAAGTCGGCGAAGCGGATCAGCTTGGCCTTGCGCTTGGCCGGAGCCAGGCGCGACCAGACGCCGGAATCGAAGGTGGCGCGGGCGTTCTCGACGGCACGGTTGGCGTCAGCCAGGTCGCAGCTGGCGACCTTGGCCAGGAAGCGTCCGTCGACCGGGCTCAGGCACTCGAAGGTCTCACCGGATGCGGCGTCGGTGTATTCGCCGTTGATGAAGGCACGGCCTTCGATCTTCAGTTGCTGGGCACGTTGTTCCCAGTCCGCACGAGTCAGGGTGGTCATACGAAACTCCTCCTCTTGTTTAGGTGCAACGCCGCACTGAGGACTCACTGGCGTTGTCAGAATTCTGGCCGGGCGACGCGCGCGCACGGGCAAACGACACCCTAAACCAGCCTGTGTAAACTATCAATATATTTGACACGAAAGGCCTAAAAGCCTACTGATGTTCATTTTATTAAACAACAACAGGAGCCGCACCATGAGCATCGCCAGCATCATCGACTTCGCCCAGGTTCTGACCGAGGCTGAACGCTACCGCCCGGCGGCAGAGAAAATCCTCAAGGGCGAGCCCGACCAGGCCGTCTATAACCACTACTCCAGCCCGTGCGGCCAGTTTGCGGCGGGTGTCTGGGAAGGTGAAGTCGGGCAGTGGACCGTGAACTATACCGAGCACGAATATTGCGAAATCGTGCAGGGCGTTTCGGTGCTGCGCGACCAGGATGGCAGCGCCAAGACCCTGCGCGCCGGTGATCGGTTCGTCATCCCGGCCGGCTTCAAAGGCACCTGGGAGGTGCTGGAGCCTTGCCGCAAGATCTACGTGATGTTCGAGCAGAAGTAAGGGTCCTGGCAGGCAAAAAAAAACCCGCGTCCTTTCGGATGCGGGTTTTTTTTAAGGTTGCCGATCAATTACTTGATCTTGGCTTCCTTGTACACCACGTGCTTGCGAACAACCGGATCATATTTCTTGATCTCGATTTTGTCCGGAGTGGTGCGCTTGTTCTTGTCGGTGGTGTAGAAGTGGCCGGTACCGGCACTCGAAACCAGACGGATCAATTCACGCATGATGTTCTCCCTTAAACCTTGGCGCCAGCTTTACGGATGTCAACCAGAACGGCGTCGATGCCGCGCTTGTCGATGATACGCATGCCCTTGGCGGAAACGCGCAGACGCACGAAACGCTTCTCGGACTCAACCCAGAAACGGTGGTGCTGCAGGTTCGGCAGGAAACGACGACGGGTTTTGTTGTTTGCGTGGGAAATGTTGTTCCCGGTTACTGGACCCTTACCAGTAACTTGACAGACTCTCGACATGACTCAGCCCTCTAAAACCACATGCCCAACCCGGCATGGGTTGGCCGCTTAATCTCTCAGTCTTTGGCGCCAGGCGCCGTGATTCTGGAGGTCTTATCGACCGGATCCGCTGATGCGACAGGCCGAGCCCCTAGAAAAGAGCGCTGCTTTATACCAGAAAGACTGCATTGCAACAACAGATGATGAGCATCTAGCTGAGGCAAATCGTGCGCGAGCAGCATAGCGACTAGCGCGGCGCACTGTCGACCACTCGTCGCCAGCCGACAGAAAAAGAGGGTGGTCATTTGCTGATGCGCACACTAGGGTAGGACGTTTCCAGACTGCACTGGCAGATGGGCCACTGACAGCCAAGGAGTCACGATGCGTGCCGCCGCCTTTTCCTTATTGTTTACCTCCCTGTTTGCCGCCGGCATCGCCCAGGCAGCCCCGCTGAGTGTCTGCAGCGAAGCCAGCCCCGAAGGCTTCGACGTGGTCCAGTACAACTCGCTGACCACCACCAATGCCTCGGCCGACGTGCTGATGAACCGTTTGGTGGAGTTCGACGCCGGCCAAGGCAAGGTTGTCCCCAGCCTGGCGGCGAGCTGGACGGTGTCGGCAGACGGCCTGATCTACGACTTCAAGCTGCGCGATGACGTGAAGTTTCACACCACCGCCTACTTCAAACCGACCCGCGAGCTGAACGCCGACGACGTGCTGTTCAGCTTCCAGCGCATGCTCTACCCGGCCCACGCCTGGCACAAGACTGCGCCGGGCGGTTACCCGCATGCGCAATCGCTGCAACTGGGCAGCCTGATCAAGTCGATCGATGCCCCCGAGCCGCACACTGTGCGCTTCACCCTGACCCACCCGGATGCCACGTTCCTGGCCACCTTGAGCATGGGCTTTGCCTCGATTTATTCCGCCGAGTATGCCGACAAACTGCTCAAGGCGGGCACGCCGGACAAACTCAACAGCCAGCCGATCGGCACCGGGCCGTTCGTCTTCCAGCGTTTCCAGAAGGACGCCGTGGTGCGCTACCGCGCCAACCCCGACTACTTCGCCGGCAAGCCTGCGGTCGACCCGCTGATCTTCGCCATCACCACCGATGCCAACGTGCGCTTGCAAAAACTCAAGCGCAACGAGTGCCAGGTGGCCCTGTCGCCCAAGCCGCTGGACATCGCTGAAGCCGGCAAGGATGGCAACCTCACGGTAGCCAGCACGCCGGCCTTCATGACCGCCTTCGTCGCCATCAACAGCGAACACCCGCCCCTGGACAAGCCAGAGGTGCGCCAGGCCATCAACCTGGCCTTCGACAAACAGGCTTACCTCAAGGCGGTGTTCGAAGGCACCGCGACGGCCGCCAACGGCCCCTACCCGCCCAACACCTGGAGCTACGCCAAGGACCTGCCCGGCTACCCCTTGGACCTGAAAAAGGCCAAGGCCTTGCTGACCAAGGCTGGCCTGCCTGACGGCTTCAGCACCACGATCTGGACCCGCCCTTCGGGCAGCCTGCTCAACCCCAACCCCAGCCTTGGCGCGCAGATGCTGCAGGCCGACCTGGGCAAGATCGGCATCAAGGCCGAAATCCGCGTGATCGAGTGGGGCGAGCTGATCCGCCGCGCCAAGGCCGGCGAGCATGACTTGCTGTTCATGGGCTGGGCGGGTGACAACGGCGACCCGGACAACTTCCTCAGCCCGCAGTTTTCCTGTGCGGCGGTGAAGTCGGGGACCAACTTTGCACGGTTCTGCGACAGCCGCCTCGACCAGCTGATCAACGCCGGGCGCACCACCAATGACCAGAGCGTACGCAGCCGGCTGTACCAGCAGGCGCAGACGCTGATCCAGCAACAGGCGCTGTGGGTGCCGCTGGCGCACCCGACCGCGGCGACCCTGCTGCGCCAGGGGGTCGAGGGGTACCAGGTGAGCCCGTTTGGGCGATTGGATTTCAGCAAGGTTTCGGTGACCAAGTAAGCCTGTGCCGGCCTCTTCGCGGGGCAAGCCCGCTCCCACAGGTACCTCACAGCCTTTGAATGCTGTGCGGTACCTGTGGGAGCGGGCTTGCCCCGCGAAGAGGCCGGCACAAGTACACCGCTAAGCAACGATCCACCCCTCCTCCACCATCGACAACGGCTCGCCATCGCCCACGATGATGTGGTCCAGCACCCGTACATCGATCAGCCCTAACGCGCGCTTTAGCGCCAACGTCATGTGCACATCATCCTGGCTGGGCTCGCTGTTGCCCGACGGGTGGTTATGGCACAGGATCAACGCCGCTGCGTTGTGCAGCAACGCTCGGCGCACCACTTCCCGCGGGTAGATACTGGCCCGGTCGATCGTCCCCCTGAACAGGATCTCGAACGCCAGCGGCCGGTGCTTGGTATCCAGAAACAGGCAGCCAAACACTTCACTGGCTTCATGGCGCAGCATGGCCTTGAGGTACTTGCGTACGGCCGACGGGTTATCCATAGCGGAATCACGTTCAATGGAGGTCGCAAGGTTCCTGCGCCCGATTTCCAATAGCGCCTGCAACTGGCTGTACTTCACCGGGCCAAGCCCAAGCTCCCCCACAAAAGCCTCCCTGTCGGCTTCCAGCAGTTGGCGCAAACCGCCGAACTTCAGCAGCAACCCTCGCGCCAGCTCTACGACATTGCGACCACGCACGCCAGAACCGAGAAACACAGCCAGCAACTCAGCATCCGAAAGGCTGTTCGCCCCCCGCAACAACAACTTCTCCCGCGGCCGTTCTTCAGCCGGCCATTCCCTGATACTCATCCCCACTCCTTGGTCCTGCTGCGGCACGTTTGGGCCCTGTGTTAATCTATTTCGCCTCGTACATGCGACGTTCTGCCGCAGGCAGTTCTTGTCGCCGCCCGCTTTCACTGGAAAAAGGCAAAAGCCTATGCAGCGGCTGTATCACAAGCGCATCGTCCTCGGCGTCGGTGGCGGCATTGCCGCCTACAAAAGCGCCGAACTGATCCGCCGACTCCTGGAGCACGGCGCGCAGGTGCGCGTCGTCATGACCCGTGGCGGTGCAGAGTTCATCACCCCGCTGACCCTGCAGGCGCTGTCCGGCCACCCGGTGCACATGGACCTGCTCGACCCCGCCGCCGAAGCGGCCATGGGCCATATCGAGCTGGCCAAGTGGGCCGACCTGGTCCTCATCGCCCCCGCCACGGCCGACCTCATGGCGCGCATGGCCCAAGGCATGGCCGACGACCTGCTGACCACCCTGATCCTGGCCACCGACGCCACCGTTGCCGTCGCCCCGGCCATGAACCAGGCGATGTGGCGTGACCCGGCCACCCAGGCCAACCTCGACCTGCTCAAAAGCCGCGGCATCCAGGTGTTCGGCCCAGCTTCCGGCAGCCAAGCCTGTGGCGACGTAGGCCTTGGCCGTATGCTCGAAGCCACCGACCTGGCCTGGTGCGCCGCCGAAAGCTTCAAGCGCCAGACGCTGACCGGCAAACACGTGCTGATCACTGCCGGCCCAACCCAGGAAAACATCGACCCGGTCCGCTACATCACCAATCATAGCTCCGGGAAGATGGGCTTCGCCCTGGCTGAGGCGGCCGCCGAAGCCGGTGCTCGGGTGACCCTCGTCACCGGCCCGGTGCACCTGCCGACCCCCGACCGGGTCAACCGCATCGACGTGGTCAGCGCGCGGGACATGCTCGCGGCCTGTGAAGCGGCCATGCCCTGCGACCTGTTCATTGCCTCGGCAGCGGTCGCGGACTACCGGCCAGAGGTAGTTGCCACGCAAAAACTCAAGAAAGATCCTACGACCGGCGACGGCATGCTGCTGCAGATGGTGCGTAATCCCGATATCCTTGCGACCATCGCTGGCCGTGGCGACCGCCCGTTCAGCGTCGGCTTCGCCGCCGAAACCGAACACCTGCTCGATTACGCCACACGCAAGCTCAAGGACAAGAACCTCGACCTGATCGTCGCCAATGATGTGGCCAACCCCAGCATCGGCTTCAACAGTGAAGAGAACGCCTTGACCGTGATCGACCGCCAGCAGCACCAGACCCTCTTTGCGCAGACCAGCAAGGGCAAGATCGCCCGGCAGTTGGTCGCCTTCATCGCCGAACGGCTCAACCAGGTTCAATAAGTTACATGCACGCTCTTCAAGCCAAGATCCTCGACCCACGCCTGGGCACCGAATTCCCCCTGCCGCAGTACGCCACCCCAGGCTCTGCCGGCCTGGACCTGCGCGCCCTGCTCAAGGAGGACACCGTCCTCGAGCCCGGCCAGACCCTGCTGATCCCCACCGGCCTGTCGATCTACATCGGCGACCCGGGCCTGGCAGCCATGATCCTGCCACGCTCGGGCCTGGGCCATAAGCACGGCATCGTGCTGGGCAACCTGGTCGGCTTGATCGACTCGGACTACCAGGGCGAGCTGATGGTGTCGTGCTGGAACCGCGGCAACACCCCGTTCACCATCGCCATTGGCGAGCGTATCGCCCAGTTGGTGCTGGTGCCGGTGGTGCAGGCGCACTTCGACATCGTCGAAGCCTTCGACGAAAGCCAGCGTGGCACTGGCGGCTTCGGCCACTCCGGCAGCCACTGAGCCGACAGCTGACCGTTCAGGCCAAGGATGGCGAACTCTCTGGCGAAACCACCGTCCAAGCGTTCAGTTTGCGCCTGCCCAGACAGCCTTTGACTAATGGAGCTTCCAGAGATGAACGAAATGGCCCACCTGGTCCCCGCACTGCCGGACAGCATTTTCCGCGCTTATGACATTCGCGGCGTGGTCGGCAAGACCCTCCATGCCGAAACCGCCTACTGGATCGGCCGCGCCATCGGCGCGCAGACCCTCGCCCAGGGCGAGCCCAAGATTTCCGTTGGCCGCGATGGCCGCTTGTCCGGCCCAATGCTGGTGGAACAGCTGATCAAAGGCCTGGCCGACGCTGGCTGCCAGGTCAGTGATGTCGGCCTGGTCCCGACCCCGGCGCTGTACTACGCCGCCAACGTGCTGGCCGGCACATCGGGCGTGATGCTCACCGGCAGCCACAACCCGTCGGACTACAACGGCTTCAAGATCGTCATCGCAGGCGACACCCTGGCCAACGAACAGATCCAGGCCCTGCAGACCCGCCTGAAAACCAACGACCTGAGCCGTGGCGAAGGCAGCGTGGAAAAGGTCGAAATCCTCGAGCGCTATTACCAGCAAATCGTCGGCGACGTGAAGCTGGCGAAAAAGCTCAAGGTGGTGGTGGACTGCGGCAACGGCGCTGCCGGTGTCATCGCCCCGCAGCTGATCGAAGCCCTGGGCTGCGACGTTATCCCGCTGTTCTGCGAGGTGGACGGTAACTTCCCTAACCACCACCCAGACCCAGGCAAGCCAGAAAACCTTGCGGACCTGATCGCCAAGGTCAAGGAAACCGGGGCCGACATCGGCCTGGCGTTCGACGGTGACGGCGACCGCGTAGGCGTGGTGACCAACACCGGCACCATCGTCTACCCCGACCGCCTGCTGATGCTGTTTGCCCAGGACGTGCTGTCGCGCAACCCGGGCGCCGAGATCATCTTCGACGTCAAATGCACCCGTCGCCTGACCCCGCTGATCGAACAGCATGGCGGCCGCGCGCTGATGTGGAAGACCGGCCACTCGCTGATCAAGAAGAAGATGAAACAGACCGGTTCGTTGCTGGCCGGCGAGATGAGCGGGCACATCTTCATCAAGGAACGCTGGTACGGTTTCGACGATGGCATCTACAGTGCCGCACGCCTGCTGGAGATCCTCAGCAAGGCCGGGCAAGACGCCGAAAGCCTGTTCGCAGCGTTCCCGAACGATATTTCCACGCCGGAAATCAATATTGATGTGACCGACGAGGGTAAATTCAGCATCATTGATGCACTGCAACGCGACGCCGACTGGGGCGCGGCCAACCTGACCACCATCGACGGTGTGCGGGTCGACTACGCCCACGGCTGGGGCCTGGTACGCGCCTCCAACACCACGCCGGTGCTGGTGCTGCGCTTCGAGGCCGACAACGACGCCGAATTGCAACGTATCAAGGATGTTTTCCGCGCCCAGTTGCTGCGGGTTGCCCCTGAGCTGCAACTGCCGTTCTGACCGACTATCTGTTCCTTACAGGAGCCCTGCATGACCCTCGATCGCGATGCCGCTTCCCATGTAGCCGAAGTTTTGTCCGAAGCACTGCCTTACATCCGCCGCTTTGTCGGCAAGACACTGGTGATCAAGTACGGCGGCAACGCGATGGAGAGCGAGGAGCTCAAAACCGGCTTCGCCCGTGACATCGTGCTGATGAAGGCTGTGGGCATCAACCCGGTGGTGGTCCACGGTGGTGGCCCACAGATCGGTGACCTGCTCAAGCGCCTGTCGATCGAAAGCCACTTCATCGACGGCATGCGCGTGACCGACTCGGCCACCATGGACGTGGTCGAGATGGTGTTGGGCGGCCAGGTCAACAAGGACATCGTCAACCTGATCAACCGCCACGGCGGCAGCGCCATCGGCCTGACCGGCAAGGACGCGGAGCTGATCCGCGCCAAGAAGCTGACCGTCAGCCGCCAGACGCCAGAGATGACCACCCCGGAAATCATCGACATCGGCCACGTCGGCGAAGTCGTGAGCGTGAACACCGACCTGCTGAACATGCTGGTCAAGGGTGACTTCATCCCGGTGATCGCGCCGATCGGCGTGGGCGCCAACGGTGAGTCGTACAACATCAACGCCGACCTGGTGGCGGGCAAGGTAGCCGAGGCACTGAAAGCCGAGAAGCTGATGCTGCTGACCAACATCGCCGGCCTGATGGACAAGCAGGGCCAGGTGCTGACCGGCCTGACCACTGAGCAAGTCAACGAGCTGATCGCCGACGGCACCATCTACGGCGGCATGCTGCCGAAGATCAAGTGCGCACTGGATGCGGTGCAGGGCGGCGTGAACAGCTCGCACATCATCGACGGCCGCGTGCCGAACGCGGTACTGCTGGAGATCTTCACCGACAGCGGCGTGGGTACCCTGATCACCAACCGCAAGCCGCGCTGAGTGATTAGTTAGCCTGCACTGGCCTCTTCGCGGGTGAACCCGCTCCCACAGGTGTTGGCGCAGATCCTGTGGGAGCGGGTTTACCCGCGAAGAGGCCAGGACAGGCGACACAAAAAAAGGCGACCTTCATCCAAAGGTCGCCTTTTTTATTACCGAGCCGGAATCAGATTCCGTACTGCGCCCGATACGCTTCAACAGCAGGCAGATGCTGCTTGAGCTGCGGATCATCGGCCAGGAACTCCAGCACCTGGGTCAGCGAAACGATGCTGACCACCGGAATACCAAAGTCACGCTCCACTTCCTGGATCGCCGACAGCTCGCCATTGCCGCGCTCTTCGCGGTTAAGCGCGATCAGCACGCCAGCGGCTTTGGCCTGCTGGGCATTGATGATCTGCATGACTTCACGGATGGCCGTGCCGGCCGTGATCACGTCGTCGATGATCAGTACGTCACCTGCCAAAGGCGCGCCAACCAGGCTGCCGCCTTCGCCGTGATCCTTGGCTTCTTTACGGTTGAAGCACCATGGCACGTCGAGCTGATGCTGATCGGCCAGGGCCACGGCGGTGGTCGCCGCCAGGGGGATACCCTTGTAGGCTGGACCAAACAGCACGTCGAACGGGATCTTGCTGTCGACGATGGCCGCCGCGTAGCAACGGCCCAATTGCGCCAGTGCAGAACCTGTGTTGAACAGGCCGGCATTGAAGAAGTACGGGCTGGTACGCCCCGATTTCAGGGTGAATTCGCCGAAGCGCAGAACGCCGCGGTCGATGGCAAAACGAATGAAGTCGCGCTGATACGGCTGCATGGAAAGTCCCGGACACCACGGATTTAGCTAAATGAGTTGAGCTCGGGTATCATACACGCACGAGATTTTTGGGGCCATTTATGCGGATCATCAGTGTGAACGTAAATGGCATTCAGGCTGCGGCCGAGCGTGGTTTGCTCAGCTGGCTGCAAGCCCAGAATGCCGACGTCATCTGCCTTCAGGATACCCGCGCCTCGGCCTTTGAACTCGACGACCCAGCTTTCCAGCTCGATGGCTATTTCCTTTATGCCTGCGACGCGGAGGTGCCCGCCCAAGGTGGCGTAGCCCTTTACTCGCGCATGCAGCCCAAGGCAGTCATCACCGGCCTGGGCTTCGAGACAGCCGACCGTTACGGGCGTTACCTGCAAGCAGATTTCGACAAAGTCAGTATTGCCAGCCTGCTGCTGCCTTCGGGCATGAACGGCGACGAAGACTTGAACCAGAAATTCAAGTTGATGGACGACTTCGCCAAGTACCTGGACAAACAGCGGCGCAAGCGTCGCGAGTACATCTATTGCGGCTCGTTCTACGTGGCGCAGCAGAAGCTCGACATCAAAAACTGGCGCGACAGCCAGCAATCGCCTGGCTTCCTGGCACCGGAGCGTGCCTGGATGGACGCGATCACGGGCGAGATGGGCTACGTGGATGCCCTGCGTGAAGTCAGCCGTGAAGGCGACCAGTACAGCTGGTGGCCGGACAACGAACAGGCCGAGATGCTCAACCTGGGCTACCGGTTCGACTACCAGATCCTCACCCCAGGCCTGCGCCGCTTCGTGCGTAACGCCCGCCTGCCGCGTCAGCCGCGCTTCTCGCAGCATGCGCCGCTGATTGTGGACTATGACTGGACGTTGACCATCTAGAAAACCATTGGGGCCGCTTCGCGCCCCATCGCCGGCAAGCCGGCTCCCACGGGCATAGCGCATGACGTGAAGTTTGCGCAGTCGCGGTGGGAGCCGGCTTGCCGGCGATGGGCCGCGAAGCGGCCCCAATTGCTATGAATCAGTCGGCCAGGGCGGCCTGCTGCAGTTCGAAGATCTCGTTCATGCCCTTCTGCGCCACGGCGAGCATGGCGTTCAGGTCTTCAGGCTGGAACGGCGCGCCCTCGGCGGTGCCTTGTACCTCGATGAAACCACCGGCGCTGGTCATGACCACGTTCAGGTCGGTCTCGGCGGCGGAGTCTTCCAGGTAGTCCAGGTCGAGCACGGCCTCGCCTTGGTACATGCCCACGGAAACCGCGGCGATCATGTGCTTGAGCGGGTTGCCAGCCTTGAGGCCGCCACGCTTCTTGATCACGGCCAGGGCATCGCACAGGGCGACCATGGCACCGGTGATCGACGCGGTGCGAGTGCCACCGTCGGCCTGAATCACATCGCAGTCGATGTACAGGGTGATGTCACCGAGCTTGCTCATGTCCAGCGCGGCGCGCAGCGAGCGGCCGATCAGGCGCTGGATTTCCAGGGTGCGGCCGCCCTGCTTGCCACGGCTGGCTTCGCGCTGGTTACGCTCGCCGGTGGAGCGCGGCAGCATGCCGTATTCGGCTGTCAGCCAGCCTTGGCCCTGGCCTTTGAGGAAGCGGGGCACACCATTCTCCACGCTGACCGTGCAGATGACCTTGGTGTCACCGAACTCGACCAGTACCGACCCTTCGGCGTGCTTGGTGTAGTTGCGGGTGATGCGGATCGAGCGGAGCTGATCGGCGGCGCGACCACTTGGACGTTTCATCTGGGATACCTGTACTGGGACTTGAATCTGCCGAGCATTATAGAGCTCGCAGCTGCGGGAGGACACGCCTATTGTCGCGCCCCTGACAGCCTGTCGCCTTTTCCCACTGCGCATTTCGCCCTCTGTAACATGGCTGGATTGGGCGCCGAGGCCCCACTGCGCTACAATCCTGCGCCTTGCAGCCGAGAGGCTTCCCTGTTCATTCATCTACGCGAGGTACTCCCCATGGTGCACAGCATGACCGCTTTTGCTCGTGTCGAGCGCGCCGGCAGCCAAGGCACCCTGGTCTGGGAGCTGCGCTCGGTCAACCACCGCTACCTGGAGCCGCACCTGCGCCTGCCCGAGGCCCTGCGCGACCTCGAAGGCGCGGTACGCGAAGGCCTGCGCCAGGGGCTGTCGCGCGGCAAGGTGGAATGCACCTTGCGCCTCAACGAAGACAGCACCGGCAAGCCACTGAAAGTGGACCGTGAGCGCGCCGCACAGCTGGTCGCCGCCGCCGAAGAGGTGGCTGGCCTGATCAAGCAGCCGGCCCCGCTGAACCCCCTGGAAGTGCTGTCGTGGCCCGGCGTGCTGGTTGCCGACGCCAGCGACCCGCAAGCGCTGAACGCCGAGGCCGTGGCGCTGTTCGACGACGCGCTGGCCGAGCTCAAGGCCGGGCGCCTGCGTGAAGGCCAGGAGCTGGCCCGGCTGATCAACGAACGCCTGGACAACATGACCACCGAGGTCACCACACTGCGCGCCCTGGTGCCGCAGATGCTGGCGGCCCAGCGGCAGAAAATTCTCGACCGCTTCGGCGACATGCAGGCTGAGCTCGACCCGCAACGCCTGGAGCAGGAGATGGTGCTGCTGGCGCAAAAGAGCGACGTCGCCGAAGAGCTCGACCGCCTCGCCACCCACGTCACCGAAGTGCGCCGCGTGCTCAAGTCGGGCGGCGCGGCCGGCCGGCGCCTGGACTTCCTGATGCAGGAACTCAACCGCGAAGCCAATACCCTCGGCTCCAAGGCATTCGACCCGCGTAGCACGCAAGCGGCGGTCAACCTGAAGGTATTGATCGAACAGATGCGTGAACAAGTACAGAACATCGAGTAAGGCCACCCCGACCATGAACCACAGCAGCGGCACCCTCTACATCGTTTCGGCCCCTTCGGGTGCCGGCAAGACCAGCCTGGTAACGGCCCTGACCCAGGACGACAAGCAAATCCGCGTCTCGGTCTCGCACACCACCCGCGCCATGCGCCCGGGTGAGCAGCACGGGGTGAACTACCACTTCGTCGTGCACGAAGAATTCAAGGCACTGATCGAGCAAGGCGACTTCCTCGAGCATGCCGAAGTGTTCGGCAACTTCTACGGCACCTCGCGCAGCGCGCTGCAGCAGACCCTCGACCAGGGCTTCGACCTGATCCTGGAAATCGACTGGCAAGGTGCCCAGCAGGTGCGCAAGCTGATGCCCGAGGCACTCTCGGTGTTCATCCTGCCACCCAGCCAGGAAGCGCTGCGTCAGCGCCTGGATGGGCGTGGGCAGGACAGTGAGGAGATCATCGCCGGGCGCATGAAAGAAGCGGTCAGCGAGATGGTGCACTACGACGAGTACGACTACCTGATCATCAATGATGACTTCGGCGTCGCGCTGGAGGAGTTGAAGGCGGTGTTCCGCTCGAACCGCCTGCAGTTGAAGAAGCAACAGCAACGCCACGGTGGGCTGCTGAAAGAACTGCTCTCCTGAGAGACCGAGCAGGGCTGCTTTGCAGCCCATTCGCAGCACAAGGCTGCTCCTACAAAGGCAAGGATGTAGGAGCAGCCTTGTGCTGCGAATGGGGCGCAAAGCGCCCCCTCTGCATTACTCCGCCAGCGGCAGGGTCGCCTGCTGACGCAGGGTCGCCCCCAGGAAGTACGCCGGCGCCCGCATCCGCGACAGCAGCATCAGCCCGATGCCAAGCACCGAAATGATCGCGGCAATCACGAACACCAGCCCCAGCCCACCCACATGCGAGCCGCTGCCGAAGTCTGGCGAAGCGCTGTCGATCGCGGTACGCGCGAAGATCACCGACAAGATGACCCCACCGACCAGCGGGCACAGGCCGCGCATGACGAAGTGGCGCACGCTGTCGAACAGGCTGTCGCGGAAGTACCAGACGCAGGCAAACGCAGTCAGCGAATAGTAGAAGCAGATCATCATCCCCAGCGCGGTGATGGTGTCGGCCAGCACGTTCTCGCTCAGGGTACGCATGGTCACGTAGAACAGGCCGGCGGCCAGGCCAGCGCAGATGGTGGCATAGCGCGGGGTTTGCGAACGCGGGCAAACGCTGGCGAACTTAGGCGGTACCGCACCGTAGTAACCCATGGCCAACAGGGTGCGCGCCGGTGCCACGAAGGTCGACTGCAGCGACGCTGCGGTGCTGGCCAGTACGGCGATGGACATCAGGATCGCCAGCGGCCCCATCACCGGGCCGGCCAGGTGGGCAAAGACGTTCTCCTGGATGCGCGGGTTGTTCAGGCCCAGGCCCGTTTCGCTGATACCGGCAAACTGCAGGGTGGCGATGGCGGTGAACAGGTACAGGCCGAGGATCAACATCACGGTCCAAGTGGCGGCCTTGCCCGGCACCTCTTCGCTGCCCACCGATTCTTCGCTGACGGTCAGACAGGTGTCCCAGCCCCAGAAGATGAAGATCGACAGTGAAAGCCCCGCGGCAAAGGCCGAGAACGACTCGACACCGAACGGGTTGAACCAGGCGAAATCGAATTCCAGCGGTGGCGGCGCAGTGGTGCCACCGAAGGCGGCGAAGGCGAAGCCAATCAGCACCAGCAACTGCAGGGCCACCAGGCCGTACTGCACCGTCATGGTGGTGGCTATGCCGCGACAGCAGATCCACACCGCCAGGGCGATGAACACGCAACAGGTACTGATGTTGATCAGCAGGTTGTCCGCCAAGGCCGCCAGGCCATGGTTGCCGGTGATCTGCCCCAGGAACAGGTAGAAGAAGTCGACCGCCACGCCTGCCAGGTTCGACAGCACGATGGTGGTGGCGACCACCAACCCCCAGCCCCCAATCCAGCCGATCATCGGGCCAAAGGCGCGCGCCGACCAGGTGAACGAGGTGCCGCTGTCCGGCTCTGCCGAATTCAGCTCGCGATAGCCGAGGGCGACCAGCAGCATCGGCAGGAAGCCGACGATGAATACCGCAGGCAGGTGGGCACCGACCTCTCGCACGGTTGGGCCAAGCGCGCCGGTCAGGGTATAGACCGGGGCGATGGTGGAAATGCCCAGCACCACGCTGGCCAGCAAGCCCAGGCGGCCTTTGGCCAAGCCCTTGCTGCGCTGGGTGTTGCCCGCGTCGGCCGCCACATCGGGTGGGCGGCCGGCTTCTGTGTAATCGCTCATGAGTATGTGCCGTAAATTTTGGAATTGTTTTCGCGGGCCTTGCGTACAAGGCCCGCTTTCACTCATTGAAAGCTTGCAACAGGGGTGCGTCATCCGAGACTTTCGGGTGACGTCAGAATGCCTTCTGGCGCGTACCCTCCCGTGCAGCATGGGCAATACAGGCCTCGCGAAACGCCTGGAAAAGGCGCCGGGAGACCGGGTTTTCGGCAAAACGCCATTCAGGGTGCCACTGCACGCCAAGCACGAAGCCCGGCGCATCTGGCATCGACACCGCTTCGATCAGGCCATCCGGGGCCCGCGCCTCGACGCGCAGCCCAGGGGCCAGGCGGTCGATGCCCTGGCTGTGCAACGAGTTGACCTCGAATTGCGCAGCCAGGCCCAGGCGCTCGAACAACCCGCCAGGCGCGATGCCAACGGGGTGACGAGGGCCGTATTGCACCTCCAGGGGTGCGTCCTCAGGTTCGCGGTGGTCAAGGTAGCCAGGCAGCTCCTGCACACGCTGGTGCAAGGTGCCGCCAAGGGCCACATTCAATTCCTGGAACCCACGGCAAATGCAGAACACCGGCACACCGGCGGCAATCGCCGCCTGCAGCAGCGGCAGGGTCAGGCGATCGCGCGCGCGATCATGCCGGGTACCCTCCACGCTGGGGGCGCCATTGTAATGATGCGGTTCGATATTTGAAGGCGAGCCAGTAAAAAGAATGCCGTCGAGCTGGGCCAGCAGCGCGGAGGTATCACTGCCCTCGTCGCGCGCCGGCAAAATCAGCGGCAGCCCGGCAAAGCCGGCCGCCTCGACATACTTGTCGCCCACCGTGTGCGACGAGTTCTTCCCCACCTGCTGGCGGCAGGCGCTGATACCGATCAAGGGGACCGCATTTGCGCTCATGGGCTTACACCGTGTGCAGGTACCAGTTGTACTCGAGGTCGGAGATCGACACTTCAAACTCGGCCAGCTCGCTTTCCTTGCAGGCGACGAAGATATCGATGTAATCCGGGCTGATGTATTGATTGAGCACTTCGCTGTCATCCAGCGCGCGCAGGGCATCGCGCAGGTTGTTCGGCAGGCTCTGTTCCAGTTGTTCGTACGAGTTGCCTTCAATCGGTTCACCCGGCTCGACCTTGCTGGTCAGGCCGTGGTGAATACCGGCGAGAATGGCCGCGAGCATCAGGTAAGGGTTGGCGTCAGCGCCGGCCACACGGTGCTCGATGCGCACGTTCTCGCTGCTGTCGGTCGGCACGCGAACCGCCACGGTGCGGTTGTCCAGGCCCCAGCTCGGCGCGTTGGGCACATAGAACTGCGCGCCGAAACGACGGTACGAGTTGATGTTCGGGCAGAGGAAGGCCATCGACGCCGGCATGGTCTCCAGCACGCCACCGATGGCGTGGCGCAGCGCGTCGCTTTCCAGCGGGTCACTGCTGGCGAAGATGTTCTTGCCGGTTTTCTTGTCCAGCAGCGAGATGTGCACGTGCAGCCCGTTGCCCGCCTGGCCCGGGTAGGGCTTGGCCATGAAGGTGGTGTCCATCTCATGGTCGTAGGCCACGTTCTTGATCAGGCGCTTGAGCAGGATGGCGTAGTCGCAGGCCTTCAGCGGGTCGGCAACGTGGTGCAGGTTGACCTCGAACTGCGCCGGGGCGCTTTCCTTGACGATGGCATCGGCCGGCAGGCCTTGCTCCTTGGCCGCTTCGAGCATGTCTTGCAGGCAGTCGGCGTATTCGTCGAGGTCGTCGATCAGGTACACCTGGGTCGACTGCGGGCGCTTGCCCGAAATAGGCGAGCGCGGCGGTTGCGGGCGGCCGTTGAGGTTGTCCTGGTCGATCAGGTAGAACTCGAGTTCGAACGCGGCGCAGATATCCAGGCCCAGGTCGTCGAACTTGCTCACCACCTGGCGCAGCACTTCGCGCGGGTCGGCGAAGAAAGGCTGGCCTTCGATCTCGTGCATGGTCATCAGCAACTGGGCGGTCGGGCGTTTCTGCCACGGCTCGTTGCACAGCGTGCCGGGGATCGGGTAGCAGATGCGGTCGGCATCGCCAATGTCCAGGCCCAGGCCGGTGCTTTCAACGGTCGAACCGTTGATGTCGAGGGCAAACAGTGACGCCGGCAGGTTGATGCCTTTTTCGTACACCTTGTGCAGGCTGGCCCGCTCGATGCGCTTGCCGCGTACCACGCCATTCATGTCGGAGATCAGCAGATCGACATACTGCGTATCCGGATGGGCCTGGAGGAAGTCTTTCATCTCGCTGGAAGAACTGGCGCACGGGGTGACCGACGTCATGGTGTACATCCTTTGATTTGCTGCGGCGATGTGGGGATACGGCTGGCGCCTCACGGGCGACGATGGTTGCAGCTGTTGTTTTTTTCACTTTCCCATCGTGGGGATTGGTTGCCCGACCGGGCGCATTGATTCCCAGGGGCGGTTCCACTATAAAATGGCCTCAACGCAACAGACATTGGCATTTCGGCAAGCAGAGCGTGCATCAATGCAATATCAGATTACCCACGCCGACCTCTCCCTGGTCCTGGCCCTGGAACGTGGCCGCTCGTTGGCCAAGGCTGCCGAACTGCTCAAGGTGGACGTCTCGACGGTGTTCCGCTCGATCCGTCGCCTGGAGTCGGCACTGGGCACCGCGCTGTTCGTCAAAAGCCGTAAAGGCTACCTGCCCACCGACACCGCCCAGGCTCTGGCTGAGCAGGCCGAGCGCGCCGAACAGGCCCTGGAAGCCGCGCGCATCGCCATGACCAGCGGCGAACAGGTGGTCAGCGGTACGGTGCGGCTGACCTGCACCGAGGCGGTAATGCACAGCCTGCTGCTGCCGGCATTGGCCGACTTCATGCCCAATTACCCGGCGTTGTCGCTGGAAATGGGCACCTCCAACACCTTCGCCAACCTCAGCCGGCGCGATGCCGACATCGCCCTGCGCCTGACCAATACGCCGCCCGAACACTTGGTAGGCCGCTGCCTGGGCTCGACCTCCTACGTGATCTGCGGCCAGCCGCAGTGGCGCGAACGGCTGACCGAGTCGGCCAGCAGCGTGCCGTGGATTGCCCCGGACGACTCGATGCAGGACCACCCGACCGTGGTCTGGCGCAACCAGCAATACCCTGGGTTGAGCCCGCGCTACCAGTGCAGCGGCATGTCGACCATAGCGCAACTGGTCAGCACCGGGCTGGGCGTGGCGGCGCTGCCCGACTACATGGTGCATGCCTTGCCTGGCGTCGATGCGCTGAGTGGCCCGCTGCCCGGTTGCGACACCCAACTGTGGCTGCTGACCCGGCCCGATTGCCGGGCGTTACGCTCGGTGCAGACATTGTTCGAGGAATTGACCCCGCGGTTGCGCGACGCGATGTTGTGAGATACAAGAGGAGGGTGTCTGTTGCGGCTCTTTCGCGGCTAAACCCGCCCCCACAGGGGCGGGCCTGATCCGCGCGTGGCAAAACAGCGCTTCCCTATTGGCTGGTGAATTTTTATACTATCGAGTCCGCCTGCCCATATTGGGCTGCACGCCCACCGCAATTGCTACTGAGGAAGACCATGGCCCGCGTAACTGTTGAAGACTGCCTGGAACACGTGGATAACCGCTTTGAGCTGGTCATGCTCTCGACCAAGCGCGCCCGTCAGCTGGCGACCGGCGGCAAAGAGCCACGCGTCGCGTGGGAAAACGACAAGCCGACCGTTGTTGCCCTGCGTGAAATCGCCGAAGGCATCGTCACCAACGAGTTCATCGCTGCTGAAGAGATCGTCACCGAGGATCCGGTCTTCGCCGCGTTCGAGGACGAGTCCAACGAGGCTGTCTGATTGATGCCAGGTCGACGTCGCGCGGCACAAGGCCCTCTTCCTCTGCAAGAGGTGAACCCATGCCGGGTATAGAAGCCTTAGCCGAACGGCTGTCGACCTACCTGGGCCCCGAACAGGTCAACCTGGTTCGGCGCGCCTATTTCTACGCCGAGCAGGCCCACGACGGGCAGCGCCGCCGCAGCGGCGAGCCCTACGTGACCCACCCGCTGGCCGTGGCCAGCATCCTCGCCGACATGCACATGGACCATCAGAGCCTGATGGCCGCCATGCTGCACGATGTGATCGAAGACACCGGCATCGCCAAGGAAGCCCTCTGCCAGCAATTTGGCGAGACGGTTGCCGAACTGGTCGATGGGGTCAGCAAGCTGACCCAGATGAACTTCGAGACCAAGGCCGAGGCGCAGGCCGAGAACTTCCAGAAAATGGCCATGGCCATGGCGCGCGATATCCGCGTGATCCTGGTCAAGCTGGCCGACCGCCTGCACAACATGCGCACGCTGGAAGTGCTGTCCGGTGAAAAACGCCGGCGCATTGCCAAGGAAACCCTCGAAATCTACGCCCCCATCGCCAACCGGCTGGGCATGCACACCGTGCGCGTCGAATTCGAAGACCTTGGCTTCAAGGCCATGCACCCAATGCGTTCGTCGCTGATTCACCGGGCGGTCAAGAGCGCCCGCGGCAACCGCAAAGAGATCGTCGCTAAAATCGAACAATCGCTGGCCAACTGCCTGGCTGCCGACGGCATCCAGGGCGAGGTCAGCGGCCGGCAGAAACACCTCTATGGCATCTACAAGAAGATGCGCGGCAAGCGCCGCGCCTTCAACGAGATCATGGACGTGTACGCCTTCCGCATCATCGTCGACAAGGTCGACACCTGCTACCGCGTGCTCGGCGCCGTGCACAACCTGTACAAGCCGCTGCCCGGTCGCTTCAAGGACTACATCGCGATCCCCAAGGCCAACGGCTACCAGTCGTTGCACACCACGCTGTTCGGCATGCACGGCGTGCCCATCGAAATCCAGATCCGCACCCGCGAGATGGAAGAGATGGCCAACAACGGTATCGCCGCCCACTGGCTGTACAAGTCCAACGACGACGAGCAGCCAAAAGGCAGCCACGCGCGGGCGCGCCAGTGGGTCAAGGGCATCCTCGAACTGCAGCAGCGCGCGGGCAACTCGCTGGAATTCATCGAGAGCGTGAAGATCGACCTGTTCCCGGACGAGGTCTATGTCTTTACGCCCAAGGGCCGGATCATGGAGCTGCCGAAAGGCTCCACGGCCGTCGACTTCGCCTATGCGGTGCACACCGACGTGGGCAACAGTTGCATCGCCTGCCGCATCAACCGCCGCCTGGCGCCCCTGTCTGAGCCCCTGCAAAGCGGTTCGACGGTAGAGATCGTCAGCGCGCCGGGCGCCCGGCCGAACCCGGCCTGGCTCAACTTCGTGGTCACCGGCAAGGCACGCACGCACATTCGCCACGCCCTCAAGCAACAGCGCCGCTCCGAGTCCATCAGCCTCGGCGAACGCCTGCTGAACAAGGTGCTGACCGGCTTCGACAGCAGCCTCGAAAAGATCCCGCAGGAGCGCATTCAGGCGATTCTCGCCGAGTACCGCCTGGAGCTTATCGAGGACCTGCTCGAAGACATCGGCCTGGGCAACCGCATGGCCTATGTGGTCGCGCGGCGCCTGCTGTCGGCCGAAGGCGAACAGCTGCCGACGCCGGAAGGCCCGCTGGCCATTCGCGGCACCGAAGGCCTGGTGCTCAGCTACGCCAAATGCTGCACGCCGATCCCCGGTGACCCGATCGTCGGCCACCTGTCGGCGGGCAAAGGCATGGTCGTGCACCTGGAGAACTGCCGCAACATCAGTGAAATTCGCCACAACCCAGAGAAGTGCGTGCAGCTCTCCTGGGCCAAGGACATCGCTGGCGAATTCAATGTCGAGCTGCGTGTCGAGCTGGAGCACCAGCGCGGCCTGATTGCGCTGCTGGCCAGCAGCGTGAATGCCGCCGACGGCAACATCGAGAAGATCAGCATGGACGAACGCGACGGCCGTATCAGCGTGGTCCAACTGGTGGTCAGCGTGCACGACCGCGTGCACCTGGCACGAGTGATCAAGAAGCTGCGTACCTTGACCGGTGTGGTCCGCATCACCCGCATGCGTACGTAGTCCGCCAACCGCAAGGAGTCATCATGAGCAAGTCCGTCATCAACAGCGACAAGGCCCCTGCCGCCATCGGTACCTACTCCCAGGCAATCAAGGCCGGCAACACCGTTTACATGTCGGGCCAGATCCCACTGGACCCCAAGACCATGGAACTGGTCGAAGGCTTCGAGGCCCAGACCGTGCAGGTCTTCGAGAACCTCAAGGCTGTGGCTGAAGCCGCGGGTGGCTCGTTCAAAGACATCGTCAAGCTGAACATCTTCCTCACCGACCTGAGCCACTTCGCCAAGGTCAACGAAGTGATGGGCCGTTACTTCGAACAGCCTTACCCAGCCCGCGCCGCCATTGGCGTTGCCGCGCTGCCAAAAGGCTCCCAGGTCGAGATGGACGCGATCCTGGTCATCGAGTGATGCCCCTGGTGACGGGCGCCCTGCCCGTCACCTTCTCTCCCCAAGGTTACCCACCATGCGTCAAGCACTGCCCCTCGCGCTGGCAGCCCTGCTTCTGAGCGGTTGCGCCAGCCATAAACCCGAAGACTTCAACGGCACCTGGATCAACCAGGACGCCATCAAAGCCGCCGTCAAAAGTGGCAGCCTGCGTCAGGCACTGAATGAACACGGCCCTGTGTTCGAGTGGAAACTCGACGTGGCTCACCAACAGGCCAGCTTCAGCAATGGCTTCGAGGCTGCCGACGGCCAGTTGAGCGCCAACGAGAAGCAATGGCTGGCCAGCTTCCAGGACGGCCAGACCGAGCAGCTGGCGCTGGATGGCGACGAGCTGAAAACCACTGCGCAGTCCGGTACCGAACAAACCTTCGTGCGCGTCAAGCAACCCGGCAATGCACCGCTGGGTGGCAGCTTCGAGAAGGCGCTGTACCAGGCCTACCTGGGCGGTGAATGGAAAATCATCGAAGGCCAGGGCAAAGGCACCGCCGTTCGCTTCAGCGACACCGGCAACGTCAGTGGCCTGCCTGGCCCGGACCGTTTTGCCCTGTGCCTGGCCGGCGATTGCGCGACCATGGGCGGCAGCAACGACAGCCTGTGGCTGGAGCGCAAACAGCGCGGCGCGCCGTTTATCATCAAGCGTGATGGCGACACGCTGGAGATTTTCCAGGCCGTTAACCGCGCGAAGCCGGATGAAATGCCGGTATTGGCGGCCGGTGCTCGGCAATGGGTGCTGGAGAAGGACTGAGGCCTGCCAGGATCTCTACCCGTCACGCCGGCCCTTTCGCGGGTAAACCCGCTCCCACAGCTACCCCGCTGACATCCGAATCAGCGCTCACCCTGTGGGAGCGGGTTTACCCGTGAAGAGGCCGGTAGACTCACCCCTTACCCTGCAGAATCGCCGCATACCCTTCTTTGTAACTGGGGTACTCTGGCACCCAGCCCAACGCCCGCACACGGGCATTGCTGCAGCGCTTGCTGCCCGTACGGCGCACCCGCTGCTCATCCGACCACTCGGTAACGCCCAGGTACCCACGCAACCAGCCCACCACATCGGCCAGCGGCGCCGGGTCGTCATCGACACCTATATAGCAGTCGTCCAGCGCCACGCCGTCGGCATCGGCCTGCAGCAGATAAGCCAGCAAGCTTGCGGCGTCTTCGGCATGAATACGGTTGCCATACAGCGGCGGCTCTTCAGCTACACGGTAGCCCTGACGCACCTGGCTCAGTAGCCATTCACGGCCCGGCCCGTAGATGCCGGTCAAGCGCACCACGCTTGCCGGGATACCACTGGCCAGCGCCAAGCGCTCGGCGTCGAGCATGATCCGGCCAGAGTACCCTTCCGGCTCGGTGACAGCCGTCTCGTCGACCCACTCGCCGTCTTTTTGCGCAAACACGCTGCTGCTGGACACAAACAGCAAGCGACGCGGGTGCTGACCACGTTCGGCAAGCCAGGCCAGCACATGGCGCAACCCGTCGACATAGGCCGACTGATACCCCGCCTCGTCGTGCTGGCTGGCCGCCACGCAGTACACCAGGTAGTCCGGCGCTCGCTGTGGCCACGCTGGCGGGATGGTGGGTTCGGCCAAGTCGGCAGCTACCGGTACAACACCCGCTGGCAGGTGCTCGACCGCGCGGCGCAGGCCACTCACCTGCCAGCCGCGGGCCAGCAATTGCTGGGCCAGACGGCCGCCCACATCACCACAACCTACGACCATTACTGAAAGGTCTGACATCTCAAAACTCCCTAGACCAGTTGATCAAACCCGCCACGCTACACGATGAGTGGCTAGACCTTAGGTGAAAAAAGCAACAAGATTACTTTTGTTAACAAGAATTACTTGCAATAATGGCGCCCCTATCTGTTCTCGGCCTATCTCGAGGCCTTGGAGAACGTTCACTCTTTTTCTTCATCAGGTCCGGCCAGCATGACACGTACTCAACCCTCCGCTTCGCCAACCCCGTCGCGCGCCTGGCGTGCCATTGCCGCGCTGATGTTCAGCCTGGTGCTGGCCCCAGTGGCCATGGCCGATGAGCCAACTGCCAACGCCAGCACCCCGGCTGCCGCTGCCGCCCCGGCTAACACCGCCGCTGCCCCAGCCGCAGACGGCTCGGCACCTGTCGCCAACGCCCCGGCCGATGCGCCAGCCGCTGCAGACCCAAGCGTCGAAGCACTGGTCGAAGATACTACCCTGGGCATGGCGCACGACCTGTCCCCATGGGGCATGTACAAAAACGCCGACATCGTGGTGAAGATCGTCATGATCGGCCTGGCCATTGCCTCGATCATCACCTGGACCATCTGGATTGCCAAAGGCTTCGAGCTGATGGGCGCCAAGCGTCGTCTGCGCGGCGAGATCGCCCAGCTGAAGAAATCCGCCAGCCTCAAGGAAGCCAGCGACGTCTCGAACAAGGAAGGCACCTTGGCTCACACCTTGGTCCACGATGCGCTCGAAGAGATGCGCCTGTCGACCAATGCACGTGAAAAAGAGGGCATCAAGGAGCGCGTCGCCTTCCGCCTTGAGCGCCTGGTAGCCGCCAGCGGCCGCAACATGAGCAGCGGCACCGGCGTGCTCGCCACCATTGGTTCGACCGCACCTTTCGTCGGCCTGTTCGGCACCGTGTGGGGCATCATGAACAGCTTCATCGGCATCGCCAAGACCCAAACCACCAACCTGGCAGTGGTTGCCCCAGGCATCGCCGAAGCCCTGCTGGCAACCGCCTTGGGCCTGGTTGCAGCAATTCCGGCAGTGGTCATCTACAACGTCTTCGCCCGCTCCATTGCCGGCTACAAGGCTCAGGTGTCTGACGCTTCTGCCCAGGTGCTGCTGCTGGTCAGCCGTGACCTGGACCACCAAGGCAGCGAGCGCGCCGCCCCGCACATGGTGAAAGTGGGGTAAGCCATGGGCCTGCATCTCAACGAAGGTGGCGACGACCTCGCCGAAAACCACGAAATCAACGTTACGCCGTTTATCGACGTGATGCTGGTACTGCTGATCATCTTCATGGTGGCGGCGCCCCTGGCCACGGTCGACATCAAAGTCGACCTGCCGGCCTCGACCGCCAAGCCAGCGCCGAGGCCCGAGAAACCGGTGTTCGTCAGCGTCAAGGCCGATCAGAAGCTGTATGTCGGCGACGATCAGGTATCTGCGCCCGACCAGCTTGGCCCGATGCTCGATGCCAAGACCAAGGGCGACAAGGAAACCACCATCTTCTTCCAGGCCGACAAGGGCGTGGATTACGGTGACCTGATGGAAGTGATGAACAACATGCGCGCGGCCGGCTATTTGAAGGTCGGTCTGGTAGGTCTCGAGACGGCAGCCAAGAAATGACGAAGACGCGGCACAACCTGGCGCGTTACAGCGGCAGCCTGGCACTGGTGCTGGGTGTCCATGCCGTCGCTGTGCTGCTCACGCTCAATTGGTCGGTGCCTCAGGCCATCGAGCTGCCGCCGGCAGCCATGATGGTCGAGCTGGCACCTTTGCCGGAGCCTGCGCCACCTCCTCCTCCAAAAGCCGTCCCCCAGCCGCCGGCACCGGTTGAAGAACTGCCGTTGCCCAAGCTGGTGGAAGCCCCTAAACCCAAGATCGCCATCGCCAAGCCGCCCAAGCCGAAGGCCAAGCCCCAGCCGCCCAAGCCCGAGAAAAAGCCTGAGCCGCCGAAGGAAGCGCCGCCGACCGAAAGCGTGGTAGACGCACCGCCAAGCAACACGCCGCCGCAGAAGTCCGCGGCACCGGCACCGAGCATTGCGTCCAACAGCAACGCCCTGCCTACCTGGCAGAGTGACCTGCTGCGCCACTTGGCCAAGTACAAGCGTTACCCGGAAGACGCGCGTCGTCGCGGCCTGCAGGGCATCAACCGCCTGCGTTTCGTGGTCGATGCCGAAGGCAAGGTGGTGTCGTACGCCATGGCCGGGGGTTCGGGCAGCGCGGCACTGGACCGGGCGACCCTGGAAATGATCCGTCGTGCCGGCACGGTACCCAAGCCGCCACCCGAGTTGTTGAACAACGGCACGATCGAAGTCGTGGCGCCGTTCGTCTACTCGCTGGACCGCCGCTGAGACTTTTGTTTCTGTCACAAATCGGCAAGTCTGATAACGTGCGTCTATCGATTGCAGCCGCTATGCTGGGCTCGCAACTTCATGGACGCACGTTATGACCCTCACAGAATTACGCTACATCGTCACACTCGCCCAGGAACAACATTTCGGCCACGCGGCCGAACGTTGCCACGTGAGCCAACCGACCCTGTCGGTCGGTGTGAAGAAGCTCGAGGACGAGCTTGGCGTGCTGATCTTCGAGCGCAGCAAGAGCGCGGTGCGCCTGACCCCGGTCGGTGAAAGCATCGTAGCCCAGGCGCAGAAGGTACTGGAACAGGCCCAAGGCATCCGCGAGCTGGCCCAGGCCGGCAAAAACCAGCTGACGGCCCCGCTCAAGGTCGGTGCCATCTATACCGTCGGCCCTTATCTGTTCCCGCACCTGATCCCGCAGCTGCACCGTGTGGCGCCGCAGATGCCGCTGTACATCGAAGAGAACTTCACCCACGTACTGCGCGAAAAACTGCGCAACGGCGAACTCGACGCAGTGATCATCGCCCTGCCGTTCAACGAAGCCGACGTGCTGACCCTGCCGCTGTACGATGAGCCATTCTGCGCCTTGATGCCTGCCGACCACCCATGGACGGCCAAAAAGACCATCGACACCGCCATGCTCAACGACAAGAGCCTGCTGCTGCTCGGTGAAGGCCACTGCTTCCGCGACCAGGTCCTGGAAGCCTGCCCGACATTGAACAAAGGCGGCGAAGGCTCCCGGCACACCACGGTGGAATCCAGCTCCCTGGAAACCATTCGGCACATGGTTGCCTCGGGCCTTGGCGTCTCGATCCTGCCGCTGTCGGCCGTGCACAGCCACCATTACGCGCCAGGCATCATCGAAGTGCGCCCGCTGACTGCGCCAGCACCGTTCCGCACCGTGGCCATCGCCTGGCGTGCAAGCTTCCCGCGGCCCAAGGCCATCGAGATCCTTGCTGACTCGATCCGCCTCTGCTCGGTCGCCAAACCTCCTGTGGAACAGCCGGCCTGAGTCATGAGTGAGCTGTCGAAGGTCCCGGTCACGGTGCTCAAAGGTGTGGGCGATGCCATGGCGGAAAAACTCGCCAAGGTTGGCCTGGAGAACCTGCAGGACATACTGTTCCACCTGCCCCTGCGCTACCAGGACCGCACCCGTGTGGTGCCCATTGGCGAACTGCGCCCGGGGCAGGATGCCGTGATCGAAGGTGTAGTAAGCGGTGCGGACGTCACCATGGGCAAGCGCCGCAGCCTCGTGGTGCGCCTGGGTGACGGCAGCGGCGTATTGAGCCTGCGCTTCTATCACTTCAGCAATGCGCAAAAAGAAGGCCTGAAACGCGGCACGCACCTGCGCTGCTATGGCGAAGCACGCCCCGGCGCCTCTGGCCTGGAGATCTACCACCCGGAGTACCGGGCGCTCAACGGCGACGAGCCACCGCCCCCGGTGGAACAGACCCTGACGCCGATCTACCCGTCCACCGAAGGCCTCACCCAGCAACGCCTGCGCCTGCTCTGCCAGCAGAGCCTTGGCATGCTTGGCCCGCGCAGCCTGCCAGACTGGCTGCCCGATGAGCTGGCCCGGGACTACCAATTGGCGCCGCTGGACGATGCCATCCGCTACCTGCACAACCCGCCGGCCGATGCCGACCTTGACGAGCTTGCCGAAGGCCAGCATTGGGCTCAACACCGCCTGGCCTTCGAAGAGCTGCTGACCCACCAGCTGTCGCAGCAACGCCTGCGCGAGAGCCTGCGCAGCCTGCGTGCCCCCGTACTGCCCAAGGCCAGCCGGTTGCCGGCGCAGTACCTGGCCAACCTGGGCTTCAAGCCGACCGGCGCCCAGCAACGGGTGGCCAACGAAATTGCCTACGACCTGGCCCAGGCCGAGCCCATGATGCGCCTGGTACAGGGCGATGTCGGGGCCGGTAAAACGGTGGTAGCTGCACTGGCGGCACTGCAAGCGCTGGAGGCCGGTTACCAGGTGGCGTTGATGGCCCCCACCGAGATCCTCGCCGAACAGCACTTCATTACCTTCAAGCGCTGGCTCGAACCGCTGGGCATCGAGGTGGCATGGCTGGCCGGCAAGCTCAAGGGCAAGGCCCGGGCCAGCTCGCTGGAGCAAATCGCCAACGGTGCACCGATGGTGGTGGGCACCCATGCGCTGTTCCAGGAAGAGGTCAAATTCAAGCACCTGGCCCTGGCGATCATCGATGAACAGCACCGGTTCGGTGTGCAGCAACGCTTGGCCCTGCGCAAAAAAGGCGTGGCCGGCGAGCTGTGCCCGCACCAGCTGATCATGACTGCGACGCCGATCCCTCGGACCTTGGCGATGAGCGCCTACGCCGACCTCGACACCTCGGTCCTCGACGAGCTGCCACCCGGGCGTACGCCGGTGAACACCGTGCTGGTGGCCGACAGCCGCCGTTTCGAAGTGGTCGAACGGGTACGCGCCGCCTGTGCCGAGGGGCGCCAGGCCTATTGGGTGTGCACCCTGATCGAAGAGTCAGAAGAACTGACCTGCCAAGCGGCCGAGAGCACCTATGAGGAGCTTGGCAGCGCCCTGGGCGAGCTACGCGTCGGCCTTATCCACGGGCGCATGAAGCCTGCGGAAAAGGCCGAGATCATGGCCCAGTTCAAGGCCGGTGAGCTGCAACTGCTGGTGGCAACCACGGTCATCGAGGTGGGCGTGGACGTGCCCAATGCCAGCCTGATGATCATCGAGAACCCCGAACGCCTGGGCCTGGCCCAACTGCACCAGCTGCGTGGCCGGGTTGGCCGGGGCAGCGCGGTGAGCCACTGCGTGTTGCTGTATCACCCGCCACTGTCGCAGATCGGCCGCGAACGCCTGGGGATCATGCGTGAAACCAACGATGGCTTCATCATCGCGGAAAAAGACCTGGAACTGCGCGGCCCCGGCGAGATGCTGGGAACACGCCAGACCGGCCTGCTACAGTTCAAGGTCGCTGACCTGATGCGTGATGCCGACCTGCTGCCGGCCGTACGTGATGCCGCCCAAGCGCTGATCGCGCGCTGGCCGGACCATGTCAGCCCGTTGCTTGACCGCTGGCTGCGGCACGGCCAGCAATACGGCCAAGTGTGACGCCAGTCCCACAATGGATCCAGATTTGCGGCGGGACTGGTTATACTTCGCGTTTAAAAGAATTAGTGGATACGGACCATGACTGAAGTTGCCCTGGACACCGCAACCCCACACGCGCCCTCTGTTATCCGGCTGCTGCTCGATAAGGTTGGCGTCACCTACCGCGAAGTGCTCGAGCATGCGCAATTGCCTGCCGCCTCGCGGGTGCAGGCGGTGCTCCTCGACGACGAAGTCGGCGCCTTGATGGTGTTGTTCCCGCAGAGCCAGCTGCTTGACCTCAATCGCCTGACCGAGCTGACCGGCCGCAAGCTGACCGCCGTATCGGTCCCCCGGCTCAAGCAGATGCTCGACAAGCACCACCTCAAGCGCCTGCCGGGCATTCCGGCGTTGACCAGCTCGCCGTGCCAGTACGAAAAAAGCCTGCTCGACTGTGAGACGGTGCTGATTCAGTCCGGCGAAGCCGGGCTGCTGCTGGAAATCGACCGCACGGACTTCAAGCGCATGCTCGCCAAGGCCAGCGCCAGCAGCTTTGGCCAGGAGGTGAAGGCCATCAGCCCCAACCTCGACCGGCCTGATGACGACTCCCACGAAATCACCCAAGCGGTCCAGGCCTTTACCGCCCGACGTATCCAGAAGCGCCTGGAAGAAACCATTGAAATCCCGCCGTTGGCCGACACGGCGCAGAAAATCATCAAGCTGCGGGTAGACCCCAACGCCAGCATCGATGACATCACCGGCGTGGTCGAGACCGACCCTGCGCTGGCTGCGCAGGTGGTCAGCTGGGCGGCATCGCCCTACTACGCCTCACCAGGCAAGATCCGTTCAGTGGAAGACGCCATCGTGCGCGTGCTGGGCTTCGACCTGGTCATCAACCTGGCTTTGGGGCTGGCCCTGGGCAAGACCCTGAGCCTGCCCAAGGATCACCCGCAGCAGGCCACACCGTATTGGCAGCAGTCGATCTACACCGCAGCCATCATCGAAGGCCTGACCCGCGCCATGCCCCGGGCAGAGCGCCCGGAAGCCGGCCTGACCTACCTGGCGGGGCTGCTGCACAACTTTGGCTATCTGCTGCTGGCGCACGTGTTCCCGCCGCACTTCTCGCTGATCTGCCGGCACTTGGAGGTCAACCCGCACCTGTGCCACACCTATGTGGAGCAACACCTGCTGGGCATCAACCGCGAGCAGATCGGCGCGTGGTTGATGAAGCTGTGGGACATGCCAGAAGAGCTCTCGACGGCGCTGCGCTTCCAGCATGACCCGTCTTATGACGGCGTCTATGCGGCGTTCCCCAACCTGGTGTGCCTGGCGACGCGCCTGCTGCGTTCGCGCGGGATTGGCTCGGGGCCTCAGGAGGAGGTACCCGATGAACTGCTGGAGCGGTTGGGGGTGACTCGGGAGAAGGCCGAGGATGTGGTGAACAAGGTGCTGGAGGCCGAAACCCTGCTGCGGGAACTGGCATCGCAGTTTCACGCCCCGCACTAATAGCGTGGGGCGTAATGCGCACCCGTTGTAGGAGCAGCCTTGCGCTGCGAAGAGGCCGGTGACTGCAGCGAAGTTCACTGTGTTTTCACCGGCCTCTTCGCAGCGCAAGGCTGCTCCTACAGGGCCAGGCTCAGCGCTTTTTCTTCGGCTTGAGGTACTTCATCAAGCCCTGGAACCACATCACCAACGCCGGATTGCCCTTGATCTGGATGTGTTTGTCCTGAATCCCCTGCATAAAGGCCAACTGCTTGTTGCTTGCCTGCAGCGTGGCAAACCCGTAAGCGGCATCTTTGAACGCAATGGCGAACGCCGGCTGCGGGTGCACGCCACCTTTGCTGCTGATGCGCTCGTCGCTGACGATGAAGTGCCGGGCGATTTTGCCGTCCAGGGTCTGCATCTGGAATACCAGATCTTTGTCCTTGAGCTGCTGCTTGAACGCCGGGTTGTTACGGCTGGCCCTGGCCATCAACAGCCCCATGGCCCAGAGAAGAAAGCGGAACTTCATCAACGCGCCTCGAATAAAAAATGACTGAGTGGCGCAGTTTATCCTCTTCCAGAACTATTTATGCAAGTTCGCAACATATCCCTACAGAAAGCACAACGGGCGCCCTAGGGCGCCCGCTGAACCGACACTGGGGATGTCAGGATTCGATCACTTGCCTTTCTTGGCTGGCTTGGCCGGTACGTTGACGCTGTCACGCAGGTTCTTGCCTGGCTTGAAGGCTACGGTGTTGCTGGCCTTGATCTTCACCGGCTCGCCGGTCTGGGGGTTCTTGCCGGTGCGCGCACCACGGTGACGTTTTTCAAAGGTGCCGAAACCGACCAGGGTCACGGTGTCCTTGTCCAGCGCACCGGTAATGCTGTCGAGGATCGCATTCAGCACCACGTTGGCCTTTTCCTTGGTCAGATCGGCCTTTTCGGCGATGACAGCGGCGAGTTCTGGTTTGCGCATAGTGAAGCCTCTTTGACGGGATTTTTTGTTGTTATGCCGTGCTGCCTCTGGGAGCAGCGCTCAAGGCACCGCAGGCTCTAATCTGCGGCAGACGGGAGTGAGAATGGCACGCTCACCGAGGCCGCGCCAGTATCTGGGCGGCCATTGTGTGAGCAACAACAGGATAAACCCGACAGAATGCCCGCTATTTACGCCATTAACGGGGGTAACTGACGATTCAGGGCCAGCTTTTCCATCACGGCCGCACCGGTCAGGGCATAGCCCAGCAGGTTGCCGTCAGCATCGTGGCAGAGCACCTTGAGGTCGCTGCCCTGCCCCTCCACCTGCCAGTTGCCGTCGTGCCCTTGCGGGGGCGGCGAGACCACCAGCGGGCACGCTGGGGTCTTCACGGTGATCGGCATCGCCCCGTAACTGACGGCCGTTGGGTTACCGACCAAGGTTTGCGCCAAGGCGCGGGCACAGCTCATCAGCGGCATCACATAGAGCAGATTGATGCCGTCCACCTCGGCGCAGTCGCCCAGGGCGAAGATATTGGCGTGGGACGTGCGCAACTGCCGGTCCACCACCACGCCGCGATTAGTCTGCAGGCCAGCAGCGGCGGCAAGATCAGTACGGGGGCGCAAGCCGATGGCTGAAACCACCAGGTCGCAGGCGATCACGCTACCGTCGGACAGGTGCGCCTCAAGGCCCTGCGCAACCTGCTGCAGGCGCGTCAGCACCGGGCCCAGGTGGAAGCGCACGCCAAGGCCTTCTAGCCCGGCCTGCACGGCAGCGGCGGCGGCTGGGTGCAACAGGGTCGGCATCACCTGCTCGCACGGGGCCACCACCTCGACCTGGAACCCGCCCAGGCTCATGTCATTGGCGAATTCGCAGCCAATCAGGCCTGCGCCCAGAATCAGCACGCGCTGCTTACCGGCAGCGGCGGCGCGAAAGCGTGCGTAGTCCTCCAGGTCGTTGATCGGGAATACCTGCCCGCCAGCGTCACCCTCGATCGGCACCTGCACGGTCTGGGCGCCCCAGGCCAGCACCAGGTCGCGATAGGGCACGGCCTCTTCGCCGATCCACAGGCGCTTGTGGCCGGGGTCGATGCCGCTGATACGGGTGTGGGTGCGGATTTCGGCCTTGAGCTGCTCGGCCATCGCGCCTGGCTCGGCCATGCACAACCCATCGGCATCCTTGAGCTTGGCAAAACCCGTGGAGAGCATGGGCTTGGAGTAGGAACGACCATCGTCGGCGGTAATCAACAGCAGCGGCGTCTCGCCATCGAGCTTGCGAAATTCACGGGCCAGGTTGTAGCCGGCCAGGCCAGTACCGATGATGACTACGGGGGACGTCATGTCGTGCTTACCTCAGGGTGGGAACAGGGGATGATCAGCCGATGGCGATCATTTCGAAGTCGCTCTTGCCGACGCCGCAGTCGGGGCACAGCCAGTCTGCAGGCACGTCTTCCCAACGGGTGCCGGGGGCGATGCCGTCGTCGGGCCAGCCTTCGGCTTCGTCATAGATCAGGCCACAGACAATACATTGCCATTTTTTCATCGGTACGGATTCCTCGTTTCAGGCTCGGGCTTGTGTCGCTGCTGATGGCCCGCCAGGGGGCCGCCGCGCAATCTTTGGGGGCTTTTTACTGGCCCTGCCAGCAGTATGCAAGCAGTCGGGGCAATCATGCTAAGCTCGCCGCCTCTCTGGCTGTAACAAGCATACCGACGTGTCGTACGAATCCCCGCAAGCAGCCGCTGTCGCGTGGCTGCCGTATTCACAGCTGGCGACCGAGATCGACCAGCCGACCCTGGACTGGCTGTTCGACGAGGGCTCGCTGACCCGCCGCCTGACCCGCCTGTCCCACGATCATTTCTCCGTCACCCCGCTGCTGGAAGGCTGGCAGCCACTGCGTGATGACGAATGCCTGGCCCTGGGCATCGCGCCGGGGGCGCAAGGCTGGGTGCGCGAGGTGTACCTGCGTGGCCACGGCCAGCCCTGGGTGTTCGCCCGCAGCGTGGCCAGCCGCAGTGCCCTGGAGCGCGGTGGCCTGGACCTCGAGACCCTGGGCAGCCGCTCGCTGGGCGAGTTGCTGTTCTGTGACCAGGCGTTCATTCGCCACCCCCTGCAAGTGTGCAGTTATCCACAAGCCTGGTTACCGACCGAGGCCCGCCATGATGCGCTTTGGGGCAGACGCTCACGCTTTGAACGGGACGGCCTGGACCTGCTGGTAGCCGAGGTGTTCCTGCCAGCCCTGTGGCAAGCGGCCAAGGAGGAAAACCGCTGATGTACCTGCAACTGCTCAAGTCGCTCAACCGCGTGCACCCGCGCGCCTGGGACTTTGTCCAGCTCAGCCGCATGGACCGCCCCATCGGCATCTACCTGCTGCTGTGGCCGACCCTGTCGGCCGTGTGGATTGCAGGGCAAGGTTCGCCGACCCTGGCCAACGTGCTGATCTTCGGCCTCGGCGTGGTGCTGATGCGCGCTGCAGGCTGCTGCATCAATGACTTTGCCGACCGCAAGGTCGATGGCCACGTCAAACGCACCGCCGACCGCCCTTTGGCCAGCGGCCGGGTCAAGCCCCGCGAGGCGCTGGCACTGTTCGCGATCCTGGTCGGGGTGAGTTTTCTGCTGGTGCTGTGCACCAACAGCCGGACCGTCTGGCTGTCGTTCGGCGCCGTGGCCCTGGCGTTCTGCTACCCGTTCATGAAGCGCTATACCTATTACCCGCAGGTGGTGCTGGGCGCCGCGTATTCCTGGGGTATCCCCATGGCGTTCACCGCTGCTGGCGGTGAGCTGCCGGCCAGTGCCTGGCTGCTGTACATCGCCAACCTGCTGTGGACCGTGGGCTACGACACTTACTACGCCATGGTCGACCGCGACGATGACCTGAAGATCGGCGTGAAATCGACGGCCATTCTGTTTGGCGAAGCCGATCGGGTGATCATCCTGACCTTGCAGTTGCTGTCGTTGGCTTGCCTGCTGTTGGCCGGCAGCCGCTTCGAGCTGGACGGCTGGTTCCACCTGGGGCTGCTGGGGGCGGCGTTGTGCTTTGCCTGGGAGTTCTGGTCGACGCGCAAGCTGGACCGCGAGTCGTGCTTCAAGGCGTTTCTGCACAATCACTGGGCGGGGTTGCTGGTGTTCATTGGGGTCGTGCTGGATTACGCATTGCGCTGACTTTTCCGGCCCTATCGCCGGCAAGCCGGCTCCCACAGAGTTTGCATAACTGCTGCCCCTGTGGGAGCCGGCTTGCCGGCGATAGGGCCGCACAGCGGCCCCGGCTATGTCACGGCTTGGCCACGTGCCAGACGTCTTTCATGCCGTCACCGGTGGTATCGCCGGCCTTCTTGTCCTTGACGAAGGTGTACAGCGGCTTGCCGTCATAGGCCCATTGCATCGTGCCATCGTCACGCTTGATCTGCGTCCACTCACCATCTGCCTTTTCGCTCGCTTTAGCCGTCAACGGCGGCCAATTCTTTGCGCAATCGCCATTGCACATCGACTTGCCCCCAGCGTCCTTGTCAAAGGTGTACAGCGTCATGCCGGCATGGTCGACCAGCATGCCGTTCTTCTCCATCGCATGGTCGGCCGAGGCCACCCCCGGGAGTGCCAGCGCAGCAAGAAGGGCCATCCAGCTCAGCGTATGTCGTGTCATTGGATTCACCATTGTTTCCGGGGAAATGAGTTCTGATAGCCGCCGCAGCGGCCCTTTCAAGCCTAGTCCAGTCATGGAATGTCGCCAGAACAGCCAATGCTCTGTCACACAGCTGCAATAATTCCGTTATCTAATGCGGGCCAGACACGATTTTCCAGGAGAGGTTTTGAGCATGGTTGGCAGGAACATTCTGATCGTCGACGACGAAGCGCCTATTCGCGAGATGATCGCCGTTGCATTGGAAATGGCCGGCTACGACTGCCTGGAAGCGGAGAACTCGCAACAGGCACACGCGATCATCGTCGACCGCAAGCCTGACCTGATCCTGCTCGACTGGATGCTGCCGGGCACCTCGGGCATCGAACTGGCCCGCCGCCTGAAGCGTGACGAGCTGACCGGGGACATCCCGATCATCATGCTCACCGCCAAAGGTGAAGAGGACAACAAGATCCAAGGCCTGGAAGTGGGCGCCGATGACTACATCACCAAACCCTTCTCGCCCCGCGAGCTGGTCGCCCGCCTGAAAGCCGTGCTGCGTCGCACCGGCCCGAGCGACAGCGAGGCGCCGATCGAAGTCGGTGGCCTGCTGCTTGACCCGATCAGCCACCGCGTGACCATCGACGGCAAACCGGCCGAGATGGGCCCCACCGAATACCGCCTGCTGCAGTTCTTCATGACCCACCAAGAGCGCGCCTACACCCGTGGCCAGTTGCTGGACCAGGTCTGGGGCGGCAACGTCTATGTCGAGGAGCGTACCGTCGACGTGCACATCCGCCGCTTGCGCAAGGCGCTGGGTGAAGCCTACGAAAATCTGGTACAAACCGTCCGCGGCACTGGCTACCGTTTCTCGACCAAGAGCTGATACGCCTGCACGCCTGGCTGCACGACGTTGTACAAGGACCGTCAATTGAACCAGAACTGGCACGCGACCCTGATTCGCCACCTGCTGCTGCTGATCTCTGTCTGCCTGCTCGGTGGGCTGGTCAGCGGTTATTACGGCTGGAGCCTGGCCATCGGCCTGGCCCTGTACCTGGGTTGGACCCTCAAGCAGCTGCTGCGCCTGCATGACTGGCTGCGCAACCATCAACCCGACGAGGCCCCGCCAGACGGCTACGGCCTGTGGGGCGAAGTGTTCGACAGCATCTACCACCTGCAACGTCGCGACCAACGCGTACGCGGCCGCCTGCAGGCGGTGATCGACCGGGTGCAGGAGTCCACTGCCGCGCTGCGCGATGCGGTGATCATGCTCGACAGCGACGGCAACCTGGAATGGTGGAACCGCGCCGCCGAAACCCTGCTGGGCTTCAAGACCCCGCAGGACGGCGGCCAGCAGGTGACCAACCTGGTGCGCCACCCTCGCTTCAAGGAATATTTCGAGGCGGAGAACTACGTAGAACCGTTGGAAATCCCTTCGCCGATCAATGACCGGATGCGTGTGCAGCTGCACATCACCCGCTACGGCAATAACGAGCACCTGATGCTGGTGCGCGATGTCACCCGCATCCATCAGCTCGAACAGATGCGCAAGGACTTCGTCGCCAACGTTTCCCATGAGTTGCGTACGCCGCTGACGGTGATTACCGGCTACCTGGAAACCTTGCTCGACAACGTCGAGGACGTGAACCCGCGCTGGACCCGAGCCCTGCAGCAGATGAGCCAGCAAGGTTCACGCATGCAGACCCTGCTCAATGACTTGCTGTTGCTGGCCAAGCTGGAGGCCACCGACTACCCCTCCGACAACCTGCCCGTGCCCGTCGATGCCCTGCTGCAGTCGATCAAGGGCGATGCCCAGGCGCTGTCCGGCCCACGTAACCAGCGCATCAGCCTGGAAGCCGCACCCGGCGTCAGCCTCAAGGGCAGCGAGGCAGAGCTGCGCAGTGCGTTCTCAAACCTGGTGTTCAACGCGGTCAAGTACACCCCGGACGAGGGCAGCATTCGCATCCGCTGGTGGGCCGATGCCCAGGGTGCGCACCTCAGCGTGCAGGATTCGGGTATCGGCATCGATGCCAAGCATTTGCCACGGCTGACCGAGCGCTTCTACCGCGTCGACTCCAGCCGGGCGTCCAATACCGGGGGCACGGGGTTGGGCCTGGCGATCGTCAAGCATGTGCTGCTGCGCCATCGCGGGCGCCTGGAAATCAGCAGCGTGCCGGGGCATGGCAGCACCTTTACCTGTCACTTTGCGCCGGCACAATTGGCCAACGGCAAGGGTTGAGAAGGCTGCACCGCAACCCCATCAAGACCATCACCCTTTGCTTTTGCGGCTTCAACCGCTACATTGGATCCCCTGTGCCAGCCTGTGCTGGCACTTTTTTTCTCCATTCCTCAAAGACGGACCCCGTAAAAACTCCATCATGGACCCTTCCCCTGGTATCAGCCTCACCTCGTTATTCGCCGATTTCGGCATGATCATCTTTGCCTTGCTCCTGGTGCTGCTCAACGGCTTTTTCGTTGCCGCCGAGTTCGCCATGGTCAAGCTGCGCTCAACCCGCGTCGATTCCATCGCCGAACTGCACGGCTGGCGTGGCAGCATCCTGCGCAAGGTGCACAACCAGCTCGACGCCTACCTGTCCGCCTGCCAGCTGGGCATCACCCTCGCCTCCTTGGGCCTGGGCTGGGTCGGCGAGCCGGCGTTCGCCCACCTGCTGGAGCCGCTGCTGGCCTACATGGGCGTGGACACGCCAGAGCTGATCAAGGGCATTTCGTTCTTCGTCGCGTTCTTCGTCATCTCTTACCTGCACATCGTGGTCGGTGAGCTGGCGCCCAAGTCCTGGGCGATCCGCAAGCCCGAGCTGCTGTCGCTGTGGACCGCGGTGCCGCTGTACCTGTTCTACTGGGCGATGTACCCGGCCATCTACCTGCTCAATGCCAGCGCCAACACCATCCTGCGCATTGCTGGCCAAGGTGAGCCTGGCCCGCACCACGAGCATCATTACAGCCGCGAAGAGCTCAAGCTGATCCTGCACTCCAGCCGTGGCCAAGACCCGAGCGACCAGGGCATGCGCGTGCTGGCCTCGGCAGTGGAAATGGGCGAGCTGGAAGTGGTCGACTGGGCTAACTCCCGCGAGGACATGGTCAGCATCGACGCGCACGCGCCGCTCAAGCAGATCCTGGCCCTGCTGCGCCGCCACAAGTTCAGCCGTTACCCGGTCTACGACGCCGAGCGCGAAGAGTTCACCGGGTTGCTGCACATCAAGGACCTGTTGCTGGAGTTGGCCGAACTCGACCACCTGCCCGAAACCATCGACCTCGAAGACCTGGCCCGCCCGCTGGAGCGGGTTTCCCGGCATATGCCGCTGTCGCAGTTGCTGGAGCAGTTCCGCAAGGGCGGCGCGCATTTCGTGCTGGTCGAGGAAGCCGATGGCAAGGTAATCGGCTACCTGACCATGGAAGACGTGCTGGAAGTACTGGTCGGCGATATCCAGGATGAACACCGCAAGACCGAGCGCGGCATCCTCGCCTACCAGCCGGGCAAGCTGCTGGTGCGTGGTGACACGCCGCTGTTCAAGGTCGAGCGCCTGCTGGGCATCGACCTGGACCACATCGAGGCGGAGACCCTGGCTGGGCTGGTGTATGAAACGCTCAAGCGCGTCCCTGAAGAGGAAGAAGTGCTTGAGGTTGAAGGCCTGCGCATCATCATCAAGAAGATGAAAGGGCCGAAGATCGTGCTGGCCAAGGTGCTGAAGCTGGATTGACCTTACAGTCCATCGTTCAGGGGTTGCCCGCCGTAAAGTCGGGCAGCCCACTGATCGGCCTGTCGAACTGATAGGGTATCGACTCCAGCGCCAACCCCACGTTGCGCTGCACCACAAAATGCAGGTGCGGGCCGGTGCTGTTGCCGGTGTTGCCGGACTTGGCCAGCATCTGCCCCTGCTTCACCCGCTGCCCCTCAGCCACCACCACCGAACCGCGCATCAGGTGCAGGTACACGCCCATGGTGCCGTCGGCGTGCAAGACCCTGACAAAATTGCCCGACGGGTTGCTGCCACGCCCGGTCTGGCTGTTCTCGACATTCACCACCACCCCTTCCCGGGCCGCAATGATGGTCGTGCCCTCAGGCATGGCGATATCCATGGCATAGCGCCCCTTGGGGCCAAAATGGCTGAAGCGGCCGTTGGGCCCCTGCGTCACCCGAAACGGCCCGCCCAGCCAGGGGAAGGCGTACCGATAACCCTGAGGGCGCAGCCCCGGGTCGCCCATTGCCTGCAGCAGCGTCGAGCGATAGCCCAGCAACGTCCCAGGGCGGCCCCGCAGCACGCTGAGCATCTGGGTTGAACGCCCTGGCAGCACCCTGCGCACGATCCGCGGCGCATTGCCGCCTTGAGCGTTGATCAGCTTGTCCAGGTGCAATTCGACCTGCACCGGCACATGCGATTCATTGCGCGCAGAAAAGCTCACGCCGCCCTGGAACACGATCGCGTTGAGCCGCACCTGGCTTTCCTGGCGCTCGACCATGGACTCATGCAGCTCGATCGGCTTGGCACCGGGGCCTGGTCGGTCGGTATAGGCACCCACACCGTTGGCATCGGTGATCGGGTAGAGGGTCACGCCCAGGCTCGACGCCGAGGCCATGAGCAATGCACAGAACAGCAGCAGGCGGGCGGGCATGATAGTGGCTTTTTGACAGTTGTGATCTGTCGAAGCCTAGCAGCCGGTTTGGCGGGGGATATGACAGTTGGTCGGATGGCGAACACGTACCTGTAGGAGCAGCCTTGTGCTGCGAAGAGGCCGGTGATAACAGCCAATATCACTGTGTTATCACCGGCCTCTTCGCAGCACAAGGCTGCTCCTACAAGAACCGCGTATGCCTGGCTGTCGATCAGGCGCCGGGCGTGAAGTGCTTCTGCGCCGTGCCGCGGGCAATCAGCCGCGACAGGTAGTCGAGCTTCTGCGCATCCTGATCGACGAACTTGAAGGTCAGCTGCAGCCAGTCACTGTCTGGCTTGGGCTCCAGCGCCGCGACGGCATGCAGGTAACCGTTCAGGCGCGCGACTTCGGCGTTTTCGCCTTGCTCCAGGTCCAGTACCGCGCCCTCAAGCACCTGCGGCAGCGCTTCGCTGCGGCGCACCACCAGCAGCGCCTCTTTCAGGCTCAACGCCTTGATCACGCACGGCTGTGTGCCGCTAGACAGGCGCAGCTGGCCTTGGCCACGGCCACAGGGTGCAGCCGCAGGCGGTGCCGGTGCATTGATCAACGGCTTGGCCGGCGCGGCAGCAGGCGCCGCGACCTTGACGGCTTCAGGCTTGCCGCCCGTCAGCGCGCTCAGCGAATCGTTGGCAAACGCCGAATTCGCGCGCGCAGGCCCAGTGGCCATCAGGCTGTCGAGTTTGCCGATCTTGGTCAGGGCTTTCTTTACCTTGGTCAGCAACTGCTCGTTGGTGAACGGCTTGCCGACAAAATCGGACACACCGGCCTGAATGGCCTGGATCACGTTCTCCTTGTCACCACGGCTGGTCACCATGATGAACTGCAGGCTCTTCAACGCGGGCTGCTGACGGCACCAGCTGAGCAGCTCCAGGCCCGACATCTCAGGCATTTCCCAGTCACACAGGACCAGGTCGAACGGCTCCTTGCCCAACATGGCCATCGCCTTGCGACCGTTGACCGCATCGTCGATGACCATGCCCGGAAAGGCATTGCGCAGGCACTTCCTGACCAGATCGCGGATGAACGGGGCGTCATCCACGACCAGCACATTGACTTTACTCATCGATACTCCTCTTGAATCCCGACTAGCCTACCGGCAAGTGATGGCTACTTGCCACAACTGCGCGTGGAGCGGGACTTCTTCACACCGTTCGCGGGTGCCTGATGGCTGCTCGACCGCAAACGAAAACGCCCGGCCTAAGCCGGGCGTTGAGGCTCGGGAGCAATACTATTTATCGTCCGCTTGGCCCGGAACATTAGCGCTTTCGGCCTCATCGCCGCTGGTGCCCTGCACTTCCGCCTTCATGCGCTTGAGGCCCATGTGGCGGACGTCGGTGCCGCGCACCAGGTAAATCACCAGCTCGGAAATGTTGCGGGCGTGGTCGCCGATACGCTCCAGCGAACGCAAGGCCCAGATGACGCTCAGCACCCGCGAAATCGAACGCGGGTCTTCCATCATGTAGGTCACCAGTTCGCGCAGCGCAGTTTTGTACTCGCGGTCGATGGTCTTGTCGTACTGCGCCACCGACAACGCCAGGTCGGCATCGAAGCGGGCAAAGGCGTCCAGCGCGTCGCGCACCATGTTCCGCACCTGGTCGCCGATGTGGCGCACCTCGACGTAGCCGCGTGGCGACTCGCCTTCTTCGCACAGCTGGATGGCGCGACGGGCGATCTTGGTCGACTCGTCACCGATGCGTTCCAGGTCGATCACCGACTTGGAGATGCTGATGATCAGGCGCAGGTCGGACGCCGCTGGCTGGCGGCGGGCGAGGATGCGGACGCACTCCTCGTCGATGTTGCGCTCCATCTGGTTGATCTGCTCATCGACCTCGCGCACCTGCTGGGCCAGGCCCGAATCGGCCTCGATCAGCGCGGTTACCGCGTCGTTGACCTGTTTCTCGACCAGGCCGCCCATGGCCAGGAGGTGGCTGCGCACCTCTTCAAGCTCGGCGTTGAACTGCTGGGAGATGTGATGCGTAAGGCTTTCTTTGTTGATCATCGTTTCGCTCCGCGAAAAAGCTGCAAGCCTCAAGCCGCAAGCTTCAAGTCGTTCGTGTTATCCCTTGGCCCCAGGCCTGCGGCTGGCAGACCGACTAGCCATAGCGACCGGTGATGTAGTCTTCGGTCTGCTTCTTCGCCGGGTTGGTGAACAGGGTATCGGTGTCCCCGAATTCGACCAGTTTGCCCATGTACATGAAGGCGGTGTAGTCCGAGACGCGCGCCGCCTGTTGCATGTTGTGGGTCACGATGACGATGGTGTACTTGGATTTCAATTCGTAGATCAGCTCTTCGACCTTCAGCGTCGAGATCGGGTCCAGTGCCGAGCACGGTTCGTCGAGCAGCAATACTTCTGGCTCCACGGCGATGGTGCGGGCAATGACCAGACGTTGCTGCTGGCCACCCGACAGGCCCAGGGCCGAATCGTGCAGGCGGTCTTTGACCTCATCCCACAGGGCGGCGCCCTTCAGTGCCCATTCGACGGCTTCGTCGAGGGTGCGCTTCTTGTTGATACCCTGGATGCGCAGGCCGTAGACGACGTTCTCGTAGATGGTCTTGGGGAACGGGTTCGGCTTCTGGAACACCATGCCCACACGGCGGCGCAGCTCGGCCACGTCTTCGCCCTTGCGGTAGATATTGGTGCCATACAGGTTGATGGCGCCCTCCACGCGGCAACCGTCAACCAGGTCGTTCATGCGGTTGAAGGTACGCAGGAGGGTCGACTTGCCGCAGCCGGACGGGCCGATGAAGGCGGTCACGCGCTGCTTGGGGATATTCATGCTGACGTCGAACAAGGCTTGCTTGTCGCCGTAGAACAGGCTCAGGCCCGGTACTTCGATGGCCACGGTCTCTTCGGCCAGGCGCAGGCTCTGCTTGTCGCGGCCCAGGGCAGACATGTCGATGCCGTGGGTATGGGATTCGTGCTGCATGGTCAACTCCATACGCTATCAATTCGTTTCAAAGGGCCGCCCGGCTTGCAGGCGGCACGCTTGTAATCAGGATCAGTGGTCCAGCGCCTTGTACTTCTCGCGCAGGTGGTTACGGATCCACACCGCCGAGAGGTTGAGGGTGGCGATCACCAGCACCAGCAGCAGCGCGGTGGCGTACACCAGCGGCCGTGCGGCCTCGACGTTAGGGCTCTGGAAGCCGACGTCATAGATGTGGAAGCCCAGGTGCATGATCTTCTGGTCCAGGTGCAGGTACGGGTAGTTGCCATCCAGTGGCAACGACGGCGCCAGCTTCACCACACCCACCAGCATCAGTGGCGCCACTTCACCCGCGGCGCGGGCCACGGCGAGGATCATGCCGGTCATCATGGCCGGGCTGGCCATCGGCAGGACGATTTTCCACAGGGTCTCGGCCTTGGTCGCGCCTAGGGCCAGCGAGCCCTCGCGCACGGTGCGTGGAATCCGCGCCAGGCCTTCTTCGGTGGCCACGATCACCACCGGTACCGCCAGCAGCGCCAAGGTCAGCGAGGCCCACAGCAGGCCCGGGGTACCCAGGGTGGGTGCCGGCAGCGACTCGGGGAAGAACAGCCGGTCGATCGAGCCACCCAGTACATAGACGAAGAAGCCCAGGCCGAACACGCCGTAGACGATCGCCGGTACACCCGCCAGGTTGTTCACCGCGATGCGGATCAGGCGCGTCACCGGGCCCTGCTTGGCGTATTCGCGCAGGTAGACTGCAGCCAGCACGCCGAACGGGGTCACGATCACGGCCATGATCAGGGTCATCATCACGGTACCGAAGATGGCCGGGAAGATGCCGCCCTCGGTGTTGGCTTCACGCGGGTCGTCGCTGAGGAACTCCCAGACCTTGGCGAAGTAAGTGCCCATCTTGGTCAGCCCGGACATGCCGTTCGGCTGGATAGCGTGCACCACCTTGCTCAGGTTGATCTCCACTTCGCGGCCGTTGGCATCACGTGCCACCAGGCTGTCGCGGGAGAAGGCCTGGTGCAGGCCGCTGAGTCGGTCTTCGATGGCCTTGTAGCGGCTGTTCAGCTCGGCACGCTCGGCGTCCATGTCGGCCTGGGCAGCGGCGTCGAGCTTGCCCTCCAGCTCCAGCTTGCGGCTATGCAGGCGCAGGCGTTCGAGGCCATGGTTGATGGCGCCGATGTCTTTTTTCTCGAGTTGCTGCAATTCGCCATTGAGCTGGTTGGCGCGCTTGAGGCGGGCCTGCAGTTCGTTCCAGGCAGCAGGGCCTTCGGCGACCACGCGGCCTTCTTCCTTGACGCTGACCAGGTAGCCGTAGAAGTTGCCCCACTCGCGGCGTTCCAGCGCCATCAGGTCGACCGGGCGTTGCTCATCGACCAGCCAGTCGCCCACCACCCAGGTGAAGTCGCTGCCGTTAAGGTCGCGGTTACCGACCTTGATCAGCTCACGGGTCATGAACTCCGGGCCCTGCTCAGGTACCGGCAAGCCGGCACCCTTCAGGCGTGCACGGGGCACTTCTTCTTTTTGCACCACTTCGCCGACGACGATGTGATCAGCCTGGCCAGGCACCTTGTAGGTGGCCTGGACCAGGTCGGCCGGCCAGAAGTGGCCCAGGCCTCGCACGGCGATGACCGACAGCAGACCGATGGTCATGATCACCGCCATGGCAACCGCGCCACCGCTGATCCAGACGCCTGGGGCGCCGCTCTTGAACCAGCCTTTGAGGGAATCCTTTTTCACGGATCTCTACCTTTCTATCAAAGCGACGAGTATTTCTTGCGCAGACGCTGGCGAATCAGCTCGGCCAAGGTGTTCATGATGAAGGTGAACATCAGCAGCACGAGGGCCGCCAGGAACAGCACGCGATAGTGGCTGCCACCGACTTCCGACTCTGGCATTTCTACCGCCACGTTGGCGGCCAGGGTGCGCATGCCTTCGAACAGGTTCATCTCCATCACCGGGGTGTTGCCGGTGGCCATGAGCACGATCATGGTCTCGCCCACCGCACGGCCCATGCCGATCATCAGCGCCGAGAAGATACCCGGGCTGGCGGTGAGGATGACCACGCGGGTCAGGGTCTGCCACGGCGTCGCACCCAGGGCCAGGGAGCCCAGGGTCAGGCTGCGCGGCACGCTGAACACGGCGTCTTCGGCAATCGAGTAGATGTTCGGGATAACCGCGAAGCCCATGGCGATACCAACTACCAGGGCGTTGCGCTGGTCGTAGGTGATGCCCAGGTCGTTGGTGATCCACAGGCGCATGTCGCCGCCGAAGAACCAGGTCTCCAGGTAAGGGCTCATGGTCAGGGCGAACCAGCCGGTGAACAGGATCACGGGGATCAGGATCGCCGCTTCCCAGCCATCCGGCACGCGCAGGCGGATCGACTCCGGCAGGCGGCTCCAGACGAAACCGGCCAGCAGGATGCCGAACGGCATCAGTACGAACAGGCTGAACACACCCGGCAAGTGGCCTTCGAGGTACGGCGCGAGGAACAGGCCGGCGAAGAAGCCGAGGATCACCGTCGGCATCGCTTCCATCAGCTCGATCACCGGCTTGACCTTGCGGCGCATGCCAGGGGCCATGAAGTAGGCGGTGTAGATGGCGGCGGCAATGGCCAGCGGGGCGGCCAGGATCATCGCGTAGAACGCAGCCTTCAGGGTACCGAAGGTCAGCGGCGACAGGCTGAGCTTGGGCTCGAAGTCGGTGTTCGACGCAGTCGACTGCCAGACGTACTTGGGCTCGTCATAGTTCTCGTACCAGACCTTGCCCCACAGCGCGCTGAAGGAGACTTCCGGGTGCGGGTTCTTCAGGCTCAGCGGCAGCAGCTTGCCGCCTTCCTCGATGATGATGCGGTTGGCACGCGGCGACAGGGCCAGGATGCCCGCGCCTTCTGCAGCCGGCTCGACCAGCAGGGTGCGGTGCGCGGTGCTGTGGAACACACCAAGCTTGCCTTCGGCGTCCAGGGCGATGAAGCCCTTGCGGCGCTCTTCGGCATCGATCTGGACGATCGGCGCGTTGCCCATCTGGAAGCTGCGGATCAACTTGAAGCGTGACTCGCCATCGGGATCGCGGGCCATGAACCACTGGTTCAAGCCACCTTTTGAGTCACCGAAGATCAGCGAGATACCGCCCACCAACTGGCCACTGGCCGTGATCTCGGCATTGCCATCTTCCAGCAGCTTGTAGCGGCCGTTGAGGCTCTTGTCACGCAGGCTGAAGACGTCGGCGGTGGCACGGCCGTTGACCACGTACAGCCATTGCTGGCGCGGGTCGACGTAAATGGCCTTGACCGGCTCGGTCATCTGCGGGAGGTCGATACGGTTCTGCTCGCTGGTGACCTCGCCGGTCATCATGTTCTCTTCGCGGGTCAGTTGGGTGACCTGCAGGTGCGAACCGGTGGAACCTGCCAGCAGCAGGGTTTCGCCGTTGACGTTGACGCTCACGTGCTCCAGAGGGCGGCCCTGGTCGTCAAGCACGAACGCGTCCTTGCCGTAGGGGTAGTCGATGCCTGGGGTGATGGTCTTTTTGTTGTCCGGGTAGGTGATCTTGTAGGTGTGGTGGAACACCAACGCCTGACCATTGGACAGACCCAGCACAACCAGCGGGCTACCCGGCTGATCGGTGCTGATGGAGCTCACCTGGGTACCGGCCGGCAGCGGCAGGTCGACGCGCTGCAGCTCGGCACCGGTCTTGGTGTCGAAGAACAGTGCCTGCCCCTTGTCGGAAACCCGCATGCCCACCAGGTTCTGCTCTTCAAGCGCGATCATCAGCGGCTTGCCGACATCCTGTTGCAGCCAGGTCGGCTCCAGGGCCTTCTTGCTGGTCAGCTCAGCGCCCTGGAACAGCGGCAGCACCACGTAGGCCAGGTAGAAGAAAATCAGGGTAATTGCCGCCAATACGGCAAGCCCGCCCACCAGTACATACCAGCGGGTCAGGCGGTCCTTGAGCGCACGCATGCGGCGCTTGCGTTGCAACTCGGGCGTATTGAAGTCAATCCGCACGGGTTGGGAATTTTGGGTCATGGTGGAGTTGGCCAGATCATTCATGCGCACACCCTAGCGGTCCCGTATGACAAAAACATGACAATGCAGTGACGCAAGAAAGCCCGACGCTCAGGGGTTCTGGCTTCGGACTGAGAATTCGTGGAAGCGGCCGGGCTTAGGCACCGGCCGATTCCTCAGTTACTTACTTCTTTGCGACGTTACCAGCGTGGGACAGGCCCAGGTCAGCCAGGGTCTTGTCGACCACTTTGGCCGGCAGCGGGATGTAGCCATCCTTCACCACGACCTGCTGGCCAGCTTGCGACAGCACCAGCTTGATGAACTCGGCGTCCAGCGGAGCCAGAGGCTTGTTCGGGGCCTTGTTGACGTAGACGTACAGGAAGCGGGACAGCGGATACTTGCCGTTCAGGGCGTTTTCTTCGTTGTCTTCGATGAACTCGCCGCCTTCTTTCTTGGCCAGGGCTACGGTCTTGACGCTAGCGGTCTTGTAGCCGATGCCCGAGTAGCCAATGCCGTTCAGCGAGGAGCTGATCGACTGCACGACCGAAGCCGAGCCAGGCTGTTCGTTGACGTTAGGCTTGAAGTCGCCTTTGCACAGGGCTTCTTCCTTGAAGTAGCCGTAGGTGCCCGATACCGAGTTACGGCCGAACAGCTGCACTGGCTTGTTGGCCAGGTCGCCGGTCACGCCCAGGTCGCCCCAGGTTTTGACATCGGCCTTGGCGCCGCACAGGCGAGTGGACGAGAAGATCGCATCGACCTGAGCCATGGTCAGGCCCTTGATCGGGTTGTCCTTGTGGACGAATACAGCCAGGGCGTCAACGGCGACCGGGATGGCGGTCGGCTTGTAGCCGTACTTCTGTTCGAAGGCCTGCAGCTCGACGTCCTTCATCTTGCGGCTCATCGGGCCCAGGTTGGCGGTGCCTTCGGTCAGCGCGGGTGGCGCGGTGGAGGAGCCGGCGGCCTGGATCTGGATGTTTACGTTCGGATATTCCTTCTTGTAGGCCTCGGCCCACAGGGTCATCAGGTTGGCGAGGGTGTCCGAACCGACGCTGGAGAGGTTGCCCGAAACACCGGTGGTCTTGGTGTAGGTCGGGATTGCTGGGTCGACAGCGGCTACCGCATTGGCGGTTGCAACGCCAGCGGCGGCGAAGGTAAGGGCCGCCATCAAACGCTTCAGTTTCATGCCTTGCTCCTAGCAGGAATATTGGTGGTGTTGGATGGATCGGGCCCAAGTATCTGCAGGCCGCATGAATACGATATGACTTCAATGTGACAATTGGATGAAAGGCCATCACCCGGTGCCGGGGATGGCCTTTTCAAGATGTTGCAGAGGCGCGGGGTAACCGCTCAGGCTCTTCGCCTACCCCAATGAGGGAGGCAATTGATGCAAGCCGATCAGCGCTTATTGGCGAACAGATAAACGCCTACGGCCAGCCCGACAGCACACAGCCCCGCCACATAATAGGCCGGCGCCATTGGGCTGACCTTCAACAGCGCGGTCACCACCATCGGCGTCAGCCCGCCGAAGATGGCGTAGGCGACGTTGTAAGAGAACGACAAGCCGCTGAAACGCACCACCGGTGGGAAGGCCTTGACCATCACATAGGGCACGGCGCCGACGATACCGACGCACAGTCCGGTCAGCGCATACAGCGGGAACAGCAGGTCGGGGCGGGTCGGCAGGCTGTGGTAGAAGGTCCAGGAGCTGGCCAGCAACAGCAGGCTGCCGACGATGAACACACGCCCAGCGCCGATGCGGTCGGCCAGGCTACCGGCACCGATGCAGCCGAGGCTGAGCAGCACGATGGCCAGGCTGTTGGCCTTGAGCGAGTCGGTCGGGCTGATTTGGTAGAAGCTCTGCAGCAGCGCGGGGGTCATCAGGATCACCACCACGATGCCGGCCGACAGCAACCAGGTCAGCAGCATCGACAAGATGATCGCGCCACGGTGATCACGCAGCACGGCACGCAGCGGCAGCTCTTCGGCCAGGGCCTTGCGCTGCTGCATCTCGGCGAACACTGGGGTTTCGTGCAGCCAGCGGCGCAGGTACACCGAGAACAGGCCGAACACACCCCCCAGCAAGAACGGTATACGCCAGGCGTAATCGGCAACTTCACCTGGGGTGTAAATGCTGTTGATCAGGGTCGCGACCAGCGAGCCGAGCAAAATGCCCGAGGTCAGCCCGGCGGTCAGCGTGCCGCAGGCGTAGCCGGTATTGCGCGCTGGTACGTGCTCCGAGACGAACACCCAGGCGCCGGGCACTTCGCCACCAATCGCCGCGCCCTGAATCACGCGCATCAGCAGCAGCAAAACCGGTGCCCACAGGCCAATCTGCGCGTAGGTCGGCAGCAGGCCCATGATCAGGGTGGGCAGCGCCATCATGAAGATGCTCAGGGTGAACATCTTCTTGCGCCCGAGCAGGTCACCGAAGTGCGCCATGACGATGCCGCCCAGTGGCCGCGCCAGGTAGCCGGCGGCGAAGATGCCGAACGTCTGCATCAAGCGCAGCCATTCGGGCATGTCGGCAGGGAAGAACAGCTTGCCGACCACCGTGGCGAAGAACACGAAGATGATGAAGTCGTAGAACTCCAGTGCACCGCCCAGGGCGGACAGTGAAAGGGTCTTGTAGTCGCTGCGGGTCAGCGGCCGTGAAGGCTGCTCGATACTGCTCGGCACGGAGGTCATCGATCTTTCTCTTGTAGGTCATGCAGGCCGCTTGGCGCGCGACTTCTGGATTGGTAGACGAGCGAAGATAGCAAATTGCCGAGGCGCGCTGAAAGCGATACAAAAACCATACAGATATTCATGAATGCGCGGTCGTCGCTGGCCGTTATGCTCTATATACTGGCCGTTCGTAGGAAAAGGTTGCTCCTAGCGTGGGATGTTGTGCGAAAACGCCGGTCTGCATGTCAGGCGGTTTCGCAGAGTTTCCCTACGGCCGCCCAGTGAAACGAAATCGGCGTAGTATGTTTCCAGCTGAATCGTTTACCCGGCCTTTGCGCCACACCAACGAAAGCGTCACGGGTCAGAGGCCCCATCGCATGATTGAGCTCGAACAAGAAGATCCAATCCCGCAAGGCGACCTGGCCTTGCAAATCACCGCACTCCCTCGTGAGACTAACGGCTTTGGTGACATCTTTGGCGGCTGGCTGGTCGCCCAGATGGATTTGGCCGGCACTGCCATGGCCAGCCGTGTCGCGGGTGGCCGTGTGGCCACGGTGGCCATCGATCGCATGGCCTTCCTGGTCCCGGTCGCCGTGGGCGCCCAGCTGTCGTTCTATACCCAGACCCTGGAAATCGGCCGCAGCTCGATCCAGATGATGGTCGAAGTGTGGAGCGACGACCCGCTGTCCAGTGAATGGCGCAAGGTGACCGAAGCGGTATTCGTCTTCGTCGCCATCGACGGCAGTGGCCGCACCCGCTCTGTGCCTCGTCGCTGAGCCACGCCGGCGGTAAACTCATTGCACGTGCCCGGGTCCAAGGCCCACAGGGCAATCAATGAGACGAGTGCAATGGCTACTTTCAAGGTCGACACCGAGCAACACGGCGAACTCAATTGCTGGCGCATCACCAGCGAGCATGCCGAACTACTGATCGCCCAGCAGGGCGCGCAGATCCTCAGCTACCAGCGTGTGGGCGAACCGCCGCTGCTGTGGCTGAGCGACCAGGCCATTTTCCGCCAGGGCAAATCCGTGCGCGCCGGGGTACCGGTGTGCTGGCCGTGGTTTGGCAACCTGCAGCGCAACCCCGCGTCTGTACAAAGTATGTACACGGGCGAACAAGCCCCCGCGCATGGGCTGGTGCGGGGTCGCGACTGGCAGTTGAACAGGGCCGAGCAGGTCGGCGACACGATTCAGATCGAATTCGAGCTGCCTGCGGCTCAAGGTGACTTGCCCGGCTGGCCGCATGAGGTCGAGCTGAAGTTGCTGATCGAACTGGGCGAACAGCTGAACGTGACGCTGACCAGCTATAACCTCGGCAGCGACAGTGTGACCATCAGCCAAGCCCTGCACAGCTACTTTGCCGTCAGCGACGTGCGCCAGGCGCGGGTCGAGGGTGCGGAGGGGTTGAGCTACATCGAGACCTTGGCCGATTGGGAGCAGCGCCAGCAGCAAGGTGTGCTGGCATTTGCCGGGGAGACTGACCGGATCTACCTGGCTACCCCGCAAACCCTTAGCATCGTCGACCCCCACTGGGCGCGGCGGATTACCCTGACCAGCAGTGGCTCGCGCTCGGCGGTGATCTGGAACCCGTGGACCGAGCGGGCGCGGGAGCTGCCGGACATGGCGGATGATGGCTGGCAGCGGATGCTGTGCATCGAGACGGCGAATGTGTGGGATGACGTGGTGGAAGTGAAGCCTGGCGCGAGCCATTCGCTGGGCGTGCAGATTGGTTGTGAAATGATCTGAGTTTTGCAGTGGTTTTGCGGGCCTCTTCGCGGGTAAACCCGCTCCCACAGGTACTGCACCGCATTCGAAATGGGTGAAGTACCTGTGGGAGCGGGTTTACCCGCGAAGAGGCCGGTGCAGGCAATCAGAGGTCGGCGTCCTCCACCACCCTCACCTTCTGCGCATCCAGCGCATAGGCCGCATCCGCCAGGTCGTTGCTGACCTTCTCCACCTTCAACGCCCCGCTAACCCACAGCGGCGTGTAGATGTCGTCGATTTTCAGCCCCTTCGGGTAGCGCACCAGCACCAACTGGTTCGGTGGCGGTGGCGGCACGTGGATGCAGGCGCCCGGGTACGGCACCAGGAAAAACAGCGTGCTGTTGCCCTTGGCATCGCTCTCCAGCGGCACCGGGTAACCGCCCAGGCGAATCTGCTTGCCGTTCATGGCGGCCACGGTCTTGGTCGAATACATCACCGCCGGCAACCCTTTGCTCTGCTTGAGGCCGCCCTTGTCGGTGAAGGTGCCCATGGCCTCTGGCGAGTTGTGGTCGATTTCGGGCATCTGCTCAAGGGCCTTCTGGTCCGACTTGGGCATCAGCTCCAGCCAGTCGGTTTCGGGCAGCTCGGCACGGGCCAGGGTGCTGGCCAGAAGCAAGGGGATGAGAAATAAGGCACGCATGAAAATGCTCGGCAACTCGGATGAATTGCCGAGCATTCTAAACGGTATTCAGCGTTTCTTGATTAATCCGTAGATCACCAGAAGGACGACGGCACCGACCAGCGCGCCGAAGAACCCTGCGGCCTGCCCCGCCTGATAAATGCCCAGTGCCTGGCCGCCGTAGGTGGCGAGCAAGGAGCCGGCAATACCCAGCAGGATGGTCATGATCCAGCCCATGCTGTCGTCGCCCGGCTTGATGAAGCGGGCCAGCAGGCCAACGATGAGGCCGATGAAGATGGTTCCAATGATGCCCATGGCAATCCCTCTGCAGTGAAGATGGAACAAGCCAAAGCCTAGACGGGCTTTGGCTTGTTGCCATGTTCAGAGGGCAAGCCGCTTGCAGAAGTTCGATTTACAGCCCGATCAGTTGCTGATCAGCGCCTCTACTTCGGCAATCTTGCGCACGAGGGTGGCCATGTCCTGGCAACGCAGGGTGGCATGGCCAACCTTGCGCCCGACCTTGAAGGCCTTGCCATAGTGGTGCAGGTGGCAGTCTTCGATGGCAACCACTTTGTCCACCGCGGGTACTTCGCCGATGAAGTTGAGCATGGCGCTTTCACCGACCTTGGCAGTCGAGCCCAGCGGCAGGCCGGCAACGGCGCGCAGGTGGTTCTCGAACTGGCTGCACTCGGCGCCTTCGATGGTCCAGTGCCCGGAGTTGTGCACACGCGGGGCGATTTCGTTGGCCTTCAGGCCACCGTCGACTTCGAAGAACTCGAACGCCATCACGCCGACATAGTCCAGCTGCTTCAGCACACGGCCGACGTAGTCTTCGGCCAGGCCTTGCAGCGGGTGCGCTTCGCTGGCCACCGACAGGCGCAGGATGCCGCTCTCGTGGGTGTTGTGCACCAGCGGATAAAAGCGGGTTTCGCCATCGCGAGCACGGACGGCCACCAGCGAGACTTCGCCGGTGAACGGCACGAAGCCTTCCAGCAGGCACGGCACGCTGCCCAGCTCGGCGAAGGTGTCGACCACGTCTTCAGCACTGCGCAGGACCTTCTGGCCCTTGCCGTCGTAGCCCAGGGTGCGGGTCTTGAGCACCGCTGGCAGGCCAATGCTGGCAACCGCGGCGTCCAGGTCTGCCTGGGAGAGAATGTCGGCGAAGGCCGGGGTCGGAATACCCAGGTCGCGGAACATGCTCTTCTCGAACAGGCGGTCGCGGGCAATACGCAGCGCTTCGGCGCTTGGGTAGACCGGGACGAACTGCGAGAGGAAGGCCACGGTTTCGGCCGGGACGCTTTCGAACTCGAAGGTCACCAGGTCGACTTCGTCGGCCAGCTGGCGCAGATGGTCCTGGTCACCGTAGTCGGCGCGCAGGTGCTCGCCCAGAGGGGCGGCGCAGGCATCTGCAGCCGGGTCGAGGAACGCGAAGTTCATGCCCAGCGGAGTACCCGCCAGGGCCAGCATGCGGCCGAGCTGGCCACCACCGATTACACCGATCTTCATGGGGTCAGCCTCAAGCCTGGCGCGGGTCTGGATTGTCCAGCACGGTGTCGGTCTGTTCCGTGCGGAACTGCTTGAGCGCCGCGTGGTACTGCGGGTACTTGGCGCCCAGGATGCTCGCCGACAGCAATGCAGCGTTGATCGCGCCCGCCCGGCCGATGGCCAGGGTCGCGACCGGAACGCCCGCCGGCATCTGCACGATCGACAGCAGCGAATCGACACCCGACAGCATCGACGACTGCACCGGCACGCCCAGCACCGGCAGGTGGGTCTTGGCGGCGCACATGCCTGGCAGGTGGGCTGCGCCACCGGCACCGGCGATGATCACCTCGATGCCACGGCCTTCGGCCTCTTCGGCATACTGGAACAGCAGATCCGGGGTGCGGTGGGCGGAAACCACCTTCACTTCGTAGGGAATGCCGAGTTTTTCCAGCATATCGGCGGTGTGGCTAAGGGTGGACCAATCGGACTTGGAGCCCATGATCACGCCAACCAGTGCACTCATCGTCGAGCCTCTTCGCTTGTGCGCCCTTGGGCGCGTCAAAAAACAACAAGCCACGCGGGACGACCGGCGTGGCTTGTTTGCTGATCAGGACCGGAGCTATCCGGTCTAAAGGCCGCGCAGTATACCGTAACCCTGGGCGATGCTGGCACCCCCGGCGACCAACTGTCGGCCTTATTTTTCGGGGCTTTGGCTGACTTTTGGGTCAACCGCCGCCGCCCCTTCCAGCTTGCGCCACAACAAGCGCACGTTGGCCTTGCGCACCAGGGCGCAGCGGTACAGGCGGATTTCCAGGGGCACGTGCCATTGGCTGCCACCGCAGATGGCCAGCTCACCCCGCTCCAGTTCGCCGCGCATCGACAGGCGTGGCACCCAGGCAATGCCCATGCCCTCCAGCGCCATGCTCTTGAGGCTGTCGGCCATGGCGGTTTCATAAACAGTGGTGTAGCGCAGGTTGCGCTGGCGTAGCAACAGGTTCACCGAACGGCCGAGAAAGGCACCGGCGGTGTAGGCCAAAAGTGGCACGCTGCCCTCGCCTTCCAGGTCGAACAAAGGCTGGCCGTCGGCATCCACGGCACACACCGGCAACATTTCGGTGGTGCCCATGTGCAGCGACGGGAAGATCTCGGCATCCATCTGCAGCGCGGCATCGGGGTCATAGAAGGCCAGCATCAGGTCGCAACCGCCTTCGCGCAGGGCATGCACCGCATCACCCACGTTGGTCGCCACCAGACGGGTGGCGATGTTCAACCCGTCGTTGCGCAACTGGGCCACCCAACGTGGGAAAAACCCCGACGCCAGGGAGTGCGCCGCCGCCACTTGGATAACCTCGCCCTGGCCACCTTCGAGGTGGTGCAAGTGGCGCAGAATTTCGCTCAACTGGTCGACAACGGTGCGCGCCGTGACCAGAAACAGCTGCCCGGCCTCGGTCAGTTCAATCGGCGTGCGGGAACGATTCACCAGCTGCAGGCCCAAGGCTGCTTCGAGGCTGCGAATACGTCGACTGAAGGCCGGTTGAGTGACGAAACGCCGCTCTGCCGCTTGCGAAAAACTGCGCGTGGCAGCCAGGGCGCTGAAGTCTTCCAGCCATTTGCTTTCCAGGTTCACGAAGCACATCTCCCGGCATGCACCAAAATGGAACACGCTCGAATGTCAATTGGCGTCACATGAAACACTATGCCGTTTGTGCATAGGTTAGCGTGCAACAGCATTGGCCGCAAAATCCTCTTCGGGCCTAGGATTAGCGCCATTCCGGCATGTGCCGGGTCAAATTCGAGATGATATACATCATGTCTGCCGCTGCATCGTTCCGCGTCGAAAAAGATCTGCTGGGTACCCTTGAAGTTCCTGCTGATGCCTACTACGGCATCCAGACCCTGCGCGCTGCCAACAACTTCCACCTCTCCGGTGTTCCGCTGTCGCACTACCCGAAACTGGTAGTGGGCCTGGCGATGGTCAAGCAGGCTGCTGCTGACGCCAACCGAGAGCTGGGGCACTTGAGCGATGCCAAGCACGCCGCCATCAGCGCCGCCTGCGGCCGGCTGATCAAAGGCGACTACCACGAGCAGTTCGTGGTGGACATGATTCAAGGCGGTGCTGGTACTTCTACCAACATGAACGCCAACGAAGTCATCGCCAACATCGCGCTGGAGGCCATGGGCCACCAGAAGGGTGAGTACCAGTACCTGCACCCGAACAACGACGTGAACATGGCGCAGTCGACCAACGACGCCTACCCGACTGCGATCCGTCTGGGTCTGCTGCTGGGTCATGACGCCCTGCTCGCCAGCCTCGACAGCCTGATCCAGGCCTTCGCCGCCAAAGGTAAAGAGTTCGACCACGTACTGAAGATGGGCCGTACCCAGCTGCAGGACGCCGTGCCGATGACCCTGGGCCAGGAATTCCGCGCCTTCGCCACCACCATGACCGAAGACCTCAACCGTCTGCGTTCGCTGGCGCCGGAGCTGCTGACCGAAATCAACCTGGGTGGTACTGCCATCGGTACCGGCATCAACGCCGACCCGGGCTACCAGATGCTCGCCGTACAGCGCCTGGCAACCATCAGCGGCCAGCCGCTGGTCCCGGCTGCCGACCTGATCGAAGCCACCTCCGACATGGGCGCCTTCGTGCTGTTCTCCGGCATGCTCAAGCGTACCGCGGTCAAGCTGTCGAAGATCTGCAACGACCTGCGCCTGCTGTCCAGCGGCCCGCGTACCGGCATCAACGAGATCAACCTGCCAGCGCGTCAGCCAGGCAGCTCGATCATGCCAGGCAAGGTCAACCCGGTTATCCCGGAAGCCGTCAACCAGGTGGCCTTCGCCATCATGGGCAACGACCTGGCCCTGACCGTCGCCGCCGAAGGTGGCCAGCTGCAGCTGAACGTGATGGAGCCGCTGATCGCCTACAAGATCTTCGACTCGATCCGCCTGCTCCAGCGCGCCATGGACATGCTGCGCGAGCACTGCATCGTCGGCATCACTGCCAACGAACAGCGCTGCCGTGAACTGGTCGAGCACTCGATCGGCCTGGTCACCGCCCTGAACCCTTACATCGGCTACGAAAACGCCACCCGTATCGCCCGTGTTGCCCTGGAAACAGGCCGCGGTGTGCTGGAACTGGTGCGCGAAGAGAAGCTGCTGGACGAAGAGATGCTCAACGACATCCTGCGCCCAGAAAACATGATCGCACCGCGTCTGGTTCCGCTGAAGGCGTAACCGACCGCTTCAACTGTCTCACCAGGTCGAGGGACTAGACACCTCTCAACCTTTCAAAGGCCCGAGCGCATGCATCGGGCCTTTTTTTGCCTGCATGATCTGGCGCGGTTGCGCTGCCCCAGGTTTGCGGCACACAACTTGCTCCATAATGCATCCCAACCAACGGGATACCGAGCATGCTGCACAGCCACCTGACCACCCTCAACGCGGTTTCGCTGATCCTCAACGTCTTTCAGGCTGAGGGTTGCGAGGCTTCGGCCTTGCTCGCCGGCAGCGGCATCGGCCCGGCGGACCTGGGGCATGCAGACGCGCGCATCACCACCCAGCAAGAGCTGCAGGTGTGTGCCAATGCCGTCGCCCGGCGCGAAGACATCGGCCTGGAGCTGGGCCAGCGCATGCACGTGTCGTGCTATGGCATGCTCGGTTACGCCCTGCTCTCCAGTGCCACTTTGGGTGACGCCTTGCGCCTGGCGCTGCGCTTTCCGGCACTGCTGGGAACAGTCTTCCAACTGCGCCTGATCGACGACGGCCAGCGTGTATGGCTCAGCGCCAGCGATTACCGCGACAGCCCGGCGCTGACTGCTTTCAATGCAGAGTTCTGCCTGGTCTCGCTTAAAGTGATTTGCGACGACTTGCTGGGCCGGCCCCTGCCACTGCTCGGCAGCCGCTTCGAGCATGCCCGGCCGGGCTACCACAGCCTCTATACCCGTGCCTTCCAATGCCCAATCGGCTTCGAGGCCGAGGACAACGCGTTTGCCTTCGAGCGGCGCTGGCTGGATACCCCGCTACCGTTGGCCGACCCCATTACCCACAAAGCCATGAGCGAGCGCTGCCGACGCCTGAACCTCGAGTTCACAGGGCGTCAGGCCTGGCTGGGCAAGATACGCCAGCTGCTGGCCCAACAACTGGACGCAGCGCCCGGGCTTGAGGGTTTGGCGCGGCAGATGAACTGCTCATCGCGGACCCTGCGTCGGCACCTGCAGGCGCTGGGCAGCAGTTATCAACAGCTGCTCGATGAGCTGCGTTTCGAGCGGGCCAAGCAGCTGTTGGCCGATGAACAGATGCCGATCTACCGAATTGCCGAAACCTTGGGGTTCAGCGAAACGGCCAGCTTCCGCCATGCGTTCCAGCGCTGGAGTGGCGTGGCGCCCAGCCACTTTCGCGGTTGACCTGGGCGGGCCTCTTCGCGGGCTTGCCCGCGAAGAGGCCCGCACATTAAACCCGGCCAGCGACCTTGGCCACATCGATCCCCTTTTGGCCGTTTGCGTCGTTCTCCGCTACCGGGCTGCCCCTGAAAATGGGACCACGCCAGTCCAACCGGAGAACAACAATGCTGACGATCTATTCCGATGACCACCGCCTGCACCACGGCCGCTGCGAGCTGATCGACGGCAAGCTGATGCCCTGCTTCGAAATGCCTTCGCGCGCCGACCATGTGCTCGATCAAGTGAACAAGCGCCAGCTGGGCGACGTGAAGGCGCCGGACGACTTCGGCCGCGCGCCGCTGCTGCGCGTCCACAGCGCCGACTACCTGGACTTTTTTGAAGGCGCTTGGGCGCGCTGGGCCGCGTTGGGCCATGAAGGCGACCTGCTGCCTTTCACCTGGCCAGCCCGCACCCTGCGCCAGGTTAAACCCACCGGCCTGCATGGCGAGCTTGGCTACTACAGTTTCGACGCCGGCGCGCCGATTACCGCCGGTACCTGGCAAGCCGCCTACAGCGCCGCCCAGGTCGCGCTCACGGCCCAGGCCGCCATCCAGCAAGGCGCCCATTCGGCGTTCGCCCTGTGCCGCCCACCGGGGCACCATGCCGCCGGCGAAGTCATGGGCGGTTACTGCTACCTGAACAACGCTGCCATCGCTGCCCAGGCCTTCCTGGACCAAGGCCGCGCCAAGGTCGCCATCCTCGACGTCGACTATCACCACGGCAACGGCACCCAAGACATCTTCTACAGCCGCAGCGATGTGTTCTTCGCCTCGATCCACGGCGACCCGCAGGACGAATTCCCGTTCTTCCTCGGCTATGCCGACGAAACGGGCGAAGGCGCAGGTGAAGGCTGCAACATCAACTACCCGTTGCCGGCCGGCAGTGACTGGGCCGCCTGGAGCGCAGCGCTGGAAGACGCGTGCCAGCGCATCGCTGCCTACGAGGCCGATGTGCTGGTGATCTCGCTCGGGGTGGACACCTTCAAGGACGACCCAATCTCCCAGTTCAAGCTGGACAGCCCTGACTACCTGGAAATGGGCAAACGCATCGCCCAGCTCGGCAAGCCGACCCTGTTCGTGATGGAAGGCGGCTACGCTGTGGAAGAAATCGGCATCAACGCAGTCAATGTGCTGGAAGGTTTCCAGCGCGCCCAGCCAGGAGCCCGATGATGGCCCGACTCAAGCGTCTGCTCGCCCCGATCATCGCTGCCACCCTGTTCACCGGCGCCCTGCAGGCCCAGGCCGAACAGCGCACCCTGCGGGTCTACAACTGGTTCGACTACATCACCCCGCAAACCTTGGTCGACTTTCAGAAAGACAGCGGCGTAAAGCTGATCTACGACATTTTCGACACCAACGAGGCACTGGAAGCCAAGCTGCTGACCGGCAACTCCGGGTATGACGTGGTGGTACCGTCCAACGTGTTCCTTGCCAAGCAGATCGAGGCTGGCGTGTTCCAGCCACTGGACCGCAGCAAGCTGCCGAACTGGCAACACCTGGACCCGGCACTGATGAAGCTGATCGAGGCCAACGACCCCGGCAACAAGTTTGCCGTGCCCTACATGTACGGCACCGTGCTGATCGGCTTCAACCCGGCCAAGGTCAAGGCTACGCTGGGTGAGAACGCACCTGTGGACAGCTGGGACCTGATCTTCAAGGAAGAGAACATTGCCAAGCTCAAGCAGTGCGGCGTTGCCTTGCTCGATTCGCCCTCGGAGATCTTGCCACTGGCCCTGCAGTACCTGGGCTTGCCGCCCAACAGCGACAAGCCGGCCGACTACAAGAAGGCCGAGGAGCTGCTGCTGAAGATTCGCCCGCACGTGACGTACTTCCATTCCTCCAAGTACATGGCCGACATCGCCAACGGCGACATCTGCGTGGCGGTGGGCTACAGCGGCAGCTTCTCGCAGGCCGCCAACCGGGCCCGCGATGCGAAGAATGGCGTGGTGGTCGACATGCGCCTGCCCAAGGAAGGAGCGCCGATCTGGTTCGACATGCTGGCCATTCCAAAAAACGCCGCCAACGCCGAAGACGCCCACACCTTCATCAACTACCTGCTGCGCCCGGAGGTGATTGCGCCGATCAGTGATTTTGTCGGCTATCCGAACCCGAATAAGGACGCCACCGAGAAGGTGAACCCGGCGATTCGCAATAACCCCAACCTTTACCCGACGGCGGAGGCGATGGCCAAGCTGTACACCCTCAAGCCGTTGCCACGCGACGCCGAGCGCGCGCGCACCAGGGCCTGGACGCGCATCAAGTCCGGCACCTAATGGGTATGTAGGCCACAGCCCACATTCGCTGTAGGAGCAGCCTTGCGCTGCGAAGAGGCCAGTAAACCCAGCAGCATCTTCGCTGCCTTTACCGGCCTCTTCGCAGCACAAGGCTGCTCCTACCGGGGTAAGGCTTGGCGCAAAGGGTGTCGATTGGGCCGCACAGCGGCCCCGTTCACTTTCGCCAGGCACTGCGCAATCGCATCAGTGCATTGGCGATGTCGCCTTCCGGCACGGCCGCAAACCCCAGCACCAACCCTGCCCGCTTATCCACAGGCACCTCGCTGTCATCCAACCAGTAACTACTCAGTGGATTCACCTCAACGCCAACCGCTTCAGCCTTGGCGACCAAGGCTTGTTCCCGCGCAAAGTTATCCACATCCACCTTCACGTGTAGTCCTGCCGCCACTTCCGGCATGGCGCCCAAGCCTGGAACATCCACAGGCCAGCCCGCCTTGAGCACGTTGCGCCGGCTCAACGCCGCCCGGCGCATACGCCGTATGTGCCGCTGGAAATGCCCTTGGGCCATGAACTCGGCCATCACACACTGGCTACTGACCTCCGAATGCCGCATGGCCAACGCCCGCCCCTGGCTGAAGGCCTGCACCAGGCGCCCAGGCAGCACCAGGTAGCCCAGGCGTAACGCGGGGAAGGCAATCTTGCCGAACGTGCCGATGTACAGCACCCGCCCCTGCCGGTCCAATGCCGCCAGCGGTGCCAATGGCGCACCGCTGTAGCGGTACTCGCCGTCGTAATCGTCTTCGATGATCCAGCCATCGCTACGCTCGGCCCAGGCCAGCAATGCCAGGCGCCGTGCCAGGCTCATGGTTACCCCGGTCGGGTACTGGTGGGCTGGCGTCACATAGGCCAGGCGGCAGTCCGCCAGCTGCATCAGCCGCTGGCAATTCATACCCTCGTCATCCACTGGCACGCCCATCACCCTGCCACCCGCCACGGCGAAGGTATGCCCGGCGGCCCGGTAGCCCGGGTTTTCCACAGCCACCCCCTCGCCAGGCTGCAACAGCAACTGTGCACAAAGGCTGATGGCCTGCTGTGCACCACTGGTGATCACAATTTGTTCAGCCGTGCACGATAAACCCCGCGAACGGCGTAAATAGGTGGCAATCAGCTCGCGCAGCTGCAGCTCGCCTGCGGGTTCACCGTAGCCCAGCTGCGCAGGGTCCGGGTTACGCCAGAAACCCGCTTGCAGCTTGGCCCAGACGTCAAACGGGAACAGATCGAAGGCCGGAATCCCCACCCGGAATGCGCGCGGCGCGCCACTTCTGGGAGGCGGCAAATGGTTACTTTTCAGACGCTCCAAAGGCTCGCTGGTGCGCTCACAGCTGGATAAATCCTCAGTCTTTTCTGAGTAAAATGTGGATAAGCCTGTTGATAACCCTAGGGATAACCCTGTGGACAGTTGTGTGGATAGTTTATCGAGCTGAGTGACATAGGTGCCGTCCCCCACCCGGCTCTCGATATACCCTTCGGCATACAACTGGTCGTAGGCACGCACCACACTGTTGCGCGACAGCGCGAGGATGGCTGCCAGGTCACGGCTGGCCGGTAACCGCGTACCGCTGCTCAGGCGCCCATCCAGCACCCGTGCACGCAAGGCCTGGTAAAGCTGCTGGCTGAGCCCTCGCTGGCGGTCCAGCACGATGCCAGCGGGGTCGAAGGGCAAGATGAGGGGGCGCTTGTTCACCGTATTGGACCTGTCAAATCAGTCATAAATGGATCTTACACAGAACCAATAGCCTGCCTAGGATGGGGCCATTCGACAAGGAACCCACCATGTACAACAGCAAGCCCCACCAGGAACACGACCTCGATCGCCTGCACCAGCACATGGCCGATACTCGCCTTGCCGTGCTTATCAGCCACGGCGAACACGGGCTGCTGGCCACCCACCTGCCGGTGTTGATCGACCCCGAGCAAGGTGAGTTCGGCACGGTCTACGCGCACTTGGCGCGGGCCAATGCTCAGTGGAAAGACCTGGAGCAAGGCACTGAAGCGCTGCTGGTGTTCCCCGGCGCTGACGCTTATGTCAGCCCCAGCTACTACCCCAGCAAGGCCGAGAACCCCAAGGTGGTACCGACCTGGAACTACTTGGCGGTGCACGCCTACGGCCCTGTTGAAGTGATCCACGAAGCCGCGCCCCTGCTGCAGATCGTCAGCCGCCTGACCGACCGTCACGAGCAGGGCCGCAGTGAACCCTGGAAGGTCTCCGACGCCCCCAGCGACTACATCGACGGCATGCTGCGCGCCATTGTCGGCATACGCCTGCCGATCGCCCGCCTGCAAGGCGCCCGCAAGCTCAGCCAAAACCGTTCGGCCGAGGACATCGCAGGCGTGCGTGAAGGCCTGAGCGGCAGTGCCGACTACCCTGACAACCAACTGGCGGCGCACATGCGCCAACTCTGAAGGAAAAGCCCATGCCCAGCGTCACTCTGCGCCCCGTCAGCGCCAACGACCATGCAGCCTGGCTTGCCCTGTGGCAGGCCTACTTACGCTTCTACGAAACCGAGTTGGCCGAAGCGGTCAGCGCCAACACCTGGCAGCGCCTGCTCGACCCCAACGAGCCGACCCATTCGGCCCTGGCCTGGGTCGATGGCAAAGCCGTAGGAATGGTCAACTGGATCTATCATCGTTCCAACTGGAGCATCGAAAATTCGTGCTACCTGCAGGACCTTTATGTGGTTAACACGCAGCGTGGCCTGGGCATCGGCCGCCAACTGATCGAGCATGTCTACGCCACTGCCAAAGCTGCCAACTGCGCTAAGGTGCACTGGCTGACCCACGAGACCAACGCCACCGCCATCAGCCTGTACCAACAGGTCGCCGAGCGGCCGGGCTTCATTCAATTCCGCAAAGGGCTGTAGGCACGACATGACTGACGCACTGAACTGGAAACCCGCCACCGCGCCCACGGCAGCGCCCATCGAGGGCCGCTTCATCCGCCTGGAAAAACTCGACCCGGCGCACCACGGCGACGACCTCTGGGACGTACTGCAAGGCCCGGATGCAGACCCGGTTCTGTGGGATTACCTGCCTTATGGGCCATTCCCGGAACGCGGCGCCTTCGACCGCTGGCTGCAAGGCCATGCCGCCAGCCCAGACCCGTTGTTCTTTACCGTCATCGACCGCCCCACCGGCCAGGCCCAGGGCATTCTCAGCCTGATGTCGATCGTGCCCGACCATGGCCGCATCGAGATCGGCCACATCGCCTTCGGCGCCGCCATGCAGCGCACGCCCAAGGGCACCGAAGCGGTGTACCTGCTGGGCAAGCGGGCGTTCGAGCTGGGCAACCGCAGGCTCGAGTGGAAGTGCAACAACGCCAATGCCCGCTCCAAGCGCGCGGCAGAACGGTTTGGCTTTGTCTACGAAGGGGTTTTCCGCAAGCACCTAGTGGTCAAGGACCACAACCGCGACACCGCGTGGTACTCGATTACCGATGATGAATGGCCACAGGTAGCGGCAGGGTTCGAGCGCTGGTTGAGTGCCGACAACCAGCGCCCTGAGGGGCAAGCCAGGACGCTGGAAGCCTGCCGCAACGGGTGATCAGGCCAGGTTGGCCTTGAGCGCCGAAATGTGCTCCGGGCCAATCCCACAGCAACCGCCGAGCAGGCTCGCGCCGCGTTGCCGCCAGTTGCTGGCCCAGCTCAGGTAGCCCGGTGGGTCAAGGTCTTCACGCAGCTCATCGAGGCCATCGTTGGCGGTGGCGTCTTTGGGCTGTGGCGGGAAGGCATTGGCGTAGGCGCCGATGGCGATGTCCACGCCCAGGCGCTCGAACGTCTCGCGCGCTACATCCAGCGCCGCGCCAATCACCTCAGGCTGGCTGCAGTTGAACAACAGCGTACTGACACCCAGCCCGGCAATCGCTTCGGCCGCGTCGGCGACCGTTTGTCCGGAACGCAGCCGCGGCACGTCGATGTCACCTTCGTCCTGCAGCGTGAACGATACCCAGAACGGCCTGCCGTCCTGGGGCAGTTGCGCGCCGATGGCCCGAACTTCTTCGATCGAGCTCTGGGTTTCTGCCAGCCACAGGTCCACGTAGGGGGACAGGCCTGCCAGCAGGGGGGTCAGCACTTCGGCGACGCGCTCGGGCTGATACAGGTCCGGGCGATAAGAGCCGAACAACGGCGGCAGCGAACCGGCCACGCGTACCGGCGCGGCAGCCGCATCGGCTGCCGCACGGGCCAATTGCCCCGCCGTTGCAGCCAAGGTGCGCCCTTCCTGGGCGAACCGCTCTTCACCAATATGGAAGGGCACTACTGCATAGCTGTTGCTGGTGATGACCTGAGCCCCGGCCTCGATATACGCCGTATGCACCGCCAGCACCGCCTCAGGTGCTTCGCTCAAGGCCAGCGCTGACCACTCGGGCTGCCGAAACGGCGCACCACGACGCTGCAGCTCTCGCCCCATACCGCCATCCAGAATTACCAGCGATCGTTCGCCCATATGACTATCACTTATATGTTTATGAATAAAATTCATTAGTGTGTAACTTGTTATAACTATTAAATACCCAGCACCGATTGTCCAACAACTTTTTCAGGTACTTCCATGCGCTTGCTTACCTTGCTCGGCACCGGCCTCATCGCCCTGTGTGCCACCACTCAAGCCTTCGCAGGCGCCACGTTGGACCGAGTGGAATCGCGCAAGGAAATGGTCAACGTGCTGATGGAAAGCTATCCGCCGTTCTCGTTCCTGAACGCGCAGAACCAGCTCGATGGTTTTGACGTGGATGTGGCCAAGGCCGTGGCCGAAAAACTGGGCGTCAAGCTGCGCCTGGAAACGCCGTCCTGGGATGTGATTGCCGCGGGCCGCTGGAGTGGCCGCTACGACCTTTGCATCTGCTCCATGACGCCAAGCAAGGCGCGCGCCGAGGTGTTTGATTTCCCGGTCGAGTACTACGCCTCGCCCGCCGTGATCGTGGTCAACGCCAAGGACGATCGCATTCATTCGGCCAAGGACCTGGATGGCCGCAAGGTCGGCTTGACCAGCGCATCCAGCTACGAGAGCTACCTGAACAAGAACCTGGTCATCGAAGGCAACGAAGACAAAAAAATCGATTACCCCTTCGAAATGGTGCAAATCGCCCCCTACGACACCGACAACGTCGCCTTCCAGGACCTGGGCCTGGGTGCCGGCGTGCGCCTGGACGCGATCCTGACCAACCTGGTCACCGCCCAGCCCCGCCTCGACCAGGACAAACGCTTCAAACTGGCCGGCGCGCCGCTTTATGAAGAACCCAACTCGGTGGCCATCGAAAAAGGCGACCCGGAGTGGGATGCCAAGCTGCGCCAAGTTTTCGCCGAGCTCAAGGCCGACGGTACCTTGGCCAAGCTGTCCCAGAAATGGATCGGCGCCGATATCAGTAAATGAGTGCTCATCAACCTGCCCCTCGCCCGACTGCCAAAACCTCGGGCGCTGGACTGTTCGGATTCCGCACACGCCTATACCTGACCTGGGTTGGGCTGTTTGTGCTGTTTGCCGCGTTTTTCCTGAGCTTTGATCTCAAGTTTTCGATCATTGTCGAGAAATTCCCGTATCTGGCGGGGTTCAAGCTGGGGCCGAACGGCTTCTTGCAGGGCGCGGCACTGACCCTGTTCCTGTGCGTGTGCTCCATCGTCGTTTCCGTGGCACTGGGCTTCGCTGCAGCGCTGGCACGCCTGTCGAGCAGCGCAGTGCTGCTGGGCATCGCCAGCTTCTACACGTCGTTCTTCCGTGGCACACCGCTGCTGATCCAGATCCTGCTGATCTACCTCGGCTTGCCGCAGCTCGGTGTGGTGCCTGGGGCCATCAGTGCCGGCATCATCGCCCTGTCGCTGAACTATGGCGCCTACCTCAGCGAAATCTTCCGAGCCGGCATTCTTGGCGTGGCCCCCGGGCAACGCCAGGCGGCGATGGCGCTAGGCCTCGGCCCTGCGCAGATCTTCTGGCACGTCACCCTGCCCCAGGCCATGCGCACCATCATCCCGCCAAGCGCCAACCAGTTCATTTCGATGCTCAAGGACTCGTCGCTGATTTCGGTGATGGGCGTGTGGGAAGTGATGTTCCTGGCCCAGTCCTATGGCCGTTCCAGCTACCGCTACCTGGAGATGCTGACGACCGCAGCGGTGATCTACTGGGTGCTGTCGATTTTGCTGGAACTGGTGCAGGCCAAGCTGGAGCGGCATTTTGGCAAGGGCTATCAGCACTGAACGCCGGCGTCAGATGACCTGACGCTGGCGTCTGACCACGCCTACCTGAAGACCAAACGGGCGAAGTACGGCATTCATTGATTTGAGAGTAGGGTTGCCCTCGCCCCCCTCGATCTGGATAAGGGTGCGCAACGATACCTTGCACATGCGAGCAAACTGGGACTGTTGAAGCCCTGCCACCGTCACGCGCAAATGACGTACTGCCGTACCCATGTCCCACGTACCGTCGGCGATCCATTGCTGAACATCATCAATGACTTTGGCCCGTTGCTCGGGTGTCAGTGTCATAGCAGGCCCCACCCTCTAAAACGCTGCTCGAGTTGTCTTAGCGCGACAGCAGGATGATTCATCACCACCTCCGGCAAGCCAGAGTCGCGGAGCAGATCCGGAAGTGCCAACAGCAGAGCCGCATCCTGACGCAATTGCTCGAACGCCTGCTCAGGACTGATCAATGGCGACAGGCTCTCACACGCCCTGCGCCAGTCGACCTCTCCAGCACGCTCAATATCGGATGACCATTTGGTCGTGCGGGTGACACCTTCGGCATCCAACACCATGGGCGCCAAATCGTAGATCGGCGCCAACCGCAACCTGTCATCATCGCGAATGACGGCCATGTTGCGCCCATGATTGTCCGAGTTGCCCAGTATCTTGTTGATCAGGTCTCGGCGCAGGTACTCGGCAATCAGGTCATTTACCTGTTGCTCTTGACCGGCCTCTTTCCAGAGCCGTACCAACCCCATCAGCACGTCCCGGTGGTCCAGCCGGCTACCGGGCAGGGTGATGCCGGCCAACGAATAGATAGACTCCACGGCAAGTCGCTCTACGCCATGTTCAGCCACTTTGCGGTCGAACCTGCGCATCCAGAGACTGGGTTTCTCACCCTCTTCCAAGGCCATTTCATCGGTGGCCACCGTCTCGATACCCAGCGTGTGCAATGCCCGGTAATACAGGTACTCGGCCCTGAGTATTTCCTGATCATTTTTAAGGGCTTGGTTGCGAGCGAATTTGATGAACCAATGTCGTCTGGCCTGTGCATCCGCAAGGGCAGCATCTGGGTACAGCAGACCGTCTTGGCCTTCTGTCATCAACAGTTTGGGCGCCTCTCCCCCCGCGCCGGTCGCTCCGCCTATTGCCGCGCCCTGCTCATACGCGTACTCGAGAAATTGCTGATCACGACTGACCACATCCTGCCTGCTGAACCCCATCGGCTCACGCGTGTCGAGGTGCGCCATCGACTCCTTGACCCGCAGGTTACCTATTGGAGCTGGTGTGCTTCTGGCTAGCAGGAACATGTCGTCACTCAGGCCCTCCGGTTTCTCTCGCCCCATATGCGCCAGCAGAAATCGCTTCGCAGCCCCCGAAGGCGCGATGTCATGGATGAATGCAGGGGCTTCGGAGAGCGAAAAACTATCGAAATCCACAGGCAAGCGAGCACTTACCGCTTTCGCGAACTGGCTCTGGTAAGCATCAAGGTTGGCCCTGATGTAGGACGATTCATAGGCAATTGAGCAAGGGCCGACGAAGCCCTGTTCCGGCTGAGCGAAAGAGAGCGTCATCGCATCTTGCCAAGCGCAATCAGCGTAGATTTGTAGCGTTATCGAGTACATGACCAAGGCCCACAGGCAGCAACACCTGCAATATAGTGCATATTTGACGGCCATAAACCCACTATTTATGCATTAAAATGCATATTTTCGACGACTACCGTTCAAAATATGCAATTTAATGCATAAAAAAGGGGAGCATCCGCTCCCCAGAGGTAAACCGTTTTTAGCTGAAGGTTTTTATCAACCTTCGATCTCGATCAGGATCTCGCCCGGGGTCACGCGGTCGCCCTTGGCCACGTGGATGGCCACGACTTTGCCGGCGATCGCTGCCTGCACTTCGGTCTCCATCTTCATGGCTTCGGTGATCAGCACCGCCTGGCCGGCCTTGACCATGTCGCCTTCCTTGACCAGTACATCGACGATGTTGCCAGGCATGGTGGTGCTGACATGGCCAGGGTCGGTGGCCTGCTTGCGCTTGCTGCCGCCGCCGCCGACGAACTCGTTGAGCGGCTCGAACACCACTTCTTCCGGCATGCCGTCGATCGACAGGTAGAAGTGGCGCTTGCCCTCTGCCTTGACGCCCACACCGGTGATGTCCACACGGTAGGTTTCGCCGTGCACGTCGATGACGAACTCGGTCGGCACGCCTTCGCCGCCAGGTGCGGCAATGGCGCCAGCTTCCGGGATCGGCAACAGGGGTTCTGGGGTCAGGGTGCCGGCTTCACGCTCTTCGAGGAACTTACGGCCGATGTCCGGGAACATGGCGAAGGTCAGCACGTCTTCTTCGCAACGCGCCAGGGCGCCGATGTCGTTACGCAGCTTGGTCATTTCTGGCTTGAGCAGGTCGGCCGGGCGCACGTCGATCACTTCTTCGCTGCCAATGGCCTGGCGGCGCAGTTGCTCGTTGACCACGCCCGGGGCCTTGCCGTAACCGCCTTGCAGGTACAGCTTCACCTCGTTGGTGATGGTCTTGTAGCGCTCGCCGGCCAGCACGTTGAAGAACGCCTGGGTACCGACGATTTGCGAAGTCGGGGTCACCAGCGGAGGGAAGCCGAGGTCTTCACGCACCCGCGGGATTTCCGCCAGCACTTCGTTCATGCGGTTGAGGGCGCCCTGCTCCTTGAGCTGGTTGGCCAGGTTGGAAATCATGCCGCCCGGCACCTGGTTGACCTGCACGCGGGTGTCCACCGCGGTGAACTCGCTTTCGAACTGGTGGTACTTCTTGCGCACGGCGTAGAAGTACAGGCCGATTTCCTGCAGCAGCTCCAGGTCCAGGCCGGTGTCGAACTCGCTGCCCTTGAGCGCCGCGACCATCGACTCGGTACCCGGGTGGCTGGTGCCCCAGGCGAAGCTGGAGATTGCGGTGTCGATGTGGTCGGCACCGTTTTCCACAGCCTTGAGCTGGCACATGGCAGCCAGGCCAGCGGTGTCGTGGGAGTGGATGAACACCGGCAGCGACTGCTCGGCCTTCAGTGCCTTGACCAGCTCGCCCGTGGCAAACGGGGTCAGCAGGCCGGCCATGTCCTTGATCGCCACCGAGTCGCAACCCATGGCTTCCATCTGCTTGGCCTGGTTCACGAAGGCTTCGATGGTGTGCACCGGGCTGGTGGTGTAGGCGATGGTGCCCTGGGCGTGCTTGCCGGCGGCTTTGACCGCTTCGATGGCCACGCGCAGGTTACGCACATCGTTCATGGCGTCGAAGATGCGGAACACATCGATGCCGTTGACGGCGGCCTTGGCGACAAAGGCTTTGACCACGTCATCGCTGTAGTGGCGGTAGCCCAGCAGGTTCTGGCCGCGCAGCAGCATTTGCAGGCGGGTGTTGGGCAGCGCGGCGCGCAGCTTGCGCAGGCGCTCCCACGGGTCTTCCTTGAGGAAGCGCACACAGGCGTCGAAGGTGGCACCGCCCCAGACTTCCAGCGACCAGTAGCCGACTTTGTCGAGCTTATCGCAGATCGGCAGCATGTCTTCGGTACGCATGCGGGTGGCCAGCAGGGACTGGTGGGCGTCGCGCAGGATCGTGTCGGTTACGTGGATTTTCTTGGACATTATTAGGTTCCTCACAGGCCTGCGTGGGCGGCGATGGCGGCGGCGATGGCCAGGGCCAGCTCTTCGGGTTTGCGCTTGATCGAGTAGTTGGTCAGTTCAGGGTGGCTTTCGACGAAGCTGGTGTTGAACTGGCCGCTACGGAATTCCGGGTTGCGCAGGATTTCCTGGTAATACGCTGCAGTGGTCTTCACCCCTTGCACGCGCATGTCGTCCAGGGCCCGCAGGCCGCGGTCCATGGCTTCTTCCCAGGTCAATGCCCAGACCACTAGTTTCAGGCACATGGAGTCGTAGAACGGCGGAATGGTGTAGCCGGTGTAGATGGCCGTGTCGGTGCGCACGCCTGGGCCGCCGGGTGCGTAGTAACGGGTGATCTTGCCAAAGCTGGGCAGGAAGTTGTTTTTCGGGTCTTCGGCGTTGATCCGGAACTGCAGCGCATAGCCGCGGTGCTGGATGTCTTCCTGCTTGACCGACAGCGGCAGGCCCGACGCGATGCGGATCTGCTCACGCACGATGTCGATGCCGGTGATTTCCTCGGTGATGGTGTGCTCCACCTGCACCCGGGTGTTCATTTCCATGAAGTACACCTCGCCATCGGCGAGCAAGAACTCCACGGTACCGGCGTTTTCGTAATTCACAGCCTTGGCTGCACGCACCGCCAGGTCGCCGATGTAGGCGCGCTGTTCGGGGGTGAGCTGTGGGCTTGGGGCGATCTCGATGAGCTTCTGGTTACGGCGCTGGATCGAGCAGTCGCGCTCGAACAGGTGCACCACGTTGCCGAAGCTGTCACCGAGAATCTGCGCCTCGATGTGCTTGGGGTTGACGATGCACTTTTCCAGGAACACTTCCGCCGAACCGAAGGCCTTGGTAGCCTCGGAGATCACCCGGGGGAAGTTCTGCTCCAGCTCTTCACGGCTGTTGCAACGGCGAATACCGCGGCCGCCACCGCCGGAGGTGGCCTTGAGCATCACCGGGTAACCGATGCGGTCACCTTCGCTCAGGGCTTCATGGATATCGGCAACGTTACCTTCGGTGCCCGGTGTGACCGGGACGCCGGCCTTGATCATGGTGCGGCGCGCTTCGGTCTTGTCGCCCATGCGGCGAATGACTTCGGCAGCCGGGCCGATGAACTTGATCCCGCGCTCGGCGCAGATCTCTGCCAGTTCAGCGTTTTCCGACAGGAAACCGTAACCCGGGTGCAGGGCATCACAACCGGTTTCGACAGCGAGGTTCACCAGCTTGCGCGGGTTCAGGTACCCGGCCAGCGGCTCGGCACCGATGCTGTGGGCCTCGTCAGCGCGCTTCACATGCAGCGCATGACGGTCGGCGTCGGAATAGATCGCTACCGAGCGAATGCCCATCTCGGCGCAGGCACGCACGATCCGAACTGCGATTTCACCTCGGTTGGCGATCAGGATTTTTTTTATCACTGGAGTCTTCCCAAAGCCGTAGGAACAGTCGAGCCGGTTCTACCGGTCGGCGCGTGACCAGACGTTGCTGGCCAGTCGCACATTCACCCTAGCGCTGTAGGTCGATAAACAAAAATCAATATTTGTTAGGGGCAGTATTAGCAAAAGCTTATAGTGCCGTAACAAGGTTTTGCCGGAGCCTGGATAAAAATGCGTAAGTCCTTGATGCGTATGACTTTACGTCAGTTACAGATCTTCAACGAAGTGTGCGATTTGCGCTCGTACAGCCGCGCGGCCGAGGAGATGGCGCTCACGCAACCCGCCGTTAGTCTACAGATCCGCCAGCTTGAAGAACTGATCGGCCAGCCGCTGTTCGAGTACGTCGGCAAGAAGCTCTACCTGACCGAAGCGGCCGAAGCGCTGCAGCGCGCCAGCCGCGACATCTTCGGCCGGCTAGAGAGCCTCGACATGCAACTGTCGGACATGCAGGGCTCACTGCAAGGGCAGCTGAAGCTGGCGATCGAGTCCAGTGCCAAGTACTTCGTGCCACACCTGTTCGCCGCCTTCAAGCAACGACACCCGGAGGTCAACCTGACGCTCACGGTGGTCAACCGCGCCCAGGCGATGCGGCGCCTTTCGGACAACCGTGACGACCTGATCATCATGTCCATGGTGCCGCAGGACATGGGCCTGGAGTTTCTGCCGTTCTTGAACAACCCGATCGTCGCCGTGGCCCCGCCGGACCATCCGCTGTGCAAGCTCGAGCACCTGCGCCTGCAAGACCTTGAGCCTCATACCCTGCTGGTCCGCGAACAAGGCTCGGGCACCCGCAAGGCGTGCGAGGAGTACTTCAAGGACAAGCGTGTGCACTTCACCCAGACCCTCGAAGTGGCCTCGGCCGATGCCCAGCGCGAGTGTGTGATCGCAGGCTTGGGCATCGCCCTGCTGACCCGCCATGCGTTGAACATGGAGCTGGCAACGGGGGTGCTGAAAGAATTACCGGTGGAGGAACTGCCGCTGTACCGAAGCTGGTGCGTGGTACAGGCCAAGGCCAAGCGGCAGTCACCGGTGGCCCTGGCATTTTTAGCGTTCATCCGCAGCGAACGCGTGCTTATCAGCGCAATTGTGGAGCGTTTTTCGGGGAAGTCGCTGCCGACGCCTGCCACACCGTAAGTGCTTGTAGCTCAGGGTAGTCGGCCAAGTCACGAAGCAATTGACGCTGGTCGCAGTAGCTTTCGATCGCGCGGCGATACTCCATGCGGCGCTGATCCTTTTCCTGCTGCTTGCGAGCCTTGGCGTTGGGTTGGTACGTACCGTCGAAGTCACGAGCCATTGCCTGTCTCCCAGTTAGGATGCGGGAGTTTCAGACTGGCGCTGGCGGTTTACGGTTTTGCGGTGGGGAGGTTACAAAACCATGAATTTTCGCGGGCTTCATCGCTGGGCCTTGCGCCCGCTGTAGGAGCAGCCTTGTGCTGCGAAGAGGCCATTGATAGCAGCGAAGATTCATGGCGTTTACACCGGCCTCTTCGCAGCGCAAGGCTGCTGCTACAAAGGGCCGTGCAGATGATCGCGAGGGTCAGTCGTCGGTAGCCTTGATCGACTTGGGCGACAACCGCAGGCTGCGCAAACTGCGCTTCACGCTCTTGAGGTGGTTGACCAGGCTCGGCCCACGCGCCATGGCAACGCCCATGGCCAGCACATCGATCACCACCAGGTGCGCAATGCGGGAGGTCAGCGGGGTGTAGATCTCGGTGTCTTCATGCACGTCGATCGCCAAGTTAACGGTGGAAAGCTCCGCCAACGGGGTTGCGCTCGGGCACAGGGTGATCAGGTTGGCGCCACTTTCACGCACCAGGTTGGCGGTGATCAGCAGGTCTTTGGAACGGCCCGACTGGGAAATGCACACTGCTACATCGCCTGGCTTCAAGGTGACCGCCGACATGGCCTGCATGTGCGGGTCGGAATAGGCGGCGGCACTGAGCAGCAGGCGGAAGAATTTGTGCTGGGCATCGGCAGCCACCGCGCCGGACGCGCCAAAACCGTAGAACTCCACACGCTGCGCCTGCGCCATCGCGCTCACGGCCTGCTGCAGCGCCTGCGGGTCGAGGTGCTCGCGCACTTCCATCAGCGTGTGCAAGGTAGTGTCGAAGATCTTCAGGCTGTAATCGGCGACCGAATCATCTTCATGGATGGCGAACTGGCCAAAACTGGCCCCGGCGGCCAGGCTCTGCGCCAGCTTCAACTTGAGGTCCTGGAAACCTGAACAGCCAATCGCCCGGCAGAAACGCACGATGGTCGGTTCACTGATACCCACGTTGTGCGCCAAGTCGGCCATCGAGCTGTGCATGACGGCAGCCGGGTCTAGCAGCACGTGGTCGGCCACTTTCAGTTCCGATTTGCGCAGCAGGTGGCGCGATTGGGCGATATGTTGCAACAGATTCACGGGCTGGACTCGGTTATGATCGGCTGGCCGGGATGTAGCTTTCTTGTAGTTATACTACATGGGCGCCAACCCGCCCAGTTAAACGAACGTGGAGAGTGGTGGTTTGACTATTCCTTGCGACATTCTGGTCTTCGGTGGTACCGGCGATCTGGCCCTGCACAAACTGCTTCCAGCGCTCTATCACCTGTTTCGCGAGGCTCGTCTGAACAACGCCGTGCGGATCATCGCCCTGGCGCGGCGCAACCTGCCACGTAACGACTACCTGAAACTCGCCGAGCGCCACTGCCGGGCGCAGATTGCCCGTAATGACTTCGACGAGGAGGTCTGGCAGCGGTTCTCCGCCCGGCTCGACTACTTCGCCATGGACGCTGCGCAAAGCGCCGACTTCGGCCGCCTGGCACGCTACCTCGGCGAGCCCGGCGGGCTGACGCGGATCTTCTACCTGGCCACCGCCCCCAACCTGTTCGTGCCCATCGCCAACCACCTGCGCATCGCCGGCCTGGCAGACCCCGAGGCCCGTATCGTGCTGGAAAAACCGATCGGCCATTCACACGCGTCCGCCACGGCCATCAATGAAGCGATTGGCGCGGTGTTCGAGGAAGCCCAGGTGTTCCGCATCGACCACTACCTGGGCAAGGAGACCGTGCAGAACCTGATGGCCCTGCGTTTCGCCAACGCCCTGCTGGAGCCGGTCTGGCGCAACAGCCAGGTCGACCATGTGCAGATCAGCGTCTGCGAAACCCTGGGTGTGGAGAACCGCGGCGGCTACTACGACCGCGCCGGCGCGACCCGCGACATGCTGCAGAACCACCTGCTGCAGTTGCTGTGCCTGGTGGCCATGGAGCCGCCGGCGCAGTTCGAGGCCGAGGCGGTGCGGGACGAGAAAGTGAAGATTCTACGTGCCCTGAAGCCGATCACCGGCCAGGACGTACAGGACACCACCGTACGCGGCCAATATGGCGCCGGGCGCATCGGCGGGCAGGAAGTGCCGGCGTACTACTTCGAAAAAGACGTGGACAACGACAGCGACACCGAGACCTTCGTTGCTGTGCAGGCCCACATCGACAACTGGCGCTGGGCCGGCGTGCCCTTTTACCTGCGCACCGGCAAACGCATGGCGCGGCGCTCGTCGCAGATCGTCATCCAGTTCAAGCCAGTGCCCCACGAGCTGTTCAACGGCGGCCAGGTCAACCAACTGCTGATCCAGCTGCAGCCTGAAGAACGTATCAGCTTGCGCATGATGACCAAGAGCCCTGGCAAGGGCATGCGCCTGGAGCCGGTCGACCTGGACCTGAACCTGGCTCAGGTATTTGGCCAGACGCGCCGCTGGGACGCCTATGAACGCCTGTTGCTGGACATTTTGGAGGGTGATTCGACGCTGTTCATGCGCCGCGATGAGGTCGAAGCGGCCTGGGCCTGGATCGACCCGATCATCAAGGGCTGGGAGGAGCACTTCCAGGCTCCACGCCCCTACGCGGCTGGCAGTAACGGGCCTGAGCAGGCCAACAGCCTGCTGGCGCACCAGGGCAGGCATTGGCACAGCTGAACTGTTTCTGGCTGCGATGATGTTCGTGGGTGCATCACCCTGTGCTCACGCGGCACTTCGTCGCGCAACTTCGGAGAACAGAAACATGACCCTCGACACTAAAGGCTGGGTTGCCCAAATGGACAACATGCCTGGCGCTACCGCATTTCGCGTATCCGGCAGCGTCATGGTTGGCCACCCCGGTATCCACCCGACCCTGAGCCTGCGCAAGATACAAGACAAGTCCTTCGCGCTGGCACTTGAATTGACGCTCGAAACCGACCAAGGCATTTATCCACAGGTGGTCACGCAAAAGCCGGTGAGCTTCAACATGCCAGGCGACCACAGCAACATCCCCAAGGTAGACATCTTTCACGATGGCGCCCTGATCACCAGCATCAGCGAGATCATGGTGACCTACTGAGCACCCGGCCTGCCTTTAAGGCAGGCCCTTGCTCGGGCACTCGGATGAACGGTGGGCCTGCAGGGTGAACATTTATACAGTAGACGTTTGCCCCATCCCTTGCCTCGCCCTAGAATGGCCCGATGCGCACAGATGACCTCTCCCTCCTGCTGAACTCCCTCAATGACGCCCAACGCCAGGCCGTAGCCGCCTCGCTCGGGCGTCAACTGGTGCTTGCCGGCGCCGGTTCCGGTAAAACTCGCGTGCTGGTGCACCGCATCGCCTGGCTGATCCAGGTCGAGCAGGCCTCGCCGCACTCGATCTTGTCGGTGACCTTCACCAACAAGGCCGCGGCAGAAATGCGCCAGCGGATCGAGCAGTTGCTGGGGATAAACCCGGCGGGCATGTGGGTGGGCACGTTCCACGGCCTGGCCCATCGCCTGCTGCGCGCGCACTGGCAGGAAGCCCGGCTGGTGCAGAACTTCCAGATTCTCGACAGCGATGACCAGCAGCGCTTGGTCAAGCGGGTGATGCGCGAGCTTGGCCTCGATGAGCAGAAGTGGCCAGCACGCCAGGCGCAGTGGTTCATCAACGGGCAGAAAGACGAAGGCCTGCGCCCCCAGCATATCCAGCCCGGCGGTGACCTGTTCCTGTCGACCATGCGCGACGTCTATACCGCCTACGAACAGGCCTGTGAGCGCGCCGGGGTCATCGACTTCTCCGAGCTGCTGCTACGTGCCCTGGACCTGTGGCGCGATCACCCTGGCCTGCTGGAGCATTACCAGCGGCGCTTCCGCCATGTGCTGGTGGACGAGTTCCAGGACACCAACGCCGTGCAGTACGCCTGGTTGCGCCTGCTCGCGCGCGGTGGCGACAGCCTGATGGCGGTGGGTGACGACGACCAGTCGATCTACGGCTGGCGCGGCGCCAAGATCGAAAACATCCACCAGTACACAGCCGACTTCCCCGACGCCGAGATGATCCGCCTGGAGCAGAACTACCGCTCCACCGGCGGCATCCTCAAGGCAGCCAACGCCTTGATCGCCAACAACAGCGGGCGCCTGGGCAAAGAGCTGTGGACCGACATGGGCGAAGGCGAACCGCTGACCCTTTACGCGGCCTACAACGAACACGATGAAGCGCGCTACGTGGTGGAAACCATCGAGAGCCTGATCAAGCAAGGCAATGCGCGCAACGAAATCGCCATTCTGTACCGCTCCAACGCCCAGTCGCGGGTACTGGAAGAAGCCCTGCTGCGCGAACGCATTCCGTACCGCATCTACGGCGGCCAGCGCTTCTTCGAACGTGCCGAAATCAAGAACGCCATGGCCTACCTGCGCCTGCTCGAAGGCCGTGGCAACGATGCAGCGCTGGAGCGGGTTATCAACGTGCCACCGCGCGGTATCGGCGAAAAAACCGTCGAAGCCATCCGCGACCACGCCCGCCACAGCCAGCTGTCGATGTGGGAGGCGATGTGCCAATTGATCGCCGCCAAAGCCCTCAAGGGCCGCGCCGCCAGCGCCCTGGGGGCGTTCATCGAGTTGATCGAGGGCTTGGCCGCCAAGGTTGTGGACATGCCACTGCATACCATGACCCAAGTCACCATCGAACAGTCCGGCCTGATCCTCTATCACCAGGAAGAAAAGGGTGAAAAGGGCCAGGCACGGGTAGAAAACCTTGAGGAACTGGTCAGCGCTGCGCGCAACTTCGAGTCCAGCGACGAAGACGCCGACCTCTCGCCGCTCTCCGCCTTCCTTGGCCATGCATCGCTCGAAGCGGGCGATACCCAGGCCGACGAGCATGAAGACAGCATACAGCTGATGACCTTGCACAGCGCCAAAGGCCTGGAATTCCCCTACGTGTTCCTGGTGGGCATGGAAGAAGGCCTGTTCCCGCACAAGATGAGCCTGGAAGAGCCTGGCCGCCTTGAAGAAGAACGTCGCCTGGCCTACGTGGGCATTACCCGCGCCATGCGCCAGCTGGTCATGACCTACGCCGAGACACGTCGCCTGTATGGCAGCGAGACCTACAACAAGGTGTCGCGTTTCGTACGCGAGATTCCGGCAGGCCTGGTCCAGGAAGTGCGCCTGTCCAACAGTGTCACCCGCCCGTTCGGCGGGGCGAAGGCCACCACCAGCAACCTGTTCGCCAATGCCAACATTCCGCAAACCGCCTTCAATCTCGGGCAGCGGGTGCAGCATGCGGTGTTCGGCGAAGGGGTTATCCTCAACTTCGAAGGCTCTGGCGCCCAGGCCCGTGTGCAGGTGAATTTTGCCGAAGGCAGCAAGTGGCTGATGCTGGGGTATGCGAAGCTCGAGGCGGTGTAGGCAGCGCCTTGTAACATTCAGGCAAAAGCTCGAAACATTATGTCGCTGGTCATGTGCCCGGGAACCTGTGCACCATGACGCGCGTGCAATCCACAACAGGGGATATCCCACTTATGCAACGTTTTCTTAGCATCGCTCTGGCGCTCTGCGTCGGCTTGACGCTGAGCCTGGACGCCAACGCCAAGCGGTTCGGCGGCGGCAAGAGCTCGGGCTCCGCGCCTATTCACCAGACCCGTCAGGCCACGCCAACCACGCCTGCCGCCGCGCCGACCGCGCCAGGCCGTGCACCGGCTGCCGCCAGCGGTGCTTCGCGCTGGCTGGGCCCACTGGCCGGCCTCGCCGCCGGTGGCCTGCTGGCCTCCATGTTCATGGGTGACGGCTTCCAGGGCATGCAGATCATGGACTTCCTGATCATGGGCCTGATCGCCTTCCTGGTGTTCCGCTTCATTGCCGCGCGTCGCCGCCAGCAGCAGCCGCAAATGGCCGCACCGGGCCATGCGCCGTTCCAGCGTGAAGCCCACGCACAGCCTGCCCAGCCGTCGGTCTTCGGTGGCTCGGCCGCACCTGCCGCTGCAGCCGCTCCGGTGATCAACGCACCGGCCTGGTTCAACGAGCAGAGCTTCCTGGCTGCCGCGCAAAGCCACTTCCAGTCGCTGCAGCAGCACTGGGATGCCAACGAGATGGACAAGATCGCCGAGTTCGTCACGCCGCAGATGCTCGAGTTCCTCAAGCGCGAACGTGCCGAGTTGGGTGATGGCTTCCAGGCCACCTACATCGACAACCTCGAAGTGCAGCTGGACGGTGTAGACGACCGCGCCGACCGTACCGACGCCACCCTGACCTTCCGTGGCGTGTCGAAGACCTCGCGCTTCGACCAGGGCGAAGTGTTCAGCGAAAGCTGGCACATGGTTCGCGCCCAGGGCGAGAACCAGCCTTGGCTGGTCGCCGGTATCCGTCAAAACGGCTAACCGACAGGCGCACTACAAAAACCCCGGGCCTTGTCCCGGGGTTTTTGCTTTTGCCACACTGGGCTACTAGGGTATAACGCGCAGCGTTGTCATCAGGTAAGAGGAAGTGAACCGTGGAAGAAGTGATCGAACAACTCCGTGAAGCCAATGAACCGGTACCGGTACCTTTGGAGCTTCCCGATGAAGATCAGCTGGTAGAAATCGAAGAGCAGCTGTTCATCAACATTCCCTACGTGTTCAAGGAGTTCCTGCTGACCGTCAGTGATGTGGTCTACGGCTCCCTGGAACCGGTCACGGTCACCGACCCACAGTCGCATACCTACCTGCCAGATGTTGCATCCAATGCCTGGGATGCCGGCGTGCCGCGCGAACTGATCCCGATCTGCCAGGACGGTGATAACTATTACTGCGTGGAAGAAGACGGCACTGTCGTGCTGTGGGACGCCGAAGAAGAAATCGTCCTTGAAGACAGCTGGGAGTCGGTCTGGCACTGGGCGCGGGACGTCTGGCTGGAAAGCTGATTATTCCTACAAAAGCATCAGAAATACCGCCAGGAAAATTTATGGCTCAGGGCCATTAATGCGATTAAAATCGCCAGGCTTTCTGCGCCTGGCGACATCGCTACCGCTCCATCCCCTCGGACGACGGTGAAATCTTGCGCAGGGAGCATTACCTCCCTCAGTGCGAATTCTCGCGGCTGTTCTCCAGCGTCTCTAGCAAGGCAATCTGCATGCGCGTGTGCACGCGGATAAACCAACGCCACAGTAAAGCCACCACCACTGCCGCCACCACCGCAATGACCAATAGCAGTTCACTGGTAGGCAGGATGCTCGCCGACAGCGCCGACAACAGCAGGAAGATCACCAGCAGCGACAGCAGCGGGATCACCTCGGCAATCACACGACGCACACGCTGGGTGTGACGCCCCGCCATTTCAGGCTTCACGCCCATCTCCGCCAGCAGCATCGACAACGCCTTAAGCTTGCGATACGCCGCAATCAGGAACGGCAGCGACAGCAGCAATGCCGCCCCCCAAATCACCGCCTTTTGCTGGCTGACATCGGTGAACCACTCACTGAGCCAATTGCCAATGCGCCCAGCGAAGTAACCACCGGTGAAGAAGATGGCAATCACCAGTGCCAAGTTAACGCCAACCTGCAACAGGATGCGGCGGATCATGGCTGCCAGCATGGCACCTTCACCTTGCGGCTGAATGTTGCGCAACCATTCGCCATACAGCGACAGCACACGCGCCAGACGGCTCGGCACCACCTTACCCAGCTTCAATGACAGGGGGTCGGCCGCACGGATCAGATAAGGCGTCAGCAGCGTGGTAATGGCCGAAACAGCAACCGCCACCGGATACAGGAAATCGCTGGTGACCTGCAGGGTCATGCCCAGCGCGGCGATGATGAACGAGAACTCGCCGATCTGCGAAAGCCCCATGCCGACACGCAACGAAGTGCGGCCATCATTGCCAGCGATAAACGCCCCCATGCCACAGGACAGCATCTTGCCAAGTACTACCGCCAAGGTGATGACCACGATCGGCCAGGCGTAGTCGATCAGTACCTGAGGGTCGATCATCAGGCCGATGGCGACAAAGAAAATGGCGCTGAACAGGTCACGTACCGGCTCGATCAGTTGCTCGATTTTCAGCAGCTGGCGCGACTCGGCCATGATCGCGCCAATCAGGAAGGCGCCCAGGACCATGCTGTATTCCAGCTTCACCACCAGCAGGCAGAACCCGAAACACAGGCCCAACACGGTAATCAGCAACATCTCGTTGCTTTCGAATTTCGCCACATAGGCCAACAGCCGTGGCACCAGCAAGATGCCGATGACCAGCGCGACAATCATGAACAGCGACAGCTTGCCGACCGTGGAAAACACCTCGCCAGAGCTGACCGTGCCGCTGACGGCGATGCCCGAGAGCAAGGCGATGATGCCGATACCGAGGATATCCTCGACGATCAGCACGCCGAATATCAGTTGAGCGAAGCGCTCGTTCTTCATCTTCAGGTCGTTGAGCGCCTTGACGATGATGGTGGTCGAGGAGATCGCCAGGATAGCGCCGAGGAACAACGAATCCATGGTGTTCCAACCGAACCAGCGACCGATCTCGAACCCGATCCAGATCATCAGCACGATTTCCAGGAACGCCGCGATAAACGCTGTGGCGCCGACCTTGAACAGCTTGCGCAGGCTGAACTCGAGCCCCAAGCAGAACATCAGGAAGATCACCCCGAGCTCGGCGAGGGTCTTGATGGTGTCTTCATCGTGGATCAGGCCAAACGGCGGTGTGTGGGGGCCGATGATGAAGCCGGCGACGATATAGCCCAACACGACGGGTTGCTTGAGGCGGTGGAAGAGAATCGTGACCACCCCGGCAACCAGCATGATCACTGCCAGGTCCTGGATGAAGCTGATGGCATGCATGGCGCGATACTCCTTTTATCGAATGCCCGGGCAGACCGCTCCTCTGCCAAGGCAAACCGAGCGAGCAGCAAGTACATACTGTATTGAATGCAGGAAAGCCCATGTTGCATGGGCGTACTCAGGTTAACATCGCACCCCGCCGCATAACGCCGGTGCAATATGTAGAAACAGATCGGCAGGTTAACCGCCGCCGATGGCGTGATCAGCGTGACCATGGCGCATCAGCCAACGTCCCGTACCAGGCAGGCAAACTCAAAGAGGGGAAACAGAACGTGTCAGCAGATACCCGCCCCGATTCAGCGCAACCTCACCGTGAGCACACTATGGAACCTGGAAACGCCCAGCTGAGCATGACCGTCCTGATGACCCCGGACATGGCCAACTTCTCCGGCAACGTGCATGGCGGCACTTTGCTCAAATACCTGGACGAAGTCGCCTATGCCTGTGCAAGCCGCTACGCCGGCAGCTACGTGGTGACCCTGTCGGTCGACCAGGTGATCTTCCGTGAACCCGTGCACGTGGGTGAACTGGTGACGTTCCTCGCATCGGTCAACTACACCGGCAACACCTCGATGGAGGTGGGCATCAAGGTGGTGACCGAAAACATCCGGGAACGCTCGGTGCGCCACTCCAACAGCTGCTTCTTCACCATGGTGGCGGTCGATGACAACCGCCGCCCGGTAGCGGTGCCGCCGCGCCAACCGCTCAGCAGCGAGGAGAAGCGCCGGTTCCTGCAGGGCCAGCAACGCCGGCAAATCCGCCAGGAGCTGGAAAAGCGCTACCAGGACCTCAAGACCGACGCCGTTTAAAGCGCCAGGCGCTGCGCTTCGAAGCGCACGCGCGGGTGGGCGATACGATCCTGGGCCCGCACCAGCTGCAGCTCGTAGCTGGCACAGGCCTGGGTTTCGAGCAGCACTTCATGCACTGCCGAGGCCGTGAACTCGAACGCCTGCAGCCACGTGTCGCCAAGTAGCACACGGGCCAGGAACAGGCCGGACGTCAGGTCGCCCACGCCCACCGGCTGACGCGGAAAAGCCAGCAGCGGGCGGCGCAGGTGCCAGCTGTCTTCGGCGGTCACCAACAGCATCTCGAACTGGTCCTCGGCGCGCCCGGGATACGCCAGGTGCTTGACCAGCACCACTCTCGGCCCGCGCGCGAGCAGGCTGCGCGCCATCTGCACGCAATCTTCCAGCGACTGCGCACGGCGGCCACAAAAACTGTCCAGCTCCAGCTGATTAGGGCAAAGGATGTCGGCCCGGGCGGCCGCTTCTTCAAGCAGAAACTCGCTCACTTCCTGCGGCACGATGCAGCCTTTCTCGGGGTGGCCCATGACCGGGTCGCACAGGTACAGCGCTTTGGGGTTCACACCCTTGATGCGCTCGACCCCCGCCAGGATCGCCCGCCCCTGTTCGGCACTGCCCAGGTAGCCAGAAAGCACCGCATCGCAGTGGCCCAGCTCGCCGATGTTGGAAATGCCTTCCACCAACGCAGGAATTTGCGCTGGAGCAAGCACGTCGCCTGCCCACTGGCCATACTGAGTATGATTGGAAAACTGCACGGTATTGAGCGGCCAGACATTGACCCCAATACGCTGCATGGGAAACACCGCGGCGCTGTTGCCGGCGTGGCCGAACACCACATGTGACTGGATGGCGAGCAGGTGCGGGGTACGTTTCATGCGGGAGATTTCCAAAGCTGTTTCAAGGATTGTGCGCAGCGCAGTATGAACTCGATTGCCACCTGTACGACAGGCCAGGGACGCAGTTAAGCTGGTTCGACCTGTTTGGAGCATACGCAAATGTTGACCCTGGAGAATCTCTTCGTCCTGATGCTGGTCGCCACGGCAGGCGCTTGGTTGTGGCACAACCATGGGTTGCGCGAGAAAGCCTTGGAGCGGGTCAAGCAGCATTGCGCCAAGCTCGACCTCGAACTGCTCGACGATGCCGTTGCCCTCAAGCGCATCGCCTTTGTCCGTGACGCCAACGGCAAAAAGCGCCTGGCGCGCATCTATGCCTTCGAGTTCACCGTGACGGGTGAGCAGCGTCACCCCGGCACCGTCACCCAGTTCGGCGCCCACAGCGTGCAGATCGAACTGGCGCCCTACCCGTTCGAAATCAAGACGCCACCGCGCACTGACAATGTGATAGAGATGCAGCAGTGGCGCCAAGAGCACAACCGCTGGCGCTGATTAACGCATAAGGCATTCCTTCAAGCCGGCCTCCAGGGCCGGCTGCGGTTGAGCGTGATCAAAAATCAGCTCGATGCGCGTATCCCTGCGCCAGTCGCTCGGCTGCCAGTCCGGCAGCACCCCATCCAGCCCATTGAAAGACTGCCAACCTTGCCCTGTGTGGATAACTCCCTTGGCGCGGCGCCACGGCCAGGCGTGCAAAAACGCTAGTACGCGTTGTGGATAAAATTGCTGGCTGGGATGCCAGCGCCAGCCAATACTCCAACCTCCCTCCCCTTGCTGCGCACTGCAGATCGGCTCATTGGGCTTATTCCATAGGGTTGCAGGCGTATTTCCCAGATTGTCGACAATCCTGTTATCCACATCTGGCGGCGAAATAGCCCCTGTGGATGAAATCAGAAGCCGCGAAATGGGCAGCATCCCCTGGTATGTCCAAAGAATATCTTTTTGTGGAAATTTCTTAGTTATCAACAACCTATGACATTCATCCACAGCCTCGGATTTGTTGAAAACCACTGTCTTGCAGGCCTCGAAAGCGTGCAGTTGAGCCTCTGGAAGCGGCTCGTCGCGGAGCATTTTCTGAGCATCCACAACCATGAGAAGTGGCTGGATTGTCAGCACTCCAACCCAAGGCGCTTGCTGAAGTTGAGCGAGCAACTGCAACGGATGGCCTAGGCCGGAGGGCTCGATGAACAATCGATCAGGACGGGCCTTGCGCAACAGCCGGCCCAAACCCACCTGGAACGGCATGCCATTGACGCAGCACAGGCAGCCCCCAGCGACTTCACCGATGGCGATGCCGTCCTCGTCGCGGCTTAGCAAGGCGGCATCGAGCCCCACCAGGCCGAACTCATTGATCAACACGGCCCAACGCTCACCGGCGGGGCGTTGGGCCAGCAAATGACGGATGAGCGTGGTCTTGCCGGCGCCCAGTGGGCCGGCAATCACGTGGGTAGGGATGTTCTGCAACATGGCATGGCTTCAGGCTGGGGGTTCGCCTCACTATGCGCCGTCACGCCAGCCAGTCAAGGCTGAGCAACAAGCGCCCTTGACGCCCGGAGGGGGAGCGATGAACCAACCCAGCACCCTCGTTGCCCTGCCACTTTTCGCCTTTCAGCACGGCCACTTCGCCTGCCTGCAGGCACTGAATGTTATCCACAGGTGGCACGGCCTGGTGTAGTTCGCGCCGATCCACAGCGCCTTCTTTCAGCCACTCGCTACCGGGGCCTGCATAGCTGGTAAGCAAGCGCACCGGCACGTGGTCCACATGGAAGCGCGGGCACATCGGCCCTTGCAGCACACGCAGGCGCAGGCCCACTCGGCGCGCGCCGAGCAGGCAGGTATAGGCAGCCACCAGCCAGCTGACATCGGCGACGAAGCTCTCATAGCCTTGCAGGTCGGCAGCTTCGCGCAACAGGCCGGTCAACGCCGGCATCTGCTGTTCGTCCACATCGATTACGCGCTGGTCAGCCAAGGGTTGGCTGAGGCTGATGACCAGCTGTGCAAAATCCTCCAGCTGGGCCGGCAAGCGCCGACGCCATACCGCCAGGTTCACGCCGTCCTGCAGAACATCGGTTAGCACCTGAGGCGACTCACCGAACACCTGAAAGATATCCACAGGGCTATGCGCGAGGTTCATGCTGCCGCCTCTTCATGCCAAGGGCCGAATGGGTCGGGCAGACGTAACCAACCCATCGGCCCTAATTGCATTTCTGCATCCGTCAACAGGCAGCTTTCAAGCTCTGTGGATAACTTTTCGAAGTCGATATTTTGCCCGATGAACACCAATTCCTGGCGGCAGTCACCCGTCTCCACAGTCCAGTATTTCAGTATCGCCTCGGCGTTATCCACATCCTGCGGCCACTGTTCACGCGGCACGAATCGCCACCAGCGACCGGCCATGCCATGGCGCATCATGCCCCCCGCCTGAGACCAGCTACCGGCCTCCTGATACTTGCTGGCCAGCCAGAAAAAACCCTTCGAACGCAGCAGCCTGCCGTTGCTCCAGGGCTTGTGGATAAAGTCGAAAAAGCGTTGTGGATGAAGTGGGCGCCTCGCTTGCCAGGTGCTGGCGGCGATGCCGTACTCTTCGGTTTCCGGCACATGCGCGCCACGCAACTCCTGCAGCCAGCCGGGGGCTTGTGCGGCCTGGTCGAAGTCGAACAGGCCCGTGTCGAGGATGCGCGCCAGCGGTACCTCCCCCATCACCATGGGCACAATCTGCGCCCTGGCGTTGAGGCTGCGCAAAATGGCCGTGAGCTCTTCACGTTCGTGCTGGCTGATCAAGTCGATCTTGCTCAACAGCAACACGTCGGCGAACTCGACCTGCTCGATCAGCAGGTCGCTGATTGAACGCTCATCGTCATCACCCAGGGTCTCGCCACGGCTGGCCAGGCTATCCGCTGCCTGGTAGTCGCGCATAAAGTTGAGGCCATCGACCACCGTGACCATGGTGTCCAGCCGGGCCATGTCGGACAGGCTGCGGCCCTGCTCATCGCGAAAGGTGAACGTCTCGGCCACCGGTAGCGGCTCGGATATGCCGGTGGACTCGATCAGCAAATAGTCGAAGCGCCCCTCTTCGGCTAACCGCGCCACTTCCTCGAGCAGGTCTTCGCGCAGCGTGCAGCAAATGCAGCCGTTGCTCATCTCGACGAGTTTTTCTTCTGCGCGGTTCAGGCTGACGTTGCGTTGCACCTCGCTGGCATCGATGTTGATTTCACTCATGTCGTTCACGATCACCGCGACGCGCAGGTTGTCGCGGTTACGCAGTACATGGTTGAGCAAGGTGCTCTTGCCGGCGCCAAGAAAGCCAGACAGCACGGTAACGGGGAGACGGTTGGGCATGGCGAAACCTCTTCAGGCAGACGCATTCGAAACGATGCATTGCATAATGTTATAAAGTAACAATACAATTTCGCCAAGCTGTTCTCGTCGGAAGAGTGATCGCCGGAGATGAAAAATGAAGCCTCCACGCGCTGTGCTGATGCTGTTGCTGGCCATGCCCACAACGCTGTTAGCCATGCCACAGAGCAACCCGTTGGCACTGTGTACCCGCAGCGCGACCTTGTTGGCCTGCCAGGATGGCAAGGGCAGTTATTACAGTGTGCGCACTGAAGGCAGCACGTTCTATCTGCGTGGCTATGAGCACGTGAGCCGCCGTTCATGGGCGCAAACCAACAGCCGCTATGGTGGGTTGACCTTCTACACCGGCCTGGCCAGCGACGGTGAGGCTTGGGTGGGCTATAGCCGCCGTATCGGCTGGACTACGTTGAACCGGGTGTCCAGCTCCAGTGGGCAGCGCTTCAACCTGCACTGCAGCTTGATCGGCGGTTGCCGCTGAAACCTTTTCGTTTGGAATGACACATGACCCAACTCACGCTTCCCGACATCGCCGCACAAGCTCAACAGTACGCCTTACCCCTCGACTGGGTAGGTATGTGCGGGATCGCTGTGCCTGTGCAATTCGAAGGTCGCACAGCCGCTGCCACTGTCGACGCGGGCGTGAGCCTGGTGGACGGTAGCTCACGCGGTATCCACATGTCGCGCCTGTACCTGGCATTGGAATCACTGGAACATCAACCGCTCACCCCCATAGCGATTCGTCAGCTACTGGCAGATTTTCTGAGCAGCCATGAAGGGCTCTCTTCCGCTGCTTATCTGCGCGTCACCTTCGAGCACCTGCTGAAACGGCCAGCTCTGATCAGCCCATTGGCAGGTTGGAAAAGCTATCCGATTACCCTCGATGCCCGCATCGAAAGTGAAGTGTTCCACGTGGAACTATTTGTTTCTGTGCCTTACTCATCGACGTGCCCGTGCTCTGCAGCACTCGCAAGGCAGCTGATTCAGCAGCAGTTTCAGGCGGACTTTGCAGAGGGGCGCTTGGATAAAGACAGTGTGTTGGAGTGGCTGGGCAGCAGCCAGGGCATTGTTGCGACGCCCCATAGCCAACGCAGTAGCGCGAAAATTCACGTGCGCCTGAAACGTAATTTGCTAGCGCTGCCGATTACCGAGTTGATCGACCGTGTCGAGGCCAGCTTGGGAACGGCCGTGCAAACGGCGGTTAAGCGCGCGGACGAACAAGCGTTCGCATTGGCCAACGGGCAGAACCTCATGTTCTGCGAAGACGCCGCACGACGACTGCATCAATCGTTGCGCCAAATAGAATGGGCCACGGCCTTCAAGCTGCGCGTGGAACATGCAGAGAGCCTGCATGCCCACGACGCAGTCGCCACCAGCCAATGGCAATGGAACCTCACGTGCGCGGTTTGACCGCGCCACAATCATTGCCCAACCAGACGGCTCGGGTGTTCATGCTGCCTTGCTGCTGCACCCCCGATGCGTTGAACGTACCACTGACCTGGGTGGTGAATTCCTTATCACTGAGGAAGGTAGCCTTCCCAGTGCCCTGAGCCTTGGGGCAGCTGAACTGGAACTTCCAGACATTACCGGTGCGGTCGGTAATCTTCTGCGTGCAACCCGACTTCGGGTCTTGCAGCGGGATATCGTTGGTGGCCACCTGCTCTTGCGTCAGGCACGAGCGCACGCCCTTGCCTCCCACTGTCACACCCTGTTTTGCCAGCACCCCTTCCATCATGGCGCGCTGCTCTGGCGGCAGGTTTTTCAACTGGCCGAGCATGAACTCCATGTCGGGTAACGGCTTGCCATCGACCTGCATGTTGCTGGTGGTCAGCTCCCACAAGCCGGGCTGCAACATCTGTGCATGCACCAATGGGCTGCTCAGGCCAAGGGCCAACGCCAACAGTGGCAGACGAATCTTCATGGACGAACGCTCCTGGAAAAAACCGGCCAACGGGCCGGGCTGAGGCTTAGACGCCAAATCCAGCTGCAGGTTGCAAGCCGCACCTGGAACGTGTTCTGTTACCCACAGTGTACTCGGCAAGCAGGATGCATATGGATTACCACAGCCCCTACTTCTTCGGTTATGTGCTCGGCCTGATTCACCTGTTGGGCATTGTCGCCGCACTGCATGCAGTGTTCACCGTGCGCACCGCCCAAGGTGCGATTGCCTGGGCCATGCCCCTGGTCTTCATTCCCTACCTGACGCTCATCCCCTACCTGATCTTCGGTGCTCGCTCCTTCTATGCCTACATCAAGGCACGGCGCCAGGCCAACCAGGAAATGCACGTGGCCATGGCCAACCTGAACTGGCGCCCCTGGGTAGAAGAGGCCCTCACCGCCCGCGAGTCGGAAAGCTATGCCGCCCTGCGCGCCATGCCCAAACTTGGGCGCATGCCTTGCCTGGCGAACAACCAGGTAAAGCTGTTGATCGACGGCAAGGCGACTTTCGATGCCATCTTCGCCGCCATCCATCAAGCCCGCGACGTGGTGCTGGTACAGTTCTTCATCATCCACGACGACACGTTGGGCAAGGCACTGCAGCAGTTGCTGTTGCGCAAAGCGGCTGAAGGCGTGAAGGTTTTCGTGCTGTATGACCGCGTCGGCAGCCATGCCTTGCCGGCCAGCTACAGCCAGGTACTGCGTGACGGTGGCGTGGAGATTCATGCCTTCGCTACACGCCGTGGTTGGTTCAACCGCTTTCAGGTCAACTTCCGCAACCACCGCAAGATCGTGGTGGTGGATGGCCTGACGGGTTTCATCGGCGGGCACAACGTGGGTGACGAGTACTTGGGTGAGCACCCGCAACTGTCGCCCTGGCGCGATACCCATGTGCAGATCGGTGGCCCGGTACTGGCCTGTTTGCAGGAGTCGTTCGCCGAAGACTGGTACTGGGCGACCCGCCAGCTGCCGCCGTTGATCCTGCCCGACACCTACCCGGACAACGGCGTACTGTGCCAAGCCCTCGCCAGCGGGCCGGCAGACCCACAAGAAACCTGCTCGCTGTTCTTCCTCGAAGCGATCCATTCGGCGACACGCCGGGTGTGGATCACCAGCCCCTACTTCATCCCGGACGAAGCCGTTTTTGCCGCGTTGCGCCTGGCGGTTCTGCGCGGTGTGGATGTGCGCATCCTCATTCCGTCACGGCCCGACCACCGGATCGTCTACGCCGCCTCCAGCCTGTTTGCCTTCGAAGCGGTACGTGCCGGTGTGCGCATGTTCCGTTACTTGCCGGGCTTTCTGCACCAGAAGGTGGTGCTGGTGGATGACGAGGTCAGCGCGATTGGCAGTGCGAACCTGGATAACCGTTCGTTCCGCCTGAACTTCGAAATCACCTTGCTGACCGTCGATCGCGTGTTCGCCGACCAGGTCGAACAGATGCTGCTGCGTGACTTTGATCAAGCCCGGGAAATCACCCCAGAAGACAGTCTCGATACCCATCGGCTGCAGCAGCTTGGGATGCGAATAGCCCGGTTGATCTCGCCGATTCTTTGAGTTGAGTTTCAAGCTTACTCAATCTCTGTAGGAGCAGCCTTGTGCTGCGAAGAGGCCAGTGCAGGCACCCTCAATCGATGCTGCTTGCACCGGCCTCTTCGCAGCACAAGGCTGCTCCTACAAAGGTTGGACGATCTGCGGTAAAGATCCTCGCGGGTCCAAGGCAGGTCATGGCGACCATCGGCGTAGGGCTTCACAACCAGGATCTGGTGCACGGGCTTTGTGCACCAGAACGTGGTGCTGCGTGACTTTGATCAAGCCCGGGAAATCACGGCAGATAATGGACGGGTGCCCAAGATCTGGGGCGCAGCTCAATTCTTTGTAGGAGCAGCCTTGCGCTGCGAAGAGGCCAGTGCAGGCACCCGCAATCGATGGTGCTTGCACCGGCCTCTTCGCAGCACAAGGCTGCTCCTACAAAGGTTGGACGTTCAGCGGTAAAGATCCTCGCGGGTCCAAGGCAGGTCATGGCGACCATCGGCCTAGGGCTTCACAGCCAGGATCTGGTGCACGGGCTTTGTGCACCAGAACGTGGTGCTGCGTGACTTTGATCAAGCCCGGGAAATCACGGCAGATAATGGACGGGTGCCCAAGATCTGGGGCGCAGCTCAATTCTTTGTAGGAGCAGCCTTGTGCTGCGAAGAGGCCAGTGCAGGCACCCTCAATCGATGCTGCTTGCACCGGCCTCTTCGCAGCGCAAGGCTGCTCCTACAAAGGTTGGACGTTCAGCGGTAAAGATCCTCGCGGGTCCAAGGCAGGTCATGGTGACCATCGGCATAGGGCTTCACAGCCAAAATCTGGTGCAGGTTGATCCAGCCCTTCTCGAAGGCATAGGCACAACCGGCCAGGTACAGCCGCCAGATACGCAGCGTCTTTTCCGGCACCATGGCCGCGGCGCGGTGCAGCTGGTTCTCCAGGTTTTCGCTCCAGTGGTGCAAGGTCTTGGCGTAATGCAGACGAAGGCTTTCTACATCGACCACCTCGAGCCCTGTTTCACAGATGCTCGCACTGATCATCGACAGGTGGGGCAGCTCGCCATGGGGGAACACATAACGGTCGATGAACTCCCCTGCCCCCCGCCCTACCGGCCGGCCATCCACATGCTTGGCGGTGATGCCATGGTTCATCACCAGGCCACCTTCGCGCACGGCACCGAACAGCTTCTGGCAATACAACGGCAGGTTGGCATGCCCCACGTGTTCGAACATGCCGACACTGACCACCTTGTCGAAACGCCCATCCTGGGGAAGGTCACGGTAGTCGAGGATCTGCAGGTCCACCTGCTCGGCCAACCCCTCCTCCTTCACCCGCTGACGGCCCAGCTTGAGTTGCTCCTTGCTCAAGGTAATGCCGAATACCTTGGCACCGTATTCGCGCGCGGCGAAGCGTGACAGGCCGCCCCAGCCACAGCCGACGTCCAGCAGGTAGTCGCCGGCCTGCAGGCGCAACTTGCGGCACAGGTGATCGAACTTGTCCTGCTGGGCCTGGGCGAGGGTGTTGTCTGGCTCACGGAAGTAGCCACAGGAGTAAGCCATGTCCGGGTCCAGCCACAGCTGGTAGAACGCGTTGGACAGGTCGTAGTGGTAGGAAATGGCTTCGGCATCGGTGTGTTTGTCATGGGCGGTACGCTGTGGAACAGCGTCCTCGTCGTCACTCAGCAGCGCCTCGCTGAGTTCGTCGCATACCCGAATGACCTCGCCGATATCGCCTTCAAGCTCCAGCTTGCCTTCAACGAAAGCCTCACCCAGCTCGTTTAAGCTCGGGTGGGTCAGCTGGCTGATCAGTTGAGGCTCCTTGATCAGGATCGTGACTTGCGGGCTGGGCCCAAGATCGAACTGGTTGCCGTCCCACAACTTCAGACGCAAAGGTAAGTGCAGGCTCTGCAACGCAGGTGGAAGTTGCGCAAGCATCAATGACCCTCCCTTCAGGTAACGGGGCGTCACGCCTCATAAATTCGGACGCCTCCGGATCAGGGTAGTTCATTGGTGCCGATTTTGGGCTTTACACGACGATGGTCTAGAACAAACAGACATGAAAGATACGCAGATTGTATACAACTTTACACGCACAGACTAACCTTGTGCCCCTCTCGCGCTTCTTCATCCTGGAGTTGAACCCATGAAATCCTATGACGTGGTGATCATCGGCGGTGGCCCTGGCGGCTACAACGCGGCAATCCGTGCAGGCCAGCTGGGCCTGACCGTTGCCTGTGTGGAAGGCCGCTCGACCTTGGGCGGCACCTGCCTCAATGTCGGCTGCATGCCGTCCAAGGCGCTGCTGCATGCATCCGAGCTGTACGAGGCCGCCAGCGGCGAGGAGTTCGCCCACCTCGGTATCGAAGTGAAGCCCACCTTGAACCTCGCCCAGATGATGAAGCAGAAGGACGAGAGCGTTACCGGCCTGACCAAGGGCATCGAGTACCTGTTCCGCAAGAACAAGGTCGACTGGGTCAAGGGTTGGGGGCGTCTGGATGGCGTTGGCAAAGTCGTGGTCAAGGCCGAGGACGGCAGCGAAAGCACCCTTCACGCCAAGGACATCGTCATTGCCACCGGCTCCGAGCCCACGCCCCTGCCAGGCGTGACCATCGACAATCAGCGCATCATCGATTCGACCGGTGCCCTGTCCCTGCCCCAGGTGCCCAAGCACCTGATCGTCATCGGCGCCGGCGTCATCGGCCTCGAGCTGGGTTCGGTATGGCGCCGCCTGGGCAGCGAAGTGACTGTCATCGAATACCTTGACCGCATCTGCCCGGGCACCGATGAAGAAACAGCCAAGACCTTGCAGAAGGCCTTGGCCAAGCAAGGCATGAGCTTCAAGCTCGGCAGCAAGGTCACCCAGGCCACCTCGTCGGCCGACGGCGTCAGCCTGACGTTGGAGCCCGCCGCCGGTGGCGACGCACAAACCTTGCAGGCCGACTACGTGCTGGTGGCCATCGGTCGCCGCCCCTACACCCAGGGCCTGAACCTGGAAAGCGTAGGCCTGGCGACCGACAAGCGCGGCATGCTCAGCAACGATCATCACCGCAGCTCGGTGCCTGGCATCTGGGTGATCGGCGATGTCACCTCAGGCCCGATGCTGGCGCACAAGGCTGAAGATGAAGCGGTGTCGTGCATCGAGCGCATCGCCGGCAAGGCCCATGAGGTCAACTACAACCTGATCCCCGGTGTCATTTATACCCGCCCCGAGCTGGCCAGCGTCGGCAAGACCGAAGAACAGCTCAAGGCCGAAGGCCGCGCCTACAAGGTGGGCAAGTTCCCCTTCACCGCCAACAGCCGCGCCAAGATCAACCACGAGACCGAAGGGTTCGCCAAGGTGCTCGCCGATGCCAACACCGACGAGGTACTGGGCGTGCACCTGGTGGGCCCGAGTGTCAGTGAGATGATCGGTGAATTCTGCGTAGCCATGGAGTTCTCGGCGTCGGCAGAGGACATCGCCCTCACCTGCCACCCGCACCCGACCCGCTCCGAGGCATTGCGCCAGGCGGCGATGAATGTGGAAGGGATGGCGATGCAGATCTGACAAAACCTCGGCCACAGGTGCCGGTGCTGGCACGGTTGATACGGAGATCAACCGTCTGGCGCCGTCCCAGGCAGATTTTTACAACCCGGATATGCTGGACGATGGAGCAGTAAACGCCCGAGTTTTCGGGACCAGTGGCAACAAGGAGGTTCACCATGTCATCCACCCCGCGTGTACGTCGTTCGCTCAGCGATATCCAAGCCGACTACGACCAAGGCAAAAAAGCAGAACTTGAGAACCTGATCCGCGCCTGGAAGGGCATCAAGGATCTTCCCGCTAACGACCCAAACTCCTTCTTCACCCTCGGCGGCCTGCATGGCGAGCCATTCCGTGACAAGGGCAAGACCGACCCCAACTGGTGGGGCGGCTACTGCCAGCACGGGACGGTGCTGTTCCCAAGCTGGCACCGCGCCTACCTCTGGCGCCTGGAAGAGGCGCTGCGCAGCATCCCCGGCTGCAAAGACGTGACCTTGCCGTTCTGGGATGAATGCAGCGATGCATCACGGGAAAACGGTATCCCGTCGGCCCTGACCCAAGAATATTTCGTGCTCGATGGCCAGAAGATCGACAACCCTCTGCGCTCCTTCGTGTTCCCGAAAGCCATCACCGACGAGGTCGAGGACACGCCGATCATCTACAGCAAGCCGGAAGGCTACGAGACGGTGCGTTACCCGCTGTCCGGTTTGGTGGGCACTGATGAAGACCGCGCGAAGACCGACGCCCATAACGCGCAATTCCCAGACCCAGAGCAGAACATCGGCTACCTCAATAGCAACATCAGTACCTGGCTGAGCGGCAAGATCAAAATCGGTGGTAGGTGGCGTGGCGAGGTGTTCACCCGCTTCGAAAACTGCCTGGACGCGCCCACCTACACCCTGTTCTCCAATACCACGTCGGCCGCCGCGAAAAACAAGGCTGACCCAGCGGGCACTCACCATGTCTCCCTGGAAGAGCCGCATAACTTCATGCACCTGGCCGTCGGCGGCTTCGACTACCCGGGGCAAGGCAACAATTCGGCGATCCCGGGTGCCAACGGCGACATGGGCGAGAACGAGACCGCCGGCCTGGACCCGATCTTCTTCTTCCACCACTGCTTCATCGACTATGTGTTCTGGACCTGGCAGCGTCGGCAAGGCGCGACTGATGAATTCAGCATCGATGCCACCGATCCCGGCGCCAGCTACTACAAGCCCGATGGCGTGCAACCGCCAGCAGGGGCAGCAGGCCTGGACCCGAATGCCATCCTGAGCCTGGACACCACGCTTGACCCGTTCGTGAAGGCCGACGGCAGCCCCTTCACCACCCGTGACTGCTTCAACATCGAAACCCAGCTGGGCTATGGCTATGGCAAAGGCTCGCTGGACGCCTACGCCCAACCCAACAAGCCGTTGCTGTTCAAGGCCGAGGCCGTGCAACCCGCTGGCAAGACCTTGCGGGTCAGCCGCATCAACCGGGGCAAGATCCGCGGTTCGTTCCTGATCAGCGCCTACGCCAAGGTCGATGGCAAGCGCGAATACCTGGGTACCCGGCCGATTCTCAGCCGCTGGCATGTCGAAGGCTGCATGAACTGCCAGACCCACCTGGAAGCCACCGCTACCTTCAAGCTGCCACTCAACGCCGACAACTCGGCGATTGATGAAGGCACAATCGAAGTGGAAGTACAGACCCGTGACACGGTGCTCAAACGGCCAGAGGGGGCCAATCTGCTCAATAGCAGCAACGCTGTAGCCGCTGACGTGCCATTCAAACTGGAAACCTACTGAGCCACCGCCGGCGCAGCATCCTAAGCCTGGCTTCGGGTGCTGCGCTCAGGCGCTTGAACGCTGTCGGTCCCTACGCTCATAGGCAATGATGATTGCACCGGCGATCATCACGGGCAGATGAACAGACGGCAGGCAAAATGCAATCAGCATCAACGGCCAACAGGTGGCGTAGCACCACACCCCATGCAGCGCCCCCTTGGCCAATGGGTTGGCGACGCTGGCGGGCCGATGGCAGCGCAAAAGGCAACGCGCCCTGAACGCGCACAACTGCCACCCCCCTGCCCCTATCAGCGCCAGCAACCCTGCTGCGAGTTGCGAGCCGGTGAAAGAAACCAGCAACAGCGCAATCATCAACAGCAGTGCACTGCCCGCCAGCCACACGCCAAAATACCCCAGCAGAAATGCCGCGACAGCGGGCGCTCGGTGGTAGGGCCTTGATTGATGCCACAGATGCGCCAATGGCCCCTGCAGCGCGGGCAGCATCATCGCGACCAGCATCAACCCCACCGCACCGGTGAAGACGGCGATGTCCATGCTGGAATAATAGAGGCGCAGGTTCAGCCATCCCTCGGTCAACATCGAGGGCGAGCCGGAAATACAGAACGATTCAAGATCGTGGTGGCTGTCGTTATTGAGCGCCATCCAGATAAAAGCAACGAGGCTGGCAGCCCATAACGCGCATTTGAGCGGATCACTGCAGGTGTCGCGCACCCATGCTGGCAGGGGCGCATTAGCCTGGCGCGCCATCAGACGACCTCCCTGTCATCGGCTAGACGGCCTGGCTCATTGCCTGTGCCGCGCTAGTGACTATAGAGCAGGTTGCTAAGGCTTGCCGGTACGCCGACTGATGGTGACAGGCACACCCGGATGCTACGCAGGCTATGCCGCAGCGCCCTGCAAACAAGAGCGCCGCAGCCTGGCATTACCTTCAGAACGTCGCGTTCTTGAGCGAGATGTGGCAGTTCTTGTAGTCGTAGTCGACCAGTGTCACGACACCGGAAACATTCGATTTTTTCCCAACGGAAAGCGCATTGACCATGCTGGTGTTGGTCGATTCAGCGTGGATATCCACGTCGCCAACGCTCAGCACTACCCGATACGCCTCGAGCCCTTGATTGATCATGGCGACTTCACCGTTAGTGGAGAAGGTCTTGCCGCGGTACAGGCTGTTTGCGCGAACCTTGTTTTCTTTCGTGACACGGCAGATTTCTGCAAGGCTTTGATCGATGGCTACTGGCGCGGTCGCCTTCTGAATTTCCTGCATTGATTGCTCAAAATTCGCGCAACCCGAAAGGGCTACGAAAGGCAGCGCGGCGAAGAGGCAATTACGAAGAGCTTTCATGTGGACAACCTTACAGATGATTGAAGAAGTGCTTTGGCCTTGAGCACACCCTGACTGGAGAAATTTCAGACAGTTCCATACGAACCTCGCGGGCACATGCAGGCGTGGTGAATAGGCGATGGCTAGGCGTTGGGCTGACTTGCGGAAAATCGGGCACTACCTGTCAGGACGACGGCGGCAGCGAAGTAAGAAGGGGGGACAGCAGGCATCAGTCATTCCTTTGAGGCGCGTTTGAATGTGTTCAATCCCTTGAACCGGCCGAAAGTTATACCAAAAACCGTTTTATTGCGCAAAAAAGCACCAGCTCCTGCTGTTGATTACAGCGGGGCCGGTGCTTTTTAACGGTTGCCCGTCGGTTTATTCCACCGTCACCGACTTCGCCAAGTTACGCGGCTGGTCAACGTCGGTGCCCTTGAGCACCGCCACGTAGTACGACAGCAACTGCAGCGGGATGGTGTACAGGATTGGCGCCAGGGCGTCAGCGATGTGCGGCACCTTGATCACGTGGGTGCCTTCACCATTGGTCATGCCAGCGTGCTCGTCGGCAAACACTACCAACTCACCGCCACGGGCACGCACTTCCTGCAAGTTGGACTTGAGCTTCTCCAGCAGTTCATTGTTCGGCGCCACGGTCACGACTGGCATGTCGTTATCCACAAGTGCCAGCGGGCCGTGCTTCAGCTCGCCTGCCGGGTAGGCTTCGGCGTGGATGTAGGAGATTTCCTTGAGCTTGAGCGCGCCTTCCATCGCTACCGGGTACTGGGCGCCGCGCCCCAGGAACAGGGTGTGGTGCTTGTCGGCGAACAGCTCGGCGATCTTCTCGACAGTTGCGTCCATGGCCAGTGCCTCGCCCAGGCGGGCCGGCAGGCGACGCAATTCTTCAACCAGCTCGGCTTCGACACCGGCTTCAAGGGTGCCGCGTACCTGGCCCAGGGCCAGGGTCAGCATCATCAGCGAGACCAGCTGGGTGGTGAACGCCTTGGTCGAAGCAACACCGATTTCCGGGCCAGCCAGGGTCAGCAGGGTCAGGTCGGATTCACGCACCAGCGAGCTGATGCCGACGTTGCAGATCGCCAGGCTGCCGAGGAAGCCCAGCTCCTTGGCGTTGCGCAGGGCAGCCAGGGTGTCGGCAGTCTCACCGGATTGCGAGATCGAGACGAACAGGGTGTCGGGCTGCACCACCACCTTGCGGTAGCGGAACTCGCTGGCGACTTCGACCTGGCAAGGGATGCCGGCCAGGCTCTCCAGCCAGTAACGGGCGACCATGCCGGCGTGGTAGCTGGTGCCGCAGGCAACGATCTGTACGTTGCGCACTTTGGCGAACAGGTCGGCGGCTTTTGGGCCAAAGGCCTGTACCAGCACGTGGTCTTTGCCCAGACGGCCTTCCAGGGTGCGCTGGACCACGCTTGGCTGCTCGTGGATTTCCTTGAGCATGAAGTGACGGTAGTTACCTTTGTCCGCTGCTTCTGCACCTTCGTGATACTGCACGGTTTCACGCTGGACCTTGTTGCCAGCCTGGTCCCAGATGCTGACCTGGTCACGGCGGATTTCAGCGATATCGCCTTCTTCCAGGTACATGAAACGGTCGGTGACCTGGCGCAGGGCCAGCTGGTCCGAGGCCAGGAAGTTCTCGCCAAGGCCCAGGCCGATCACCAGCGGGCTGCCGCTGCGGGCAGCTACCAGGCGGTCTGGCTGTTTAGCGCTGATCAGGGCCAGGCCATAAGCACCGTGCAGGCGCTTCACCGCAGCCTTCAGCGCGTCGGTCAGGTCTGCAACGGTCTTGAGCGTGTGGTGGATCAGGTGGACGATGACTTCGGTATCGGTCTGCGAGGTGAACACGTAGCCGAGGCCTTTGAGCTCTTCACGCAGTTCTTCGTGGTTCTCGATGATGCCGTTGTGCACGACCGCCAATTCACTGCCCGAGAAGTGTGGGTGGGCATTGCCTTCGGTTGGCGCGCCGTGGGTAGCCCAACGCGTGTGTGCGATACCCAGCTGGCCGACGAGCGGCTCGGCGGCCACGGCAGCTTCCAGCTCGCTGACCTTGCCAATCCGGCGGCGACGCTCCAGGCCACCCTGCTGGCTGTAGACCGCCAGGCCGGCACTGTCGTACCCGCGGTACTCAAGGCGCTTGAGGCCTTCGATCAGGATGGCGGTGATATTACGTTCGGCTACGGCACCAACGATTCCACACATGTTCATTGCTCCTGGCTGATCGCGGCGCAAATCAGGTTGATGCCGCGGGCTTGAATTTGTTCGCGTGCCGCTGCGGGCAGGCGTTCGTCAGTAATGAGGGTATTCACGCTGCCCCACGGCAGCTCAAGGTTGGGGATCTTGCGCCCCACCTTGTCGGACTCGACCATCACGATCACCTCACGGGCGACCTCGGCCATGACTCGGCTCAGGCCCAGCAGCTCATTGAAGGTGGTGGTACCCCGGTTGAGGTCGATGCCATCGGCCCCGATGAACAGCTGATCGAAATCGTAGGAGCGCAACACCTGCTCGGCAACCTGCCCCTGGAACGACTCGGAGTGCGGGTCCCAGGTACCACCGGTCATCAGCAGTACAGGCTCATGCTCGAGATCGCTGATGGCACGGGCCACGTTCAAGGAATTGGTCATCACCACCAGGCCAGGCTGTCGGCCCAGCTCGGGAATCATCGCGGCAGTGGTGCTGCCACTGTCGATGATAATCCGTGCATGTTCACGGATACGCCCTACCGCCGCACGGGCAATGGCCTTCTTGTAGGCAGACACGGGCTGGGCCGGCTCACCGAGCAGCTCTTGCGGCACCGGTACCGCACCGCCATAGCGGCGTAGCAACAGGCCGTTGGTTTCCAGGGCAGCGAGGTCTTTGCGAATGGTCACTTCCGAGGTTTCGAAGCGCTTGGCCAATGCATCCACACTCACCTCCCCTTGCTCACTGAGCATGGCCAGGATGTTGTGGCGGCGTTGAGGCGTGTTACGTTTCGACATGAGCGCTTAAGTTTCGTTTCGAAAGATAATGGTTGCAATCAAAACCTAAGACGCACGTTTCGTCAAGCAGTTGCTGCCCTGTGGATAGTTTCATCCTTGTAGGAGCGGCCTTGTGTCGCGATGGGCCGCAACGCGGCCCCAGTGATTTCGAGGTAAAGCTCCATTTTGGGGCTGCGTTGCAGCCCATCGCGACGCAAGGCCGCTCCTACAGGGACCGCAACTCACGCCCAAAAAAAAGCCGACTTATTCACATAAGTCGGCTTCGATCGAAACAGCTGTGTATAACTCAGTTCTTCTTGATCTTCTCCGGCCGCTTCCAGCCATCGATGTTGCGCTGGCGCGCCCGGCCCACGGCGAGCTGGCCCGCTTCTACCGTCTGGGTGATGGTGGAACCGGCGGCAGTCGTAGCGCCGGATTGGATATCCACAGGCGCCACCAACGAATTGTTCGAACCGATGAACACGTCCTCACCCATCACGGTCTTGAACTTGTTGGCGCCATCATAGTTGCAGGTGATGGTGCCAGCGCCGATGTTGGTGCGCGCGCCGATTTCGGCGTCGCCCAGGTAGCTCAGGTGGCCTGCCTTGGCGCCTTCGCCCAAGTGAGCGTTTTTCAGCTCGACGAAGTTACCCACATGGGCCTTGGCATCCAGCACGCTGCCGGGGCGCAGGCGAGCGAACGGGCCGGCATCGCTGCCCTCGCCCATCACCGCACCTTCGATGTGGCTGTTAGCCTTGACCACCACACCCTTGCGCAGGGTGCTGTTCTTGATCACGCAGTTGGGGCCGATCTCTACGCCGTCTTCGATGACCACCTGGCCTTCTAGGATCACGTTGATGTCGATCAGCACATCGCGACCAACGGTCACTTCACCCCGTACATCGAACCGCGCCGGGTCACGCAGGGTGACGCCCTGGGCCATCAGGCGGCGGCCTGCGCGCAGCTGATAGTGGCGCTCGAGCTCGGACAGCTGGCGACGGTCGTTGGCGCCCTGCACTTCCATCGGGTCTTCGGGTTGCTCGGTGGCAACCACCAGGCCATCGGACACCGCCATGGCGATTACGTCGGTCAGGTAGTACTCGCCTTGGGCATTGTTATTCGACAAGCGGCTCATCCAGTCCGCCAGGCGCGCCGCAGGCAGGGCCAGAATGCCGGTGTTGCCTTCCTTGATCGCTTTCTGCGCGTCGCTGGCATCCTTGTGCTCAACGATGGCCGTCACCTTGCCCTGCTCGTCACGCACGATACGGCCATAGCCGGTCGGGTCTTCGAGGGTGACCGTGAGCAGGCCCAGCTGTTGATCATTGGCCTTGGCCAACAGACGCTGCAAGGTCTCCACTTCGATCAACGGCACATCACCGTACAGCACCAGAACGGTGTCAGCGGACAATGCTGGCAGCGCCTGGGCCACGGCATGGCCTGTGCCCAGCTGCTTGTCCTGCATGACAAAGTTCAGATCGTCAGCTGCCAGGCGCTCACGCACCTGCTCGGCACCATGGCCAATGACCACGTGGATACCTTGCGGCTGGAGTTGACGCGCGCTGTGGATAACATGGCCAAGCATGGAGTTGCCGGCAACCGGGTGCAGCACCTTGGGCAGCGCCGAGCGCATGCGGGTACCTTGGCCGGCGGCGAGAATAACGATATCGAGTGACATTACTGGCTACCAATCCTGGGCGGTCAGTGAAATGACCGGGGGGAAAAATTCGGAAAAAGAAAAAGGGTAGCCGAGGCTACCCTTTTACTCAATCGCAACAGAAGTGATCAGCCCAGGGCCGATTACTTGCCTTTGCGCATTTGCTGGACGGTACGCAGCTGAGCTGCGGCCTCGGCCAGACGTGCGGCGGCGGCGCCGTAGTCGAAGTCCGCGCCTTTCAGATTCAGGGCGTTCTCGGCAGCCTTGAGGGCTTCCTGAGCCTGAGCTTCATCCAGGTCTGCAGCACGTTGCACGGTATCGGCAAGCACCTTGACCATGTTCGGCTGAACCTCGAGGAAACCACCAGAGATGTAAAACACCTCTTGGGCGCCACCCTGCTTGGTCAGCGTGATCGGACCTGGCTTCAGATTGGTGATCAGCGGCGCGTGGCCCGGAGCGATACCAAGATCACCCAGGTTACCGTGCGCAACCACCATCTCGACCAGACCGGAGAAAATCTCTCCTTCCGCGCTGACGATATCGCAATGGACTGTCATAGCCATCTGCTTGCCTCAACCTGATAGCGCCCCTTGCGGGGCGCAGGAATTACAGTTTCTTGGCTTTCTCGATCGCTTCGTCGATGCTGCCGACCATGTAGAACGCTTGTTCTGGCAGGTGGTCGTAGTCACCTTTGAGGATGCCGCTGAAGCCAGCGATGGTGTCTTTCAGAGAAACGTACTTGCCTGGCGAACCGGTGAAGACTTCGGCCACGAAGAACGGCTGCGACAGGAAGCGCTGGATCTTACGAGCGCGGGCTACCAGTTGCTTGTCGGTCTCGGACAGTTCGTCCATACCCAGGATGGCGATGATGTCTTTCAGCTCTTTGTAGCGCTGCAGAACATACTGAACGCCACGCGCGGTGTCGTAGTGCTCGTTGCCGATCACGTTCGGGTCCAGCTGGCGCGAAGTCGAGTCCAGTGGGTCGACCGCTGGGTAGATACCCAGGGAGGCGATGTCACGGGACAGAACGACGGTGGCGTCCAAGTGGGCGAAGGTGGTCGCTGGCGACGGGTCGGTCAAGTCGTCCGCAGGTACGTATACGGCCTGGACGGAGGTGATCGAACCTTCCTTGGTGGAGGTGATGCGCTCTTGCAGAACGCCCATCTCTTCAGCCAGGGTCGGCTGGTAACCTACTGCCGAAGGCATACGGCCCAGCAGTGCGGATACTTCAGTACCGGCCAGGGTGTAACGATAGATGTTGTCGACGAACAGCAGAACGTCGTTACCTTCGTCACGGAACTTCTCAGCCATGGTCAGGCCGGTCAGCGCTACGCGCAGACGGTTTCCTGGTGGCTCGTTCATCTGACCGTAGACCAGCGCTACTTTGTCGAGAACGTTGGAGTCCTTCATCTCGTGGTAGAAGTCGTTACCCTCACGAGTACGCTCACCCACACCAGCGAACACGGAGTAACCGCTGTGTTCCATGGCGATGTTACGGATCAGTTCCATCATGTTTACGGTCTTGCCGACACCGGCACCACCGAACAGACCAACTTTACCACCCTTGGCGAACGGGCAAACCAGGTCGATAACCTTGATGCCGGTTTCCAGCAGGTCGTTGCCGCCTGCCTGGTCAGCGAACGAAGGCGCTGGCTGGTGGATACCGCGACGCTCTTCTTCACCGATCGGGCCGGCTTCGTCGATCGGGTTGCCCAGTACGTCCATGATACGGCCCAGGGTGGCCTTACCAACAGGAACGGAAATGGCAGCGCCGGTGTCGACGACATCCAGACCGCGCTTCAAGCCTTCGGTCGAGCCCATCGCAATAGTACGAACCACGCCGTCGCCCAGCTGCTGCTGAACTTCGAGGGTGGTTTCCGCGCCTTGTACTTTCAGCGCGTTGTATACACTCGGCACGACGTCACGTGGGAATTCCACGTCGATGACGGCGCCGATGATTTGAACGATACGTCCGCTACTCATAGCTGGATCCTCTGAATATGTGAACCGTTAAACCGCGGCAGCGCCGCCGACGATTTCCGAGATCTCCTGGGTGATCGCAGCCTGACGCGCCTTGTTGTAGATCAACTGAAGCTCTTTGATCAAATCACCGGCGTTGTCTGTGGCGTTCTTCATGGCGATCATCCGGGCCGCTTGTTCAGCAGCGTTGTTCTCGACCACCGCCTGGTAAACCTGCGACTCCACATAACGCACCATCAAGCCGTCCAGCAGCTCTTTTGCGTCGGGTTCGTACAGGTAATCCCAGTGATGCTTGAGATCCTGATCCGGGGTTGCCACCAACGGTACCAATTGCTCGACCGTTGGCTTCTGGGTCATGGTATTGATGAACTTGTTCGAAACCACGGAGAGGCGATCGATACGGCCGTCCAGGTAGGCGTCCAGCATCACTTTGACGGAGCCGATCAGATCGTTGATCGATGGCTCTTCGCCCAGGTGGCTGATCGCGGCTACGACGTTGCCGCCAAAGATGCGGAAGAAAGTCGCACCCTTGCTGCCGATCACGCACAGGTCGATTTCCACGCCCTGTTCGCGGTTTGCGTTCATGTCCTTGACCAGGGCCTTGAACAGGTTGGTGTTCAAGCCACCGCACAGACCACGGTCACTGCTCACCACGATATAACCGGTGCGCTTAACAGGGCGCTCGATCATGAAAGGGTGGCGGTATTCCGGGTTGGCGTTGGCCAGATGACCGATCACCTGGCGGATACGCTCCGCGTAAGGACGGCTAGCAGCCATGCGCATTTGTGCCTTGCGCATTTTGCTGACCGCCACTTTCTCCATGGCGCTGGTAATTTTTTGCGTGCTTTTGATGCTCGCAATCTTACTGCGAATCTCTTTTGCGCCTGCCATGTATCACCTATCAGGTTAGCAAGCGGGGGCCTGGGCCCCCGCTGCGGCTTACCAGGTCTGGGTGGCCTTGAACTTCTCGATACCGGCTTTCAGGCCAGCGTCGATTTCGTCGTTGAAGTCACCCTTCACGTTGATCTTCGCCATCAGTTCAGCGTGATCACGGTTGAAGAAGGCGATCAGTGCTTGCTCGAAGCTACCGATCTTGGAGACTTCTACGTCAGTCAGGAAACCACGCTCAGCGGCGTACAGCGACAGGGCCATGTCCGCGATGGACATTGGCGCGTACTGCTTCTGCTTCATCAGCTCGGTAACGCGCTGACCATGCTCCAGCTGCTTGCGGGTCGCTTCGTCCAGATCGGAAGCGAACTGGGCGAATGCAGCCAGTTCACGGTACTGAGCCAGAGCGGTACGAATACCACCGGACAGCTTCTTGATGATCTTGGTCTGAGCGGCACCACCTACGCGGGATACCGAAACACCGGCGTTCACTGCAGGGCGGATGCCCGAGTTGAACATGGCCGATTCCAGGAAGATCTGACCGTCGGTGATCGAGATCACGTTGGTCGGAACGAACGCGGAAACGTCGCCAGCCTGGGTTTCGATGATCGGCAGCGCGGTCAGGGAACCGGTTTTGCCAGTCACAGCACCGTTGGTGAACTTCTCGACGTACTCTTCCGAAACGCGCGATGCACGCTCCAGCAGACGGGAGTGGAGATAGAACACGTCGCCTGGGTACGCTTCACGTCCTGGTGGACGGCGCAGCAGCAGGGAGATCTGACGGTAGGCAACGGCCTGCTTGGACAGGTCATCGTAAACGATCAGTGCGTCTTCACCGCGGTCACGGAAGAACTCGCCCATGGTGCAACCGGCGTATGGCGCCAGGAATTGCAGTGCGGCGGATTCCGAAGCACTGGCAACCACCACGATGGTGTTTTTCAGTGCGTCGTTTTCTTCCAGCTTGCGAACGATGTTGGCAACGGTGGAACGCTTCTGGCCGACAGCAACATACACACAGAAAATACCGGAGTCTTTCTGGTTGATGATGGCGTCGATGGCCATGGCGGTCTTGCCGATCTGACGGTCACCGATGATCAGCTCACGCTGGCCACGGCCGACAGGGATCATGGCGTCAACGGACTTGTAGCCAGTCTGTACAGGCTGGTCTACCGACTTACGCCAGATCACGCCTGGAGCAACTTTCTCGACCGCGTCGGTCTGAGTGTTGCCCAGCGGGCCTTTGCCGTCGATCGGGTTGCCCAGTGCGTCGACGACGCGACCCAGCAGTTCCTTACCAACCGGAACTTCCAGGATGCGGCCGGTGCACTTGGCGCTCATGCCTTCGGCGAGGGTGTCGTATGCACCCAGGATCACTGCACCAACGGAGTCTTGCTCCAGGTTCAGTGCCATACCGTAGACGCCGCCAGGGAACTCGATCATTTCGCCGTACATGACGTCGGCCAGACCGTGGATCCGCACGATACCGTCGGAAACCGAAACGACGGTACCTTCGTTACGGGCTTGGGAGCTCACATCGAGGTTGTCGATGCGGCCCTTGATGATTTCACTAATTTCGGAAGGATTGAGTTGCTGCATTGCTCTGCTGCCCCTTCAAACTCAAGATTTCAATGCTTCGGCCAGTTTCGCGATTTTGCCGCGAACAGAGCCATCGATTACCAGGTCACCAGCGCGGATGACGACGCCGCCAATCAGGCTGGCATCCTCCGACGCGTGCAGGCGCACTTCCTGGCCTAACCGTGCACTGAGAACCTTGGCGAGTTTGTCTTGCTGTTCTTGGTTCAACGCGAAGGCACTGGTGACTTCCACGTCCACGGATTTCTCTTGCTCGGCCTTGTACAGGTCGAACAGAGCGGCAATCTCCGGCAGAAGCAGGAGACGGTCGTTTTCCGCGGCAACATGAATGAAATTCTGTGCCTGTGCATTGAACTTGTCACCGCACACGTCAATGAACGTGGCGGCCTTTTCTGCGCTCGTCAGTCGCGGGGCCTTGAGCAGGCGCTGCATGGTGTCGTCTTGCGACACCGCAGCAGCCAGGCCGAGCATGGCTGACCAATTGGCCAGTTGCTGATGGGCCTGGGCATGCTCAAAGGCAGCCTTAGCGTAAGGTCGGGCCAACGTGGTCAGTTCTGCCATGATCGCCCTCGCTTAAATTTCAGCGGCCAGTTTGTTAACCAGCTCCGCATGCGCGTTTTGATCGATTGTGGCGCCAAGGATCTTTTCAGCACCGCCAACGGCCAGAGCACCCACTTGGGCACGCAGGGCGTCTTTAGCGCTGTTCAGTTCCTGTTCGATCTCGGCCAGAGCCTGAGCCTTCACACGGTCAGCTTCGACGCGGGCCTGTTCACGGGCTTCCTCGACAAGCTGAGCAGCGCGTTTCTTGCTTTGCTCAATGATTTCGGCTGCCTGTGCTTTAGCTTCACGCAGTTGCTGACCCGCTTTCTCTTGGGCCAGCTCCAGGTCGCGAGCTGCGCGGTTGGCAGCGTCCAAGCCATCGGCAATCTTCTTTTGGCGCTCTTGCAGAGCAGTGATGACCGGAGGCCATACGTACTTCATGCAGAAGAGTACAAAAATCAGGAAAGCAACGGATTGGCCAATCAGGGTTGCATTAATGTTCACGCCAACACCTCGCTCGGTCTTAATTCATACAGCAAATCAACTCGTGGTGACGAGTGATTAGCCGGCGATCTGACCAACGAACGGATTCGCGAAGGTGAAGAACAGAGCGATACCAACACCGATCATGGTTACGGCGTCGAGCAGACCGGCAACGATGAACATTTTAACCTGCAGCATCGGAACCATTTCTGGTTGACGAGCAGCGCCTTCCAGGAACTTGCCGCCCAGCAGGCCGAAACCAATGGCGGTACCCAGAGCACCCAGGCCGATCAGCAGAGCAACAGCGATAGCGGTCAGACCAACTACAGTTTCCATCTTTCCTCCCGACTTTTACGTCGTATTGGTTAGGTTTTTAGTTTGAAGCGGTAAAACAAATCGTGAGTACAGCTGCCCTTGCGGACTTTTTAAGCCCTCCCCCCGTACCGGCGAGGAAGGCTATCAGACACGCCAGGCGGTCTTAATGGTTATCTTCGTGCGCCATCGACAGGTAGACGATGGTCAGCATCATGAAGATGAAAGCTTGCAGGGTGATGATCAGGATGTGGAACACAGCCCACGCCCATTGCAGCACCACACCCAGGCCGCTCAGCCAGAGCAGGCCGGAGCCGAACATGACGGCGATCAGGATGAACACCAGCTCACCGGCGTACATGTTGCCGAACAGACGCAGGGCCAGCGAGATCGGCTTGGCGATCAGGGTGACGAATTCGAGCAGGAAGTTCACCGGGATCAGCAGGATCTGAACAAAGATGTTCTTGCTGCCGAACGGGTGCAGGGTCAGCTCACCGATGAAGCCGCCCAGGCCCTTGACCTTGATGCTGTAGAAGATGATCAGGGCGAACACGCTGAAGGCCATGGCCAGGGTCGCGTTCGGGTCGGTGGTCGACACGGCGCGGAACGGAATGTGCGGATCACCGGAGATCAGGATGGCCAGCTGAGGAATCCAGTCGACCGGTACCAGGTCGACGGCGTTCATCAGGAATACCCAGACGAAGATGGTCAGCGCCAGCGGTGCGATCACCGGGCTACGGCCGTGGAAGGAATCCTTCACGCTGCCGTTGACGAAGTCGACCATCACTTCGACGAAGTTCTGCAGACCGCCAGGTTGGCCGGAGGTCGCCTTCTTCGCCGCCATGCGGAAGATGAACAGGAAGATCAGACCCAGCGCAACGGACCAGCCCAGGGTGTCCAGGTGGAACGCCCAGAAGCCCATTGCCTTGGCTTCTGCAGCCGAATGGGCGAAGCCCCAGCTGCCGTCTGGTAGTTGACCGTAGGTCAGGTTCTGCAAGTGGTGCTGGATATAGCCCGAAGCGGTTTCTGCTGCCATGGTTGCCTCAAACGCCCTAAGGTCTCGAAAGTCTTTTATTCATTAGCAGTGGCGCGAACCAGCTGACCATTAGGGTCAGCAGGAAGACGCCGAATACTGCTAACGGCGCCAATGGCTTCACTCCTGCGAAGGTCAGTGCAAACAGCACTGCCGTCAAAATCATTTTGCCTGCCTCGCCAGCGTAGAACGACTTGACGATGGCCTGCGCTGCCCGGGCTCCGCTGAAGCGAAATGCCTTCCAGGCGAAATACACATTGGGTAGCCAGGCAATCAAACCTCCGCAGAGACCTGAATATCCACTGACCGCCCCTTTCCACTGCCACAACACCAACGTTGCCAACAGCAGTACAACACATTGAGTCAGCAGTACCGGAAAAACCGCCCAGCGATGGAAAGGCAAGCGGTTTGGCGTGCGTATTTCCATCACAACTGCTCCTCGGAAGTCGACCAACAAGTCAGCTATGACTTGGCATAATTTGTGCCGACAAAATGCGCGCAGAGTATAGGGGTGGATTAACCCCTATTCAACTCTTCGTAGTGATTTCCGACTGCGCGCTACAACAGGAATTGTTTCAGCGGATGTGAGCAAGGACGCCTTGCAACTCGTCAAGCGAGTTATAGCGAATAACCAACTGGCCCTTGCCCTTGTTGCCATGACGGATCTGTACGGCAGAGCCCAGGCGCTCTGCGAGCCGCTGTTCAAGGCGTGCGATATCCGGATCAGGTTTGCTCGGTTCGACCGGATCAGGCTTGTCGCTGAGCCACTGACGCACCAGTGCCTCGGTTTGGCGCACGGTGAGGCCACGTGCGACAACATGACGCGCCCCCTCTTCCTGACGATGCTCTTCAAGACCGAGCAAAGCGCGCGCATGACCCATCTCCAGGTCTCCATGGGCGAGCATGGTCTTGATCGCTTCAGGCAGGGTGATCAGGCGCAGCAGGTTGGCCACGGTAACCCGCGACTTGCCCACGGCATCCGCTACCTGCTGCTGGGTCAGTTCGAACTCCTGCTGCAGGCGCTGCAGCGCGAGGGCCTCTTCCAGGGGGTTGAGGTCTTCGCGCTGGATGTTTTCGATCAGCGCCATGGCGATGGCCGTTTCGTCCGGCACTTCGCGGACCATGGCCGGCACGGTGTCCAGGCCAGCCTGCTGGGTGGCGCGCCAACGGCGCTCACCGGCGATGATCTCGTAGCGGTTGTCGGCAATCGGGCGAACCACGATCGGCTGCATCACGCCATGGGTGCGGATCGAATGCGCGAGTTCTTCCAGCGCCACCGGGTCCATGTCGCGACGTGGCTGGTACTTGCCACGTTGAATCAGCTCGACCGGCAGGTGTTGCAGTTCTTTCTGGTCGATCTTGACAGCCTGCTCTTCGAGCGCGCTGACGGAAGGACCACTGAGCAGTGCATCCAACCCACGTCCGAGACCCCGTTTCTTAACGGCCATACGGATTCCTTAAGTTGTTTGTGCAGTGCGGGATGGACGGCGCTGACGGCGTACCAGTTCCCCAGCCAGGGCCAGATAAGCCAGCGCGCCACGCGATTGCTTGTCGTAGGCCAGGGCCGGCATGCCGAAGCTTGGGGCCTCGGCCAGGCGAATGTTGCGCGGGATGACCGTGTCGTACAGCTGCTCGCCGAAGTGTTCCTTGAGCTGGGCCGAAACATCGTTGTTCAGGCTCAGGCGCGGGTCGAACATGGTCCGCAACAGGCCTTCGATCTTCAGCTCCGGGTTCAACCGGGCGGCGATGCGCTTGATGTTATCCACAAGGTCACTGAGACCTTCCAGTGCGTAGTACTCGCACTGCATGGGGATGATGACGCCATCGGAGGCCACCAACGCGTTCAGCGTCAGCATCGACAACGACGGCGGACAGTCGATGAGAATGAAGTCGTAGTTCTCGCGGATCGGCGCCAGGGCGTTGCGCAGGCGGCTTTCCTTGACCTGCATTTCCAGCAGCACCACTTCGGCGGCGGTCAGGTCACGGTTGGCCGGCAACAGCTGGAAACCACCGTGCTCGGAGTAATGCATGGCCTGAGCCAGGTCGCATTCCCCGATCAGCAGGTCGTATACCGAGTGCTCGAGCTCGTGCTTGTCGACACCGCTGCCCATGGTGGCGTTGCCTTGCGGATCGAGGTCGATCAGCAGCACACGACGTTTGGTCGCGGCCAGCGAAGCGGCGAGATTGATACAGGTGGTGGTCTTGCCCACACCACCTTTCTGGTTCGCGATTGCGAATACCTTAGCCATTGATGCGCGTGTTCCCAGTCATGCCTTGCGGCGCAGTATCAGCAGATGGCGCTGGCCCTGGCAACCCGGAACGGTCAGGGCCTGCTCGCTTTCCACTGTGAAGTCTGCGGGCAATGCTACCAGTTCATCGGCAGGATGCAGCCCCTTCATTGCAAGCCATTGCGTCCCGGTGTCGCCCAGATGGCGGGTCCAGTTGGTGAAGTTCTCCATGCTGCTGAAGGCACGAGAGATGATTCCGCTGAACGGTTGCGCCGGTTTGAATGCTTCGACCCGGCTGTGGATAACCTGCAGGTTGTCCAGCTTGAGTTCCATTTTGACCTGGGTCAGGAAGCGGGTCTTCTTGCCATTGCTGTCCAGAACCGTCACTTGCTTGTGCGGGTGCAGGATAGCCAAGGGTATGCCTGGCATGCCACCCCCACTGCCGACATCCAGCCAGTTATCGCGCTCGCTGTGGATAAACGACATGACGCTGAGGCTGTCGAGCAGATGCCGCGAAACCATCTCGTCCGGATCACGCACGGCAGTCAGGTTGTAGGCCTTGTTCCATTTGATCAACAGGGCCAGGTAGCCCAGCAGCATCTCGTGCTGCTGGGCGCTCAGCTCGATGCCGAGCTGGCGCGCGCCTGTGGACAATTCTTCGGCGTGTTGCGGGGTGACCAGGGCACTCAAGCGCTTTGCTCCAATTCGCGGCCAGCGCCGCGTTTTTTCAGATGAATCAGCAGCAGCGAAATGGCCGCTGGTGTCACACCAGGGATACGCGAAGCCTGGCCCAACGTCTCGGGACGGGTCTGGCCAAGCTTGCCCTGGATTTCCTTCGACAGGCCAGAAATCGTGGTGTAGTCGATATCCACAGGCAGGCGGGTGTCTTCGCTGGCGCGCAGCCGAGCGATTTCGTCCTGCTGGCGGTCGATGTAGCCCGCGTACTTGGTCTTGATCTCGACCTGCTCGGCAACCTGTGGATCAATTTCATCACCACCGGTGGCCTCGATCAGGCCGGCGTAGTCGATTTCCGGCCGCGCCAACAGGTTGAGCAGGCTGTATTCGTGGCTCAACGGCGTGCCGAACTTATCCACAACTGCCTGGCCCTGCGGCGTATTCGGGCGAACCCAAGTCGACTTCAGGCGCTGTTCCTCACGCTCGATGCCATCACGCTTGGCGCAGAACGCGGCCCAACGCTGGTCATCGATCAGGCCCAGTTCGCGGCCTTTTTCGGTCAGGCGCAGGTCGGCGTTGTCTTCGCGCAGGATCAGCCGGTACTCGGCACGCGAGGTGAACATGCGGTACGGCTCCTGGGTACCCAGGGTGATCAGGTCGTCGACCAGTACGCCGATGTACGCCTCGTCGCGGCGCGGGCACCAGCTTTCGCGGCCTTGCGCACGCAGTGCAGCGTTGGTACCGGCCAACAGGCCTTGTGCACCGGCTTCTTCGTAACCGGTGGTGCCGTTGATCTGGCCAGCGAAGAACAGGCCGCCGATGACTTTGGTCTCGAGGCTGTACTTCAGGTCACGCGGGTCGAAGTAGTCGTACTCGATGGCGTAGCCCGGGCGCACGATGTGGGCGTTTTCCATGCCGCGAATCGAGCGCACCAGCTCCAGCTGCACGTCGAACGGCAGCGACGTCGAGATGCCGTTGGGGTACAGCTCATGGGTGTTCAGGCCTTCCGGCTCGATGAATACCTGGTGGCTTTCCTTGTCGGCAAAACGGTGGATCTTGTCTTCGATCGATGGGCAGTAGCGCGGGCCAACACCTTCGATCACACCCGAGTACATCGGCGAACGGTCGAGGTTCGACGCGATGATTTCGTGGGTGCGGGCGTTGGTGTGGGTAATCCAGCAGCTCACCTGGCGCGGATGCATCTGCGCGTTGCCCATGAACGACATGACCGGGATCGGCGTATCGCCCGGTTGCTCGGTCATGACCGAGAAGTCTACCGACCGGCCATCGATACGCGGCGGGGTACCGGTTTTCAAACGGCCTACGCGCAGCGGCAGTTCACGCATGCGGTGCGCCAGGGCAATCGAAGGCGGATCGCCGGCGCGACCGCCGGAATGGTTTTGCAAACCGATGTGGATAAGGCCACCGAGGAAGGTCCCGGTCGTCAGCACCACGGAGTCGGCAAAGAAGCGCAGGCCCATCTGGGTCACCACGCCTTTGACTTGGTCCTGTTCGACGATCAGGTCGTCGCAGGACTGCTGGAATATCCACAGGTTTGGCTGGTTTTCCAGGATTTCGCGAACCACAGCCTTGTAAATGGCGCGGTCAGCTTGCGCTCGGGTGGCGCGTACGGCCGGGCCTTTGCGGTTGTTCAAAACGCGGAACTGGATGCCGCTCTTGTCGGTGGCCAATGCCATGGCACCGCCGAGCGCATCGATCTCTTTGACCAGATGGCTTTTGCCAATACCGCCAATCGCGGGGTTGCAGCTCATGTGACCGAGGGTTTCCACGTTATGGGTCAGCAGCAGGGTTTTCACACCCATGCGTGCAGACGCAAGCGCAGCCTCGGTACCGGCATGGCCGCCGCCGATGACGATCACTTCAAAACGGGAAGGGAAATCCACCACGCACCTCGTGCCTGTTTTTGCGAATAGAGAAGGTAAGCGGACAAGTATAGGGACTTACCCCCTTGCAAAGGAACCGCTTGCGCAAAATTTGATCAGGCTGTGGATGAGTGGCAGACAACAAAAACAACGAAGAGAGATTTAAAAAAGCTTTGTTTTTATGTTTATTCTTATGCACACACCTTTCTGTGGATAAGGTTACACAGCCCTTACGCTGAGCTGTGTACAGAGAAATTAAACCCTGTTATCCAAGTGCCATAAGGCCTCTGGATAACGTCCTTTAGCCTGTGGATTAAAGTGCTACTTATGCACAAGCGGTTTTTTCCTCAAGAAAAAGAGGGGGGTTATCAAGAGAGCTGATGGAGGGTTTTCCACAGGGTACAGGCGAGTGTTTTGGCTGCTGTGGATGAAATAAAACCGGAAGTCGAGCCGTGCTTTTGCTATCTACAGCCCCTTGCTAACCAATCGCCGGGCAAAAAAAAGCCGCTCCCGAAGGAGCGGCCTGGTGTTGCGAGTGCCTTTTGAAGGCCTGTGGATTACTTACCGATGCAGAAACTGGAGAAGATGCGCCCCAACAGGTCATCCGAGCTGAACGCCCCTGTGATCTCTCCCAGGGCCTGCTGAGCCTGTCGCAGGTCCTCAGCCAGCAGCTCACCGGCCCCCGCCAGGGTCAATTGCGCGCGGCCATGCTCCAGGTGATCGCTGGCCTGGCGCAGAGCATCGAGGTGGCGCCGGCGGGCGCTGAAACCGCTCTCGGCGGTCTGTTCATAACCCATGCAGGCCTTGAGGTGGTCGCGCAGCAACTGCAAGCCACTGTCGTCGTCCTTGGCGCTGAGGGTGATGGTCACATGGCCGTCGTCACACTGTTCCAGGCCCACGGCCTCACCACTGAGGTCAGCCTTGTTGCGGATCAGGGTGACTTTGCCAGGGTCTGGCCGCTGATCGAGGAACTCCGGCCAGAGGGCAAACGGGTCTGCGGCTTCCGGGGCTGTGGAATCCACCACCAGCAATACACGATCCGCTTCGCCAATAGCCTTGAGCGCCCGCTCGACGCCGATTTTTTCCACATGGTCATCGGTATCACGCAGGCCTGCAGTGTCGACCACATGCAACGGCATGCCATCGATGTGGATATGTTCACGCAGGATGTCGCGGGTGGTGCCGGCGATGTCGGTGACGATAGCGGCTTCGCGGCCCGCAAGGCGGTTCAGCAGGCTGGATTTACCCGCATTCGGACGGCCGGCAATAACTACGGTCATGCCATCGCGCAGCAAAGCGCCCTGCCCGGCTTCGCGTTGCACTGTGGACAACTCGCCACGCACCGCGTCCAGCATCGACAGCACGTGGCCATCGGCGAGGAAGTCGATCTCCTCCTCAGGAAAGTCGATCGCCGCTTCGACATAGATCCGCAAGGCGATCAGCGCCTCGGTAAGGCTGTGCACACGCTTGGAGAACTCACCTTGTAGCGAACGCAAGGCATTGCGCGCGGCCTGGCTGGAGCTGGCCTCGATAAGGTCGGCGATCGCCTCGGCTTGCGCCAGGTCGAGCTTGTCGTTGAGAAACGCACGCTCGCTGAACTCACCGGGCCGGGCCAGGCGGCAACCAAGTTGTACACAGCGTTGCAGCAGCATGTCGAGGACCACCGGCCCACCATGCCCCTGCAGCTCGAGCACATCCTCACCGGTGAACGAGTTCGGCCCCGGGAAGTACAACGCGATGCCTTCGTCCAGGACCAGGCCCTGGTCATCACGGAAGGGCCCGTAATGCGCATGGCGAGGCGTCAGGGTGCGGCCGGTGATGAGCTGGCCTGCCTTGGCCGCCAGAGGGCCAGACAAGCGGACAATGCCCACGCCACCGCGGCCTTGGGCGGTAGCGATGGCAGCGATGGTCTCACGCACAGTGTTCATGCTCGAAAGCCTCTACGACAAAAACGACAGATAGCAAAAACGCCCCACTAGGGGGCGTTTTTATTCACAGACTAGCAGCCCGTCAAGCAGCAGCTTTTTTAGTCGCTGCTTCGATACGGCGGGTGATGTACCACTGCTGCGAAATCGACAGGCAGTTGTTCACAACCCAGTACAGCACCAGGCCAGCCGGGAACCACAGGAAGAAGAAGGTGAAGATGATTGGCATCATTTTCATTACCTTGGCCTGCATCGGATCCGGCGGCGTCGGGTTCAGACGCTGCTGAATGAACATGGTGGCGCCCATGATGATCGGCAGGATGAAGAACGGATCCTTGATCGACAGGTCAGTGATCCACAGCATCCATGGGGCCTGGCGCATTTCTACGCTTTCCAGCAGTACCCAGTACAGGGCCAGGAATACCGGCATCTGAACCAGGATCGGCAGGCAGCCACCCAGCGGGTTGATCTTCTCTTTCTTGTACAGCTCCATCATCGCCTGGGACATCTTCTGGCGATCATCACCGAAGCGTTCCTTCAGCGCAGCGAGCTTCGGCGCCACGGCACGCATGCGCGCCATCGAGCGGTAGCTGGCAGCCGACAGCGGGAAGAACAGGCCTTTGATCAGCATGGTCAGGACGATGATCGACCAGCCCCAGTTACCCAGCAGGCTGTGGATATGTTGCAGCAGCCAGAAGATCGGCTGGGCAATGAACCACAGGAAGCCGTAGTCGACGGTCAGTTCCAGGCCTGGGGACAACTCTTTGAGCTTGGACTGGATCTTCGGACCGGCGTACAGCATGGCGCTGGTTTCGACCTTGCCGCCAGCCGGAACGCTGATGGCTGGGCCGGTGTAGCCGATGATGTAGTTGCCTTGGCTGTCCTTGCGGGTCTGGACAACGTTGTTGTCCGACTTGGCCGGGATCCAGGCAGTGACGAAGTAGTGCTGCAGCCAGGCGACCCAGCCGCCGGACACATTTTCTTTCAAACTACCTTTGTCGATGTCCTTCATCGACACTTTCTTGTACGGCTCGGCAGCTGTCCACAGGGCGGCGCCCAGGTAGGTAGCGGTGCCGGTCGCCGTGCTCGAAGACGGATCGCCACTGGCGTCACGCTTGAGCTGGGCAAACATGTTGCCGCTCCAAGCCTGGCTGCTCTGGTTGTCGATCAGGTAGCTGACAGTCAGGTCGTACTCACCGCGCTTGAAGCTGAAGCGCTTGATGTAGTTCACACCGTTGTCGCTGAACTTCAGGTCCACCACCAGTTGTTCCTGGCCATCGGCCAGCTGGTAGTTGCGCTGTTCAGCCGCGTACAGCGGGCGACCCGTGGAACGGGCGTCCGGGCCATTGGCGCCGGTCAGGCCGCTCTGGGCCAGGTAAACACGCTCGCCACCGTTGTCGAACAGCTGGAACGGAATGTTCGGGTGGTCCTGACGGCGTGGGTACTTCGGCAGGTTCAGCTGGACGATGTCACCACCCACCGGGTCGATAGCCAGTTCCAGAACATCGGTCTTGACGCGGACCAGATCCTTGCTGAGTGCGACCGGTGCCAGTTCGGCAGGGCTCGATTCGGCGTTGGCGCTCGGTACATCGGCGCTGGCACCGTTGTTACCGGCCGGCACGCCATCGGGCAAGCCCGGAGCAACAGTGCTGGCAGCAGTATTCTGAGTCGGCAGGGCAGCTTGGCCGTAGTCATCGTTCCACTTCAGGACCATGACGTAGGACACGACTGCCAGCGCGGCGATCAGGATCGTGCGTTTAATATCCATGATTACTCGGCTATCGAAGAAGTTCGGGAGGAAGGAGCGGGTGGAACGGGATCGAAACCGCCGTCGTTCCACGGATGACAACGCCCCAGGCGACGAACGGCCAGCCACCCACCACGCCATAAGCCATGGTTTTCGATGGCTTCGTAAGCGTAACAGGAGCAGCTGGGGAAGAAACGACAGTGACTGGCCATCAGAGGACTGATGGCATAACGGTAAAACTGGATCGGAACGAGTGCCAGTTTACGCATCTTGGCTGTCTACCCCTGCGGAATCGGCGCTAACCGCTGGAGAAGGCCGGCTGCGCGCCAGGCGTTTCCAGAGCTTGCCAAAGTGTTGATGCAATTCCGGGTTTTCTACCTCACCCAATCCCTTGCGCGCGACGATCACGATGTCCAGGCCAGCGAGTATCTGCTGGTTCAGACGAAAGGAATCGCGCATCAAGCGCTTGAGGCGATTGCGTTGAACGGCGAGCTTGACGCTCTTCTTGCCGATCACCAGGCCAAGGCGCGGATGATCGAGGCCGTTCTCGCGAGCAAGGATCAGCAGGTTTTTCCCTGGAACCTTGCCGGTTGGGGAGTCGAAGACCGCTTTGAAATGTCGGGGTGTAAGCAGTCGCTTTTCCCGACTGAAGTCCTGACTCACCACCTGTGCCGAAAAATCAAATGGCCAGACGCTTACGGCCTTTGGCACGACGACGCGACAGAACAGCGCGGCCGTTCTTGGTAGCCATACGAGCACGGAAACCGTGAGTGCGCGCGCGCTTGATGGTGCTTGGTTGGAAAGTACGTTTCATGGCGTGTTACCTGGGTTTGTCGACGACGGCCGGGATGGCCCCCTTTTTAAGAGACCGGCGATTCTAGAGAAAGCAAGCCAATAGGTCAATTTCCAACCAGTCATTCCTTATAGAAGGCGTGACGGGCTCGGTCGATCTGACGCTGCCCAGACACGGCCTTAGCGTGAACGCACATCGGGGGATAACATGAAAAAAAAGAAGAGACATTTAAAAAGCTTTCTTAAAGAACTTATAAATCTTAAGTGGATAACTTTCTGTGGATAACGTTCTACAGCCCAGAAATTGCGGGCTGTACAGAGTTTTGAAACCCTGTCGGTATCCAGTGCTGCGCTTGTGCTCCGCATGCGCAGAAGCTGTGGATTAAAGTGCGCATTATCCACAGGCGAATTATCCACAGATCTCAACCCAGGGTTGTGCATAGCCCTCAGGCGCGGTTATCCACAGAGCTTATGCACAGCGCAATAAAGCCTTTTTGGTCGATAAATGGCTGTTTTGTCATGGCTCCTAACGTATCCACATGTGGATAACTGATCGCTCGACCGGTACAATGGCGGTTTGTTTTTGCCTCATCCGGCTTTCAAACTCAGGGGATATCCGTGTCAGTGGAACTTTGGCAGCAGTGCGTGGAGCTTCTGCGCGATGAACTGCCTGCCCAGCAATTCAACACCTGGATCCGTCCGCTACAGGTCGAAGCCGAAGGCGACGAGTTGCGCGTCTATGCGCCTAACCGTTTCGTTCTCGATTGGGTCAATGAAAAGTACCTGGGTCGTCTGCTCGAGCTGTTGGGTGAGAACGGCAGCGGCATTGCGCCTGCCCTTTCCTTATTAATAGGCAGCCGTCGCAGCTCGGCGCCGCGGGCCGCGCCCAATGCGCCGGTCAGCGCCGCTGTGGCCGCTTCGCTGGCGCAGACCCAGGTACAAAAAGCCGCGCCTGCTGCGATGTCGGTAGAGCCTGCCGCTGCGCCTGTGGAAGCTGCGCAGGTCAATGAGGTTGCCGAGCCTTCGTCGCGTGACAGCTTTGATGCCATGGCCGAGCCTGCGCCGGCACCGGCTACCAACACCCGCACCGAACAGCGCACTGTTCAGGTTGAAGGTGCCCTCAAGCACACCAGTTACCTGAACCGCACGTTCACCTTCGACACCTTCGTCGAAGGTAAGTCGAACCAGCTGGCGCGGGCCGCTGCCTGGCAGGTCGCCGACAACCCGAAGCATGGCTACAACCCGCTCTTCCTTTATGGGGGTGTGGGCTTGGGTAAAACCCACTTGATGCATGCTGTGGGTAACCACCTGCTGAAGAAAAATCCGAATGCCAAGGTGGTCTACCTGCATTCGGAGCGTTTCGTCGCGGACATGGTCAAGGCGCTGCAGCTCAATGCCATCAACGAATTCAAGCGCTTCTATCGCTCGGTCGATGCGTTGCTGATCGACGACATCCAGTTCTTCGCCCGCAAAGAGCGTTCCCAGGAAGAGTTTTTCCACACCTTCAACGCCCTGCTCGAGGGCGGCCAGCAGGTGATCCTCACCTCCGACCGCTACCCGAAGGAAATCGAAGGCCTGGAGGAACGTCTGAAATCCCGCTTCGGCTGGGGCCTCACCGTTGCGGTAGAGCCTCCCGAGCTGGAAACGCGTGTCGCGATTCTGATGAAGAAGGCGGACCAGGCTAAAGTCGAGCTGCCGCATGACGCTGCCTTCTTTATTGCCCAGCGCATCCGCTCTAACGTCCGCGAATTGGAAGGTGCCCTGAAGCGGGTGATCGCTCACTCGCACTTCATGGGCCGCGACATCACCATCGAACTGATTCGCGAATCGCTCAAAGACTTGCTGGCGCTGCAAGACAAGCTGGTCAGTGTGGATAACATTCAGCGCACAGTGGCCGAGTACTACAAGATCAAGATCTCCGATCTGTTGTCCAAGCGTCGCTCGCGTTCTGTCGCGCGCCCGCGCCAGGTAGCCATGGCCCTGTCGAAGGAGCTGACCAACCACAGTCTGCCGGAGATCGGCGACATGTTTGGTGGTCGCGACCACACGACCGTGCTGCACGCCTGCCGCAAAATCAACGAACTGAAGGAATCCGACGCGGACATCCGCGAGGACTACAAGAACCTGCTGCGGACGCTGACGACCTGATGGCCGTCTGCGCAGCTAATTGAAGGCAAGGGACTAGACCATGCATTTCACCATTCAACGCGAAGCCCTGTTGAAACCCCTGCAACTGGTCGCCGGTGTCGTCGAGCGCCGTCAGACCTTGCCGGTCCTGTCTAACGTATTGCTGGTTGTGCAAGGCCAGCAGCTGTCGTTGACCGGTACCGACCTGGAAGTCGAACTGGTAGGCCGCGTGCAACTGGAAGAGCCAGCCGAGCCTGGCGAAATCACTGTCCCGGCCCGTAAGCTGATGGACATCTGCAAAAGCCTGCCAAACGACGTCCTGATCGATATCAAGGTCGACGAGCAAAAACTGTTGGTCAAGGCCGGCCGCAGCCGCTTCACCCTGTCGACCCTGCCCGCCAATGACTTCCCGACGGTGGAAGAAGGCCCAGGCTCGCTGACCTGCAACCTGGAACAGAGCAAGCTGCGCCGCCTGATCGAGCGCACCAGCTTTGCCATGGCTCAGCAGGATGTGCGCTACTACCTCAACGGCATGCTGCTGGAGGTGTCGCGTAACACCCTGCGCGCCGTCTCTACCGATGGTCACCGCCTGGCGCTGTGCTCCATGAGCGCGCCAATTGAGCAGGATGATCGCCACCAGGTGATCGTGCCGCGCAAAGGTATCCTGGAGCTCGCGCGCCTGCTGACTGATCCGGAAGGCATGGTCAGCATCGTCTTGGGGCAACACCATATTCGCGCAACCACCGGCGAGTTCACCTTCACCTCCAAGCTGGTGGATGGCAAATTCCCGGACTACGAGCGTGTTCTGCCTAAGGGTGGCGACAAGCTGGTAATCGGTGATCGTCAGGCGCTGCGTGAGGCATTCAGCCGTACCGCGATCCTGTCCAACGAAAAGTACCGCGGCATTCGCCTGCAACTGGCCGCTGGCCAACTGAAGATTCAGGCCAACAACCCTGAGCAGGAAGAAGCGGAAGAAGAGATCAGCGTCGACTACAACGGCAGCGCGCTGGAGATCGGCTTCAACGTCAGCTACTTGCTGGACGTGCTGGGCGTGATGACGACCGAGCAGGTGCGTCTGATTCTGTCCGACTCCAACAGCAGTGCGCTGCTGCAGGAGGCTGGCAATGATGACTCTTCCTACGTTGTCATGCCGATGCGTCTGTAACCTGTAGCAGACTGAATGTCCCTTCGACGTATCATGGTCACCGCGGTGCGCAACCTGCACCCGGTGACCCTCTCACCCTCTCCCCGCATCAACATCCTCTACGGTGCTAACGGCAGCGGCAAAACCAGTGTGCTCGAAGCTGTGCACTTGCTGGGGCTGGCGCGCTCCTTCCGCAGCACGCGCCTGAATCCGGTCATCCAGTACGAGCAGCCGGCTTGCACCGTGTTTGGCGAGGTTGAGTTGACGTCGGGGGGCACCAGCAACCTGGGCGTATCTCGTGAGCGGCAAGGTGATTTCACCATCCGTATCGACGGGCAGAATGCCAAAAGCGCGGCGCAGTTGGCCGAGCTGCTACCCCTGCAGCTGATCAACCCAGACAGTTTCAGGCTGTTGGAAGGCGCCCCGAAAATTCGCCGCCAATTCCTGGATTGGGGAGTGTTCCACGTGGAACCTCGTTTTCTGCCTGCCTGGCAACGTCTGCAGAAGGCGCTCCGGCAGCGGAACTCGTGGTTGCGGCATGGTACACTTGACCCAGCTTCGCAAGCCGCCTGGGACCGGGAATTGTGCCTGGCCAGCGCGGAAATAGATGAATACCGTCGCAACTACATCAAGGCCTTGAAGCCCGTCTTCGAGCGAACCCTGAGCGAACTGGTCGAGCTTGACGGGTTGACCCTGAGCTATTACCGAGGCTGGGACAAGGACCGGGAACTCAACGAAGTACTCGCCTCCTCTCTTCTTCGTGACCAGCAAATGGGCCACACCCAGGCCGGTCCGCAGCGTGCTGATCTGCGTCTTCGTTTGGCTGCCAATAACGCAGCCGACATTCTGTCGCGAGGGCAGCAGAAACTTGTGGTGTGTGCGCTACGCATTGCCCAAGGGCACCTCGTCAGCCAGGCTCGCCGCGGTCACTGTATTTATCTCGTGGATGACTTGCCGTCAGAACTGGACGAGCAACACCGCCGCGCATTGTGCCGCTTGCTAGAAGAATTACGCTGCCAGGTGTTCATCACCTGTGTAGATCACGAATTACTGAGGGAAGGCTGGCAGACGGAAACGCCAGTTGCTTTGTTCCACGTGGAACAGGGCCGTATCACCCAGACCCACGACCATCGGGAGTGAAGGCATGAGCGAAAATCAAACGTACGACTCCTCCAGCATTAAAGTGCTGAAAGGTTTGGATGCCGTACGCAAGCGTCCCGGCATGTACATTGGCGACACCGATGATGGTAGCGGCCTGCACCACATGGTCTTCGAAGTGGTCGACAACTCGATCGACGAAGCCCTCGCCGGTCATTGCGATGACATCACCGTCATCATCCACACGGATGAATCCATCAGCGTGCGCGACAACGGTCGCGGCATTCCGGTTGACGTGCATAAAGAAGAAGGCGTATCGGCAGCCGAGGTCATCATGACCGTGCTGCACGCCGGCGGTAAGTTCGACGACAACTCGTACAAAGTTTCGGGCGGCCTGCACGGTGTGGGTGTTTCCGTGGTTAACGCCCTGTCCGAGAAGCTGGTGCTGACTGTGCGTCGCAGCGGCAAGATCTGGGAGCAAACCTACGTTCATGGTGTCCCTCAAGCGCCTATGGCGATTGTAGGTGACAGCGAAACGACCGGTACCCACATCCACTTCAAGCCTTCGGCTGAGACGTTCAAGAACATCCACTTCAGCTGGGACATCCTGGCCAAGCGGATCCGTGAACTGTCGTTCCTCAACTCGGGCGTCGGCATTCTGCTCAAGGATGAACGCAGCGGTAAGGAAGAGTTCTTCAAATACGAAGGCGGCCTGCGTGCGTTCGTCGAGTACCTGAACACCAACAAGACGCCGGTGAACAACCAGGTGTTCCACTTCAACGTCCAGCGTGACGATGGTGTGGGTGTTGAAGTTGCCCTGCAGTGGAACGACAGCTTCAACGAAAACCTGCTGTGCTTCACCAACAACATTCCGCAGCGCGATGGCGGTACTCACTTGGTGGGCTTCCGCTCTTCGCTGACCCGCAGCCTGAACAGCTACATCGAGCAGGAAGGCCTGGCCAAGAAGAACAAGGTGGCGACCACGGGCGACGATGCCCGTGAAGGCCTGACCGCGATCATCTCGGTCAAGGTCCCTGACCCCAAGTTCAGCTCCCAGACCAAAGACAAGCTGGTTTCCTCGGAGGTGAAAACCGCCGTGGAACAGGAGATGAACAAGTACTTCTCGGACTTCCTGCTCGAGAACCCGAACGAAGCCAAAGCTGTTGTCGGCAAGATGATCGACGCCGCCCGTGCCCGCGAAGCCGCGCGCAAGGCGCGTGAAATGACTCGCCGCAAAGGTGCACTGGACATCGCGGGCTTGCCAGGCAAGTTGGCCGACTGCCAGGAAAAGGACCCTGCCCTTTCCGAACTGTACCTGGTGGAGGGTGACTCCGCCGGTGGTTCGGCCAAGCAAGGTCGTAACCGTCGCACTCAGGCGATCCTGCCGTTGAAGGGTAAGATCCTCAACGTCGAGAAGGCTCGCTTCGACAAGATGATCTCGTCCCAGGAGGTCGGTACGCTGATCACCGCACTGGGCTGTGGTATCGGTCGCGAAGAGTACAACATCGACAAACTGCGTTATCACAACATCATCATCATGACCGATGCTGACGTTGACGGTTCGCACATCCGTACCCTGCTGCTGACCTTCTTCTTCCGTCAGCTGCCAGAGCTGGTCGAGCGTGGCTACATCTACATTGCCCAGCCACCGTTGTACAAGGTGAAGAAAGGCAAGCAGGAGCAGTACATCAAGGACGACGAGGCCATGGAAGAGTACATGACCCAATCGGCCCTGGAAGATGCCAGCCTGCACCTGGACGAGTCGGCGCCAGCGGTTTCCGGCGTTCAGCTGGAAAGCCTGGTGAACGAGTTCCGTGGCGTGATGAAGACCCTCAAGCGTTTGTCGCGCCTGTACCCACAGGAGCTGACCGAGCACTTCATCTACCTGCCGGAAGTTACCCTGGAGCAACTGGGCGACCACGCTGTGATGCAGGCCTGGCTGGCCAAGTTCCAGGAGCGTCTGAGCAGCACCCAGAAGTCGGGCCTGGCGTATCAAGCCAGCCTGCGCGAAGACAAGGAGCGCAATGTCTGGCTGCCGGAAGTGGAAATCACCTCGCACGGCCTGGCCAGCTACATCACCTTCAACCGCGATTTCTTCGGCAGCAACGACTACCGTACCGTGGTCAACATCGGTTCCAAGCTGGCCAGCCTGCTGGGCGAAGGTGCTTATGTGCAGCGTGGCGAGCGCCGCAAGGCAATCGTCGAGTTCAAGGAAGGCCTGGACTGGCTGATGAACGAAAGCACCAAGCGCCACACCATCCAGCGATACAAAGGGCTGGGTGAGATGAACCCGGACCAGCTGTGGGAAACCACCATGGACCCAACCGTGCGCCGCATGCTCAAGGTCACCATCGAAGACGCGATCGCTGCCGATCAGATCTTCAACACCTTGATGGGCGATGCAGTGGAACCTCGCCGCGAGTTCATCGAAAGCAACGCGCTGTCGGTATCGAACCTGGACTTCTGATCAGGTGTAGGTTGAACGACAAAAAAAGCCCGCGAAAGCGGGCTTTTTTATGCGTGCGATACGGTGGGTCAGTAGCCGCTGAGAATGTTCACGATCACCCCACTGGCAATCGCCACCAGCACATAGTCGCCATTCACAGCCAACCAACGGTGGTCACGCGGTGGCGCATAGAGGTGACGTGCACGCCAGTCGGTTACCCAGTAGCGATCGCCGCGGTAATGGGGGTCAACGGCATGCCCGCGTTGCCATTGCTGATGAGGTATCGGCATACCCGGCTGTGGACGGAAGTTCGGGTTTTGGTAAGGGGCTGGCGCATGGCCGTTACCCGGCCGACCCTGCGGCTGTTTGCCGTGCTGGCCGTTGCCATGCGGTGTGTTGCCCTGATGGGAGGGGCCGTTGTCATGCCCCTGGGGTGGGCCCGGTTGAGCAAAGCTGGCCAGCGGCGCGCTGAACATCAGCGCGGCGCACAGCACGGTCAGGGTTTTTTTCATGTGTTGCTGATCCTCTGCATGTTAATGCCCGGCGCAAGTTCTGTTCGCCTGGTGCGGTTAACGGATCAGACAGCGGTTTTGCCAAGCTACTCCTTAGCTCGAGGTAAAGGTCAGGTAAAGGTGGGCAAGGCCTAGACTGCCTACGTGCCCAAGCCCAGCGCCTTCAGGCGTCGATAGAGGGTGCGCTCACTCATGCCCAAGTGGCGCGCCAGCTCACTGCGTGGGCCCTGAAACTGCTCCAGCGCCTGCGCCAGCTCACTCAGGTCGCTATGGCCTCGGCCCCTGGTCACGCCGGGTGCAATCGGTGGGCCGATGTCGTCAGGCAGGTGCTCGGGACGGATCAGCCCGTCATCGGCAAACAGCCGTGCCCGCTCAAGGATGTTACGCAACTCGCGGATATTGCCCGGGAACGGATGCAGCCCGAGGTGCTTCAATGCGTCATCGGCCAACCTGGGCGCGGGCTGCCCAGCCATACGCTGGAGCAGGCTTTCGACCAGCAATGGCAGGTCCTCCACGCGCTCACGCAGGGCAGGCAGCCGTATAGGAAAGCCACTGATGCGGTAATACAGATCCTCACGGAACGTACCTTCGGCGACCATTTTCTTGAGCGGCTTGTGCGTGGCCGAGACCAAACGGAAATCCGAGTGCACGGTCCGCAGGCTGCCCACCGGGCGGAAGCTGCCGGACTCGATCAGGCGCAGCAGCTTGACCTGCATGGCCATCGGCACTTCGCCGATTTCGTCGAGGAACAACGTGCCGCCATGTGCGGCTTCGGCCAGGCCGATCTTGCGTTGGTTGGCGCCGGTGAACGCCCCTTTCTCGTAGCCGAACAGCTCGCTCTCGAACAGCGACTCGGTCAAGCCGGTGCAGTCGACCACGACCAACGGCCCGTTTGCGCGCGGGCTGCCCATGTGCAGGGCGCGGGCGAACAGCTCTTTGCCGGTACCCGATTCGCCCTGGAGCAACACCGGGATTTGCGCGGGCGCCGCGCGCTGCAGGCTGGCCAATGCTGCCTTGAACGCTGGCGCCCGCCCAACCAAGCCCTGCTGCTGAGGTTGCGCTGCGGCGAGCGTGATGGTGGTGAGGCGCTCGACAAAGGCGACCACCCTGCCCTGCTCATCCAGGATTGGCCGCAGCTCGACGTCCACATGCTCAGGGCCGCGTGGCGTGTGATGAATGTGCAGCACACGTTCCGGCACCTTGCTGTCCCATGCCTTGCGCATGGGGCAATGCTCGCCGGCCTGGTCGCACGGCACGGCATAGTGGTGCGAGACCTTGTGGCATTTTTCACCCAGCGGCGCCTGCTGGTCTCGGCCGAACTGGCGGCGGTAGGCCGCGTTGGCCGCGAGAATGTTGTAGTCCGTGTCCAGCACGATGGTGGGCAGGGCATCGTGTTCGAGGTAGGAAACCAACGCTAGGATGATGTGATGAGGCTCAGGCATGACGGCACCGATGTGATAACCCGGCGGAGGGTAGCAAGGACTGCCAAACACTGCCATTGGCTGACAGTCGACTGCCAACGTGGCTGCCATGTTGCCAGGCAAGCGCCAGCCCGGCCCGTATTCATTGGCCAAGGCCTGTGAAAAACCCTGGCATGCATCTTGATAAACCTCCGTTCACTGCCTACGCCTCTATAGGGGGCGTAGGAAACTTTGGAGAACGTGATGATCATCGGTAACAACCTTCACGTGGAAGCCTTCTTCGACGAGGCGACCTCGACCATCAGCTACCTGCTCATGGACGGCGAGACGCGCAAATGCGCGTTGATCGACAGCGTTTTGGATTACGACCCCAAGTCGGGGCGCACCTGCACCGCCTCGGCAGACCGGTTGATCACCCGGGTAAAGGCGCTCGATGCCGAGGTGCAGTGGATACTGGAAACCCATGTGCATGCAGACCACCTGTCGGCCGCGGCCTATCTGAAGGACAAGCTCGGCGGCCACACCGCCATCGGTGCGCAGATCACCCAGGTGCAGAAAGTGTTTGGCGCGCTGTTCAATGCCGAACCCGGCTTTGCCCGGGATGGCAGCCAGTTCGATGTCCTGTTGGAGGATGAGGAAGGTTTCCGTATCGGCAACCTGCATGCCCGTGCTTTGCACACGCCGGGGCACACCCCCGCCTGCATGAGCTATGTGGTGGTCGATGGCGGTGAAACGGCGGTGTTCGTCGGTGACACGCTGTTCATGCCCGACTATGGCACGGCCCGTTGCGACTTCCCCGGCGCCGATGCCCGTACCCTGTATCGCTCGATCCGCCGCCTGCTGGCCTTCCCCGACCAGACCCGGTTGTTCATGTGCCACGACTACTTGCCGGGCGGGCGCGACATGCAATACGTCACGACCGTGGCCGAGCAACGTGGCAGCAACGTCCACATTCACCACGGCATCGACGAAGACAGCTTCGTGACCATGCGCGAAGCCCGCGACAAGACCCTCGACATGCCCGTGCTGATCCTGCCATCGGTGCAGGTCAACATGCGCAGCGGCCACTTCCCTGAGCCCGAGGCCAATGGCGTGAGCTACCTGAAGATTCCACTGAACACGCTTTAACCGCTTTTACCCATAACGAGATTTCCAGGAAATACCGCCATGCCTGCCTTGCTCCACCCTGCCAACACGCTCAATACCGACCACCACAAAGTGGTCATCGTCGGTGCCGGTGCTGCCGGTATCGCGACCGCGTCCAGCCTGATCAGCCGTGATCCGTCACTGGATATCGCCCTGATCGACCCCGCCGACGTGCATTACTACCAGCCCGGCTGGACCCTGGTCGGTGCCGGTGTGTTCAAGGCGCCAGACACGGCGCGCACCATGGCCTCGACCCTTCCCCGTGGCGTGCATTGGATCAAGGCGCGCGTGCAGGGCTTCGACCCCTTGGGCCAGTTGGTCGTACTCGAAGATGGCCGCGCTATCAGCTATGAACAGTTGGTGGTTTGCCCAGGCCTGAAACTCGATTGGCAGGCCATCGACGGCCTGAGCGAGACACTGGGCCGTAACGGCGTGACCTCCAACTACCGCTACGACCTGGCCTCGTACACCTGGCAACTGGTGCAGCAGCTCAAGCAGGGCCGCGCCTTGTTCACCCAACCGCCGATGCCGATCAAGTGCGCTGGTGCGCCGCAGAAGGCGCTGTACCTGTCTTGCGACCACTGGCTGCGCCACGGGCACTTGGGGGATGTGAAAGCCAGTTTCTTCAACGCCGGGGCCGTGCTGTTTGGCGTGGCCGACTACGTGCCCGCACTGATGGCTTACATCGACAAGTACGCCGTGGACCTTAACTACGCCCATCGCCTGGTGGCGGTGGATGGCCCCGGCAAGCGCGCGACGTTCGTGCGTACCTTGGCCGACGGCAGCACTGAAACCCGTGTCGAGGCCTTCGACATGCTGCACGTGGTGCCGCCGCAGGTGGCGCCAGACTTCATTCGCGAGAGCCCGTTAGCAGACAGCGCGGGCTGGGTCGACGTCGACCCGCAGACCTTGCGCCATCGAAAGTTCACCACTATCCATGCCCTGGGCGACGTGGCCAACACCAGTAATGCCAAGACTGCTGCGGCAGCGCGCAAGCAGGCGCCGGTAGTGGCCAATAACGTGTTGGTGGGGTTGGGCAGGCTCCCTACCCTCGCCATGTACGACGGCTATGGTTCGTGCCCGCTGACTGTCGAGCGCGGCAAGATCGTGCTGGCCGAGTTCACCTACGGCGGCAAAGTGGCGCCGAGCTTCCCACGCTGGCTACTCGATGGCCGACGGCCGACGCGCCTGGCCTGGTTGCTCAAGGCGCGGGTACTGCCGCCGTTGTACTGGAAAGGCATGCTCAAGGGGCGTGAATGGTTGGCGCGGCCGCAGCCATTGGTAGCTGAGGCCAAACAGTGATCGAACACCAACTGTTGGGCGCAGGCTTGGGGGCGGTCATCGGTGCCGTGCTGGCCTTGACCGGTGCGGGGGGCGGTATTCTTGCGGTGCCATTGCTGGTGTTTGGCCTTGGCCTGTCGATGGCCGAGGCGGCGCCAGTCGGCCTGTTGGCGGTGGGCCTTGCTGCCGCCGTGGGGGCAGTGCTGGGTTTGCGTCAGGGGTTGGTGCGCTATCGAGCGGCGTTGTTCATCGCCCTGATCGGCATCGCGGTAGCGCCCTTCGGCCTCATGCTGGCGCACCGTGTGCCCAACACGCCGCTGGCATTGGTATTCGCCGGCGTGCTGGTCTACGCCTGCCTGCGCATTTGGCGCAAGGCGGCTAGGGAGCTGCGCGGTGAAGCCAACGATGCTCACCGCTACATCGAACCCTGCGTGCTCAACCCGCTGCAGGGCCGTTTACGCTGGACGTTGCCCTGCGCACGCGCCCTGGCCTTTACCGGCGCGCTGTCGGGGTTGCTGTCGGGGTTGCTGGGCGTGGGCGGTGGGTTTGTGATCATCCCCGCCTTGAACCGCTACACCAATTTGCGCATGGCCAGCATCGTTTCGACCTCGCTGGCGGTGATTGCGCTGGTGTCCACGGGGAGCGTGGTCAGCGCCAGCCTGGCGGGGGTGATGCACTGGCAGGTCGGCGCACCGTTTGCGCTCGGTGCGGTGGTCGGTTTGCTGCTGGCGCGGCCATTGGCAGCCAAACTCGCCGGGCCGCGCTTGCAGCAGATGTTTGCCGTGGCCGGTTGGGCGGCCGCCCTGCTGTTGGCCGGCAAGGCGCTACTGGGCTAGCAGCTCGCCCTGTTCGGCGGCACACAGCGCCAGCAGGTAGTCCCACACTACCCGCAGGCGCACCGATTTGTGCAGCTCGCGACGGGTGCAGATCCAATAGCTGCGCTGGATGGTTTCGCTGGGCAGCACCCGGACCAGCGTCGGGTCATGGCGCGCCATGAAGTTGGGCAGCACGGCAATGCCAAGGCCCGCGCGCGCCGCGTGTTGCTGGGCGATCACACTGGTGCTGCGAAACGCTACGTTGGGCGCGCGGCAGAAACTGTTGAGAAACAGCAGCTCCTGGCTGAACAGCAGGTCATCGACGTAGCCGATCCAGCTGTGCCGAGCCAAGTCTTCGCGGTTGCGCAGCGGCGGTGCGCGGTCGAGGTACGCTTGGCTGGCGTAGAGCGCCAGGCGGTAGTCGGTGAGCTTGCGGGTGATCAGCAGGTCGGCGTTGGGCCGCTCCAGGTGGATGCTGATTTCCGCCTCGCGGTTGAGGATGCTGACGAAGCGCGGCACCGCCACCAGTTCCACCTCAAGGCCTGGGTAGCGCTCGAACAGCGCGTTCATGCGCGGGGTGAAGAACATGATGCCAATGCCTTCGGTCACCCCCAGGCGGATCTTGCCCAGCGGGGTGATGGCTTGGGTGATTTCTTCCTGCGCCAGCAAGGCGACGTTTTCCATGGCTTCGGCGTGCTTGAGCAGGGCCTGCCCGGACGGGGTCAAGTCGTAGCCTTGGGCATGCTGCACGAACAGTGGCGTGCCCAGGCTTTTCTCGATGCTCTCGATATGCCGGGCCACGGTGCTGTGGGTGGTATTGAGGCGTTTGGCGGCAGTGAGCAAACGGCCGCTGCGCTGCAACTCGAGGAAAAACCGCAGATCGTTCCAGTCGAACATGCTGATCCTTTTGGGCTGTTCACTCTGGCCGGCGATGGCCAAAGCAGACATGTCACTGTGCTAAAACGCACAGCGGCTGCGCGAAATCTCGTGTTTCCACAGCGAAATTAATCAATAAGATGGTTCGGGACAAGAACAATAATCAGGCGCGAGGTTGCACATGCCATCAGCCGATTCTGTCTTCGACTACGTGGTCGTGGGCGCCGGTCCAGCCGGGTGCCTGCTGGCCAATCGATTGTCCGCCGACCCTTCCTGCCGCGTGCTGCTGCTGGAAGCGGGTGGCCGTGACAACTATCCCTGGATCCACATCCCCGTCGGCTACCTCTATTGCATCGGCAACCCCCGCACTGACTGGTGCTTCAAGACCGAAGCACAAAGCGGCCTGGGTGGTCGCAGCCTGGGTTATCCACGGGGCAAGGTGCTGGGCGGTTGTTCATCGATCAACGGCATGATCTACATGCGCGGCCAGGCGGCTGACTATGACCACTGGGCCGAGCAAGGCAACCCAGGCTGGGCCTGGAAGGACGTACTGCCACTGTTCAAGGCCAGTGAAAACCATTTTGCCGGTGACAGCGAGCACCATGGCGCTGCCGGCGAATGGCGGGTCGAGCGCCAGCGTTACAGCTGGCCGATCCTCGATGCGTTCCGCGAGGCGGCCGAGCAAAGTGGCATCACCAAGGTCGACGACTTCAACACCGGTGACAACCAGGGCTGTGGATACTTTCAGGTCAACCAGCGCAGTGGCGTGCGCTGGAACGCGTCAAAGGCGTTTCTTCGGCCCGTGCTCAGCCGGTCCAACCTGACGGTGCTGACCGGTGTAGAGGTCGATCAGGTACTGCTCAACAACACCCGTGCCCGTGCGGTAAAAGCCCGCTGGCAAGGAGCCTGGCACGAGTTCGCTGCCCGTCGCGAGATCATTCTGTGCGCCGGCGCCGTAGGCTCGCCGGGGATCCTGCAACGGTCTGGCATCGGCCCGCGCAAGCTGCTCGAAGACTTGGGCATTGGTGTGCGGCATGACATGCCCGGTGTCGGCGGTAACCTGCAGGACCACCTGCAATTGCGCCTGATCTACCAGATCCGCAACACCCGTACCCTGAACCAGATGGCCAACAGCCTGTGGGGCAAGATGGGCATGGGCCTGCGTTATCTCTATGACCGCAGCGGCCCGTTGGCCATGGCGCCTAGCCAGTTGGGGGCGTTCGTGCGCTCCAGCCCCGAACATGCCACGGCCAACTTGCAGTACCACGTGCAGCCCTTGTCGCTGGAGCGGTTCGGCGAGCCATTGCACCGCTTCCCGGCCTTCACCGCTTCGGTGTGCAACCTGCGCCCGCTCAGCCGCGGGCGCATCGACATCCGCGCCGCCGATATGCACAGCGCGCCACTGATCGATCCCAACTACCTCAGTGACCCACAGGACTTGCGGGTCGCTGCAGACGCCATCCGCATGACGCGGCGCATCGTCCAGGCCCCTGCCCTCGCGGCCTTCGCCCCCCAGGAATACCTGCCGGGCCCTGCCCTGCAAAGCGAAGACGAGTTGTTTGAGGCCGCTGGCAAGATTGGCACCACCATCTTCCATCCCGTGGGCACCTGCCGCATGGGCAGTGGCCCAGAGGATGTTGTGGATAACCAGTTGCGCGTGCATGGCATCCCAGGCTTACGGGTGGCGGATGCCTCGATCATGCCGCAGATCACCTCCGGCAATACCTGTTCACCCACGCTGATGATCGCCGAAAAGGCGGCGCAACTTATCCTCAAAGGAGCTGCGACCCAGACCTACCTAAACGAAGACGCAATACCGACGCCCTGACCCGGGTGCGTGCAACACCGGCAGCTTGCGGTCGGAGGCTGCCGACAGTGGAACAAAAAGAATAATCACTGTGGCCTGTGGGCCGAGGACAGCAACGATGTCGGATTACATCCAAGAGCAGGGTGCGACGGCCAGCAGCGCCAGCCGTCGTGAAGAAAGAAAGATCATTTTCGCGTCATCCCTCGGGACGGTTTTCGAGTGGTATGACTTTTTTCTCTATGGCGCGCTGGCGGCGGTCATCAGCAAGCAGTTCTTTGCTGGGGTCAACGACACCACGGCCTTCATCTTTGCCTTGATGGCCTTCGCCGCCGGCTTCCTGGTTCGCCCCTTCGGTGCGCTGGTGTTTGGCCGGCTGGGCGACATGATCGGGCGCAAGTACACCTTCCTGGTGACCATCGTGCTGATGGGCCTGTCGACCTTTGCCGTCGGCCTGCTGCCCACGTATGCCAGCATTGGTATTGCGGCACCGATCATCCTGGTAATCCTGCGCATGCTGCAGGGCCTGGCGCTTGGTGGCGAGTACGGTGGCGCGGCCACCTACGTGGCCGAGCATGCCCCGCCGGGTAAACGCGGCTTCCATACCGGTTTCATTCAATCCACCGCCACCCTGGGCCTGCTGCTGTCGTTGCTGGTCGTACTGGGCAGCCGTTACATCAGTGGTGACCAGTTCGAAACCTGGGGATGGCGCCTGCCGTTCCTGCTGTCGATTTTCCTGCTGGCGATTTCCACCTGGATTCGCATGAGCATGCACGAGTCGCCTGCCTTCGTGAAAATGAAGGCCCAGGGCAAGATCAGCAAATCGCCGATCCGCGAGTCGTTCACCTCCTGGCCGAACCTCAAGGTGGTGCTCACTGCCCTGTTCAGCATCAATGCTGGCCAGGCGGTGACCTTCTACACCGCGCAGTTCTACGTGCTGTTCTTCATGACCCAGATGCTCAAGATGGACCCCGCCCAGGCCAACACGCTGCTGATCATCAGTGTGGTGATCGGCGCGCCGTTCTTCGTGTTCTTCGGTTGGCTGTCGGACCGGATCGGGCGTAAGCCGATTCTGATGCTCGGTCTGCTGCTGGCCACGGTGCTGTACTTCCCGCTGTTCAAGGCGCTCAGCCATTACGCCAACCCGCAGATCGACGCCGCCAGCCGCCAGGCACCGATCGTCGTGACCGCCGACCCGCAGGGCTGCACCTTCCAGTTCGACCCGGTTGGCAAGGCGCGCTTCGACAGCCCATGCGACAAGGTCAAGACGTTCCTGGTCAAGCAGGGCCTGCCGTACAGCTCGGTGAGCGTGGCTGGCAGCGAGGTGGTGGTCAACATTGGCGACAAGACCATCAATGGTTTCGACGAGACCGCCATGCGCTCGGCGATCGAGCAGGCGGGGTACCCAGCCAAGGCTGATCCGGGGCAGGTCAACGAGGTGATGGTGGTGGTGCTGATCGTGGCGATGATCCTGATCGCGACCATGACCTATGGCCCACTGGCGGCGGTGATGGTCGAGCTGTTCCCGACCCGTATCCGCTATACCTCGATGTCCCTGCCCTACCACATCGGCAACGGCTGGTTTGGTGGCTTCCTGCCGACGGTGTCGTTCGCGCTGGTGGTGTATACCGGGGATATCTTCTACGGGCTGTGGTACCCGGTGCTGGTGACCGGCATCAGCCTGGTGGTGGGGATTTTCTGCCTGAAAGAAACCAAGGACGTGGATATCGACAAGGTCTGACATACCTCAGGTTCACCCATAAAAAAACCGGCTTTAAAAGCCGGTTTTTTTATGCCGCGGAAAAACTTATGCACGTTTTTCGCAAATCTGTCATGTGAAGAAATAAACAGCTAATTCAATCACTTACTGCATACATAGAACAGATCGCAGAAAAACTGCTCACAAGTTATCCACAGAAACTCAAGCAGTCTGCTCCTGTGGCTTTTCAGCCGCGGGTGGCAGCGAACCCAGGGCCCTTTGCGTGGCCTCGTTCCAGGCGGCGGCGCGGTCATTGAGCTCGGCAATTGCACGAGGGCCGGTGCCGTTGGCGTACATCGGCTCACCGATCACCACCTCGATGGTGCCGGCCCGCTTGCCCCAGCCAGCCTTGGGCCAGAACTTGCCCGCGTTGTGCGCAATGGGCAGCACCGGCAGGCCGGCATTGACCGCCAGCGCGGTACCGCCACGGGAGAACTTGCCGACGGTGCCAAACGGCACGCGGGTGCCCTCTGGGAAGATCAGCACCCACACACCCTGCTTGAGCAGTTCATCACCTTGGCTGGCGACCTGACGCAGGGCTTCTTTAGGGTTGTCGCGGTTGATCGCGATGGGCCGCAGCATGGCCATGGCCCAGCCGAAGAACGGCACGTACAGCAGCTCGCGCTTGAGCACTTGGCTGAGCGGCGAGAAGTACTGGGAAAGGAAGAAGGTCTCCCAGGTGCTCTGATGGTTGGACAGGATCACACACGGCTCATTCGGCACATTCTCGGCGCCGGTGATCTTGTAATCGATGCCAAGGATGGTGCGGGTCAAAAACAACGCGCAACGGCACCAGTACACGTTGATGAACGTGTAACGCTTGGGGAACGACAAGAAGGGCGCGACAAAAAAGCTCAGGGAGCACCACAGCAACGAGCTGGTGCCCAGCAGCAGGTAAAAAAGAAAGATTCTGATCGCCTGCAGGATCGACATAGTGGCATGTACCGTTGCGGGGCGTGCCCGCCTGAGAAAATGCGCCCTAAGGCGCACTGTTTAAATTAGTTCTCTGGCGATAGCTGCCAGATCGTCGAAAATCAGTGTAGTTTCAGGGACACCTTTTTCCAGGGTCCGCTCACCCTTGCCGGTTTTCACCAACACCGGTTGTGCACCGACGGCCAGGGCGGCCTGAAGGTCACCTTGGCTGTCGCCGACAAACCACACGCCGCCAAGGTCGGCCTGGTAGTGCTCGGCAATCGCCCGCAGCATGCCCGGCTTGGGCTTGCGGCAAGCGCAGCCTTCATCCGGGCCATGTGGGCAATAGACGATATGGCCCACTTCGCCGCCCTGCTCGGCCACTAACGCACGCAGGCGCGCGTGCATGGCCTCGAGGGTTTGCACCGGGTAATAGCCGCGGGCAATGCCGGACTGGTTGGTGGCCACGGCCACCGTCCAGCCCGCTTTGCTCAACTGCGCGATGGCCTCGACCGAGCCGGGAATGGGGATCCACTCCTCCAGCGACTTGATGTAAGCGTCGGAGTCATAGTTGATCACCCCGTCTCGATCGAGAATCAGCAGTTTCAAGGCTTACCCCAGCAGCGAGATGTCGGCCACACCCAGGAACAGACCGCGCAGGCGGCTGAGCAGGGCATAACGGTTGGCGCGGACCTTGGCGTCCTCGGCGTTGACCATCACCGCCTCGAAGAAGGCGTCGACCGGGTCACGCAGGGCTGCCAGGCGGGCCAGCGACTCGCTGTACTGGCGCGCAGCGGCCATCGGTTGCACGGCCTGGTCGGCCTGCTGAATGGCCGAGTACAGGGAGAACTCGTTGGCGTTGTCGAAGTACTTCGGCTCGACCTGTTCGGCGATGGCGCCTTCGGCCTTGCTCAGCAGGTTCGATACGCGCTTGTTCACCGCGGCCAGGGCTTCGGCTTCCGGCAGTTTGCGGAACGCCTGCACGGCCTGCACACGCTGGTCGAAGTCCAGGGCAGAACCCGGCTTCAGGGCGCGTACCGACAGGTAGGTGGCCACGTCGATGCCTTCGTCTTCGTAGCGTGCACGCAGGCGATCGAAGATGAACTCCAGCACTTGCTCAGCCAGGCCGGCAGCCTTGACCTTGGCACCGAACTGCTTGACCGCGAACTCGGCCGCACCGGTCAGGTCCAGGTCCAGCTGCTTCTCGATCAGGATGCGCAGCACGCCCAGCGCGGCGCGGCGCAGGGCGTACGGGTCTTTGCTGCCGGTTGGCAGCATGCCGATACCGAAGATACCGACCAGGGTGTCGAGCTTGTCAGCGATCGCCACGGCAGCACCGGTGACGGTCTCTGGCAGCTCGGCGCCAGCGCCGCGCGGCATGTACTGCTCGTTCAGGGCCAGGGCGACGTCTTGCGGCTCGCCATCGTTGAGCGCGTAGTAGTAACCGGCAACGCCCTGCATCTCAGGGAACTCGCCAACCATCTCGGTGGCCAGGTCGCACTTGGACAGCAGGCCGGCACGCGCGGCGCGCTGGGCGTCACCGCCAATCAGCGGGGCAATGAACGCGGCCAGCTTGGAAACACGCTCGGCCTTGTCGTACACGGTGCCCAGTTGAGCCTGGAACACCACGTTCTTGAGGCGCTCGTTGAAGGTTTCCAGCGGCTGCTTCTTGTCTTGCTTGAAGAAGAACTCGGCATCGGTCAGGCGTGGGCGCACGACCTTTTCGTTGCCTTCGATGATCTGCTTCGGGTCACGGCTTTCGACGTTGGCCACGGTGATGAAGCGCGGCAGCAGCTTGCCTTCGCTGTCCAGCAGGCAGAAGTACTTCTGGTTGTCCTGCATGGTGGTGATCAGGGCTTCTTGCGGCACGTCGAGGAAACGCTCCTCGAACGAGCACACCAGCGGCACTGGCCACTCGACCAGCGCGGTCACTTCGTCCAGCAGCGCCGGCGGCACGATGGCGCTGCCTTCCTGCTGCAGGGCCAGTTCGGCGGTGCGCTTGGCAATCAGCTCGCGGCGCTCGGCGAAGTCGGCCAGCACGTAGGCTTTGCGCAGGTCTTCGACGTAGTTGGCCGGGGTGGTGATAACCACGTTTTCCGGGTGGTGGAAGCGGTGGCCACGGGACTCACGGCCGGCCTGCTGGGCGAGGATGGTGCAGTCGACGACCTGGTCGCCAAGCAGCATCACCAGCCACTGGGTTGGGCGCACGAACTCTTCGCGGCTGGCGCCCCAGCGCATGCGCTTGGGGATCGGCAGGTCGTTGAGCGAGTCTTCGACGATGGTCGGCAGCAGGCTGGTAGTGGCCTTGCCCGGGATGTGCTGGGAGAAACGCAGCTTGGCGCCGCTCTGGTCGATTTCCGACAGCTCTACACCGCACTTCTTGGCAAAGCCCAGGGCCGCTTGGGTCGGCTCGCCGTCTTTGAAAGCAGCCTGCAGGGGCGGGCCGTCGATGTTGATGCTGCGGTCAGGCTGCTGCACGTCAAGCTGGCGGATCAGTACGGCCAGGCGGCGCGGCGCGGCGTATACCGATTTGCTGGCGTAGTTCAGGCCAGCGGCCTGCAGGCCTTTCTCGATACCGGCCAGGAAGGCGTCGCCCAGGCTGGCGAGGGCCTTGGGTGGCAGCTCTTCGGTGCCCAGTTCTACCAGGAAATCTTGAGCACTCATTGTGCAGCCTCCAGCTTAGCCAACACTTCGTCACGCAATTCAGGGGTGGCCATCGGGAAGCCCAGGCGTGCGCGGGCTTGCAGATAGCTTTGCGCCACGTCCCGGGCCAGGGTACGTACGCGCAGGATGTAACGCTGGCGCTCGGTCACCGAGATGGCGCGGCGGGCGTCGAGCAGGTTGAAGGTGTGCGAAGCCTTCAGGACCATTTCGTAGGTCGGCAGCGGCAGCTCCAGCTTGATCAGGCGGTTGGCTTCGCTTTCGTAGAAGTCGAACAGCTCGAACAGCTTCTCGACGTTGGCGTGTTCGAAGTTGTAGGTCGACTGCTCGACTTCGTTCTGGTGGAACACGTCGCCGTAGGTGACCTTGCCGAACGGGCCATCGGCCCATACCAAGTCGTAGACCGAGTCGACACCCTGGATGTACATGGCCAGGCGTTCGAGGCCGTAGGTGATTTCACCGGTGACCGGGTAGCACTCGATGCCGCCCACTTGCTGGAAGTAGGTGAACTGGGTCACCTCCATGCCATTGAGCCAGATTTCCCAGCCCAGGCCCCAGGCGCCGAGGGTTGGCGATTCCCAGTTGTCTTCGACGAAACGGATATCGTGGACCAGCGGATCCAGGCCAATGGCTTTCAGCGAGCCGAGGTACAGCTCCTGGAAGTTGGCCGGGTTCGGCTTGAGCACCACCTGGAACTGGTAGTAGTGCTGCAGGCGGTTTGGGTTTTCGCCATACCGCCCGTCGGCAGGGCGACGGCTAGGCTGCACGTAGGCGGCGTTCCAGGTCTCTGGGCCGACGGCGCGCAGGAACGTGGCGGTATGGAAAGTGCCGGCGCCTACTTCCATATCGTAGGGCTGAAGCACCACACAACCTTGAGCTGCCCAGTAGTTCTGCAGGGCGAGGATCAGGTCTTGGAAGGTACGCACGGCTGGCGTAGGCTGGCTCACGAAATTCACCTGTATCTGGGGATGCGGATGTAAAGAGCGGGAGTATAACCTGATTCGCCTCGCCCTCTACTCATTGGAGCCTTATGCCACGCTGCTTTTGGTGTACCGACGATCCGTTGTACCAGGCCTACCACGACCAGGAATGGGGAACACCGCAGCGTGATCCGGCGTTGCTGTTCGAGATGCTTTTGCTCGAAGGGTTCCAGGCGGGGCTGTCATGGATCACGGTTTTACGTAAACGCGAACGTTATCGCGAGGTGATGCATGGCTTCGACCCGGTGAAGTTGGCGCAGATGAGCGATGAACGGATCGAAGCACTGATGCTCGACGCCGGCATCATCCGCAACCGCCTCAAGCTCAAGGCCGCCCGGCGCAACGCTCAGGCCTGGCTGGCTGTGGATAACCCGGCCGAGTGGCTCTGGTCATTTGTGGGCGGCACGCCCAAGGTCAACCATTTCAAGGACCGAAGCGAAATGCCTGCCGTTACCGATGAAGCGAAGGCAATGAGCAAGGCCCTGCAAAAAGCCGGCTTCACGTTTGTCGGCCCAACCATCTGTTATGCCTTCATGCAGGCCACCGGTATGGTCATGGACCACACCACCGATTGTGATCGCTACGCCGCCTTGGCGCGCTGACGGGGTACAATGCGCGCCTTGCTGAAATAAGGAATTCGCCTGTGGAAAAGTTCAAGGGCGCCCTGATGGTCGGGGTGCTTCGACTGTTCGCCAAGTTGCCCTGGGGCGCTGTGCAGCGCGTCGGCGCCGGTATCGGCTGGCTGATGTGGAAGGTCCCGAACGGGTCGCGCAACGTGGTGCGTATCAACCTCGCCAAGTGTTTCCCGGAGATGGACCCGGCCGAACGTGAGCAACTGGTCGGCCGCGCGCTGAGAGACATCGGCAAATCCTTTGTCGAAAGCGCTTGCGCCTGGATCTGGCCACCGCAGCGGTCGCTGGAACTGGTCAAGGAAGTGCACGGCCTGGAAGTGCTGGAGCAGGCCCTGGCCTCGGGCAAGGGCGTGGTGGGCATCACCAGCCACCTGGGTAACTGGGAAGTGTTGAACCACTTCTATTGCAACCAGTGCAAACCGATCATCTTCTACCGCCCGCCAAAGCTCAAAGCTGTGGATGATTTGTTGCGTGAACAGCGAGTGCAGATGGGTAACCGCGTGGCGCCTTCGACCAAGGAAGGCATCCTCAGCGTGATCAAGGAAGTGCGCCGCGGGGGCCAGGTGGGCATTCCTGCCGACCCGGAACCTGCTGAGTCGGCGGGTGTGTTCGTGCCGTTCCTGGGCACCCAGGCCCTGACCAGCAAGTTCGTGCCGAACATGCTGGCCGGTGGCAAGGCGGTGGGTGTGTTCCTGCATGCGTTGCGGCTGCCGGACGGGTCTGGGTTCCGGGTGATTCTGGAAGCGGCGCCGGAGGCGATGTACAGCACGGATGTGACCGAGTCGGCGGCGGCCATGAGCAAGGTGGTCGAGCGGTATGTGCGCGAGTATCCGAGCCAGTACATGTGGAGCATGAAGCGCTTCAAGAAGCGCCCGGCGGGTGAGCCGCGTTGGTATTGAGATAGTTGGGGGCGCTTTGCGCCCCATTCGCGGGGCAAGCCCGCTCCCACAAGGTACAGAGTGACCCTCAGGTTGTGCAGGACTTGTGGGAGCGGGCTTGCCCCGCGAATGGGCTGCAAAGCAGCCCCGGCAATCTCAGACTTTATTCAACTTCTTGAGAAATACAGTCATCTCTTTCTCGGCCTGCTTATCCCCATGGGCCTGCGCCGCCACGATCCCGTCCTCCCAGGCCTTGCGCGCCGCCGCCAAATCCCCCTGCAACTGATACGCCTTACCCAGCAACTTCCACGCCGCCGAATACTTCGGGTCCTGCTCCACGCAACGCGCCAGGTGCACCGCCGCCTCAGCGCCATTGCCCTCGTCCAGCCAGGCCTTGCCAAGGCCGAACCTCAACAGCGGGTTATCCACACCCTTGGCCAGCATCTTCTCCAGCGATTCGCGCATGCCCTCTTCTCCTAGAAGAAACTCAAGCCGACGTGGAACAGCTTCTCCACATCCCGAATGTGCTTTTTATCCACAACGAACAGAATCACATGGTCACCCGATTCGATCACCGTGTCGTCGTGGGCAATCATCACCTCCTCGTCACGAATGATCGCGCCGATGGTGGTGCCTGGCGGCAGGGCGATGTCTTCGATGGCCTTGCCGACCACTTTGCTCGACTTCGAATCGCCATGCGCCACGGCTTCGATGGCCTCGGCCGCGCCGCGGCGCAGGGAGTGCACGCTGACGATATCACCACGCCGCACGTGGGCCAGCAAGGTGCCGATGGTGGCCAACTGCGGGCTGATGGCGATGTCGATCTCGCCGCCCTGCACCAGGTCCACATAGGCCGGGTTGTTGATGATGGTCATCACCTTGCGCGCACCCAGGCGCTTGGCCAGCAGCGACGACATGATGTTGGCCTCGTCGTCGTTGGTCAGGGCCAGGAAGATGTCGGCGTCGGCGATGTTCTCTTCGAGCATCAGGTCCTTGTCCGACGCACTGCCCTGCAGCACCACGGTGCTTTCCAGGCTATCGGAAAGGTGACGGCAGCGGGCCGGGTTCATCTCGATGATCTTCACCTGATAGCGGCTTTCGATGGCCTCGGCCAAGCGCTCGCCAATCTGCCCGCCACCGGCGATGACCACGCGCTTGTTGGTCTCGTCGATGCGTCGCAGCTCGCCCATCACGGCGCGGATGTCTTTTTTCGCGGCGATGAAGAACACTTCGTCATCGGCCTCGATCACGGTGTCGCCGCGTGGGGTGATCGGCCGGTCACGGCGGAAGATCGCCGCCACACGGGTGTCGACGTTGGGCATGTGCGCACGGATCTGGCGCAACTGCTGGCCCACCAGCGGGCCGCCGTAGTACGCCTTGACCGCCACCAGTTGCGCCTTGCCTTCGGCGAAGTCGATTACCTGCAGTGAACCTGGGTGCTCGATCAGGCGCTTGATGTAGTTGGTCACCACCTGCTCGGGACTGATCAGCACGTCGACCGGAATGTGGTCGTTGTGGAACAGCTCTTCGCGGGTGAGGTAGGCCGATTCCCGTACCCGGGCGATCTTGGTCGGGGTGTGGAACAACGAGTAGGCGACCTGGCAGGCCACCATGTTGGTCTCGTCGCTGTTAGTCACCGCCACCAGCATGTCGGCGTCGTCGGCGCCGGCCTGGCGCAGCACCGTCGGCAGCGAGCCACGGCCTTGCACCGTGCGGATGTCCAGGCGGTCGCCGAGGTCGCGCAGGCGCTCGCCGTCGGTGTCGACCACGGTAATGTCGTTGGCCTCGCTGGCCAGGTGTTCTGCCAGCGTACCGCCCACCTGCCCCGCGCCGAGGATGATGATCTTCATCCGCTACTCCCTAACCGTTGTGCTTATCCGCGTGACGCGGCGATCTTGATCAGCTTGGCATAGTAGAACCCGTCGTGGCCGCCTTCCTGGGCCAGCAACTGGCGGCCATGTGGCTGGCGCAGGCCGGCCTCGGTGGCCAGGTCCAACTCACGGGCGCCCGGGGTGCGGGCGAGGAAGGCGTCAATCACCTCGGTGTTCTCGGTCGGCAAGCTCGAGCAGGTGGCGTAAAGCAGCATGCCGCCCACATCCAGGGTCGGCCACAGGGCATCGAGCAGCTCGCCTTGCAACGTGGCCAGGGCCGGAATGTCGTCGGCCTGACGGGTCAGCTTGATGTCCGGGTGGCGGCGGATTACGCCGGTGGCCGAGCACGGGGCGTCGAGCAGGATGCGCTGGAACGTTTTGCCGTCCCACCAGCTGGCGGTGTCGCGGGCATCGCAGGCGATCAGCTCGGCGTCCAGTTGCAGGCGATCGAGGTTCTCGCGCACGCGGGTCAGGCGCTTGGCTTCCAGGTCGATGGCCACCACCTGCGCCAGGCCAGCTTCGGCTTCGAGCAAGTGGCAAGTCTTGCCGCCCGGGGCACAGCAGGCGTCGAGCACGCGTTGGCCGGGGGCCAGTTCGAGCAGGTCGGCGGACAGCTGCGCGGCTTCGTCCTGCACGCTTACCCAGCCTTCGGCAAAGCCAGGCAGGCTGCGCACATCGCAGGGCTCATTCAGTACGATGCCGTCACGGCTGTACTGGCAAGCGCTGGCGCCCACGCCGGCCTCAGCCAGCAAGGCCAGGTAGGCATCGCGGCTGTGGTGGCGGCGGTTGACCCGCAAAATCATCGGCGGGTGGGCGTTGTTGGCGGCGCAGATGGCTTCCCATTGCTCGGGCCAGAAGGCCTTCAGCGATTTCTGCAGCCAGCGCGGGTGGGCAGTGCGCACCACCGGGTCGCGCTCCATGCCCGCGAGCAGCGCTTCGCCCTCACGCTGCGCGCGGCGCAGCACGGCGTTGAGCAGGCCTTTGGCCCACGGCTTTTTCAGCTTGTCGGCGCAACCAACGGTTTCGCCGATGGCGGCGTGCGCCGGAATGCGCGTGTAGAACAGCTGGTACAGGCCGACCAGCATCAAGGCCTGCACATCGGCATCGGCCGCTTTGAACGGCTTTTGCAGCAACTGCGCAGCGAGCAGGTCGAGGCGCGGCTGCCAGCGGGCGGTGCCGAAGGCCAGGTCTTGGGTCAGGCCCCGGTCGCGCTCGTCGACCTTGTCCAGTTGTGCCGGCAACGAGCTGTTCAGCGAAGCCTTGCCGCTGAGCACAGCGGCCAAGGCACGGGCGGCGGCCAGGCGAGGGTTCATTGGCCGAGCACCTTGCCGTTGGCGAATTTCTCGCGGCGGCTGTTGAACAGGTCGCTGAAGTTCAGCGCCTTGCCGCCGGGCAGTTGCAGGCGGGTCAGGCTCAGTGCCTGGTCACCGCAGGCGACTACCAGGCCGTCCTTGCTGGCAGACAGGATCTCGCCAGGGGCGCCGTTGCCTGTGGACAACGTCGCAGCCAGCACCTTCACGCTTTCGCCGTCCAGGGTGCTGTGGCACACCGGCCACGGGTTGAAGGCACGCACCAGGCGCTCCAGCTCCACGGCCGGGCGGCTCCAGTCGATGCGTGCTTCGTCTTTGTTCAGCTTGTGGGCATAGGTGGCCAGGGCGTCATCCTGGCCTTCACCCTGCAGCGAGCCGTCGGCAAGGCCAGCAATGGCTTGAATCACCGCAGGCGGGCCCATTTCGGCGAGGCGGTCATGCAACGTGCCGCCGGTGTCTTCGGCGCTGATCGGGGTGACCACTTTGAGCAGCATCGGGCCGGTGTCCAGGCCCGCTTCCATGCGCATCACGGTCACGCCGCTCTCGGCATCGCCGGCTTCCACGGCGCGCTGGATCGGCGCCGCACCGCGCCAGCGTGGCAGCAGAGAGGCGTGGCTGTTGATGCAACCAAGGCGCGGAATATCCAGCACGGCCTGGGGCAGGATCAGGCCGTAGGCGACCACCACCATCAGGTCGGGCTTGAGCGCGGCGAGTTCTGCCTGGGCATCGGCATTGCGCAGGGTTGGCGGCTGCAGCACCGGGATGTCGTGGGCCACGGCCAGTGCCTTGACCGCGCTCGGCATGAGCTTCTGGCCACGCCCGGCTGGGCGGTCCGGCTGGGTGTAGACGGCCACGATCTCATAGGGGCTGTCGAGCAGTGCCTTGAGGTGTTCGGCGGCAAACTCTGGAGTGCCTGCGAAGACGATGCGCATGGAGTTCTCGCTGCAAAAAAGAAAAAGGCTTGCCGGAGCAAGCCTTCTGGAAGGTGGGGATCAGGCTTGCTGGCGGTGCTGCTTTTCCAGTTTCTTCTTGATCCGGTCGCGTTTGAGCGTGGACAGGTAATCGACGAACAGCTTGCCGTTGAGGTGATCGAACTCGTGCTGCACGCACACGGCCAGCAGGCCTTCGGCTTCGAGCTCAAACGGCTTGCCGTCGCGGTCCTGGGCTTTGACGCGCACCCGCAGGGGGCGGTCGACGTTTTCGTAGAAGCCAGGCACCGACAGGCAACCTTCCTGGTACTGGCCCATGTCGTGGGTCAGTTCTTCGACGACGGGGTTGATGAAGACCCGCGGTTCGCTGCGGTCTTCGCTCAGGTCCATCACCACCACTTGCTTGTGGACGTTGACCTGGGTCGCAGCCAGGCCGATGCCAGGCGCTTCATACATGGTTTCAAACATGTCGTCGATCAGCTGGCTCAGGGCGTCGTCGAACACCGTCACCGGTTTGGCGAGGGTGCGCAGGCGCGGGTCCGGGAATTCGAGAATGTTCAAGATGGCCATAAGGTCGGGCAGTCACTGTGCGTTCGGTTGAAAACTGAGCACACATAATAAAGGTAATCGGGGCATTCGGCACCTGGCAAAGCTCGGCTAGGGTTTAAACGGACGGCTTATCACCCATTTGATGGACAGGTTGTCAAAGCGTTATCAACACAGTTATCCACAGGTTGTGCCACGTCGATGGCCCCGTTTCGATCAAGGATGATCCTCATGTTGACCCACCATTCGTCGCCTTGTGCGCCTGCCGAACTGGAGGCGAGGTTGCGCCTGCACCGCCTGCCGGACACAGGGTTACGCCGCTTTCACAGCCTGCTGAAAGCTTTTGGCAGCGCTTCTTCGGCGCTGAGTGCGCCGGCCGCAGCCTGGCGCGCACTGGGCATTCCGCAAGCCAGCATCGAAGCCCGAAGAAGCGCCGAAGTGCGTGATGGTGCACTGGCTGCAATGGCCTGGTTAGAGCGCCCGGGCCAGCATTTACTGATGTGGGACAGCCCTGGCTACCCTGCTCTGCTGGCCGAAACCGACGACCCGCCGCCGTTGCTTTTCGTCGCTGGCGACCCTGCATTACTGGAAAGGCCACAGTTGGCAATTGTGGGCAGCAGGCGTGCTTCACCGCCCGCGCTCGACACTGCCCGAGCATTTTCCCGCTACTTGGCGCAGACGGGTTTTACCATTACCAGCGGCCTGGCACTGGGTATCGATGGTGCCGCTCATCGGGCAGCGTTGCAGGCCGGGGGCGGCACAATTGGGGTGCTCGGGACGGGGCTGCAAAAACTTTATCCACAGCGCCATCGCGAGCTTGCCCAAGCGATGATCGACAGCGGCAGCGCGCTGGTTTCCGAGTACCCGCTGGATGCCGGCCCGCTGCCGGGCAACTTTCCGCGGCGTAATCGCATCATCAGTGGCTTGTCGCTGGGCGTATTGGTTGTGGAGGCGAGCCTGGCCAGTGGCTCGCTGATCACGGCGCGCTTGGCGGCTGAGCAGGGCCGCGAGGTGTACGCCATTCCAGGCTCCATCCACCACCCAGGTGCCAAAGGCTGCCACCAGCTGATTCGCGACGGTGCGCTGCTAGTGGAGAGCGTGGAACAGATTCTGGAAAGCCTGCAGGGCTGGCAGAACTTGCCCCCGGCCATTGTTGAACAACGTGATCACCCCCTGCTCGCCTTGCTGCATGCCGCGCCACAGACTACCGAGAGCCTGGCCCACTGCAGCGAACTGACGTTGGCCCAGGTGATGGCGCAGCTCACCGAACTGGAGCTTGAAGGGCGGGTCAGCAATGAAGCCGGGCGTTGGTTTGCCCGCGTTGGCTAAGTACACTGCTCACAAGCAAGGTATATAGGCGGAGAGACAGCAATGGTGAGCAGTTTTCGTGTGCAACAAGCCGCACGTGAGATCCGGGCGGGCGCGGTTATCGCCTACCCGACGGAAGCGGTCTGGGGCCTGGGCTGTGACCCGTGGAACGAGGACGCGGTGTATCGCCTGCTGGCGCTCAAGTCGCGGCCTGTGGATAAAGGGTTGATCCTGATCGCCGACAATATCCGCCAGTTCGACTTTTTGTTCGAAGATTTCCCCGAGGACTGGATTGACCGCATGGGCAGCACCTGGCCTGGCCCGAACACCTGGCTGGTGCCGCACCAGGACCTGTTGCCGGAGTGGGTGACCGGCCAGCACGACACGGTGGCGCTGCGGGTCAGTGACCACCCGCAGGTGCGTGAGCTGTGCGCGCTGGTCGGGCCGCTGATTTCCACCTCGTGCAACCCCGGCGGTCGCCCGGCGGCGAAGAGCCGATTGCGGGTGGAGCAGTACTTCCATGGCCAGCTGGACCTGGTACTGGGCGGGGCGTTGGGCGGGCGGAAGAACCCAAGTGTGATTCGCAACCTGGCGACGGGCGAAGTCGTTCGGCCGGGCTAAATTGCCAAGCGCCGATACCCCTCCTTGTGGGAGCGGGCTTGCCCCGCGAAGAGGCCAGCCCAGGCGGCCAGTGTGTATGGCCAGGGCTTCGCCCTGGTTCGCGGGGCAAGCCCGCTCCTACAATTGATCGAGTCGCCTGGAATTTCTCTGATCTTTATCCAAATGGCTGTCCGGCATTCAGTTTGGGAAAACTCCTACATCTCGTAACGAATACCATCACCTTCTCAGTGGGAAGTCCTGTCTCTAGGCTTCAGACCGTCGCCGAACAACTTGGCGATCGGGTGTGGTAGCCCGGATGCATCTTTTCCATGACAGTCTATGGCGGCTGTGCGCGGGAGGCTTTCGAGCCTGCCTGGTTTGGAAAATGCCCGGGTCTACCACCTCGCGTACAGCCGCCACCCAATTCACGTGGTAGTGATTGGCGGCGGCATTGTGGAGCATTTTCCAATGGTCAAGAAAATAGTCCCCGATCCACCCCTACCCAGCACCTCAACTCGACCCTTCGGCCGTTGCGATGCCGGTCATGATCCACTCTTCACCGTAAACCCGAACATTTCCGCTGAAGACGCTTTGGTCCACGTCGCCCTATACCTGCGCAGCGCCTATGAAACTGGCTACAAAGCCCTGGACTATATGCGTGAAGAAGGCCGTGGCATGTTCTGGTCGAACCTGCATGCGATTGAAATGGCAGAGGGTGTGGTGGAGGCGATACTCGATGGCATCGAGTCGACCCCACAGCCGCAGAAGAAAGTGTGAGGGCTGACAGGTGCCTGCCTTGAGGGTTCTAGCGCCTGTGAAATCGAGCGCCGCCCGCGCGGCGCTTCGCAGCACAAGGCTGCTCCTACATTTGTTTCGGGCCAATCAATCCTGAGACACAGGCGCGCGGCCCCTGTGGCATCCACCTCGATATCGTGTGGAACAAACAAGGCGGTCGCGCGCGCTGGGACAGGCGTTACTGGCCCGAAACCGATGTAGGAGCAGCCTTGTGCTGCGAAGCGCCGCGCGGGCGGCGCTCGATCTACGCAACACCACAACAACCCAGCCAAGCACCTGGCCGCCCTGATGCGATCCCGTGCCTAAATCAAGGCAACAAAACAGTCGACCCCACAGTCCGTCGCGCCGACAGCTCCGCCTGCGCCTTGGCCGCCTCACTCAGCGGATACCGCTGCTGGATATCCACAACCAGCTTCCCACTCGCAATCATCGCAAACAGGTCATCGGCCATGGCCTGGGTGTTCTCGGCATTGTTGGCATAACTCGCCAGGGTCGGCCGGGTGACATACAGCGAGCCCTTCTGCGCCAGAATCCCCAGGTTCACCCCGCTCACCGCGCCCGAAGCATTGCCAAAGCGCACCATCAACCCGCGTGGCTGCAGGCAGTCCAGCGAGGTCAGCCAGGTATCGGCGCCGACGCCGTCGTACACCACTGGGCATTTCTTGCCGTCTGTCAGCTCCAGGACGCGCTTGGCCACATCTTCATGGCTGTAGTCGATGGTTTCCCACGCCCCCAGCGCCTTGGCCCGCGCGGCCTTCTCAGCGGAGCTGACGGTACCGATCAGCTTGGCCCCCAGCGCTTTGGCCCATTGGCAGGCCAGCGAACCCACGCCACCGGCAGCGGCATGGAACAGGATCACGTCGCCCGGTTGCACCGCATAAGTCTGCTTGAGCAGGTACTGCACGGTCAGGCCTTTGAGCATCACCGCCGCTGCCTGTTCGAAGCTGATGTTGTCCGGCAGCTTGACCAGGTTGGCCTCGGGCAGCGTATGCACTTCGCTGTAGGCACCCAGCGGGCCGCCGGCATGGGCTACCCGATCGCCGACTTTCAGGCGGGTGACGCCCTCACCCACGGCTTCCACCACACCAGCGGCCTCGGTGCCGAGCCCGGAGGGCAAGGATGGCGGTGCGTACAAGCCGCTGCGGAAATAGGTGTCGATGAAGTTCAGGCCAATCGCCTGGTTACGCACGCGGACCTGCTGTGGCCCAGGTGGGGCGGGGTCGAACTCTACAAGCTGCAGAACTTCCGGGCCGCCATGCTGGCTGAACTGGATACGCTTGGCCATCTCGCACTCCTGTTGTCGGGATTGGTAACAGCCCTCTATCGGACGCCTTTGCTTGATCGCCGTCAACTGCGGCGCGTCAGCCGCCGGTGGTATGCTACGCGGCGAATTCTTCTCTGCCCGCTCCAGGTGACCCGATGACCAGCCGCACCGAGGCCGTGAAAGCCTACCTGCTCGACCTGCAAGACCGCATCTGCTCCGCCCTTGAACGTGAGGACGGCGGCGCCCGCTTTGTCGAGGACGCCTGGACGCGTGAAGCCGGTGGCGGGGGCCGCACGCGGGTGATCGGTGAGGGCAAGGTGATCGAGAAAGGTGGGGTCAACTTCTCCCACGTGTTCGGTGCCGGCCTGCCACCGTCGGCCAGCGCCCACCGCCCCGAGCTGGCGGGCCGTGGTTTCGAGGCCCTGGGGGTGTCGCTGGTGATCCACCCGCACAACCCGCACGTGCCGACGTCCCACGCCAATGTGCGCTTCTTCATCGCCGAAAAAGAAGGCGAAGAGGCGGTGTGGTGGTTCGGCGGCGGTTTCGACCTGACCCCGTACTACGGCAACGAAGAAGACTGCATCCACTGGCACCGTGTGGCCGAGCAGGCCTGCGCGCCATTCGGCGCTGACGTGTACCCGCGCTACAAAGCCTGGTGCGACCGCTACTTCCACCTCAAGCACCGTGGCGAACCACGCGGCATTGGCGGGCTGTTCTTCGACGACCTGAACGAGTGGGACTTCGACACCTGCTTTGCTTTCATCCGTGCCATTGGCGATGCCTTTGTCGAGGCCTACCTGCCGATCGTCCAACGCCGCAAGGACACGCCCTATACCGCCGAGCAGCGCGAGTTCCAAGAGTACCGTCGCGGTCGCTACGTGGAGTTCAACCTGGTCTACGACCGTGGCACCTTGTTCGGCCTGCAATCGGGTGGGCGTACCGAGTCGATCCTCATGTCGCTGCCGCCGCAGGTCCGCTGGGGCTACGACTGGAAAGCCGCGCCTGGCAGCGAAGAAGCGCGCCTGACCGAGTACTTCCTGCAAGACCGCGACTGGCTCGCCCAGTAAACCTGTGGATAACCGAGGAGCCCCCATGGACCAGTACGTCGTTTTCGGTAACCCCATTGGCCACAGCAAGTCGCCGCTGATCCACCGCCTGTTCGCCGAGCAGACCGGCCAGGACCTGGAATACGCCACCCTACTGGCGCCGCTGGACGAGTTCAGCGATTGTGCCCGCGGTTTCTTCAAGCAAGGCAGTGGTGGCAATGTCACGGTGCCGTTCAAGGAAGAAGCCTACCGCCTGTGCGACAGCCTGACCCCACGTGCCCAGCGGGCGGGTGCGGTGAATACCCTGAGCAAGCTGGCGGATGGCTCGCTGCGGGGGGACAACACTGACGGTGCTGGCCTTGTGCGCGACCTGACGGTGAATGCGGGGGTCGAGCTGGCGGGTAAGCGGATCCTCATTTTGGGTGCGGGCGGTGCGGTGCGTGGGGTGCTGGAGCCGATTCTGGCGCACGATCCGCAGTCGCTGGTGATCGCCAACCGCACGGTTGAAAAGGCCGAGCAACTGGCGCGTGAGTTCGCTGAGCTGGGGCCGGTGGTGGCCAGCGGGTTCAGCTGGCTGCAGGAGCCGGTGGACGTGATCATCAACGCCACCTCGGCGAGCCTGGCGGGCGAGATGCCGCCGATTGCCGACAGCCTGGTCGAGGCGGGGCGCACGGTTTGCTACGACATGATGTACGGCAAGGAGCCGACGCCGTTTTGCCAATGGGCTACCAACCTAGGTGCGGCCAAGGTGCTGGATGGGCTGGGGATGCTGGCTGAGCAGGCGGCGGAGGCGTTCTTTATCTGGCGTGGGGTGAGGCCGGATACGGCGCCGGTGCTGGCTGAGCTTCGTCGGCAATTGGCTCGGGGCTGAATTTGAGATTTTGGGGCCGCTTTGCGGCCCATCGCAGGCAAGCCAGCTCCTACAAGTACAGCGCCAACCTCGGGCCTTGTGATATCCCTGTAGGAGCTGGCTTGCCTGCGATGGGCTGCAAAGCAGCCCCAGGATTTCAGCCTCAATCCTCAAACCTGATCGGACACAAATCCACCCCTTCCAACTTCTGCAATTCCTCGACCACCTGCGGCCGCGCCCGCTGCAAGATCAAACTGCCCCCCGCCCGCCGCAACCGCCGTGCCTCCCTGTGCAACATATCCACACCCGAATAATCGATAAAATTCACCTGCCGGGCATCGATCACCACATGTGGCCCCTGGCAGCGCTGCAAGCGCACCTGCAGGTAATGCGCCGCGCCAAAGAAGATCGACCCGCCCACCCGCAGCACGTCGGCCTGCCCTTCGCGGCTCTGCTGCACCCGTGGCCGGGAGGTGCGTTTGAGGTAAAAGAACAGCGAAGCCAGCACCCCGGCATAGATCGCGGTCTGTAGCTCCAGCAGCAAGGTCGCGGCGGCGGTCAGGGCCATGACCAGGAACTCCGAGCGGCTGACCCGGAACAGCGCCCGAATGCCACGGTGATCCACCAACCCCCAACAGATCAGCAGGATGCTGCCCGCCATCGCCGGGATCGGCAGGTGGGCGATCAGCCCTGCCCCTGCGACGGCAAACAGCGCGACCCACAGGGCCGAGAACACCCCGGCCAGCGGTGAGCGGGCGCCGGCGTCATAACTTAAGCCCGAACGGGTGAAAGAGCCTGATGACAGGTAACCGGAGAAGAACGCGCCGACGATGTTCGACAGGCCCTGGGCGCGGATCTCCTGGTCGGCATTGATCAGCTGTTCAGAGCGCGCAGACAGCGACCGGGCGATCGACAGGCTGGTGACCAGGCCGAGCATGCCCACCGCCACCGCGGTCGGCAGCAGCCGCAGCATCAGCTCCACGTCCAGTAGCGGCAGTGGGCTCAACGGGGGCAATTGGCCAGTGAAGGCAGGTACCCGCAGCACATGGCCAAAAAAGCCAGGCAGTGACCAGGCCAGCAAACTGACCACGACCAGGCTTATCAACAGGCTCGGCCAGCGGGGCCGCCAGAGCTTGAAGGCCATGCCGATCAGCACCGTGGTCAGCCCCAGTATCAGCGACGGCAGGTCGACCTCCCCGGCGTGGCTGGCCAGGTCTTGCACGGTTTTCAACGCCGTGGCCTGGCTTGGCAAGTCCATGCCCAACAGGTTGGGTAACTGGCCGAGGGCGATGACGATGGCGGCGCCCAGGGTGAAGCCGAGCACCACCGAGTGGGAGACGAAATTGACCAGTGCGCCGAAGCGCAGCAGGCCGAGCAAGAGCTGGAAGATGCCGGCGAGTAATGTCAGCAGCAGGACCAGCGTGATGTAGTCGGCGCTGCCCGGTACCGCCAGGGGGCTGACGCTGGCGTAGAGGACGATCGAGATGGCTGCGGTCGGGCCGCAGATCAGGTGCCAGGAAGACCCCCACAAGCAGGCAATGAGCACCGGAACGATGGCGGCGAACAGGCCGTATTCCGCGGGCAGGCCGGCGATCAGGGCGTAGGCGATGGATTGCGGCAGGGCAAGGATGGCGCCGCTCAGGCCGACCAGCAGGTCCTGGCGCAGGCTGCGGCCCGATTGGCGGGGGAGCCAGGCAAGGAAAGGCAGCAGCTGGATGAGGCGGTGCATAAGTATTTCAGTTTCCCGAGTGTTGTACCGGCCCCCTGTGGGAGCGGGTTTACCCGCGAATGCGTCGGTGGCTTCACTAGAGCATTCGCGGGTGAACCCGCTCCCACAGGATGAGTGTGATTATCGAGATTACAGTTTGCTTGTGACGGCCTCTTTGGCATCGCCACCGGACTTGGTGCTGACCCCAGCCAACCACCCTTCCAGTACTTCGGGATGCGCCTTCACCCAAGCCTTGGCTGCTTCATCGAAGCTCACTTTCTTATCCACAACCTCGGCCATGATGCTGTTTTCCATGTCCAGGGTAAATGTCAGGTTGCCCAGCAGCTTCGCTGTATTCGGGCATGCCTGTGCATAACCTTTGCGGGTCAGGGTGTAGACCTGGCCCTTGCTGCCAAACCACTTTTCCCCACCGGTGAGGTAGTGCATCTTCAGCTTCACGTTCATCGGGTGCGGTGTCCAGCCGAGGAAGGTGATGAATTGCTGCTTCTTCACGGCGCGGTCCACTTGCGCGAGCATCGCCTGCTCACTCGACTCCACCAGCTTCCACTGGCCGAGGTCGAACTGGTTCTGGTCGATGATTTCTTTCAGCGACAGGTTGGCAGGCGCGCCAGAGCCGATCCCATACAGTTTCTTGTCGAACTGATCAGCGTGCTTTTGCAGGTCGGCGAAGTCTTTGACCCCGGCGTTCCACACATAGTCGGGCACCGCGAGGGTGAACTCGGTGCCTTCAAGGTTGCGTGACAATTGCTGTACATCACCATTGGCGATGAACTTGTCATGAAACCCCTGGTGCGCCGGCATCCAGTTGCCGAGGAAGGCATCGACGCGCCCGTCCTTGAGGCCGCCATAGATGATCGGCACGGCCAGGCTGTCGATCTTTACCTGGTAGCCGAGGCTTTCCAGGAGCAGGCGGGCGATGGCGTTGGTGGTGGCGATATCGCTCCAGCCGGGGTCGGCCATCTTCACGGTGCTGCATTGCGCGTCTTCGGCGTGAGCCGTGGCAGCGCCCAGGCCGAGGGCCAGGGCAAGCACGGCGGCGGAGATTTTTTGCATGGCGAACTCTCTTCTCAATCCAGAGGGGCGGGCTGTGGATAACGGGCCTTGCGCTCGAGGTCGTCGAGATCGATGTGGTTGCGCATGTACTGTTGGCTGGCGTCCACCAACGGTTGGTGGTCCCAGCTTTTCAGCTTGCCGATGGCCAGGGCTTCGGCCACCAGGCGGCGGCGGCGCTGGCTGGCCAGGACCTGTTGGCGCAGGGTGGGGATGTCCCAACGCTGCCGGGCTTCATCGGCAAATGCCTGCAGCAGCGCCTGATGGTCGGGGCTGCTGGCGAGGTTCTCCCGCTCGTGCGGGTCGCGGCTCAGGTCATAGAGTAGCCATGGGTCGTCTTCGCTGTACACGAACTTGTACCGGCCACGGCGGATCATCATCAGCGGGCCGACCGTGCCTTCGGCCATGTATTCGCCAATGACCTCGTCGTGGCCACCCTGCCCTTGCAGGTGGCCCAGCAGCGAGCGGCCGTCCAGGTGCAGGGACGTGTCCACGGCACCGCCGGCCAGTTCGACCAAGGTCGGCAGCAGGTCGCAGGTGGAGACCGACGCACTCACGCGCGCGGCGGCAAAGCGTTTGGGGGCGTGGATCAGCAGTGGCACGCGCGCCGACATTTCGAACCAATGCATCTTGTACCAAAGGCCGCGCTCGCCAAGCATGTCGCCGTGGTCGCCGGAGAACACGATCAACGTGTCCTCCGCCAAGCCGCATTCCTCAAGGGTTTGCAGCAACTGGCCAATGTTGTCGTCGATGTAGCTGCAGGCGCCAAAGTAGGCGCGGCGGGCATCGCGGATCTTGTCCACAGGCAGGGGCTTGTTCCACAGGTCGTAGACCTTGAGCAGGCGCTGCGAGTGCGGGTCTTGCTCGCGCTGGTCAAACTCGGCGCTGGGCATTGGGATATCCACACCTTCGTAGCGATCCCAGTAGCGCTTGGGAATGGTGTACGGATCGTGGGGGTGAGTCATCGACACGGTCAGGCAAAACGGCCGGCCATCGTTTTCGCGCACATGGTCGTAGAGGTACTGGCGGGCTTTGAACACCACCTCCTCGTCGAAATCCAGCTGGTTGGTGCGCACGCATGGGCCGGCCTGCAGCACCGACGACATGTTGTGGTACCAGCTCGGGCGCGCGTCCGGGGCGTCCCAGTTCACGGCCCAGCCGTAATCGGCGGGGTAGATATCGCTGGTCAGGCGTTCTTCGTAGCCGTGCAACTGGTCTGGGCCGCAGAAGTGCATCTTGCCCGACAGCGCAGTGCGGTAGCCGAGACGGCGCAGGTAATGGGCGTAGGTGGGCACATCGGCGGGGAAGTCAGCGGCGTTATCGTAAGCGCCAATACGGCTGGGCAACTGGCCGCTGACCAGGGTGAAGCGCGACGGTGCGCACAGCGGGCTGTTGCAGTACGCCGAGTCGAACACCACCGCCTGGTCGGCGAGGCGGGCGAGGTTTGGCATCTGGATGGGCGAAGGGGCGTAGATCGGCAGCAGGGGCGCGGCCATCTGGTCGGCCATGATGAACAGGATATTCGGGCGCGTCATGGTTGGCTTCCATCGTTGAAGGTTATGCGAACCGCTTGCCTACCAAGATGCGACTGTGGATAACATGGGTAAAGCCCATGGCGGGCAATGACTGGGATTAGCTGAGCTTATGTTTGAGCGCCTTGGCGAGCTGTCGCTCGATACCCTGCGTGTGTTCGAGGCCGCAGCGCGGTTGCGCGGCTTTACGGCCGCAGCGCTTGAGCTGGGGACCACGCAGCCCGCCGTGAGCCAGCAGGTGAAGCGCCTGGAAGCCCAGCTGGGTACCCGGCTGTTCGACCGGATCTACCGGGGCATTGCGCTGACCGAGGCCGGCCAGTTGCTGTTCGAACAGGTGCACCAAGGGCTGCAGGCCATGGACGATGGGCTTGCCCTGGCCAGCGGGCGAGGCCAGCGCGAGGTGCTTCAGGTGGCGACCGACTTCGCCTTTGCCGCGTTCTGGCTGATGCCCCGGTTGCAACGCTTTCATGAAGCTTATCCACAGGTGGATGTGAGCCTGGTAACGGGTGAGCGCAGCCAGGCGATGCTGCGGCCGGATATCGATGTGGCGGTGCTGTTTGGTGATGGGCGTTTTCATCAAGGCGAGAGCCGGTGGTTGTTCGATGAGGAGGTATTCCCCGTCTGCAGCCCCCGCCTGACTCATGGCAAACCCTTGTCAGCCGTGGCTTTGCAGCGTTTGCCGTTGCTTCACCTGCGCGGTGAGCAGGCCAGCCGTTGGTTTGATTGGGCGGGTGTGTTTCGTGGGTTTGGCGTAGACAGCCCACCGCCACCGGGGCAGTTGCGTTTTGATAATTACACCTTGTTGATCCAGGCGGCGATTGCCGGGCAAGGGGTAGCGATTGGCTGGGGGCACCTGGTCGATGGGTTGGTTGAACAGGGGCTGCTGTGTCGGCCTTTGGAGGGCAGTTTGCGCTCGGAACGCGGGTATTACGCGGTTTTGCCACCGCGCAAGCGGCGTGGGGCGCTGATTCAGCGGTTTGTCGATTGGCTGGAGGATGAGCGTGAGGGGTGAGATTTTGGGGCTGCTGTGCAGCCCATCGCAGGCAAGCCAGCTCCTACAGAAGTGCGCGGTCCCCCTGTAGGAGCTGGCTTGCCTGCGATGGGCTGCGAAGCGGCCCCAAAATCTAGACCACGAAGTTCAAATGCTCGCCCCGATGCAACCCTAGGTCCAGCATATCGGCCATCCCCGCCGCTACCCTCTCCAGGTCGACCAACGTCTGGGGTGCATTGATCAGGGTCCAGTGCAACGCGCTGCGCTGCAACCCATCGACAACCTGGTCCACGCCTTCACGCGCTTCATCGGTGTAATCGCCTGGCCTGTCCAGCACATCGAAATCGCCCACCAGCAACAGCCGGCGTATAGTCGTACGCGCAAGCCCGGCCACCAGCGCCTCGCTCATCTGCCATTGCGCAGGCAGGTCACCGGGTGCCAAGGCTGACACCAAGGCAACTACCGCCGAGCCGCCTGCGGCACCCTGCTCCGCCTGGTCGGCACTCGTCAGCCCGCCTATCTTGAAATGCAGGCCAGGGCGTGGCGTATGGCGGTTGAGGTCATCGACCACGGCGGTCACTTCGTGCTGGCGTGACAGCAGTTCGGTAATCAGCGCACTGCCAAGGCTGGACTCGGCCCCGAACAGGACCAGCTTGAATACTGGGGTTTCGGCGTTTTTCACTGCATCACTTCCTTTGCAGGGGGTGATGGTTTGACCGCAATCAGGAGTTATCGTGCAAAGGATCAAGGGCTATCACGCCCACGTGTACTACGACGCATCGACCCTCGAGCAGGCGCGAGAACTGTGCGAGGAGGCGGCGCGGCTGTTCCCCGTGACCATGGGGCGCATGCACCAGCAACCCGTGGGGCCGCATCCGGACTGGAGTTGCCAGCTGGCGTTCGGGCCTGAAGTGGTGGGGGTGGTGTTGCCGTGGCTGGCGCTGTATCGGAAAGGGTTGGTGGTGTTTCTGCATCCGCTGACCGGGGATGAGCTGGCGGATCACCGGGATCATGCGATCTGGATGGGGGCTGTGCGGCCGCTGAAGCTGTCGATTTTTGGCGGTTAGGCCTTTATAGCCTGTGCTGGCCTCTTCGCGGGCAAGCCCGCTCCCACAGGTGCTGCACAGCCTTCAAGAGCGGCGCGGTCACTGTGGGAGCGGGCTTGCCCGCGAAGCAGGCGACGCGGTTTAGCGGCGGGCGCCGCGTACGCCTTCAGCCAACGCCGAGCACAGGCTCAGCACATCATTGACGGCCTGATCGGCATCCTTGGCATGAGCGATCTTGTCGACCAGCGCCGACCCCACCACCACACCATCGGCGAGGCGGGCGATGTTCGCAGCCTGCTCCGGGGTACGAATGCCGAAACCAACGCTGATCGGCAGGTCGGTATGCCGACGCAGGCGGGCAATGGCTTCGGTCACGTGCTCGGTGGTTGCCGAGCCCGCGCCGGTCACACCGGCGACGGACACGTAATAGACGAACCCGGAGCTGCGCTCCAGCACACGCGGCAGGCGTGCGTCGTCGGTGGTCGGGGTGGTCAGGCGGATGAAGTCGATGCCCGAAGCCTGGGCCGGGGAGGCCAGCTCGGCATCATGCTCGGGCGGCAGGTCGACGATGATCAGGCCATCGACGCCGGCTTCCTTGGCTTCTGCCACGAACTTTTCCACGCCAAAGCGATGGATCGGGTTGTAGTAACCCATCAGCACGATCGGCGTGGCCTGGTTGCCCACGCGGAATTCACGAACCATCTGCAGGGTCTTGGCCAAGGTCTGGCCGGCTTCCAGTGCACGCAGGGTCGCTAGCTGAATGGCCACGCCATCGGCCATCGGGTCGGTGAACGGCATGCCCAGCTCGATCACGTCGGCGCCGGCTTCTGGCAGGCCCTTGAGGATCCGCAGCGAAGCGTCATAGCCTGGGTCGCCCGCGGTAACGAAGGTGACCAGTGCCGAACGGCCTTCGGCCTTGAGTTCGGCGAAGCGTTGTTCAAGACGGCTCATGCCTGTTTCTCCTGGGCGGCCATGTGGTTCATCACGGTTTGCATGTCTTTGTCGCCGCGCCCGGACAGGCACACGACCATCAGGTGGTCCTTGGGCAGGTTCGGTGCGCGCTTGATCGCCTCGGCCAGGGCGTGGGAGCTTTCCAGGGCCGGGATGATGCCTTCCAGGCGGCAGGTGGCGTGGAACGCATCGAGCGCTTCGTCGTCGGTGATGCTGACGTACTCGACGCGCTTCACTTCATGCAGGTAAGCGTGCTCCGGGCCGATGCCTGGGTAGTCGAGGCCGGCGGAAATCGAGTGGGCGTCGGTGATCTGGCCGTCAGCGTCCTGCAGCAGGTAGGTGCGGTTACCGTGCAGCACGCCGGGTACGCCGCCGTTCAGGCTGGCCGCGTGTTTGTCGGTGTGCACGCCGTGGCCGCCGGCTTCGACGCCGATGATCTGCACGCTTGGCTCTTCAAGGAATTCGTGGAACAGGCCCATGGCGTTGGAGCCGCCACCGACGCAGGCCACCAGGCTGTCGGGCAGGCGCCCTTCCTTCTCTTGCAACTGGGCACGGGTTTCCTTGCCGATGATCGACTGGAAGTCGCGGACCATGGCCGGGTACGGGTGCGGGCCGGCGACGGTGCCGATCAGGTAGAAGGTGTCTTCGACGTTGGTGACCCAGTCGCGCAGGGCCTCGTTCATGGCGTCTTTCAGGGTGCCGGTACCGGCGGTGACCGGTACGATTTCGGCGCCCAGCAGCTTCATGCGGAACACGTTGGCCTGCTGGCGCTCGATGTCGGTGGCGCCCATGTAGATGACACAAGGCAGGCCGAAGCGAGCGGCGACGGTGGCGGTGGCCACGCCGTGCATGCCGGCACCGGTTTCGGCGATCAGGCGTTTTTTGCCCATGCGCTTGGCCAGCAGCACCTGGCCGATGCAGTTGTTCACCTTGTGCGCACCGGTGTGGTTGAGCTCTTCACGCTTGAAGAAGATTTTTGCCCCGCCACAGTGCTCGGTCAGGCGCTCGGCGAAGTACAGCGGGTTCGGGCGGCCGATGTAGTCGCGCTGGAAGTACGCCAGCTCTTCGAGGAACTTCGGGTCGGCCTTGGCGGCTTCGTATTCGCGGGCCAGGTCCAGTACCAGTGGCATCAGGGTTTCTGCCACGTAGCGGCCGCCGAACGAGCCGAACAGGCCGTTGGCGTCTGGGCCAGGGCGGTATTGAGTCTGGGTCATGGGGCGCTCCAAGGCGTAATGAATGAGTGATGGGCTTTACTCTAACCACGCAACGCCCGTCTGAAAACCGATAAGATTGCGCAAACCTGTCAGGAAAACTCACAAGACAATGGCCCAGGACCTTCCCCCGCTCAATGCCCTTAGGGCCTTCGAGGCGACTGCCCGGCTTAACAGCGTCAGCCAGGCGGCCGAAGCGCTGCATGTGACGCACGGCGCGGTCAGCCGGCAGATCAAAGTGCTTGAAGAGCACTTGGGCATTGCCCTGTTCGTGAAGGATGGGCGTGGCATCAAACTCACAGATGCCGGCATGCGCCTGCGCGATGCCAGTGGCGAGGCATTCGACAGGTTGCGGGGTGTGTGTGCCGAGTTGAGCCGGGATAAAAGCGAGGCGCCGTTCGTCCTTGGCTGTTCCGGCAGCCTGCTGGCGCGGTGGTTCATCCCCAGGCTCGGGCGGCTCAAGGCCGACCTGCCGGAGCTGCGCCTGCACCTGTCTGCCGGGGAAGGCGACCTGGACCCGCGGCGCCCAGGCCTGGATGCCTTGCTGGTGTTTGCCGAGCCACCATGGCCGGCAGACATGCAGGTGCACGTGTTGGCCGAAGAACGCATCGGGCCTGTGCTCAGCCCCCACTTCGCCGGCTTCGAGCGTTTGCGCGGCGCGGCGCCCCGGGCTTTGCTGGGCGAGTCGCTGCTGCACACCACCTCACGCCCGCAGGCGTGGCCTGCGTGGGCGGCGCAGCACGGGCTCGAGCCGGGCGCATTGCCGTTCGGCCAGGCCTTCGAACACCTGTACTACTTGCTGGAGGCCGCAGTGGCCGGGCTGGGGGTCGCGATCGCACCGCAGCAGTTGGTGGCGGATGATCTGCGGGCTGGGCGGTTGGCGGCCCCTTGGGGCTTTTCACCCACGCACGCCGCGCTGGCGCTGTGGGTGCCACGGCGCGCCGCGGATGGGCGCGCCGAGCAACTGGCGCAATGGCTGCGCCAGGAATTGCGGCTGCAGATCGCTTAGTTGCGCTTGTACAGCAGCCATGCCGCCAGCAGGCCCAAGGCACCCACGGCTACCCCGGCGGTGGTGATGGGGTGCTCCTGGGCGTAGTCACGGGTGGCGATGCCGGTTTGGCGAGTGCGGGTCTTCACTTCCTCGTAGGCGTCGCTCAGCAGGCTGCGCGAATGTTTGAGTGCGCTCTCGGCGTTGCTGCGGATTGCCTTCACCGACTTCTGGGATTCCTCCGAGGCATCGTGTTTGAGGTTTTCCAGCGATTTCAGAAGGCTTTCGATCTCGGCTTCCATGCTTTCCAGGGATGTTTTACGCAGCGAGTTGCGGTGCATGTTGACTCTCCTTCGGGGATGGGCTGTAAGGATTGCGACTGCACCGCGCGGTGAAAGTGCGATCGAACTTTCATCCCTGGCGACGGCTCGCAGGTAAACCAGGCCTGCGCTGCTAGGCTCAATTTCACCGTCATCCAAGGAGAGTGCACATGTCCGATCATCACACGTACAAGAAGATCGAACTGGTTGGGTCGTCGCCCACCAGCATCGAGGACGCGATCAACAATGCCCTGGCCGAAGCGGGCAAGAGCATCAAGCACCTGGAATGGTTCGAAGTGATCGACACCCGGGGTCATATCCATGACAACAAGGCGGCGCACTTCCAGGTCACGCTCAAGGTCGGGTTTCGGATTGCCAATAGCTGAAGCAGTACCGGGCTAGCTGGCGCCGGCAAGATGGGGTAATAGAGAGGGGGCGCCGTTGCCGGCGCCCTCTTTGATTTTCATCTGTACAAGGAAAGCGATCGATGAAGAAACTGATTCTGGCGGCGGGCCTGATGGCACTGGCGGGTGGTGCGCTGGCGGCGGGCAAGCCGTGTGAAGAACTGAAGGCAGAGCTTGCCGCCAAGCTGGATGCCAAAGGCGTGCATGGCTACACGCTGGAGATCGTCAAGAAAGGCGATGCAGCGGGCAAGGTGATTGGCAGCTGTGAAGCCGGTACCAAGGAAATTGTCTACCGGCGTGGTTGAGTGACGGCCTCTTCGCGGGGTCACCCGCGAGGCGGGCTACGAGGCCTTCAAGGCCTCTGCCATCAGTTCATAGGACCTGACCCGGTCCGCATGCTCATACAAGTCGCAGGTAAAGATCAGCTCATCCGCGCCGGTCTGTTCCAGCAGCACCTCGACGTTGGCCCGCACCTTCTGCGGGCTGCCAATCATCGCCAGGCCGAGGAAGCTCATCACCGCATCGCGCTCGTGGGGTAGCCACAGCCCATCCATGCTTGGCACGGGCGGACGCTGCATCAGGCTCTGCCCGCGAATCAGGGCAAGAATGCGCTGGTACACCGACGTGGCCAGGTATTCGGCCTGCTCGTCGGTGTCGGCCACCACCATCGGAATACCGAGCATCACATAAGGCTTGTCCAGCGTGGTGGAGGGTTTGAAATGGTTGCGATAGACGCGAATCGCTTCGTGCATGTAGCGCGGCGCAAAATGCGAGGCGAACGCATAGGGCATACCGCGCATGCCGGCCAACTGCGCACTGAACAGGCTTGAGCCGAGCAGCCACATTGGCACCTCGGTGTCATGCCCTGGCACGGCGATCACTTTTTGATCATCGGTGCGTGGGCCGAGGTAGCGCGACAGCTCTTCGACGTCATCGGGGAAGTCGTCCGCGCTGCCGGAGCGCTCGCGGCGCAGGGCCCGGGCGGTCATCTGGTCGGAGCCTGGGGCGCGGCCCAGGCCCAGGTCGATGCGGCCTGGGTACAGGCTGGCCAAGGTGCCGAACTGTTCGGCGATCACCAGCGGCGCGTGGTTGGGCAGCATCACGCCACCGGAACCGACACGAATGGTCGAGGTACCGCCCGCCAGGTAGCCGAGCAACACCGAGGTCGCGGAACTGGCAATGCCGTCCATGTTGTGGTGCTCGGCCACCCAGAAGCGGTTGTAGCCGAAGCGTTCCGCGTGCTGTGCAAGGTCCAGCGAGTTACGCAGCGACTGCGCCGGCCCGCCATCGGCGCGCACGGGCACGAGGTCGAGGGTGGAAATTTTCAGGTCACGCAGCTGCGTCATCGGAGCCTCCTTGAACGTGGTTGGCCAGAGGCCTTTTGAACTCTGTATGGGCACATTCGGTGGATTCAATGCTTGCGGTCAGATTGATCTGAACTTGCCGTAGGTAGCCGACCTCTGAACCCTTAAGCATGTCACCCCAAGATATGTAAACGTAACGACCAGGAGGCATCATGAAAAAGACAGCATCGGCGATCTGGCAAGGCGGCCTGAAGGACGGCAAAGGCTTGCTTTCCACTGAAAGCGGCGCGCTCAAGCAGAACCCGTACGGCTTCAATACCCGTTTCGAAGGCTCGCCGGGCACCAACCCGGAAGAGCTGATCGGCGCTGCCCATGCCGGTTGCTTCTCGATGGCGCTGTCGATGATGCTGGGTGAAGCGGGGCTGACCGCAGACCGCATCGATACCATTGCCGAGGTGACGCTGGACAAGCAGGCCGACGGCTTTGCCATCACTGCCGTGCACCTGATTCTGAAGGCCAAGGTGCCGGGCGCCAGCGAGGCGCAGTTCCTTGAGATCGCCAACAAGGCCAAGGCCGGTTGCCCGGTGTCGAAGGTGCTCAATGCCACCATCAGCCTGGATGCCTCGCTGGTGGGCTAGGCGGCGCAACGAGGGCGGTTTGCTGTAGTCTAACCAGCAATGGCAGCACGACTGCCCTTTCAGGAGCCGTTCCATGATCCGCGTAGCAATCGCCGTGTTGGCCTCCCTGCTTGCCACCTCTACGCTGGCGGCAGTGAAGCCGTGCGAAGAATTGAAAGCCGAGATCGAGGCCAAGATCCAGGCCCAGGGCGTACCGTCCTACACCCTGGAAATCGTGCCCAACAGCGAGGTCAAGGACCCGAACATGGTCGTGGGTAGCTGCGAAGGTGGCACCAAGAAGATCATCTACCAGAAGAACGACCGGTAGCGTCTGAATGCTGGGGCCGCTTTGCGGCCCGAGACGCAAGGCCGCTCTTACAGGTACATGACTGACTGTGGGAGCGGCCTTGCGCCGCGAAAGGGGCGCAAAGCGCCCCCAACGTCACGGAATGCAAAACACGTTGCTGGGCTCGTTCACAAGCACCTTGCGGCTGGCGTCGTACAGCAGCACCTGCGGCTCCATCACGGGCGCCCGGGCCTCCAGGCGATAGCGTTCGCCGGCTTTGAAACTGTCATAGCGCACCGTCAGATAACAGGTACGGTCCCTCGGCTGGGACATGATGCCCCCGCCGTAAATCTCATAATCGAAACGCACCACCAGCTCGTGCTTGCCAGGCGTTACCTGGAAGTATCGGCCATCCTCCAGCCGCTGACCGTCGAGGCGGTCGGCCATGAGGACCCTGCCGGGGGTGATGGTGGAAAGCTCGACCCAGGCCTGTTTGGGGTCGACGGGCGGCAAGGGGCTGGCGCAAGCCCCCAGTGCACTGAGGGCGATCAGCATCATGGGCTGGCGCATGGCAAAACTCCCACTTGCGATTCACACGTTACAAGCATAGCGCCGTTTGCGAGGTTCAGGTGCGCTGACAGCCCGCTGGCAGGCCTTGGCCCACCAGTTTTTGCTGGTGGTCGTAAAGTTTGATCCAGGGGCGGAAGCCAATGCTGCCCGCCTGCAGCTGGTAGCGCTGGCCAGCGCTGAAGTCCTTGAAGGTGAGGTTGAGCTGGCAATCGCGCCACAGCGGCTCGTTGACCGGGCCGATATTGCTCGGGGTGACCGGGAACTGGTAGCGCACGGTCAGTTCGTGGCTGCCGGGGGCAACTTCGAAATAGCGTGTGTCAGCCCAGTCGCGTTCGTCCACCTGCACGGCGTGCAGCGACGTCTCGTCCACGGGCGTGAGGTCGACCCAGGCCTGGTTCGGATCGGGGTCCGGCAGGGTTGAGCACGCAGACAACAGCATGAGTGTGCTGGCGGCAAACAATGGACGCATGGCGAAACTCCCCCCTGGCGAGATAGTCTTGGAGCGAATTGGCCATGAGCGAGTCAGACAGTCCCAGATGCTTCGACTTTTTCTTTTTCAGCGCTCAGGCCCTGGGCCACTCGACCGCCTTTTCACCCGTTTTGTTCCCGTGTTGGCGGCCGTTCTGCTGAACGGTTGCAGCAGCGTCGGCTATTACGGCCAGTTAGCAGAGGGCCAATGGCAGCTACTGCGCGCGCGTCAGCCGGTGGAAAAGGTGCTGGCAGACCCGGCCAGCAGCCCGCAGTTACGTGCGCGGCTGCAGCATGCCGAACAGGCCCGTGTATTCGCCAGCCAGCAGCTGAAACTGCCAGACAACCGCAGCTACCGGGTATATGCCGACCTGGGGCGCCCCTACGTGGTATGGAATGTATTCGCCACGCCTGAACTGTCGTTGCAGCCGGTGACGCATTGCTTCCCGATTGCCGGCTGCGTGGCCTATCGCGGCTATTACCGCCAGGGGGCGGCGCGTGGCGCGGCGGCGTTGATGCGCCAGGCGGGTATGGATGTGTATGTGGGCGGCGTCGAGGCGTATTCGACCCTGGGCTGGTTCGACGACCCGTTGTTGTCGTCGATGGTTGGCTGGGGGGATGAGCGGTTGGCGTCGTTGATTTTCCATGAGCTGGCCCATCAGCGCTTTTATGTGCAGGACGACACGGCGTTCAACGAATCGTTTGCCACCTTCGTCGAGCAGGAGGGATCGCGGCAATGGCGCGCAGCGCGTGGGCTTGCAGCGATCGAGGATGATCAGTCGCAGCAGCGTGACCAGTTCATTCGGCTGGTGCTGGCCAGCCGTGAACGGCTCCAGGTGATGTATGCCGAGCCGCTGGATGACGCGCACAAGCGTGTGGCGAAGCAGGCGGAGTTCGAGCGGTTGCGGCGCGAGTACCGAGCCGTGCGTGATAGCCAGTGGGCGGGCGACACGCGTTATGACGCCTGGATGTATGGGCCGATGAGCAATGCCAAGCTGCTGCCGTTTGGGCTGTATGACCAGTGGGTGCCGGCGTTTGCGGCGGTGTTTGGTGAGGTTGGTGGGGATTGGGGGCGGTTTTATGAGCGGGTCGAGCAGTTGGGACAATTGCCGATTGAAGAGCGGAAGGCAGCGTTGCAACGGTTGATGGTTAGCCGGTGAGATTTTGGGGCCGCTTTGCGGCCCATTCGCGGGGCAAGCCCGCTCCCACAAATGCCCTGCGTACCCCCTCAATGTGGGAGCGGCCTTGCGTCGCGATGGGCTGCAAAGCAGCCCCTATGGCGATCAAGCCTGGAGAAATGCCTGATGCATCTCGGCCAAGGTAGCAAAGTGGTAGGCAGGTTCTTCGGCCATCAACTCTTCCCTGCTACCAAACCCATACCCCACCGCCACCGCCTGCAGCCCATTGCTGCGGGCCCCGATCAGGTCGTGCTTGCGATCGCCGATCATCAGCGTTTGCGCCGGGTCCAGCCCTTCCTCGTCGAGCAAGTGGCGAATCAACTCGACCTTGTTGGTACGGGTGCCGTCCAGCTCACTGCCATAAATCACCTTGAAGTGATGGTCGAACGCAAAGTGTCGAGCAATCTCGCGGGCGAATTCCCAAGGCTTGGACGTGGCCACATACAGTGTGCGCCCTTGGCCATTGAGGGCCTCGAGCAGCTCCGGTACGCCCTCGAACACCTGGTTTTCGTACAGGCCAGTGACGCGGAAACGCTCGCGATAAAAATTGACCGCCTCCCACGCCTTGGCTTCGTCAAAGCCATAGAACTGCATGAATGCCTGCAGCAAGGGCGGGCCGATGAAGTGTTCGAGGCGGGCCAGGTCGGGTTCATCGATGCCCAGTTTGGCCAAGGCGTACTGGATGGAGCGGGTGATGCCCAACCGTGGGTCGGTCAGGGTGCCATCAAGGTCGAAGAGGATGTTCTGCTGGTGCATGTAAGCGATTCCACTCAAGTCATTCTGGTTGGTCGTAGCCTTCGGCCAGGTGCTGGTCCTTGAGCTTGACGTAATTGCTGGCGCTGTACGGGAAAAACGCGCGTTCTTTGTCGGTCAGCGGCCGGGCCTGTTTTACCGGGCTGCCCACATACAGGAAGCCGCTCTCCAGGCGCTTGCCGGGCGGTACCAGGCTGCCGGCGCCGATGATCACCTCGTCCTCGACGATGGCGCCGTCCATGATGGTGCTGCCCATGCCGACCAGGATCCGGTTGCCCAGGGTACAGCCATGCAGCATCACCTTATGACCGATGGTCACTTCATCGCCGATGATCAGCGGGAAGCCATCCGGGTTGAAAGGGCCGGCATGGGTGATGTGCAGCACGCTGCCGTCCTGCACGCTGGTGCGTGCGCCGATGCGGATGCGGTGCATGTCGCCGCGTACTACAGTCAATGGCCAGACCGAGCTGTCTTCGCCAATCTCCACGTCGCCCAACACCACCGCCGAGCGGTCGACGAAGGCCCGTGGTGCAACTTTCGGAGTGTGTTGCTGGAAGCTTCGAATGGCCATGATAGGGTCTCTCATCTGTGCCGATAGGCAGGCTGCCTGCTGCGGTCGGCGTCGATTGTAATTAAGATGGTCCAGTGTTTCTTCTGCCAAGGTATCCAAACCGTGAGTGCGACCAACCCGCTTCTGCAGCCCTACGATCTGCCGCCCTTCTCGGCGATCCGCGCCGAACACGTGCTGCCGGCGATCGAAGAGATCCTGGCCGACAACCGCAAAGCCATTGCCGATATCCTCGAAAAGCAGGGCAAGAACCCTACCTGGGCTGGCCTGGTGCTGGCCATGGACGAACTGAATGACCGCCTGGGCGCTGCCTGGAGCCCGGTCAGCCACCTCAATGCTGTGTGCAACAGCAAGGAATTGCGCGAGGCCTACGAGTCTTGCCTGCCAGCGCTGAGCGCCTACTCTACCGAACTGGGCCAGAACCGTGCGCTGTTCGAAGCCTACGAGGCGCTGGTCAACAGCCCGGAAGCGGCGAGTTTCGACGTGGCGCAGAAGACCATCCTCGAACATGCCCTGCGCGACTTCCGCCTGTCGGGCATCGACCTGCCGGCCGATAAGCAGCAGCGCTATGCCGAAGTGCAGAGCAAGCTCAGCGAACTGGGCAGCCGGTTCTCCAACCAGTTGCTCGATGCCACCCAGGCCTGGACCAAGCACGTTACCGACGAAGCCGTGCTGGACGGCCTGACCGATTCGGCCAAGGCACAGATGGCGGCCGCAGCCCAGGCCAAAGACCTCGACGGCTGGCTGATCACCCTGGAATTCCCCAGCTATTACGCGGTGATGACCTACGCCAGCGACCGCGCCCTGCGCGAAGAGCTGTATGCCGCCTACTGCACCCGCGCCTCGGACCAAGGCCCTAATGCCGGCCAGTTCGACAATGGCCCGGTGATGCAGGAAATCCTCGACTTGCGTCAGGAACTGGCCAAGCTGCTGGGCTACCCGAACTATGCCGAGCTGAGCCTGGCCACCAAGATGGCCGAGTCCAGCGACCAGGTGCTGAGCTTCCTGCGTGACCTGGCCAAGCGCTCCAAGCCGTTCGCTGCCCAGGACCTGGAGCAGCTCAAGGCTTACGCTGCCGAGCAGGGCTGCCCGCAGCTGTCCAGCTGGGATGCCGGTTACTTTGGCGAGAAGCTGCGCGAGCAACGCTACAGCGTGTCGCAGGAAACCCTGCGTGCCTACTTCCCGATCGACAAGGTGCTGTCGGGCCTGTTCAGCATCGTTCAGCGCCTGTACGGCATCGAAATCGCCGAGCTCAAAGGCTTCGACAGCTGGCACCCGGATGTACGTCTGTTCGAAATCAAGGAAAACGGCCAACACGTCGGCCGCTTCTTCTTCGACCTGTATGCCCGCGCCAACAAGCGCGGTGGCGCGTGGATGGACGGCGCCCGTGACCGTCGCCGCACCGTTGAAGGCGCGCTGCAGAGCCCGGTGGCCAACCTGGTGTGCAACTTCACCCCTGCCGCACCCGGCAAGCCAGCGCTGTTGACCCACGATGAAGTCACCACCCTGTTCCACGAGTTCGGCCACGGCCTGCACCACCTGCTGACCCGCATCGAACATGCCGGTGTGTCTGGCATCAATGGCGTGGCCTGGGACGCGGTCGAGTTGCCGAGCCAGTTCATGGAGAACTGGTGCTGGGAGCCGGAAGGCCTGGCGCTGATCTCCGGCCATTACGAAACGGGCGCTGCCCTGCCCCAAGACCTGCTGGACAAGATGCTGGCGGCGAAAAACTTCCAGTCGGGCATGATGATGGTGCGCCAGCTGGAATTCTCGTTGTTCGACTTCGAGCTGCACGCCACCCACGGCGATGGCCGCAGCGTGCTGGACGTGCTCGAAGGCGTGCGCGACGAGGTGACAGTGATGCGCCCACCGGCGTACAACCGCTTCCCCAACAGCTTCGCGCACATCTTCGCGGGCGGTTATGCCGCAGGCTACTACAGCTACAAGTGGGCCGAAGTGCTGTCGGCTGATGCGTTCTCGCGCTTTGAGGAAGAAGGCGTGCTGAATGCCGAGACCGGCCGTGCCTTCCGCGAGGCGATCTTGGCGCGGGGTGGTTCGCGTGAGCCGATGGTGCTGTTCGTCGACTTCCGTGGCCGTGAGCCTTCCATTGATGCATTGCTGCGCCACTGCGGGCTGAGCGAGGACGCGGCGGCATGAGTGAGGTAGTTGTGAACAAGACCAAGAAGCGCTTTATCGCCGGGGCGGTCTGCCCGGCGTGCAGCGAGCCCGACAAGCTGATGATGTGGAACGAAGATGGCGTGCCGCACCGCGAATGCGTGGCCTGCGGCTTCACCGATACCCTGAATGAACAAGGGCTGTCGGTGCCTTCGGAGCTCGGCACGCGGGTCAACCACCTGGCGCCCAAGCCGGCGCCGGCGAAGGTGCAGACCGTGCAGTTCTTCCCCAATCCGAAGCTGAAGAAACCGGCCGAATAAGGCCGGCCTGCCTGGCCGGGTGGTAGATAATCAAGCCTCTACCGCCCTGCCAGGTAGGCATGCTCGCCCGCTCCCCCACTGAGCAAGGCGATGCGTCATGGACAATCCCCTCCTGCAAGGCAGCAAGACCCCCGTCGATTATTCCGCGATCACCCTGCAGAACATGCAGGCGGCATTCGATCATGTGCTGAACGCGCACGAACAAGGCATCGCTCGCATCATCGAACGGCAACAGGCGCTGCCCACTTGGGATGACCTGGTGTTGGCAGTCGATGAGCTGGATGCGCAATTGCTGGCAGTGCTCTATGCCGTGATGCCACTGATGGGTAAGGCGCCGAGCTGGGGCGAGGCGGTTATCGACTTCTACGCCCGAACGGTCGCACGCTTCGATCAAAAATTCACCAACGCCAGCCTGCAGGCACTCTACGCACGCTTGGCCAGCAGTGCCCATGGCGTGAACCTGGCTGCGCAGCAGCGCGCCACCCTGAGTTGGCACCTGGACAAGTTCGCCAGCAGTGGCGTTGCGCTCGGCGCAGCCGACAAGGCGCGCCTGGTCGAGTTACAGACGCAGATCGGCAACCTGCGCCAAGCGTTCTTAGGCACCCTCGACCGGCCAGGGCTGCTGGTTGATGATGAAGACGAACTGCGTGGCCTGCCACCTAGGCTACGTGAAGAGCTGGCGGTGCGCGCCGAGGAGGCCGGCGAGCAAGGCTGGCTGGTCGCCTGCGAAAGCGCATCCACCGAGGCCGTGCTGCGCCAGGCGGCCCACCGCCCCTTGCGTGAGCGGCTCTACCGCGCGTTTCATACCCGTGGCGTCAGCACCGATCTGGCGCAGGATAACGGCACCCATCTGCAGCAACTGGCCGAATGCCTGGACGAAAAAGCCCGCCTGTTGGGTGCTGCCAACCACGTCGAACTGAGCCTGCGCAGCAAGAGCGCCGGGTCGCTCAGCGAGGTAGGCGATTTTCTCCAGGGCCTGGCAGCGGCAGTGAAGCCGGCAATGGGGCAATGGCGCACGAAGCTTCAACAGCAGGCGACGGCGCAAAACCTGGGGCCTGTTCAGCCTTGGGACATCAGCTATCTACAGGCCACAGCGGGCGACGCCAGCGCCAATGAGGCCTTTCGTGATTACTTCCCGTTGAGTGCAGTGGTCACGGCCTTGACTGGCCTGGCCCGGCAACTGTTTGCGCTCGACCTGCGTCCCAGGCAGCTGGCTGCCTGGGACGATAGCGTGCAAAGCTTCGAGGTCTGGCAGGACCACGCCTATATAGGCCTGCTGTACCTGGACGCGGTGCAACACGCCGGCAAACAGCCCGACGCCGTGTTCACCACCTATGTGCGTAACCGCCGCATCGACGCCGAGGGCATCTACCAGCCCGCAGTGGTGGTGGTAAACAGCGATATCCCCGCCGCACTGGCGGGCGCCGAGCCGTTGCTCGATCACCTGTCGCTGCGCAAGCTGTACCACGAGTTCGGCCACGCCCTGCACCACTTACTGGTGCGCACCACCAACCAGGTCATGTCCAATGTGACCGAGTTGGGCAGTGACGGCGTGGAGCTGTTCGGCAAGCTGCTGGAGCGCTGGGTGTGGGATGCGCGTTACCTGGCGGGTATCGCGGCGCCGCGTGGAGATGGCAGTGCGCTAAGCGAGGCCCAGGCTGAGGCATACCTGAGCCAGTTCAAGCAGGAAGGCATCGAGGAAATCGGCCGCGACCTGAGCCTGGCGCTGTTCGACCTCGACCTGCATGGCGCGCCCCATGACGGCAGAACGCTTGAGCAGCGCTTGCAGCAAGCCCGCGCGCTTTGCGGCTACTGGCCTTTGGCGGATTTCGAGCACCCCGCGCATGCCTTCGATCACTTGGTCACTGGCTACGATGCCGGCTTTTACGCCTACCTATGGGCAGATGTGCATGCCTTCGACCTGTTCACGCGTTTCGAAGTACACGGCTTGCTCGACCGCGAAACGGGGCGTGCGCTGCAAGAGACCCTGTTTGAACCCGGTGCCTCGCAGCCGCTGCGTGATGGCATCGAAGCCTTCCTCGGGCGCCTGCCCAGCCATGCCGCCTATGCACGTTGGTACGGCCTGACCTGACCAGAGGCGCTGGAATAAACCGCATGCCACCTATACTGTATATAGATACAGTATAGGGGTGGATGATGATTCCTCCAGCACCGCAAAAAGGCCGTGGCACGGCGCATAACCCACACAACCGCTTTGCCCCGAACCATTCGGTTGCGGAGGATGACGGCTGGTACCAGGAAGTACCGCTGACCCAAGGCACCGAGGTGCGGGTCGAAACCGCCAAGACCGTCATCAGCCGCAACACCTCGCCCGATCTGCCCTTCGACCGGTCCATCAACCCCTATCGAGGTTGCGAGCATGGTTGTATCTACTGCTATGCCCGCCCCTCGCACGCGTATTGGGACCTGTCCCCAGGCCTGGATTTCGAGACCAAGCTGATCGCCAAGACCAATGCTGCCGATGTGCTCGAACAGCAATTGAGCAAACCGGGCTATGTCTGCGCGCCGATTAACCTGGGGTCGAACACCGACCCTTACCAGCCCATCGAGCGTGACCACCTGCTGACCCGGCGCTTGCTTGAAGTGCTGCTGCGCTTCCGCCACCCGGTGACCATCGTCACCAAGGGGTCGCTGGTGCTGCGTGACCTCGACCTGTTGTCCGAGATGGCCAGCCAGCGGCTGGTGCGGGTGATGATCAGCCTGACGACGCTGGACGACGACCTCAAGCGGGTGCTTGAGCCACGTGCGGCATCGCCCAAGGCGAGGTTGCGGGCGATTCGGGTGCTGCGCGAGGCGGGTGTGCCGGTGGGGGTCTTGTGTTCGCCGATGATACCGATGATCAACGACAGTGAACTGGAGCGCTTGCTGGAGGCCGCCAAGGAGGCCGGTGCGCAAAGCGCTGCCTACATGATGTTGCGCTTGCCGCTGGAAGTGGCGCCGCTGTTCGAGCAGTGGTTGCAGGACCACTACCCCCAGCGTGCGGCCCATGTGTTGAGCCTGATTCGCCAGAGCCGCGGCGGTGAACTGTATGACAGCCGCTTTGGTGCACGCATGCGTGGCGAGGGCATTTTCGCCGAGCTGCTGGCTCAGCGGTTCGCCAAAGCCATGCGCAAACTGGCATTCGAGGGGCGCGAAGCACAGGCGCTCGATTGCTCGAAGTTCTGCCCGCCTGGTGGCCAGTTGGCACTGTTCTGACTGCCCCCCCAATAACGCCGAAGTGGCACCCTAGATATCAAAGTGGCATCTAATTGCCATTACTCGGTGGCACTTCAGCTGAGGCGGTGAAGTTGCCGTGCCTGCCCAGCCTATATTCATACTGGATTAACTTTCCCTGCTGGCGTTTACGTAAGAATACGTCGCGTGCAAGTGTGAACTCTGTCAAATTTTTCAAGCCATTTAATACTGGCAAACATAGTGGCACTTAAATATCAAATTAATATAGATGTTCTGTTAAGCCCAGATTTTACGGTGCCTGCAGCCATTCCTGTCTCACTAGTCAATGGGACGTTAGTCCCAGGCGTGTAAGAGAAAGCTTACAAAGCTGTAAGAGATCGACTCTTTCGTTAGTAATTGTTGCCGGGTAACCTGCGCGCCCTTGTGAAGTGGCTCGCATAACACGAACAAATTCTGCAATTGCAGGGTAGTTCGCGGGCGGTGACATTCCGCTTCGCCATTAGTTCAAAGAACTGCACGAGAAAACATTTGGAGTGCCCTCCCCAAGACCTTGGGGTGGTATCTATTTTCATGGACGATCAAGTGTGGAAATCGCAGAAACTGCCAGCCTGAAAGAGCGCGCCAAAAAGAAACTGGAGCGCGACGCCGGCCCCCTCATCATCGATGCACTCAACGATCCGCAGACCGTTGAGCTGATGTGCAATGGCGACGGCAAACTCTGGCTGGAGCAGTTGGGCAAGCCGATGAGGCACATCGGCGACCTGCGCCCGGCCCAGGCCGAGTCCATCATCAAGACTGTGGCCGGCTTCCACGGCAAGGAAGTGACCCGCAGCAAGCCGTTGCTTGAGGGCGAGTGGCCGCTGGACGGTTCGCGCTTCGCCGGCCAGCTGCCGCCCGTGGTGCGTGCGGCCACCTTTGCCATCCGCAAGAAGGCGGTGGCCATCTACACCCTGGACCAATATGTCGAATCGGGGATCATGACCCCGATCCAGTGCGACGCCATCAAGCGCGCCATCCGCGATCACCGCAACATCCTGGTCATCGGCGGTACCGGTACCGGCAAGACCACCCTGGTCAACGCCGTCATCAACGAAATGGTCGTGGAGTTCCCTAGCGAGCGGGTCTTCATCATCGAAGACACCGGCGAGATCCAGTGCGCGGCCAAGAACTTCGTGCAGTACCACACCACCGTCGATGTGAGCATGACCCACTTGCTCAAGACCTCCCTGCGCATGCGCCCGGATCGCATCCTGGTGGGCGAGGTGCGCGGTGAAGAAGCGCTCGACCTGATCGATGCCTGGAACACCGGCCACCCTGGCGGCGCGGCGACGTTGCACGCCAACAGCGCCAGCGAGGGGCTGACCCGCCTCAAATCCCTGGTTTCCCGCAATAAATCGGCCCCGGCCGAAATCGAACCGCTAATTGGCGAAGCGGTTCACGTCGTCATCTCCATCGCCAGAACCCCAGAAGGCCGCCGCATTCAGGAAATCCTCGAGGTTTCCGGGTACGACAACGGCCGCTACATCATGCGCAATCTTTAAGGAAAACACTGCACATGCACGCCAACACTTCGCTGTTCCGTTTCAATGCCCAAACGTTTGGCTACCTGGCCTTTAGCTTCCTGCTGCTGGCAGTGATGGTTGCGCCGGAGAATGCCTTTGCTGCTTCCAGCACGGGTGGCAAGTTGCCGTATGAAAGCTGGCTTACCTCCCTGCGCACGTCGGTTACCGGCCCTGTTGCCTTCGCGTTGTCGATCATCGGCATCGTTGTGGCGGGTGGCGTGCTGATCTTTGGTGGCGACCTGAACGGTTTCTTCCGCACCCTGATCTTCCTGGTGTTGGTCATGGCGCTGATCGTTGGTGCAAACAACATCATGACTGGCTTCTTCGGCACTAGCGCCGAGTTGGCGCAACTGCTGCCGCAGCAGAGCGCGACACTGAGTCAGGTCTGAACCATGGCCCTGCGCACGATTCCCATCCGTCGGGCTGGCAACCGGGACAACCTGTTCATGGGCGGGGATCGCGAGCTGGTGATGTTCTCCGGGTTGCTCGCCTTCGCGCTGATATTCAGCGCCCAGGAGCTGCGGGCAACCGTAGTGGGCCTGGTGCTTTGGTTCGGTTCGCTGTTCGTATTCCGCGTAATGGCAAAGTCCGATCCAAAGATGCGCCACGTCTACCTGCGTCACCGGCGCTACAAGGCCTATTACCCGGCGCGTAGCACACCGTTCAGGGACAATCCTCCAAGTCAGGGAAGTCAATACAAATGATCGAAGGTATTGCGTATGCCATCGCAGCCCTCGGTGCTCTGCTGGTATTCATATTGATCCAGCGGCTGCTGCAGGTGGATGCGGAACTCAAGCTGAAAAAGCACCGCTCGACTGAGGCAGGGCTGGCTGATCTGTTGAATCATGCGGCGATGGTCGATGATGGCGTGATCGTGGGTAAGAACGGCGCGTTCATGGCCGCCTGGCTCTACCGTGGGGACGACAACGCCAGTAGCACCGAAGCGCAGCGAGAGTTGGTCTCACTGAGGATCAACCAAGCCCTGGCAGGCCTGGGCAATGGCTGGATGATTCACGTTGATGCGGTGCGCCGCCCTGCGTCGAACTACTCGGCCAAAGGCGTATCCCATTTCGCCGACAGCCTCACCGAGGCCATGGACGAAGAGCGCCGCGCGTACTTCGAGTCGCTGGGGACCATGTACGAAGGGTACTTCGTGCTCTCCCTCACCTTCTTCCCGCCGATGCTGGCTCAGCAGAAGTTCGTCGAGCTGATGTTCGACGACGACACTGCGCCGCCGGATGCCAAAGTTCGTACCCGTAACCTGGTTGAGCAATTCAAGCGCGACTGCGTCAGCGTCGAGGGCAGCTTGTCCTCCGTGCTCAAAATGACGCGCCTCAAGGGTAACCAGCAAATCACCGAGGAAGGTGCGCGGATAACCCATGATGATTTGCTCAGCTGGGTGCAGTTCTGCGTCACCGGCGTAAGCCAGCCGGTGTTGCTGCCGAGCAACCCGATGTACCTGGATGCCGTCATCGGTGGCAAGGAACTGTGGGGTGGCGTGGTCCCGAAGATCGGTCGCAACTTCGTCCAGGTGGTCGCCATCGAAGGTTTCCCGCTGGAGTCGGCGCCAGGCATCCTCGCCGCGCTGGCCGAGCTGCCGTGCGAGTACCGTTGGTCCAGCCGTTTCATCTTCATGGACACCCATGAAGCGGTGCAGCACCTGGAAAAGTACCGCAAGAAGTGGAAGCAGAAAGTCCGCGGCTTCTTTGACCAGGTGTTCAACACCAACAACAGCAACATCGACCAGGATGCGCTGTCGATGGTGCAGGACGCCGCCGATGCGATCGCCGAGGTGAACAGCGGCCTGGTCGCACAGGGTTACTACACCAGCGTGGTGGTCCTCATGGGCGAAGACCGCGCAAGCCTTGAAGAGTCTGCGCGCAGTGTCGAAAAGGCCATCGAGCGACTGGGCTTTGCCGCACGTATCGAGACTATCAACACCCTCGACGCCTACTTGGGTAGCCTGCCCGGCCACGGCGTAGAGAACGTGCGTCGCCCGTTGATCAACACCTTGAACCTGGCCGACCTGCTGCCCACCAGCAGCATCTGGACCGGCAGCGCCGAGGCGCCCTGCCCGCTCTACCCACCGCTGTCGCCAGCGTTGATGCACTGCGTGACCAGTGGCGCGACGCCATTCCGCCTCAACCTGCACGTGCGTGACCTGGGCCATACCTTCATGTTCGGGCCAACCGGTGCGGGCAAGTCGACGCACCTGGCGCTGATCGCAGCCCAGTTGCGTCGTTACAAGGGCATGTCGATTTTCGCGTTCGACAAGGGCATGTCGATGTACCCGCTGGCGGCTGGTATTCGCGCCGAGAGCAATGGCCGCTCCGGGCGCCACTTTACGGTAGCGGCTGACGACGAGCGCCTTGCCTTCTGCCCGTTGCAGTTCCTCGAGACCAAAGGCGATCGCGCCTGGGCGATGGAGTGGCTGGACACCGTGCTGGCGCTCAATGGCCTGGAAACCACTGCGGCCCAGCGCAACGAGATTGGCCATGCGGTGATGACCATGTACCGCGACGGCTCTCGCACGTTGTCCGAGTTCTGCATCATCGTGCAGGACGAATCGGTCCGCGAAACCCTGCGCCAGTACACCGTGGACGGCACCATGGGCCACCTGCTCGATGCCGAGGAAGACGGCCTGTCGCTGTCCGATTTCACCGTGTTCGAGATCGAAGAGCTGATGAACCTGGGCGACAAGTACGCCCTGCCGGTGCTGCTGTACCTGTTCCGCCGCATCGAGTGCGCGCTCAAAGGCCAGCCGGCGGTGATCATCCTCGACGAAGCGTGGCTGATGCTCGGCCACCCAGCCTTCCGCGAGAAGATCCGCGAATGGCTGAAAGTACTGCGTAAGGCCAACTGCCTGGTGCTGATGGCCACGCAGAGCCTGTCCGACGCGGCCAACTCGGGGATTCTCGACGTCATCGTCGAGTCCACCGCCACCAAGATCTTCCTGCCCAACGTCTATGCCCGCGACGAGGACACCGCTGCCCTTTATCGCCGCATGGGCTTGAACGCCCGGCAGATCGAGATCCTCGCCACGGCTGTGCCCAAGCGCCAGTACTACTACGTGTCGGAAAACGGCCGACGCCTTTACGACCTTGCCCTTGGGCCCCTGGCGTTGGCCTTCGTCGGTGCTTCCGACAAAGAGTCCGTGGCGGCCATCAAGCGCCTGGAAGCCAAGTTTGGCAATGCCTGGGTGGCTGAGTGGCTGGCTTCAAGGGGCCTGAGACTGAATGATTATGGAGTCGCTGCATGAGCCTTGCTGACAGCATCAAGGGACTGGTTTTCAAACGTCCCGCCAATGCCACCGAAAAGACGGAGGCACCTCAGGGCGCCGTCCTCGACAACCCGTACCTCACGGCTCGCCGTACCTGGAACGACCATGTCGGCAGCCTGGTGACCTCGCGCCAGTCCTGGCAGGTAGTCGGCATCCTCTCGATGATGGTCGCGCTCGCCGGAGTCGGCGGCATCATCCACATCGGCAGCCAGTCGAAGTTCGTACCCTATGTGGTGGAAGTCGACAAGCTTGGCCAGCCCATGGCGGTATCGCCTGCACAGGCGGCAGCGCCGGTGGACCTACGGGTGATGAAGTCGCAGGTCGCGTCTTTTATTGCCGATGCGCGCACGGTAACGCCAGATGTCGCGTTGCTGCGTAAGTCCATCTTCCGTTTGTATGCCTTGCTCGGGCCGAACGACCCCGCGACCCAGAAGATGAACGAGTGGCTCAACGGCAGCAAGGAATCGAGCCCGTTCGTACGCGCCGCCGAAGAAACCGTCAGTGTCGATATCCGTTCGGTCATGCAGCAGACCCCGGAGACCTGGCAGGTGGATTGGGAAGAAGTCACCCGTGACCGCCAGGGCATGCTCAAGGGCAAGGCCACCTGGCGCGCCCTGGTCACCACCTACACCGCCGAACCCACTACCCAGACCAGCGAGGAGCAAGTACGGATGAACCCGATCGGGACCTACGTGCGTGACTTCTCCTGGTCCAAGCAACTTTGAAGGATCGACCATGAACCGTTACCTTTGCGCCATGCTTGCGGCGCTCTTGCCCGCGCTTGCGCAGGCTGCGCCGGGCACCAATGCCGCCGATCTGTATTTCTCCGATGCCAACCCAACCCTGACTCCTCAGGAAAAGGCTGCGCTGGCGATTTCCCAGCGTTGGCAGAAAGCCAGTGCCACTGGCATCAAACCGGTAGACGGTGGCGACGGCACCGCCCGCTTCATTTTCGGCGCTCAGCAACCGAGCATCGTCTGCGCCGTGCTGCAGGTCTGCGACATCGCCTTGCAGGCGGGTGAACAGGTCAACTCGATCAACCTCGGCGACACCGCGCGCTGGACGGTCGAGCCTGCGATTACCGGCGTGGGTGAGAGCGAAGTTCAGCACCTGATCATCAAGCCGATGGATGTCGGCCTGGAAACCTCGTTGGTGGTCACCACCAACCGTCGCACCTACCACTTCAAGCTGCGTTCGCACCGTACCGAGTACATGCCGCAAGTCGCCTTCACCTACCCGGAAGAAGCGCTGGCGAAGTGGAACCTGATCAAGAACCGCGAAACCACCGAGCGCCGCAAGGCGACCATCCCGGAGACCGGCGAATACCTGGGCAACTTGAACTTCGACTACAGCGTCAGTGGTGAAACCTCCTGGAAACCGGTGCGTGTTTACAACGACGGCAGCAAGACGATCATCCAGATGCCACGCACCATGGCTCAGACCGAAGCACCGGCCTTGGTAGTAGTGCGCAAGGAAGGCGGCTGGTTCACGGATGACGAGACCGTGATGGTCAACTACCGCGTTCAGGGCGACCGTTACATCGTCGACACCGTTTTCGACAAGGCCATCCTGATTGCCGGCGTCGGCAAGTCGCAAGACCGCGTCACCATTCAGAGGGGTAAATAACGATGCGAGCATGGATCGCACCTTTTGCCTGCCTTTGGCTTGCGGCGTGTGCCAATGGCCCCTATGGCAACTTTGCCGAACGCGCCACGCCAGCGATCAACCAACAGTTGGCCAGTGCCACCGCTCGCCAGTTGGCGGTAGTGCACCCGCCGGCCAGTACGCGGCTACGGGTCAACCAGAAAACCTCCGACAGCTACGGCGCATCCTTGGTGACTGCATTGCGTGCATCGGGCTTCTCGGTGCAGGAATTCAACCCCGAAGCTCAACCGGCGCCAGCGCCGACTGGCACGGCAGTGCCGCTTGCGGTCAATTACGTCCTCGACATGCCCAAGGATAGCGAGCTGTTGCGCGTCACCTTGTTGGTCGGGCGTGAGTCCTTGAGCCGCGTCTATGCGGTGCAAAGCGGCCGCGTGCTGCCTGCTGGAGCCTGGGTGCGCAAGGAGTGACGAACGATGAGTAGCAGCAACGATGTCATGTCTCCCGATGCATCGCCCGGCAAGCTGAACCGCAAGAGCGGTGTGCGCCGGGTCAACAACTGGCCGATGTACCTCATCGGCGGCGCCGCCATGGTGTTCCTGCTGATCATGTTACTCGTGGCCGCGGACCGAGCGGACCAGCAGGATCAGCCGGAGGATACAAAAACCGAGAAGGCCGGCAACAGCAGCGTGTTTGCCCAGCAGATCAACGGCATGGACCAGGATGGCATCATCCCCAGCAAAGCGGAGCCGCCGGTTTTGCCCACATTGGATGATACGCCAGTGCCGCAACCGTCCGGCTTGCAAGTGGTGCGCCCCAGCAACCTCGATGCGCCGCCACTCCCGCCGCGTGAGCTGCCACCGAACGTCGACGCTGAAGAGGTGGAGCGCATTCGTCGGATGAAGGCGCAGCAGTTCCAGGAAGCCGTTCGCGCACACAGTACCGTACGGGTCGATGCGCCGCGTAGCGCTGGCTCGAGCGCAGGTGCCGCAGGCGACCCGGTCAGCCAGCAGGATGCCCTGGCCCGCATCGCCGCTGCCCGACAGCGTCTGCAGGAGGAATCACGCAATGACCCGACCGCTGCGTACAAAGCGCGCATGGCCGAACTGCGTGCCATTGGCTCAGGCGGGGGTGGCGTGGCGCACGCAGAGCAGGGTGATTCACCGTTTCTGTTGACAGCATCTGCTAACGGCGGGAAGGACTATAACCAGTTCGACAGCGCTGGCGACAGCGACCGTTGGCGTATGGAGGCGGCCGTTCAGGCACCGCGTAGCCCTTATGAACTGCGCGCCGGCTATGTAATCCCTGCCACGATGATTTCGGGCATCAATTCCGACTTGCCTGGGCAGATCATCGCTCAAATATCGCAGGCTGTGTACGACACCTCTACAGGTAAGCATGTGCTGCTGCCTCAGGGCTCGCGCCTGGTCGGCTCCTACTCCAGCAGCGTGGACTACGGCCAGTCGCGGGTGCTGGTGGCATGGCAGCGCATCATCTTCCCTGACGGCAAAGCGATGGATATCGGTTCGATGCCTGGCAGCGACAGCGCCGGTTATTCGGGCTTCAACGATAAGGTCAACAACCACTATGTAAGAGTCTTTGGCTCGGCGTTGTTGATGTCTGGCATCGTGGCCGGTGTCAGCCTCAGCCAAGACCGCGGCAACAGCAATGAAAGCGACCGTGAGTCGGCCAGCAGTGCCATGAGCGAGGCGCTTGGCCAGCAGTTGGGGCAGGTGACCGCGCAGATGATCACCAAAAACCTGAACATCGCGCCGACCCTCGAAATCCGTCCGGGCTATCGCTTCAACGTGATGGTGACCAAGGACCTGACGTTCTCGAAGCCCTACCAGTCCTTCGATTACTAAGCACATGCCAAGGAGAGCAGTATGACGCACATGCCTTTGTTGAAACCCGCCATTGCGCTATTGGCCGGCATTGGCTTCACCCTGCAGGCTCACGCCGGTATTCCTGTGGTTGATGGAGTACACGCTGCGATCAGCCAGCTGGGCGTAGCCGAGAACATTGCCCAGACCGCCAAGCAGCTTCAGGAATACAAAACGCAGATCGATCAGTACACGACCCAGCTGGAACAGTACGAGAACATGATCAAGAACACGACGGCACCCGCCGCCTACATCTGGGATCAGGCGAACTCGACGATAAACAAGTTGATGCAAGCTCAGGACATGCTCAACTACTACACAGCTCAAGCGGGAAGCCTGGATTCCTACCTGAGTAAGTTCCAGGACGTTAATTACTATCGCAGCTCTTCCTGCTTCCAGTTGGGCGGGTGTTCAGAGAGCGAAAAAGCGGCCATCGAGCGCGTTGAAGACACGCATTCTGAGGCGCAAAAAGAGGCCAACGCTGCGATGTTCAAGGGCATTGCCCAGCAACAGGAAAACCTTAAGTCTGACGCACGACGGCTTGAACAGCTTCAGGGCGCAGCCAGCACTGCAGATGGCCAGGTCAAGGCGATTCAGTATGCGAGCCAGATTGCCAGCCAACAGGCGAATCAGCTGCTGCAGATTCGTGGCCTGATGCTCGCCCAGCAAAATGCAATGGCTGCGAAAGCGGCCGCAGAGCAGGACCAGCAAGCGCGAGACACCGCAGCGGAGCGCAACATGACCAGCGGTAGTTTCAAGAAAACCAGCCCACAAACTTGGTAAGGAATAAACACTATGAAGATGATCGTACAGTCTGTAGCCACGCTGATGGCCGTATTTGCGCTGAGCGCCTGCGGCAATAACGCCGACTACGAGGTCAATGACAAGAACTGCGCCCCCGACCATGTCCGTACGCTGCCTGAGGATGCCAAACGCGACACCTTGGTAGAAGGGTGCATGACGCGGTGATACGTCACGTGTTCGCGATCCGGTTCCGCTGGCTAGTGCTGCTGGGTGCAGCACTGCTGGCGGGATGCCTGGAAAAAGAGGAGCAGCTGATAGAAGCGAGCTCGGAAACGTGCACGCCGCAGTACTGGAAGACACTTGCGGCTGGCAAGACCCGGGACTCGTTGGTGGAGCGTTGCATGACCCGTGGTGGTTACAAGCATCGTGTGCCCCAGACCTTCTGATCGGATTGAATGGAAGCTATGAAACTCAAGAATGGATCTATGTCCGTGGCCTCCCTGGTGTTGGGGGCTGCATTACTGCTTCTGGCTGTACACGCCAATGCGGCGGACTCGGCCCCTGACATTGGCTTCTTCGATACCATTCTTCAGCGCTTCAGCGATGCGGCCAAAGGATGGCGAACCATTATCCTGCAGGCCGCAACGCGCTTATTCTGGACTCTGGCTGTCATCAGCATGGTCTGGACGTTTGGCCTGATGGCATTGCGTAAAGCTGACATTGGTGAGTTCTTCGCCGAGATGCTGCGCTTCATCATGTTTGTCGGTTTTTACTTTTGGCTCCTCACCAACGGCCCGAATTTCGCCGACTCGTTGGTCAAGTCGCTCTCCAAGCTGGGCTCACAGGCAGGCGGGCTACCGGTCTATAACGACAAGTTCGGGCTGAGCCCATCGGAAATCGTCCAGCTGGGCTTCGATATCTTCGGCAAGATCGTCGACAACATGTCGATGTGGCCCAGCAAGATTGCCTTCAGTATCGCGGGCGTAGTCATGGGCTTGGCGATTTTGATGGTCTTGGTCGTGATAGCCATCAATATGTTGCTGTTGACGGTCTCGGCCTGGGTACTGGCCTACGCAGGCATATTCTTCCTGGGGTTCGGCGGTGCCCGTTGGACATCGGATATGGCGATCAACTATTTCAAGACTGTGCTGGGGATGGCTGTCCAGATTCTTGCGATGTTGCTGCTGCTGTCCGTTGGCAAGACGTTCCTTGACCAGTACTACGCAGCGCTGTCGGCTGACATCAATGGCACCAACCTCAAAGCGATGGCGGCATTGCTTGTGTGTTGCGTAGTCCTGATGGCGCTCGTCGCCAAGATCCCGCCCGTCTTGGCAGGCATCATCAACGGATCGAGCGTAGGCGGCGGCGGTATTGGCAACACGATGGGTATTGCAACACTGGCGGGTGCTGCTGCAATGGCTGCTTCGGCAGGTGCATCGATAATGAGCGGTGGCGCATCGGCGATTGCATCCGGGATGGCCAACGCTGCAGGCGGTGCACAATCCATGTATTCAGCCTTCAAGAGCGCCCAGTCGAACGTGGCGTCGGGCTCTGACATTGTTTCACGCATGTCCGGGATGTTTGGTGGCGGTGGAAGCAGTGGCAGCAGCAACGGTGGCAGCGGTAGCAGTGCAAGCCCATTGAGCTCCGCAATGGGCCTTGCCAGCGCTGCGTCCGGGGGTATGGACGGTGGCGTAGCAAGCTCGGCGATGGCAGCGATGTCCTCTGCTGGCGGCCAATCCTCTGGCGGTGGAGCAGCGCAATCGTCGGAATCTGAGAGCGGGTCCGGCGGTGAGTCCGGAGGAGGTTCCTCTGGCTCAATGGACCCATCTGGCAGCAGTGGAGCGGAAAGTGGGGGCGGGCAATCGTCGGGTGGCGGTGAAGCCAGCGCGCGCGTCGCTGATTCCGGCTCCGGTAGCCAATCCGGTGAACAAAGTGGTGCCAAAACGACCACGGGTTCAGGTGGGGGCTCAGCCTCTGCCAGCAAGCTAGGCAATGCGGGCCGTATTGCCTTGGACATGGGCGCGAACCTGGCTGCTGGCGTCGGGCGCATGGCCCAGGCGCGTATCGATCAGACAGCAGCCGGGCGGCTCGCTGCTGAGATTTCGAACCCAGGCTCCAGCCGCGCAAGCTCGAACCTGAATACGAGCTCGACCAGCCGTAATTTCGATCCAGCTTCCGAAGTGGCGGATTTCCGCGACAGCAAACAGGAAAGAAGTTGAACAAGGAGTGCATATGACTACCGCAAAAGTTCTCCCAGCCGTCGTGCTGGCCGTCAGTTTCGCCGTCGCCCTACCCGCCCAGGCCAAAGACCCGTGCGCCACTGTCCTGTGCATGTGGGGCAAGCTCAAGGGGGCGGGTGTGGTCGATAACTGCAGTGGCCCGGTCAATGACTACTTCAGCATCGTCAAAAAGAAGAAGGGCAAGATCAAGCTGAGCCAGACCTCGGACGCTCGCCAGTCCTTCCTCGACAAATGCGAGGCCGCCGACCCGCAAAAAACCAAGTCGATCAACAACAAGTTCGGCAAGGTCATCTGAGGCGCGCCACGATGCCATTTGTCGCTGACGTTCCGCCCCCGGCCCTGAGCGAACCCATCGCCTGCTCGATCATGGCGGCGGTCAAATACGAGCTGCCGGTGAACATCGTCCTGGCTGTGTCCGGCCAGGAAGGTGGCAAGCCTGGCCAGTGGGTGCGCAACCACAATGGCACCTACGACGTCGGCCCCATGCAGTTCAACACCGCCTACCTGCGCGAGCTCTCGCGCTACGGCATCACCCCTGAGGATGTCGAGCAAGGCGGCTGCTACTCCTACGAGCTGGCCGCCTGGCGCATCCGTGGCCACGTGCGCAATGACCGCGGCGACTTGTGGACGCGAGTAGCGAATTACCACTCGCGCACCCCCGCCATCAATGCGCGCTACCGCCAACAGATCATGCGCCGCGCCGTCTACTGGGCCGATTGGCTGGATGCCCGCTTTGCCACGCAGCAGGTAGCGCAGAGCGCGGTATTCTCCGGCGCGCCGGCCGAGGCGTCCGTGGCAGTGGTCGACACCGCGCAGGCGGTGAAGGCGGCTGTCGTGCAGCAGCCGGTCATGCCGCAACCCGTGGGCACGTCAGCCTATGTGCCCCGGGGGTTGGTGATGGGGAGCAAATGATGGATTCGCTGGTCACATTAGCCGCATCTCGAAACGATACAGGGACCCGCCGCGAGGCGGATGCAAGGAGAGAAAGATTGAACCTACCCACTCTCGGTATGGGCACTGCCGTTACCGACAAGGCATCGCGCCGCCCCAGCCGCCTCTGGCCGCGGCTGCGCCTTGGCGCGCTCGTACCCCTCGTGCTGGGAGCGTGCATGCTCCTGCCTGCCACCTCTTCTGAACTTCAAGCCAAGGAGCTTTCCATGCAAGACAATCAAGGCCAGTACCAGCCCTACATCCCGGGCATGAAACTCCCCGAAGGCGTGTTCCCGCCGATGAAGGGTTATACCCATGAGGACTTGATTGGCGCTGCTGCCCTACCCGTAGAAGCGGTTATGAAGGCTGAGGGAATAGACCCCACCCTGATCAAGGAATCGCTCTTCGCGCTGGCCAAACACCTCAATGAGGCACTGGAGGCGCAGAACGTCGAGTATCAGATTTCGACCTGGTACCAGAAGCCTTACGACAATCCCGCTGACCGCACCAAGAGTGTTGCCGCCATGGGCGAAAGCTTTGGTGCTTTGGCGATCCGTGCTGCAGGGCAGTCGCTGCGAGGGTCCCCACTCTTGAACTTGGGCGAAGCATTCTTTGAACGCTACACCCGAAGCGCCGGTGATGGTGTCCACGATCTGATCGTGACCCTAAACAAACCGGGTGCCTGATACGGGTTCGAGAATGTCTTGGAGCGTTCGTCCTGTCCTGGCGGCGGGATGATCCATAGGGATATGAAATGAGCGATGCAATGCGTTTTACGGTGTACTTCGACGGCACCGGTAACAATAAAGACCTGAATACACCTGAAGGCACGCAGACCAACGTTGCCCGCCTGTATGACCTGGACACCGCCAAAGGTACCAACCTGGCGCGCAACTCGGGGCATGAACCGCAGCAGTACGACGCCAAGGAGCGCTCCGGCCAATCGGAGAAGATCTACTTCGATGGTGTTGGCAGCCAATCCAGTACCAGCGGGCGTTCGCTGCTCGAAGGCGCAACCGGCCGGGGTGCCCAGGAGCGTATCGACCAGGCCTACGACTCCATCGTGGCCTTTCACAACAAGTACCCGGACCAGCAGATCGACGTCAACATTGTCGGCTTCAGCCGCGGTGCATCGCAGTCCCGCGCCTTGGCCAACGAGTTCATCGAACGTGGCGTCCCCAAACTCGATGACCAGGGCAAAGCGACCGGGGAATACTTGATTCCCCCAGGCCAGGCGCACGTCAACAAGCTGGGTATCTTCGACACGGTCGCCACTGACGGTTTGTCGAATACCGATACCCATCTGGGCAAGAACCTGGAGATCAGCAAGAACATCGATTCGACCACCCACCTGGTGGCGATGAACGAGTACCGCGACACGTTCCCCCTGACCAGTGCCCTGCGTAACGACGACAACTCGCGCATCGAGGAGTTGAAGTTTGCCGGCGCGCATTCGCAGGTCGGCGGTGGTTACAAGGACGATGTGCTGGCAGCCGGGCCATTGGCGGTGATGCACGATCGCCTGCAGTCGGCCGGTATAGAAATGAAGCCGATGCAGCAGGAGGATGTTCAGCGCATCGAGCAGTACAACACGTTGATCAAAAGCCCGGAGAAAGTTGAGCAAGCGCTCATCGACTCGCGCCTGTTGAAGGGTGAGAACGCGTTCAGCCGCAACGCGGATGGCTCGTTCCAGACAGTGGACAATATGCCCTTCCCGATGGAACGCGGCATGATCAACGTCTTTGACCGCCAGGCCCGGCCCTTCGATCACGAGACCAATGGCCGCGGGGTAATCTTCGAGAACGATGATCGGCTTAGCCGCAACAGCGTTTCCAGAGCCGTTGAGGGGATCGGTGATCGTCTTAAATCGCTGGGGCAAGATGCCTTGTCCGCTTCGAAACGCTTCCTGGGCATTGACACGCGCGAGCAGGCGATAGAAGAGGGCAAAGGGCTGTATGCCGAGCTCATGTCGGAAAGGGCCGCCACTTCACAGCAGCAAGTGGCTACGCTGTCTGGCGAGCTTACGGCTTCACGGCCCAGCGCTGGTTATATCGAGAGCCTGAACCTGCAAGCGGTGCCAGTCCCTGAGGGCGCCAAGCAGGGCCAGCAGCAAGACCCGCAGGCCCAGCAGCGCAGCGACTCGTTCAAGGCCATGGAAGACAAAGCGCGCGACCTCAACCCCTCGGCCAGTATCGGCGAAGCTTCAGAGAGCGGGCGCAAGGCGGTCAGCGGGATGGTCGTCGACATGGACGACCATCACATCCTGCAGAAGGTCGGCCAGACCGACCAGTTCGTCATTCATGACCGCCGTGACGTCGACCCGAGCCGCAACTTCCAGGTAGGCAAGAGCACGGCGATTGTCCACGAGAAAGGCATCGGCGACCTAGCCCGTGATGTGGCGCCGAAGCTGGAGCTCGATACCGGGCTTTCCCAGGCCATGCGTCGGTGATTTCGATGCCGCGCCTGCAACTCGCCGACGGTACGGTAGAAGCGCTGAAGTGGCTGGCGCTGTTGCTGATGACCGGCGACCACGTGAACAAGTACCTGTTCAACGAGACCCTGCCTTACTTGTTCGAGGCAGGGCGCTTGGCGATGCCGCTGTTCGTGGTCGTGCTGGCGTACAACCTGGCGCGGCCGGGAACAGTGGAAAATGGAGCTTACCGGCGCACTGCGCTGCGCCTGTTTCTGTTCGGGGTGTTGGCGACGCCGCCGTTCATTGCCCTCGGGGGGCTGCTGTACGGCGGCTACCCGCTGAACATCCTCTTCACGTTGCTGGTGATTACCCTGGCGACCGAGGCCTGCGACCGTGCTGCGCAAGGGCGGCCGCTGTTCTGGGGGCTGGCGTTACTGGTGGTGGTCGTGGGCGGTGCCTGGGTCGAATTCTGGTGGCCGGCCGTGCTGCTGGGGCTGTGTGTGGGTTGGTACGTGCGGCGCCCGAACCTGCTGGCTGCCGTGGGGGCCGTGCTTGCGCTTGCGGCGTTAACGCCGATCAACGGCAATGCCTGGGCGCTGGCCGCGTTGCCGGTGCTGCTGGCCGCCCGCTGGGTCAGGCCTGACCTGCCACGCTGGCGCTGGCTGTTCTACGCCTATTACCCGCTGCACCTGCTGGCGCTGTGGCTGATTCGCATCCCGATGGCCAAGGCCGGATACCTCTTCCTGATATGAAGCAGATGCCCATGAACGAGCCTAAACCGCCCAAGCCGCCGCTCGACGATGCCGGGCAGGCATTGGAGGCGCAGGCTCAGGCGCTGGCCGCCGAGCAGACCGCGCTGCTGGACGCCAGCCCGGTGCAAGCGCGCTACAACCAGGCCCTTGGCGAGTGCGTCGAGCAGAAGGCCGAGCAGGCCGAGGCCCTCGAGCAGCGCCTGGAAGCCATGCTGGACCGCCAGCAGGCGCAATTGCAGCAGAACCAGGCCTCACGCCCGGGCTGGCTGGCCCTGCCTTCCACTCGCGCCGCCTGGGAGCAGGGCAACCAGCGTTGCCAGGCGCGGCTGCAGCAACTGCAAGGCCGCCTGGAGCGGGTGCAGGAGCTGCACCACGGCATGGGCCTGTACACCCCACGCATCGAGGAGTTGGCGGTGCGCCAACTGCGTGCCGAGCAGCCAGAGCTGGTCGAGCAATGGAGCTTGCAACGTCAGGCCGAGCGCACGCTTTCTGAGGCGCAGCGGCGTACCCAGGCCCAGGACATCGGGCGTTCGCGCACAACCTCGCCATGAACCAGCACCTTCCCTATCCCATCCTTTCGTTCACGGAGCGAACCCATGAAACATAACAACGCTGTGGGCCCGCAGATCCGCGGCGGCCAGCGCAGTGGCGGCAACACGGGGCAGGCCATCCTGGCCATTTTCTGTCTGCTGGCCGGCCTGGCTACTGCCACCCAGTACTTCGCCTACCTGTTCAATAACCATGCGGCGTTGGGGGCCAACCTGAACGGCGTCTACGCCCCATGGATGATTCTGGTGTGGGCCGCCAACTGGTCCGATCAGTACCAGGACACCCTGCTGCGCGCCGGGTCCCTGGGGGTTCTGGTCAGCGGCGTCGGCATGATGGCGATGGTCGTGATCCGCATGATCAGCAGCAACAGCTCCAAGGCCAATCAGTTCCTTCATGGCTCTGCGCGTTGGGGCGAGCGCAAGGATATCGAGAGCGCCGGCCTGTTGGCTGATGATGGCGTGTACGTAGGCGCCTGGCTGGACAAGCGCAACAAGCTGCATTACCTGCGCCACAACGGCCCGGAGCACATCCTCACCTTCGCCCCGACGCGCAGCGGTAAGGGCGTTGGCCTGGTGATCCCGACGTTGCTGTCGTGGAAGCACAGCGCGGTGATCACCGACCTCAAGGGCGAACTCTGGGCGCTCACCGCTGGCTGGCGCCAGCAGCATGCGGGCAACCGGGTATTGCGTTTCGAGCCGGCCACCGCCAATGGCTGCGTGGGCTGGAACCCGCTGGAAGAAATCCGCTTGGGCACCGAGTTTGAAGTGGGCGATGTGCAGAACCTGGCCACGCTGATCGTCGACCCGGACGGCAAGGGCCTCAACGACCACTGGCAGAAGACCTCGCAGGCGATGCTGGTGGGTTGCATCCTGCACCTGTGCTACCGCTCACAGGACGAGGGCGGTGTCGCCAGCCTGCCGGCGCTGGACGCCATGCTCGCCGACCCGTCGCGGCCAATCAGCGAGCTGTGGGCGGAAATGACCCACTACGGCCACCTCGATGGCGAAAACCACCCGCTGGTGGGGTCGGCTGCACGTGACATGCTCGACCGGCCTGCCGAAGAGGCCGGCTCGGTGCTGTCGACCGCCAAATCGTACCTGTCGCTGTTCCGCGACCCGATCGTGGCGCGTAACGTGAGCCGCTCGGAGTTCAAGATCCGCGACCTGATGAACCACGACGACCCGGTCAGCCTGTTCATCATCACCCAGCCCAACGACAAGGCGCGCTTGCGCCCCTTGGTGCGCATCCTGGTGAACATGATCGTGCGCTTGCTGGCCGACAAGATGGACTTCGAGGACGGCCGGCCCAAGGCGCACTACAAGCACCGGCTGCTGATGATGCTCGACGAGTTCCCGAGCCTGGGCAAGCTCGACATCATGCAGGAGTCGCTGGCCTTCGTGGCCGGTTATGGCATCAAGTGCTACCTGATCATCCAAGATTTGTCGCAGTTGCAGGAGTTCTACGGGCAGAACGAGAGCATCACCTCCAACTGCCACATCCAGAACGCCTACCCGCCAAACCGGGTGGAAACGGCGGAACACCTGTCCAAGCTCACCGGGCAGACCACCATCGTCAAAGAGCAGGTGACCACCAGCGGGCGACGTTCCAGCGCATTGCTGGGCCAGGTGTCGCGCACCCTTCAGGAAGTGCAGCGACCGCTGTTGACCACCGACGAGGCCCTGCGCATGCCAGGCCCGCGCAAGGATGGCCAGGGCAATATCCAGGAAGCCGGCGACATGGTGGTGTATTGCGCAGGCTACCCGGCGTTTTATGGCAAGCAACCGCTGTATTTCCAGGACCCGGTATTCCTGGCCCGCGCCAAGGTGCCGGCACCGCGTGAAAGCGACCGCACCATCGAGTTGCCGGCATGAAACGGCCGTTGAGCGTGGCCGCTGTCGTGGCCATTCTGGCGTTTTGCGCAGTGCCGCTGGTGCTGTGGGGCGGCGCGCGGCTCAACGTCACCAGCAGTTTTCCGCCGGGCATTTACTGGGTGGTCGACAAGGCACCGGAAAAAGGCGACCTGGTGATGTTTTGCCCGCCGCAGGAGGCTGTGTTTCAGCTAGCGCACGCGCGCGGCTACCTGGCTGGGGGAACCTGCCCTGGGGGATACATGCACCTGCTCAAGCGGCTGGTCGCGGTATCGGGTGACGACGTGCAGATCACTGCCGAGGGGGTCAGCGTCAACGGGCAGTTGCAGGTGCGTAGCCAGCCGTTGCAGCAAGACCCCAGTGGCCGCCCCATGCCGCAGCCACCGTTGGCGCACTTTCGCTTGGGCAGCGACGAGGTGCTGATGCTCTCCGATTACAGCCGCTTGTCGTTCGATGGCCGTTATTTCGGGGCCGTGCCGCAAGCGCAATTGGACGAGGTGGTCGAGCCTTGGCTGGTGTGGCGAAAAACGCCGTTGTAATCGAGCAGCTCGATCGGGCCGTTGTAGGAGCAGCCTTGCGCTGCGAAGAGGCCGGTAGCCTGCAATCGATGTTTGGTGCGGCTACCGGCCTCTTCGCAGCACAAGGCTGCGCCTACAGGTAACCCTAGTACCACTAATCCAAGTGAATAATTACAGTAATGGTACTAGGCAATTGATGTTTTTTTGCTATTATTCAAATCCCGCCTTACCTATCTGGAACGCCTGTTCTAGAGCCTCCGAATTAAGTTTCAGTTAAGTTTTCCCCGCTAGCGTAGGCAATCAGTCAACGAAGACTGTGATCTGTGGCCTGTGCGCGTCATCTAAATCCCTGCATAGCCTGAATCTTTCACCGGTAAAATGGACTTACCTTCACACCGTCAAGAGGATGAATCATGCCCGTTAAGGACCCATCCAAGGTCGTTCCGGATGTACCCGCCGAGAGCGCCGATGCCGCCCTGAAGCACATCGTCGACGGCTTTCTGCGCTTTCACCATGACGTCTTCCCCGAGCAGCAAGAGCTGTTCAAGAAGCTCGCCACCGCGCAAACGCCACGCGCCATGTTCATCACCTGTGCCGACTCGCGCATCGTCCCCGAGCTGATTACCCAAAGCTCGCCAGGCGACCTGTTCGTGACCCGTAACGTTGGCAACGTGGTGCCCCCGTATGGTCAGATGAACGGCGGCGTCTCCAGCGCCATCGAATACGCGGTACTGGCACTGGGTGTACACCACATCATCGTCTGCGGCCACTCGGACTGCGGCGCGATGCGTGCGGTACTCAACCCGCAATCGCTGACCAAGATGCCGACGGTTTCCGCCTGGCTGCGCCATGCCGAAGTGGCACGCACCGTGGTTGAGAACAACTGCTCCTGCGGCAGCGAGCACGAGACCATGCAGGTGCTGACCAAAGAAAACGTCATCGCCCAGCTGCATCACCTGCGCACTCACCCCTCGGTCGCCTCGCGCCTGGCGGCGGGTGAGCTGTATATCCACGGTTGGGTCTACGACATCGAGACCAGCAAGATCGAAGCCTATGACGCTGCCAGCGACAGCTTCCTGCCCCTGGCTGCGGGCGAGCCGGTCCCCTGCGCTACCCCGAGAGGCCGCTACTAAGCGACCCTTCCACCGCTAGAACCTTGATAGCCGGCTGCACCCTGTAGGGGTGTGGCGCGGCCTTCGGCTGCCTTGAATTCCCTGATTGCCTTGCCGGCATGCTCGCTGGCGGCCCGCGCCTGCGCGTCTTTCAGGGGCCAACGTGCTCACGGCCAGAGGAATGGCCGTGCAACAGATAAATGGAGAAACACGGTGAACATGACACAGTTGAAAGCGGCCTTGCCGCGAGAGTTGTTGGCGTCGGTGGTGGTATTTCTGGTCGCCCTGCCCTTGTGCATGGGCATCGCCATCGCCTCGGGGATGCCGCCTGCCAAGGGCCTGATCACCGGCATTATCGGTGGCGTCGTGGTGGGCTTCCTGGCGGGCTCGCCGCTGCAAGTCAGTGGCCCTGCCGCCGGCTTGGCGGTGCTGGTGTTCGAGTTGGTGCGCCAGCACGGCGTGGCCATGCTCGGGCCGATCCTGCTGCTGGCCGGGCTGTTGCAATTGCTGGCGGGGCGCTTGCGCCTGGGCTGCTGGTTCCGCGTCACGGCACCGGCCGTGGTGTACGGCATGCTGGCGGGTATTGGTGTGCTGATCGTGCTGTCGCAGGTGCATGTGATGTTCGACACGGCGCCGCAGCCTTCGGGCATGCAGAACCTGCTGGCGTTTCCGGCAACCCTGGCCGCAGCCCTGCCGTTGGAAAGCGCAGGAGCCGGCTGGCAAGCCGGTGCACTTGGGCTGGGTACCATCGCCATCATGTGGGGCTGGGAGCGCTTGCGGCCGCAACAGCTGCGGTTCGTGCCCGGTGCCTTGCTGGGCGTAGCAGCGATGACGGCCATCAGCCTGTGGCTGGCGCTGCCGGTAAACCGGGTGCAGGTGCCGGCAGACCTTTCCGAGGCCATCGACTGGATCCGCCTGGATGACCTGATGAACCTGGCCGACCCGACCTTGCTGGTGGCGGCATTCGCCCTGGCGTTCATTGCCAGTGCCGAGACCCTGTTGTCGGCTGCCGCGGTGGACCGTATGCACAGCGGCCAGCGCTCGGACTTCGACCGTGAACTGTCCGCCCAGGGCATCGGCAACATGCTGTGCGGTGTGCTCGGCGCCCTGCCGATGACCGGGGTGATCGTGCGCAGCTCGGCGAATGTCCAGGCCGGCGCGCAGACCCGAGCCTCGGCGATTTTCCATGGCTTGTGGCTGTTGGCGTTTGTCGTGGTGTTGAGCAGTGTGCTGCAGCAAATCCCGGTGGCGAGCTTGGCGGGTGTGCTGGTGTTTACCGGCATCAAGCTGGTGGACTTCAAGGCGTTTCGTGGGTTGGGCCGGTATGGCCGCATGCCGATGTTCACCTATGCGGCGACGGCCCTTGCGATCATCTTCACCGACCTGCTGACCGGTGTACTGCTGGGCTTTGCCTTGACCTTGCTCAAGCTGGCCTTCAAGGCGGCGCGGTTGAAAATCAACCTGGTGAGCCTGGGCAAGCCTGGGCACATGGAACTGCGCCTGAGTGGCGCTGCGACCTTCCTCAAGGTGCCGGCGTTGACCCAGGTGCTGGACACGGTGCCGGCGGGGACCACCTTGCATGTGCCGTTGGGCAACCTCAGCTATATCGACCACTCATGCCTGGAACTGCTGGAGGACTGGGGCCGGAGCAATGCACCCAATGGGTCGCGCTTGTTGATCGAGCAGCGGCGCTTGAAGCGGCGCATCGAGGGGCGGCTGCGGACGACGGCGGGGGTTGGGGCTTAGTATCTGCCTGATCTGGCCTCTTCGCGGGCAAGCCCGCTCCTACAGGGTGAATTGCATACCCTTTGTGGGAGCGGGCTTGCCCGCGAAGAGGCCGGGACAGGGGTATCAGGCAGGCTGGCCCAGCTCAACACCCAGCTGACGCGACAGGCACGGCCAACGCTTCCAGGCGTTGCCGGTTTCCGGGCTGCTCAGTTTCTCGCGATAAGCCTCCACCGATTCCACCGCAAAGCTCTCGTCATTGAGCATCTCGTCGACCGAATGATGCACCACTTCATCGAGCTGGTTGGCGAAGGTCTCGCCGATCAGCTGATGGGCAATCAGGTTGGCCATCGTGGTGTCGAACGGAATCAACGGCTGCTTGAAGTGGCGGATGTACAGGTCGTTGACCTCTTCCACCAGGCGATGCGCCAGGTAGGCCTCGTCCAGCAGGCAGTCCAGCCCCACATGCCCTTGCATCACCGTGGGCGGCTGCTGGAAATAAGCTTCGGCAATTTTCAGTACCGGTTTGATCTGCGACTCGATCCCCGCTTCACGGGCTACCTCGTGGGCAGCCTCCAGCAGCTCTGGAACCTGGTCGATATAGGCGCTGACGAAACGCGCCAAACTACCCTGGGCGTCCTGCTCAGGTAGCTGGATCGAGGGGTGCAAATGCGGCAGTTGTAGCTCTAGACGTTCTTTCAGTTGGCCGGTTTCAAGTTCGTGTTGATGGGCTTGGCTAATCTGCTCGCGTACAGCAGCGATGTTCATGACAACTCCAGGGACATTACGTGTCAAACGGAAGACACTAAATTAGCTCGGTATACAGAATACCTAAGACGTATTTGTTATAAACCGCGCAAACGTGTGCTTGCTCTGGCATATCGGTATGCCACTATTGCGCCATATCCTATCAAGCGCGCGGTTTTCAGGGCATTGGGCAATTTCGTGAAGTTCATTTCACAGGCTGCATTGCGTGCCATTGGTCGCTGTCTATACTCCCGTTGAACGTGATTCGTTGATGAGGCCCGTCTGCTTTTGCAGGGGCTCGGTCGTCGAAGCCAGGCAGTCTTGACCGCCGTTCCCTCTTGCCGCAGGCCACGCCTTCGGGACTACAAGAATTAGAAGGGGAACCCGCAATGATGCGACATCCACATGTCTGGATGGGCCTCCTGTTGTGGACGGTTTTCGGACAGGCCAACGCCGCCTGGACCGTCAACATGCACCCGGGGGCGACGGAAGTCTCCAACGCCGTCTTCGACCTGCACATGACCATCTTCTGGATCTGCGTGATCATCGGGATCGTGGTGTTCGGCGCGATGTTCTGGTCGATGGTCGTCCACCGCCGTTCCACAGGCCAACAGGCAGCGCATTTTCACGAGCACACCTGGGTCGAAATCATGTGGACCGTGGTGCCGTTTCTGATCCTGGTGGCCATGGCCATCCCCGCGACCAAGACCCTGATCGACATCTACGACGCCAGTGAGTCGGACATCGACATCCAGGTCACCGGCTACCAGTGGAAGTGGCACTACAAGTACCTGGGCCAGGACGTGGAGTTCTTCAGCAACCTGGCCACCCCCGCCGATCAGATTCACAACAAGGCCCCCAAGGACGAGCACTACCTACTCGAAGTCGACCAGCCGCTGGTGCTGCCGGTGGGCGCGAAAGTGCGTTTTCTGGTAACCGCCGCCGACGTGATCCATTCCTGGTGGGTGCCGGCGTTCGCGGTCAAGCGTGATGCCATCCCAGGCTTCGTCAACGAGGCCTGGACGCGCATCGAGAAGCCCGGCATCTACCGCGGCCAGTGCACTGAGCTGTGCGGCAAGGACCACGGCTTCATGCCGGTGGTGGTCGAGGTCAAGTCCAAGGCCGATTACGACACCTGGCTGGGCGAACGCAAGGCCGAGGCGGCCAAGCTCAAGGAGCTGACCAGCAAAGAGTGGACCCTCGAAGAGCTGGTCGAGCGCGGCGACAAGGTCTACCACACCACCTGCGTGGCCTGTCACCAGGCCGAAGGCCAGGGCCTGCCGCCGATGTTCCCGGCCCTCAAGGGCTCGAAGATTGCCACCGGGCCCAAGGAAGGCCACCTGAGCATCGTCTTCCACGGCAAGCCCGGCACGGCCATGGCCGCGTTCGGCAAGCAGCTCTCGGAAGTCGACATTGCCGCCGTGGTCACTTACGAGCGCAACGCCTGGGGCAACAACAAGGGCGACATGGTCACGCCGAAGGATGTGCTGGCGCTCAAGCAGGCAGAAGCGCAATGAACCGGGTTACTCGCGGCAATCAATGGATTGCAGGAGACAGGACATGAGTGCAGTGATCGACGACCACGCCCACGGCCATGAGCATGCCCACGGCCCGGCCAAGGGCCTGATGCGCTGGGTGCTGACCACCAACCACAAGGACATCGGCACGATGTACCTGTGGTTCGCCTTCATGATGTTCCTGCTCGGTGGCTCGTTCGCCATGGTGATCCGCGCCGAGCTGTTCCAGCCGGGGCTGCAGATCGTCGAGCCAGCGTTCTTCAACCAGATGACCACCATGCACGGGCTGATCATGGTGTTCGGTGCGGTGATGCCAGCCTTCGTCGGCCTGGCCAACTGGATGATCCCGCTGATGATTGGCGCGCCGGACATGGCCCTGCCGCGGATGAACAACTTCAGCTTCTGGCTGTTGCCTGCGGCCTTCCTGCTGCTGGTCTCGACCTTGTTCAGCCCCGGCGGCGGGCCTAACTTCGGCTGGACCTTCTACGCGCCATTGTCGACCACCTATGCCCCGGCCAGCGTGACCTTCTTCATCTTTGCCATCCACCTGATGGGCATCAGCTCGATCATGGGCGCGATCAACGTCATTGCCACCATCCTCAACCTGCGCGCCCCCGGCATGACCTTGATGAAAATGCCGCTGTTCGTCTGGACCTGGCTGATCACCGCGTTTCTGCTGATTGCCGTGATGCCGGTGCTGGCCGGTGTGGTGACCATGATGCTGATGGACATCCACTTCGGCACCAGCTTCTTCAGCGCCGCGGGTGGCGGTGACCCGGTGCTGTTCCAGCATGTGTTCTGGTTCTTCGGCCACCCCGAGGTGTACATCATGATCCTGCCGGCGTTCGGCGCGGTCAGCTCGATCATCCCGGCGTTCTCGCGCAAGCCGCTGTTCGGCTACACCTCGATGGTCTATGCCACCGGGGCGATCGCCTTCCTGTCGTTCATCGTCTGGGCGCACCACATGTTCGTGGTCGGCATCCCGGTGGTGGGCGAGCTCTTCTTCATGTACGCCACCATGCTCATTGCCGTGCCGACCGGGGTGAAGGTGTTCAACTGGGTCAGCACCATGTGGGAAGGGTCGCTGACCTTCGAGACGCCGATGCTGTTCGCCATCGCCTTCGTCATCCTGTTCACCATCGGCGGGTTCTCCGGGTTGATGCTGGCCATCGCGCCTGCCGACTTCCAGTACCACGACACGTACTTCGTGGTCGCGCACTTCCACTACGTGCTGGTGCCTGGGGCGATCTTCGGCATCTTCGCCTCGGCCTACTACTGGCTGCCGAAGTGGACCGGCCACATGTATGACGAAACCCTCGGCAAGCTGCACTTCTGGCTGTCGTTCGTCGGCATGAACATGGCCTTCTTCCCCATGCACTTCGTGGGCTTGGCGGGCATGCCGCGGCGTATTCCGGACTACAACCTGCAGTTCGCCGACTTCAACATGGTCTCCTCGATCGGCGCGTTCATGTTCGGTGCCACGCAGATCTTCTTCCTGTTCATCGTCATCAAGTGCATCCGCGGCGGCGCCCCGGCGCCGGCCAAACCCTGGGACGGTGCCGAAGGCCTGGAGTGGTCGATCCCCTCGCCTGCGCCTTACCACACCTTCCAGACGCCACCGGACGTGAAATAGCCATGAACGGCCTGTCGCTCAAACGCCTGGTCATGCGCCTGCTGATGCTGACGGTGGTGATGTTCGCCTTCGGTTTCGCCCTGGTGCCGATCTACGACGTGATGTGCAAGGCCTTTGGCATCAATGGCAAGACCGGCGGCCAGTACGAAGGCAGCCAGGTCAGCGACCCGTCGCGCTCGGTACGGGTGCAGTTCATGTCGACCAACGCCAGCGACATGGTCTGGGATTTCTATTCCACGGCCGACCAGATCGACGTGAACCCAGGTGCGGTCAACCAGATGATCTTCGTCGCGCGCAACCCGACCGACCGGCCGATGAGCGCCCAGGCGATACCCAGCATCACCCCGGCCGAGGCCGCGGCGTACTTCCACAAGACCGAGTGCTTCTGCTTTACCCAGCAGGTGCTGCAGCCCGGCGAACGCATCGAGATGCCGGTGCGCTTCATCGTCGACCGCGATCTGCCGGCCAGCGTGAAGCACCTGACACTGGCTTACACCTTGTTCGACATCACCGCTCGCCACCCGCCGGTCGCGCATGTTGCGGCCCAGGACGTCCAGGGCGCCCGTTAAGGGAAGGAGAACAGCAATGGCAAGTCATGAGCACTACTACGTTCCGGCGCAGAGCAAGTGGCCGATCATCGCGACGGTCGGCATGTTCATCACGGTGTTCGGCCTTGGCACCTGGTTCAACGACATGAAAGCCGGGCACCCCGACTCCCATGGGCCGTTGATTTTCTTCGTCGGCGCGCTGTGCCTGGCCTACATGCTGTTCGGCTGGTTCGGGGCGGTGGTGAAAGAAAGCCGTGGCGGGCTGTACAGCCCGCAGCTGGACCGTTCGTTCCGCTGGGGCATGAGCTGGTTCATCTTTTCCGAGGTGATGTTCTTCCTGGCCTTTTTTGGCGCGCTGTTCTACGTCCGCGTATTGGCCGGGCCTTGGCTGGGCGGTGAAGGGGCCAAAGGCGTTGCGCACATGCTGTGGCCCAGCTTCGAGTTTGCCTGGCCGCTGCTGCACACGCCTGACCCGAAACTGTTCCCGCCGCCCAAGGAAGTCATCGACCCTTGGCACTTGCCGTTGATCAACACCATTTTGCTGGTGAGCTCGAGTGTGACCATCACCATTGCCCACCATGCCTTGCGGCGTGACCACCGGGGTGCGCTGAAACTGTGGATGGCGCTGACCATCGCGCTGGGCATCAGCTTCATCACGCTGCAGGCCTACGAGTACCACGAGGCCTACACCAAGCTGGGGCTGACGCTGGGCTCGGGGATCTACGGTGCGACCTTCTTCATGCTCACCGGCTTCCACGGCGCCCACGTGACGCTGGGCACGATCATCTTGATCGTGATGTTCGTGCGCATCCTGCGCGGGCACTTCAACCCCGACAAGCACTTCGGCTTCGAGGCGGCCAGTTGGTACTGGCACTTCGTCGATGTGGTGTGGGTGGGGCTGTTCATCTTTGTGTATGTGCTTTGACACATGTGCAGGCCAGTCAAGGCGATACAGGTTCAGAAGGGGGCGTGTGACACCAGCTGGCCACTGATGAAGCCGTAGGCCACCAGGCCGATGGTCAGGGCCGCCAGGGTCACGCGCACGGTCAGTGCCTTCAGCAAGCGGGTCGAGTTTTCGTCGTCCTTGACCAGGAACACCAGGCCACTGAACAGGCTGGCAACCGTGGCCAACAGCATCAGGACAATCGCGGCCTTGAGCATGGCGCTTCTCCGGGGGGATGCGGTGATGTGGATAAGTATAGCGAGGCGCCTGTGAGGCCGTTTCGCCCAGGTTGGGTCCCGACCCTGGTGGTGCTTGCGCTGCTACCGGGGTTGATCGCGCTTGGCTGTTGGCAATTGGGGCGCGCCGACGAAAAGCGCGCGCTGCTGGCGACCTATGCCGAGCGCAGCCTCGACACGCCGCTCTCCACTGCCCAGTTGCAGCAACGCGACGATGCCGCCTACCGCCGTGTGCACCTGTACGGCCGTTTCGATGGTGAACACAGCCTGCTGCTGGATAACCGAATGCGCGACGGCGAGGCCGGCGTCGAGCTGTTGCAGCCCTTCCATGACCAGGCCAGTGGGCTGTGGTTGCTGGTCAACCGCGGCTGGTTGCCGTGGCCGGACCGCCGCGTGCCGGTGCACTTCGCAACCCCGGCGCAGCCGCTGGCGCTGGACGCATCGGTGTATGTGGCGCCTGGCAGCACCTTCCAGCTGCACCCGGACCCCGCCGGCGGCCAATGGCCGCACTTGCTGACGGCCATCAATGCCGCCCAGCTGTGGCAGCAATTGGGCCGCGAAGGCTACGCCCATGAGCTGCGCTTGGAGCCCGGGCCGGCCAGCTATCGCCTGGGTTGGCCGGTCGTTGCGCTGGGGCCGGAAAAGCACCTGGGCTATGCGGTGCAGTGGTTTGCCCTGGCCACCGCGCTGGTGCTGCTCTACCTCTATTTTGGCTGGCACAACAACAAAAAGGAGAACCACCATGGCCGCCGCCACCCGTCCACTGGACGTGCCTGAACGCAGCAAGCCCAGAACCCGCGGGCGTTTGCAGCTGATTCTGATTCTGCTGGTAGTGCTCGGCCCGATGATCCTGGCCACCAGCATGTACAAGCTCAAGTTCTGGGTGCCAGACGGCCGCAGCTACCACGGCGCGATGATCGGCAACGGCGAGAGCCGCAGCGATATCGGCATCGATGGCCAGGACGCGCGCTGGCAAGTGTTGGTCAGCACGCCCGAGGCCTGCGCCGAAGATTGCCAGCGCCTGGTGTACCTGGCCCGGCAGATACAAGTTGGCCTGGGCCGTGATGCCGGCCGTGCCAGCCATGCGCTGGCTGCCGCGCAGCCATTGAGCGCTGACTACCAGGCGCTGCTCGGCCGGGAGTACCCGCAGTTGCAACGCTACCCGCTGGATGCCCAGCGCTACCTGAACAAGGTCGGTGAGCTTGGCCCGCAACTGTGGATCGTCGACCCGCACGGCAACCTGGTGCTGCGTTACGACGCCAAGGTCAACGGCAAGCACGTGCTGGACGACCTGCGCCACCTGCTTAAGTTGTCCAACATCGGCTAGGAGCCTGTCATGGCCAGACCCGGATTCCGCCTCGCTGTGTTCGCCACCCTGCTGGCACTGCTGGTCGTGCTGCTGGGCGCCTATACCCGCCTGACCCATGCAGGCCTGGGCTGCCCCGATTGGCCCGGCTGCTATGGCTTTATCAGTGTGCCGAAGACCGACGCCCAGCTGGCCCATGCCGAAATGCACTTCCCCGAGCACCCGGTGGAAGCCGCCAAGGGCTGGGCCGAGATGGTCCATCGCTACTTCGCCGGCACCCTGGCGCTGGTGATTGCCTGGCTGGCCTTGCAGGCCGTGCGCCGGCATGCACGTGATGGCCAGCCCTACCGCTTGCCGGTGCTGTTGCTGGGGGTGGTGTTGGCCCAGGCGGCGTTTGGCATGTGGACAGTAACCCTCAAGCTGTGGCCGCAAGTGGTCACCGCGCACCTGCTGGGTGGGTTCACTACCTTGAGCCTGCTGTTTCTGCTGTCTCTGCGTCTATCCCGGGCCTTTGCGCCATTGCCAAAACTGCCGTTGAGCCTGCGCCGCATCGCGGCCCTGGCGCTGTTGGTGGTGATCGGCCAGATCGCCCTGGGGGGCTGGGTCAGCGCCAACTATGCGGCGGTCGCCTGTATCGACTTGCCGACCTGCCACGGCCAATGGTGGCCGGCAGCGGACTTCAGCAACGGCTTTCACCTGACCCAGCACGTGGGCCCCAACTACCTGGGCGGGCAACTGGACAGCGATGCGCGCACGGCCATCCACATCAGCCACCGGCTGGGTGCCTTGCTGGTCAGTGCCGTGCTGCTGATGCTGAGCTTCAAGCTTTACCGCTGCGGCCTTTCTGGCCTGGCCCGGCTGGTGTTGCTGGCCTTGGCCGTGCAGGTCGGCCTGGGCATCAGCAACGTGCTGTTCCACCTGCCGCTTGGCGTGGCAGTGGCCCACAACGCAGGCGGGGCCATGCTGTTGATGAGCATGGTGCTGGTCAATTACCGCATCCGCGTGGTCGACAAAGTGCGCGTCGGCCATGGCTGGCGCCTGACGCCGGTGGTGGGCGTGGATATCTCCCACCCTATGAGGAACGATTCGTGGCGACGGTTCTAAGCGTACGACGGGCAGGTTGGCGCGATTATCTGGAGCTGACCAAGCCCAAGGTGGTGGTGCTGATGTTGATCACCTCCCTGGCAGGCATGTTCCTCGCCAGCCGCGCAGGCGTTGCCTGGAGCGTGCTGCTGTTCGGCAACCTGGGCATTGGCCTGTGTGCGGGCGCCGCGGCGGTGGTCAACCACGTGGTAGACCGGCGCATCGACGCCTTGATGGCGCGTACCCACAAACGGCCGTTGGCCACAGGCCGGGTCGCGCCGCTACCGGCGCTGGCCTTTGCGTTGGCACTGGCGGTGCTGGGCATGGCGCTGTTGCTGGTGTTCACCAACAGCCTGACCGCCTGGCTGACCCTGGCGTCGTTGCTGGGCTATGCGGTGCTCTACACCGGCTTCTTGAAGCGTGCCACGCCGCAGAACATCGTGATTGGTGGCCTGGCCGGCGCGGCGCCGCCACTGCTTGGCTGGGTGGCGGTCAGCGGCCATGTCAGTGCCGAGCCGCTGTTGCTGGTGCTGATTATCTTCGCCTGGACCCCGCCGCACTTCTGGGCCTTGGCCATCCACCGCAAAGCGGAGTACGCCAAGGCCGATATCCCGATGCTGCCGGTGACCCATGGCGAGCGCTACACCACGCTGCATATCCTGCTCTACACCCTGATTTTGCTGGCGGTGAGCCTGCTGCCCTATGCCATCCACATGAGCGGCCCGTTGTACCTCGCCTGTGCCCTCGCCTTGGGCCTGCGCTTCCTGCAGTGGGCCTGGGTGTTGTACCGTGGCAGCCGGCCGCACGCGGCGATTGGCACCTTCAAGTACTCTATCGGCTACTTGTTCGCGCTGTTCATCGCGTTGCTCATTGACCACTACCTGTTGTTGAACCTATGACCCGAACCCAGAAAACCGTCTTCATCCTCGTCGCCCTGGTCGCGTTGATCCTGGGCCTGACCGTCAACAAGGTGCTCAATGGCCGCGATCAGCCGAACCCCACCGAGCTGATCGACGCCGGCATCATCCTCTTGCCGCAGAGCCGTACGGTGGCGGACGTGACCATGACCAACCAGGATGGCCAGCCCGTGCAACTGGATGACCTCAAGGGGAAATGGTCGCTGCTGTTCTTCGGCTACACCTATTGCCCAGACATCTGCCCCACCACCCTGGCCCAGTTACGCCAGGTGAAGAGCGAATTGCCCAAGGAAGCCGTGGACCGGTTGCAGGTGGTGCTGGTGAGCGTGGACCCGAACCGCGACACGCCGAACCAGCTCAAGCAGTACCTGGGCTACTTCGACAAAGATTTTGTCGGGGTGGCGGGGTCGATCGAAGACACCCAGAAGCTGGCGAATGCCTTGAGCATTCCGTTCATTCCGGCCGATACCAGTAAGCCTGGGTATACCGTGGATCACAGCGGCAACCTGGCGATCGTTGGGCCGGATGGGCGTCAGCGCGGGTTCATTCGTGCGCCGTTCAACAACCAGAAGCTGGTGGCGCAGTTGCCGGGGCTGGTCAAGCGGGACTAAACAGGCTTTAAAAGCTTCGCGGGGCAAGCCCGCTCCCACAGCATCATCCCAAAGCCTGAGGCTAGCGATGTACCTGTGGGAGCGGGCTTGCCCCGCGAAGAATCCAGCGTGATCTAGAAGCTTAGAACGCCGGTACGACAGCGCCCTTGTACTTCTCGTTGATGAACTGCTTCACCTCTGGCGAGTGCAGCGCGGCCGCCAGTTTCTTCATGTCTTCGGAGTCTTTGTTGTCCGGGCGGGCAACCAGGATGTTCACGTAAGGCGAGTCGCTGCCTTCGATGGCCAGCGCGTCTTTCTCAGGGTTCAGCTTGGCTTCCAACGCGTAGTTGGTGTTGATCAGGGCCGCATCGACCTGGGTCAGCACGCGCGGGATGGTGGCCGCTTCCAGCTCACGGAACTTCACGTTTTTCGGGTTTTGTGCAACATCCTTAACGGTCGACAGGATGTTCTTGTTGTCCTTGAGCTTGATCACGCCGGCCTTGTCCAGCAGCAGCAGCGCGCGGCCGCCGTTGGTGGCGTCGTTGGGGATGACCACGGTAGCGCCGGAGGGCAGCTCGTCGAGCTTCTTGACCTTGGTCGAGTAAACGCCCAGCGGCTCGATGTGCACGCCGGTCACGCTGACCAGGTCGGTGCCCTTGGCCTTGTTGAACTCATCCAGGTACGGCTGGTGCTGGAAAAAGTTGGCGTCCAGGCGCTTCTCGGCCACCTGCACGTTCGGCTGGATGTAGTCGGTGAATTCCTTGACCTTCAGCTCCACGCCTTCTTTCGCCAGTTGCGGTTTGACGAAGTTGAGGATCTCGGCGTGCGGCACCGGCGTGGCGGCGACGGTCAGGGTATCGGCGTGGGCCGAGAAGGCCGCGACAGCGGCAGCAACAGCAAGCAGCTTCTTCATTGATCACTCCTTGTGAGGGCCGCGACGGCCCCCGAACGGGTCGGCCAGGCCGACCCCATTGGGGTTACTTACGGGAAAAATGCACGACCAGTTTGTCGCCCACGCTCTGCAGGACTTGAACCAGTACCAGCAACAGCACCACGGTCACGACCATGACATCGGTCTGGAAGCGCTGGTAGCCAAAGCGGATGGCCAGGTCGCCCAGGCCGCCCGCGCCGACCACACCGGCCATGGCGGTGTACGACACCAGGGTAATGGCGGTCACGGTGATGGCCGCGAAGATGCCGGGACGGGCTTCGGGCAGCAGCGCGCTGGTGATGATCTGGCGCGTTGTGGCGCCCATCGACTGGGTGGCTTCGATGATGCCGCGGTCCACTTCACGCAGGGCGGTTTCGACCAGGCGCGCGAAGAACGGCGTGGCCCCGACCACCAGTGGCGGAATGGCGCCGGCGACGCCCAGCGAGGTGCCGGTGATCAGCACGGTGATCGGGATCATCACGATCAGCAAAATGATGAACGGCAGCGAACGCAGGATGTTGACGACCAGCGACAGCAGCGCGTACACGCCTTTTTGCTCGAACATCTGGCGCGGGCCGCAAAGGAACAGCAGCACGCCCAACGGCAGGCCCAGCAGCACGGTGAAGAACAGCGAGCCGAACAGCATGATCATGGTGTCGATGGTGGCCAGCCAGATTTCGGCCCAGTCGACGTTGGCAAAGAAATTCAGGGCGTCCATCAACGCAGTACCTCCATATGTACGTCAGCTGCCTTGAAGCGGTCGAACGCCGCTTCCATGTCGCCGCCGGTGACGGCCAGGGTCAGCTGCCCATAGGGGACATCCTTGATGCGGTCGATACGCCCGGCCAGGATGCTGTAGTCAACGCCCGTCTCGCGGGCGACGGTGCCCAGCAGCGGTGCGTAGGTGGCCTCGCCCTGGAAGGTCAGGCGTACGATGCGGCCGGGTACGTGGGCGAAGTCATCACGCTGCTCGCCTTCATCGACCTGCTCGTCCTCCTGGACGAAACGCTTGGTAGTCGCGTGCTGCGGGTGCAGGAACACATCGGCCACCGGCCCTTGTTCGACGATCTGCCCGGCGTCCATCACGGCCACGCGGTCGCAGACACGGCGGATCACGTCCATTTCGTGGGTGATCAGGACGATGGTCAGCTTCAGCTCACGGTTGATCTCGGCCAGCAGTTGCAGCACCGATGCAGTGGTCTGCGGGTCAAGCGCGCTGGTGGCTTCGTCGCACAGCAGGATCTTCGGGTTGGTAGACAGGGCGCGGGCGATGCCGACGCGCTGCTTCTGGCCGCCCGACAACTGCGCGGGGTACTTCTTGGCGTGGTCTTGCAAGCCGACGCGGGCCAGCAGCTCGGTGACGCGCTTGTCGATTTCGCTGCGCGACAGCTCGCCGGCCAGGGTCAATGGCAGGGCCACGTTGTCGGCCACGGTCTTGGAGGCCAGCAGGTTGAAGTGTTGGAAAATCATCCCGACCTGCTGGCGGAAGCCGCGCAGCTGGTTAGCGTTGAACGCGGTGACGTCCTCGCCATCGACGATGATCTTGCCGCCCGAAGGCTCTTCGAGGCGGTTGATCAGGCGCAGCAGGGTGCTTTTGCCAGCGCCGGAGTGGCCGATCAGGCCGAACACCTGGCCATCTTCGATGGTCAGGCTGGTCGGGTTGAGGGCGGGGATTTCCCTACCGGCGACGCGGTAGGTCTTGTGCACATGTTGGAACTCGATCACGTAGCGAACCTTGTGGGGCGCATGGAATTTGGGGCAGCGGTTAGCTGGGGTGGCGCATTTTAGCCTTTTCCCATAGCTGTTCTTAGCATTTATTTCGTAATGCACCAACCCGGCGGGCATAACGCGACAATCGGTAAAGCTTATTGAACGTAGCCAATCGCGCTCCAGTCACTAATAGAACAAGCCCTCACGGGCAATGCCTGATGACTGATGAGGAAAGCCGACCATGCCCAGCAAGAAAGTTGATGCACCCAAAGAAAGCCAGGCCGCCGGGGTCAACAGCCCTGATCATGCCAATACCAATACCAAGCTGCAGAGCCTTGAAGGCGTGCGCAGCGATGCCACAGGCCAGGCCCTGCGCACCAATCAAGGCGTGAAGATCGCCGACAACCAGAACACCCTAAAGGCCGGGCCACGTGGGCCTTCGCTGCTCGAAGACTTCATCATGCGCGAGAAGATCACCCACTTCGATCATGAGCGCATCCCTGAACGCATCGTCCATGCCCGAGGCACCGGCGCCCATGGTTACTTCCAGAGCTACGGCAACCACGCCGAGCTGACCAAGGCCGGTTTCCTGCAGGACCCCGAGAAGATCACCCCGGTTTTCGTGCGCTTTTCCACCGTGCAGGGCCCGCGTGGGTCGGGTGACACGGTGCGCGATGTGCGTGGTTTTGCCGTCAAGTTCTATACCGATGAAGGCAATTTCGACCTGGTTGGCAACAACATGCCGGTGTTCTTCATCCAGGATGCGATCAAGTTCCCCGACTTTGTGCATGCGGTGAAGCCCGAGCCGCACAACGAGATGCCCACCGGCGGTTCGGCCCACGACACGTTCTGGGACTTCGTTTCGCTGGTGCCCGAGTCGGCGCACATGGTCATGTGGGCCATGTCTGACCGCGCCATCCCGCGCAGCCTGCGGATGATGGAGGGCTTTGGCATCCACACCTTCCGCCTGATCAATGCCGAAGGCGTGGCCAGCTTCGTCAAGTTCCATTGGAAGCCGCGCCAAGGCGTGCACTCCGTGCTGTGGGACGAAGCGCAAAAGCTTGCGGGCAAGGACACCGACTTCCACCGCCGCGACCTGAGTGAGGCCATCGAGACCGGCGACTACCCTGAGTGGGAGCTGGGCGTACAGATCGTGCCGGAAGCCGATGAGCACACATTCGAGTTCGACCTGCTCGACCCCACCAAGATCATCCCCGAAGAACTGGTGCCGGTTACACCGTTGGGCAAGATGGTGCTCAACCGTAACCCCGACAATTTCTTTGCCGAAGTGGAGCAGGTCGCGTTCTGCCCGGGGCATATCGTGCCGGGCATCGACTTTTCCAATGACCCCCTGCTGCAAGGCCGGTTGTTCTCCTATACCGACACGCAACTGAGCCGGCTGGGTGGGCCGAACTTCCATGAGATTCCGATCAACCGCCCGGTCGCGCCGAACCATAACAACCAGCGTGACGCGCTGCACCGGCAGACTATCCACAAGGGCCGCGCGTCCTACGAACCCAACTCGATTGACGGCGGCTGGCCGAAAGAAACCCCTGCCGCGGCCCAGGATGGCGGCTTTGAGAGTTATCAGGAACGCATCGACGCGGTGAAGATTCGCCAGCGCAGCGAGTCGTTCGGCGATCACTTCTCGCAGGCGCGTTTGTTCTTCCACAGCATGAGCCCCAATGAGCAGCAGCACATCATCAAGGCGTACAGCTTCGAGCTGGGCAAGGTGGAGCGCGAGCACATCCGCGTGCGTGAGGTGAACGAGATTCTGGCCAACATCGACCTGAAGCTGGCAGCAGCGGTGGCGGCCAACCTGGGCTTGCCTGCGCCCAAGGCTGGCACGGTGCAGGTCAAAGGCAGCAAGTTGGCGCAATCACCGGCCTTGAGCCAGATGAATCACCCGGGCAGTGTCGGTATCAAAGGCCGCAAGATTGCCGTGCTGGTGGCCGATGGGGTGGATGGGGCGAGTGTCGATCAGTTGGTCAAGGCGCTGGAGGCGCACAGTGCGCGCATTCTGGTGCTGGGGCCAAGTTCGGCGCCGGTTAAAACCGCCCAAGGCAAGCCGCTACCGGTGGATGCGTCGATGGAGGGCATGCCTTCGATCATGTTCGACGGCATTCTGGTGCCGGCTGGCAAGGCGTCGCTGGATGCGTTGGGCGCCAGTGGGCTGGCCAAGCACTTCCTGCTGGAGGGCTACAAGCACCTGAAGGCGATCGCGTTGGCCAAGGAAGGCAAGGCATTGCTGGGCAGCTTGGGGCTCAAGGAAGACAAGGGCTTGCTGCTGGGGGATGACCAGAAAACCGTAGATGCCTTTGTGAAAGCGGTAGAGGGGCATCGGGTTTGGGAGCGGGAGGCGGCTGCTGAGGCGGTGCCGGCCTAAGGGGGGCTGCTTTGCAGCCCATCGCAGGCAAGCCAGCTCCTACAAGTGCACCACAGTTCCTGAGGGCAGTGGTGGCATTTGTGGGAGCGGGCTTGCCCCGCGAAGCTGTTCAGCGCTGATGCGGGACCAGTACCACCTGGGCTGGCAGCTTGCGCTGAATTTCGTGCTTCTGGTTTAGCTTGAACCCGCTGTCAATCTTGTGCACCCGCTTTTCCAGCAGCGTCTTCAACCAAGGTGCATCCTCGGTGCGCGGCACCTGGAACACCACGTCGCACTGGTAACTCACCACATCGGCAGCAATCTCATCGAGCTGGCGGCGCATGGCGGCAATGTCCGTGGTCTTCAGCGCAATCACGGTGCTCGGTGCAGTCGGGTCGATCACGCGCGCCTGCGGCTTGGCCTCGGCCGCCTTCAGCGCAGCCTCGGCCTTTTCCAGCTCGGCCTTACGGGCCTGGCTGACGGCATCGCCACCGGTGACCGCCGGGGCCTGGGGCATCAGCGCGCGGGCACGTGCCAAGGCGGTGGCTGCAGCGTTGACGTCGCCCTTCTGCAGGACGATCTGGCTACGCTGCAGGTACGCTTCGGCCAGCTGCCGCTGGTACTGCTCCAGGCGCGGGTCAACGGGTGACTGGGCCTGCAAGGCAGCCAACTGGTCTTCGGCGGTAGCCAGCTCATTGCTGGCGATGTTCTGTTGCAACTGCTGCCAGGCATCGGCTTGGGCAGGTGCATCGGCCTGTTCGACCGGGGCACTGGAACAGGCAGCCAGGAACAGGGAAAACGCGGCAACAAGCAGATAACGGGAGGCGAACGGCTTCATTCCTGCGACTCTCTATTTGCGCAAAAAGCGAGCAAGTCTACACCCAGGTGCGCACGCTCGAAAACAAGTCTTACAGACCTTTTACCCGCGAAAAGGTTGCAGGGTGCGCTGTTGCGCACCCCGGTTTTCAGCGTTTTGGCAGGGCCAGGCTCAGCAAGAATAGCACTGCCGCGCAGACCACGATGGAAGGGCCGGCCGGGGTGTCCTTGAACCAGGACATGGCCAAGCCGCCACACACCGCCGTCACCCCCAGCAGGCTGGCGCCCAAGGCCATCTGCTCGGGCGAGCGGGCGTGGCGTTGCGCGGCGGCGGCGGGGATGATCAGCAGGGAGGTAATCAACAGCACACCGACGATCTTCATCGCCACGGCGATCACCACGGCAATCAACAGCATCAAGGCCAGGCGCAGGCCCGCCACTGGCAGGCCCTCGACCATGGCCAATTCTTCATGCACGGTCACGGCCAGCAACGGCCGCCACAGTGCGGCGAGCAGCAGCAATACCAACACGCTGCCGCCGAGGATCCAGGCAAGGTCAGTGGTGCTGATGGCCAGCAGGTCGCCGAACAGGTAGGCCATCAGGTCGATGCGTACATCGTGCATGAAGCTCAGGACCACCAGGCCCAGGGACAGCGTGCTGGGGGCGAGGATGCCAAGCAGGGTGTCGGAGGCCAGCGGTTGGCGTTGTTGCAAGGTCACCAGCAAGATCGCCAGCAGCAGGCAGCCCACGGTCACCGCCAGTGCTGGGCTGACGTCCAGGGCAAAACCCAGGGCTACCCCGAGCAGGGCGGCGTGGGACAGGGTATCGCCGAAATAGGCCATGCGCCGCCACACCACGAACGACCCCAGAGGGCCGGCCACCAACGCCAGGGACAGACCGGCAAGCAGGGCATAAAGAAGAAAATCAGCCATGCTTGCAGTGCTCTCCGTGAACATGGGTGCCAGGGGCGACCACCGAGCCGTGCAGGTCGTGACTGTGGTCGTGATGGTGGTGATAGATCGCCAGGCTTGGCGCGTTCTGGCCGAACAGCTCGACGAAGGCCGGGTCGTTGCTGACCTGCTCGGGGTGGCCGGAGCAGCACACATGCCGGTTGAGGCAGACCACCTGGTCGGTGGCGCTCATCACCAGGTGCAGGTCGTGGGAAACCATCAGCACGCCGCAACCGTGGCGGTCGCGCAGGCGGGTGATGAGGTTGTACAGCTCGGTCTGGCCGACCACGTCGACCCCTTGCACCGGCTCATCGAGCACCAGCAGTTGTGGCTCGCGCAGCAGCGCCCGGGCCAGCAGCACGCGCTGCATCTCGCCGCCGGAAATGGTCTGGATCGGGTTGTCGATGACCTGCTCGGCCCCCACTTCCTGCAGCGCCGACAAGGCAGCTGCGCGGTCTACGCCGGGTACCAGGCGCAAAAAGCGCAGCACCGACAGCGGCAGCGTGGCATCCACCTGGATTTTTTGCGGCATGTAGCCAATGCGCAGCTTCGGCTTGCGCCAGACTTTGCCCCGGTGCGGCTTGAGCAGCCCCAGCACGGCGCGTACCAAGGTGGTCTTGCCTGCCCCGTTGGGGCCGATCAGGGTCACGATCTGGCCCGGTGCCACTGACAGGTCGATGCTGTCGAGCACCGCCTCGCCGGCGAAGGTGACACCGACCTGCTCCAGGCGGATCAGTGCGTCGCTCATGCCGCACTCCGGCAGTTGCTGCACAGGCCGACCACTTCCACGGTCTGGGTTTCGACGCTGAAGCCGACGCCCTTGGCGCTGCTGATGATGGCGTCGCTGATGCTGTCCTGCTCCAGCTCGATGGCCACATGGCAGGCGCGGCAGATCAGGAACTGGCCCTGGTGCACATGCTCTGGGTGGCTGCAGCCGATGAAGGCGTTGAGCGAGGCGATGCGGTGCACCAGGCCGTTGTCGAGGAGAAAATCCAGGGCGCGGTACACGGTCGGCGGTGCGGCGCGGCGGCCGTCCTGCTCGCTGAGCACGGCGAGAATGTCGTAGGCCCCCAGCGGCTTGTGGCTTTGCCAGACCAGCTCCAGCACACGGCGGCGCAGTGCGGTCAGGCGCAACCCCTGGCGGGTGCACAAGGCATCGGCTTCGGCCAGTGCGCTGTGTACGCAATGGGAGTGATCGTGGGGGCGGTTGGCCAGCGGCGTGATGGACATGGGCAGCGACGGTTCTGGATGGAGACGTTATTATGTTACCTGTTTCTGTCGAGCCGAGTATTCACCGTGTCCCGATTCCTAGCCCTTTTTGTCGCTTTCATCGCATTTTCAGCCCAGGCCGACGTGCGTGTGCTGACCAGTATCAAACCGCTGCAGCAGATTGCCGCCGCCGTACAGGACGGGGTTGGCAGCCCAGATGTGCTATTGCCGCCTGGCGCTTCGCCGCACCATTACGCCCTGCGCCCCTCCGACGTACGGCGCGTCGCGGATGCCGACCTGCTGTACTGGATCGGGCCGGACATGGAGAACTTTCTGCCGCGCGTGCTGAAAGGGCGGGACAAGGCCACCGTTGCGGTCCAGTCGCTGACTGGCATGCAGTTGCGCCATTTTGGCGAAGACAGCCACTCGCATGATCAAGACGACCACGACGACCATGACCACGATCACCGCCCTGGCAGCCTCGACGCGCACCTGTGGCTGTCGTCGGTCAATGCCCGGGTGATCGCAGCGAAGATGGCGTCGGACCTGGCCGAGGTCGACCCGGCCAATGCCCCGCGTTACCAGGCCAACCTGAAGGCCTTCGTCGAGCGTCTGGATGCCCTGGATGGACGTATCAAGGCGCGGGTGGCGGGTATCGCCGACAAGCCGTACTTCGTGTTTCACGAGGCGTTCGATTACTTCGAGGCCAATTATGGTCTGAAGCACACCGGGGTATTCAGTGTGGCTTCCGAGGTGCAGCCGGGCGCGCAGCATGTGGCCGCCATGCGCAAGCGCCTGCAGGAAGTGGGCAAGACCTGCGTGTTCAGCGAGCCGCCGCTGCGGCCGCGCCTGGCGGAGACGCTGACGGCGGGGTTGCCGGTGCGGTTGGCCGAGCTGGATGCCTTGGGTGGCACGGACCCGGTAGATGCCAAGGGCTATGAGCGCCTGCTGGAGAAGCTGGGTAGCGACCTGGCGGGGTGCCTGGAACAGCTCTAAGGCGCGCGGCCTTTTGGCAGGGTTGCGCCCGGCCTGCGGCCATGCGCGACCCTGGTAGGAGCAGCCTTGTGCTGCGAAGAGGCCGGTAAAAACACAGAGATCTTTGCTGTTATTACCGGCCTCTTCGCAGCGCAAGGCTGCTCCTACAGGTTCATCCTCGCCCTTGGTGGGTTCAGAGGGCGAACGGCAGGTGTAATGCCACCTGCTGGCGCTGCGCCAGGCGCACCTCGAACTCGCTCGGGTCATGGATCATCACATCCATCCCGGCAAACGATTCCGCCGCAATCAGGCGCGACAGCCAGAAACGCACACACCCGACCCGCAACATCTCGGGCCACAGCTCGGCCTCGGCGGCGGTGAACGGGCGCAGCGCCGCGTAGGCCGCCAGCAGCGCCTGGGCGCGTGGCACATCGAGGGCCCCGTGCTCATCGATACACCAGTCGTTCACGGTGATGGCGATGTCATATAGCATCGGCCCCGAGCAGGCGTTGTAGAAGTCGATCACACCGGTCAGGTGGGTGCCTTCGAACATCACGTTGTCGCGGAACAGGTCGGCGTGCAGGTTGGCCCGTGGCAAGGCCAGGATCTGCGCCTTGTGTGCATTGATTTCGTCCAGCGCTGGCTGCAACAGCGCAATCTGTTCGGCACTCAGGCGCGGCATCAGCTCGGCGCCAGACGCCAGCATCCAGTCCAGGCCACGGTCGGTCTTGCGCTCGATGACGTGGTTGCGGGTAGCCAGGTGGATGTGCGCGAGCAACTCGCCAACCTGGGCGCAGTGCTGGTTGTTGGGCACCTTGATGTGTTTGCCCGACAGCCGCGGCTGCAGCAACGCAGGCTTGCCACACAGTTCGCGCAGGCCATTGCCATCACGGTCACGCAGGGCGTACGGCACGGGCATGTCGGCGTCATGCAGCACGTCGAGCAGCTCGATGAAGAACGGCATGTCTTCGCTCGGGCCGCGCTCGATCAGCGTCAGGACGAACTCACCCTGTTCCAGGCTGACGAAGAAGTTGCTGTTTTCGGTACCGGCGGCGATGCCCTGGAAGTCGAGCAGACGGCCCAGCTGGTACGGCGCCAGAAAGGTTTCCAGCTCAGGCCGGGTCACGGGGGTGAAAACTGACATGATGAAAAATGCCCATACGGGCACTTCCGCCGGGAAGTGCCAGGTTAATGTGAACGATACGCGTCAGCTTACCACTCGAAGATCTTCCAGGACGGAATCAGCATGTCCGGCTGGTCGGAACGAATGAAATTGGCATCAGTGCCGTCGGCGCGTACCAGGAAATAAGGCTTGCCGTTTTTTGGCGTGATCTTGATCGCATACAGGAAGCCGTTCTGACGGTATTCCTGGATGGTTTTATCGCCTTCCGTGCGAATGGTCACCTCGGGATCGGCCGAGGGGGCGTCGTCCGCCGCCAGGGTGACGACTGGCATGGTTGCCAACAGACCGAGCAGTAACAGGCGATTGAGTGTACGCATGATAACCTTGTCCCTTTGTCGTCATTGATCCGGCTATTCTAGCTCCGGACCCGCCGAAAAGGTTGATTCTGCTCATGAGCCAAGCGCCCCTCGTCCTGGTGGACGGTTCCTCCTACCTCTACCGCGCTTTCCACGCATTGCCGCCGCTGACCACCTCCAAAGGCATGCCTACCGGCGCGGTCAAGGGTGTGCTGAACATGCTCAAGAGCCTGCGCAAGCAATACCCTGACAGCCTGTTCGCAGTGGTGTTCGACGCCAAGGGCGGTACCTTCCGCGATGCGATGTTCGCCGAGTACAAGGCCAACCGCCCGAGCATGCCCGATGACCTGCGGGTGCAGATCGAACCCCTGCATGCCAGCGTCAAGGCCTTGGGCTACCCCTTGCTGTGCGTCGAAGGCGTGGAGGCCGACGATGTGATCGGCACCCTGGCGCGCAGCAGCGCGGCGCAAGGCCGGCCGGTGATCATTTCGACTGGCGACAAGGACATGGCGCAGTTGGTGGACGGCCACGTCACCTTGGTCAACACCATGACCGGCAGCGTGATGGATGTTGCCGGCGTGCACGAAAAATTCGGCGTCGGCCCCGAGCACATCATCGATTTCCTCGCCCTGATGGGCGACAAGGTCGACAACATTCCGGGCGTGCCGGGTGTGGGCGAGAAGACCGCTGCCGGCCTGCTGACCGGTATCGGTGGCGGCCTGCGTGATGTCTACGACAACCTCGACAAGGTCCCGGGCCTGAGCATCCGTGGCGCCAAGACCTTGCCGGCCAAGCTTGAGGAACACCGTGAGGCGGCGTTCCTGTCCTATGAGCTGGCCACCATCAAGATCGATGTGCCGCTGGATATCGAAGTCGAGGCGCTGGTCTGCGGCGAGCCAGACCGCGATGCGCTGCTGGCGTTGTACACCGAGATGGAGTTCAAGAGCTGGGTCGCCGACGTTCAGCGTGAAGCTGCCAGGGCCGGGGCAACCGTGGCCGTGCCTGAAGAAGCGGCGCCGGCGGCCAAGGTCGAACCGAAGTACGAGACGGTCCTCGACCAGGCCCGTTTCGACGCCTGGCTGGACAAACTGCGCCAGGCCCCGCTGTTTGCGTTCGATACCGAAACCACCGGCCTGGACGCGCAGCAGGCGCAACTGGTCGGCCTGTCGTTCGCGGTCGAGCCGTTCGAAGCCGCCTATGTGCCGCTGACCCATGACTACGAAGGCGCGCCGGTTCAGCTGGACCGCGAGGCTGTGCTGCTGGCGCTCAAGCCCCTGCTCGAAGACGCAGCCAAAGCCAAGGTCGGGCAAAACGCCAAGTACGATATCAACATCCTGGCCAATGGCGCCCCGGCTATCCACATGCGCGGCGTGGCCTACGACACCATGCTCGAGTCCTATGTGCTGGGCTCCACGGCCACCCGCCACGACATGGACAGCCTGGCGCAGAAGTACCTCGACCACACCACCATCACCTTCGAGCAGATTGCCGGCAAGGGCGCGAAACAGCTGACCTTCAACCAGATCCCGCTGGACAAGGCCGGCCCGTACGCCGCCGAGGACGCCGACATCACCCTGCGCCTGCACCAGGCGCTGCAGGCGCGCCTGGCCAAAACCCCAAGCGTGCAGCCGGTGCTGATGGACATCGAGATGCCGCTGGTGCCGGTGCTGGCCAAGATCGAGCGCCAGGGCGCGCTGGTGGATGCCGAGCTGCTGCACGTGCAGAGCGGCGAACTGGGCGTGAAGATGGCCGAACTGGAGCGCCGCGCCTACGAACTGGCTGGCGAGACCTTCAACCTGGGCTCGCCCAAGCAGTTGGGTGCGATCCTCTACGACAAACTGGGCATGCCGGTGCTGAGCAAGACCGCCAAGGGCCAGCCGTCTACCGCCGAGGCGGTACTCGACGAACTGGCCGAGCAAGGCTACCCGCTGCCTGAGGTACTGATGCAGTACCGCAGCCTGAGCAAGCTCAAGAGCACCTACACCGACAAACTGCCAGGGCAGATCAACCCACGCACCGGGCGTATTCACACCTCTTACCAACAGGCGGTGGCGGCCACCGGGCGCCTGTCGTCGAGCGACCCGAACCTGCAGAACATCCCGATTCGCACCGCCGAAGGGCGGCGTATCCGCCAGGCCTTCGTGGCCAGCCCTGGCTACAAGCTGCTGGCGGCGGACTATTCGCAGATCGAGCTGCGCATCATGGCTCACCTGGCCAAGGACGAAGGTTTGCTGCATGCCTTCCGCAACAACCTCGACGTGCACCGCGCCACTGCGGCTGAAGTGTTCGGCGTGCCGCTTGAGGCTGTTACCACCGACCAGCGCCGCAGCGCCAAGGCCATCAACTTCGGCCTGATCTACGGCATGAGCGCCTTTGGCCTGGCCAAGCAGATCGGCGTCGACCGCAAGCAGTCCCAGGACTACATCGACCGCTATTTCGCCCGCTACCCGGGCGTGCTGGCCTACATGGAGCGCACCCGCGCTCAGGCCGCCGAGCAAGGCTTCGTTGAAACGCTCTTTGGCCGTCGCCTGTACCTGCCAGACATCAACGCCAAGAACCCGGCCCTGCGCAAAGGCGCTGAGCGGACGGCGATCAACGCACCGATGCAGGGTACGGCTGCCGATATCATCAAGCGGGCGATGGTCAATGTGGACAACTGGCTGACCGAGAGCGGCCTGGATGCCCGCGTGATCCTGCAGGTGCACGATGAATTGGTGCTGGAGGTGCGTGAGGAATTGGTCGAGCAGGTAAAAGATGAAATTCGTCTGCACATGAGCCGCGCCGCGCAACTGGATGTACCGTTGCTGGTGGAGGCAGGCATTGGCGCGAATTGGGACGAAGCTCACTGATTGAGCCGGCAAAGCTGTGTAGGATCTGCGACGTGGTGACGCGGATCCTGGCATGGCTAGATGCCATTAGTGCTGGAGTTTCATGAAACTATCGCAAATAGTTTTCAGGGCTTCGGAACTAAACCGGTGAAGCGGAACTCAGAGTAACTGAATGGCTGGTGAAGCCCTTCGATGCTCCTATGTTGTGTTAAGTGTTGGCAGATATCTGGACCCCGCCCTAGCGGTCCGGACTTGGACCCCGAACTTCCCCCTCCCCATACGAAGTCCGGGGTTTTTTTTGCCTGCGATTTGCCTGACAGGCGCTGCTGCTCCCCACTGTAGGAGCAGCCTTGTGCTGCGAAAGGGCCAATATGGGCAACAGATATCTACAGCCTGACATGGCCTCTTCGCAGCACACGGCTGCTCCTACTGGAGTCTATGCAGGTTTTCAGGCCACGGGCTTGTCTTCCAGCTCCATCCAGTCCGCCAGTACGCGGTAGGCTTCGTCCAGCCCCAGGCGCTTCGGTGCCGAGAACAGTTGGATGGTCACTGCGTCGCCCCAGCCCTTGCGGATCTCCGACTGCACCTTGAGCAAGGTGTTCTTGCCGGCGCCGTGGGTGAGTTTGTCGGCCTTGGTCAGCAGGATGTGCATCGACATGCGGCTGGCCTTGGCCCAGTCGAGCATCATCTTGTCGAAGTCGGTCATCGGATGCCGCACGTCCATCATCAGGATCACACCGCGCAGGCACTCACGGCTGCCCAGGTAGGCTTCCAGGTGGCGCTGCCAGTGCTGCTTGAGTGGAATCGGTACTTTTGCATAACCATAGCCCGGCAGGTCGACCAAACGCCGTTCATCGTCCAGACTGAAGAAATTCAACAGCTGGGTGCGCCCCGGGGTTTTCGAGGTACGCGCCAGGCTGGCATGAGTCAGGGTATTGAGGGCGCTGGATTTGCCGGCGTTGGAACGGCCGGCGAAAGCCACCTCGTAACCCTGGTCGTCCGGGCATTGTTCGACCTTGGCTGCGCTGAGGGCGAATGTGGCTTTCTGGCAGAGGCCGAGGATGGGGTTCTTGACTTGCATGGGATATCCGATGTGGGTGTTGCCTGACTCTGAAGGCTCGAGCCTGGCAAGCGGTGTCGTTTCCGTTTGGATGGCGGAAGTATATAATGCCCCAGTTTTTGTGTGCTCATTCTCCCAGCGAAGGAGAGCGAGCATGGGGTGTCGAACAATAGCTCGCGCATCAGAACGCAGCGCGGCCCCCAACCCTGAAGGTCGTTCCGCATGGCGAAATGGCTGCTTGCTGTCGGTATGTTCCTGCCGTTTTTCAGCGCACAGGCTACACAGGATCCCGAGGTGTTGTACAACCGCACGTGTGCGGCCTGTCACGCCGGTCAGTTGCCACAGGCCCCCCAGCAGGGTGACCGGGCAGCTTGGGAGCCAAGGCTGGCGCAAGGTGTGGATGTACTCGTGAGGCATGTGACCCAGGGTTTCAAGGCTATGCCGCCGCGTGGATTGTGCATGGACTGCAGTGCCGAGGACTACCGTTTGGTCATCCTTTGGATGAGCGGCAGTCCCGATACATAACATTTCACCCTTAGCCGTGTTGGATTAGCTGATGAACAAACTAGTCGTGAGTCTGCTGTTGACCATGGGTGTCGCAGGTGCGGCCATTGCTGCGGAACCTATCAAAGGCGATGCCGCCGCCGGCCAGGCCAAGACGGCCGTCTGTGGTGCCTGCCACAACCCCGACGGCAATAGCCTGGCACCGAACTTCCCGAAACTGGCAGGCCAGGGCCAGCGTTACCTCGAAAAACAACTGCACGATATCAAGTCCGGCAAGCGCACCGTGCTGGAGATGACCGGCATGCTGGCTGCCTTCAGTGACCAGGACCTGGCCGATATCGCGGCGTACTTCGCTAGCCAAAAAGGTAGCGTCGGGGCGGCCGACCCCAAGCTCGTCGAACGCGGCCGCGCCTTGTTCAATGGCGGCGACCTGGAAAAAGGCATGCCCGCCTGTACCGGCTGCCACTCACCGAACGGCGCAGGTATCGCCCTGGCCGGCTTCCCGCACCTGAGCGGGCAGCACTCGCAATACGTGACCAAGCAACTGACCGAGTTCCGTGAAGGCGTGCGTACCAACGATGGCGATGCCATGACCATGCGTACCATCGCGGGCAAGCTGAGCAACCACGATATCGAAGCGTTGGCCAGCTACATCCAGGGCCTGCACTGAGGTAAATGGCGAGTGCTTCGCGGGCAAACCCGCGAAGAAGCTGGCGTATTAACATTCGGTTAATGTTGTAAGCCAAAGATGAAAGGGCGGCCGGACCGCCCTTTTTTACGTCCGCAGCCGTTACACTACAGAACTCGGGCCTGGCCCGGCCTGTCTCAACACAGGTCGCGTCGAGGCGACCCATGAATGCTCAGGAGTAAAGCATGCGTAAACTGATTCTCAGCGCTGCGCTGGTCGCCGCCAGCGTATTCGGTATGACCGCCGTACAGGCCGCCGAGCCTGTTGCCGGCAAGGAATATCTCGAGCTGAGCAACCCTGTTCCGGTTTCCGTGCCTGGCAAGATCGAAGTGGTCGAGCTGTTCTGGTACGGCTGCCCTCACTGCTACCACTTCGAGCCGGTAATCAACCCGTGGGCTGAAAAACTGCCGAAAGACGTTAACTTCAAGCGCGTACCGGCCATGTTCGGTGGCCCGTGGGACGCTCACGGCCAGATGTTCCTGACCCTCGAAGCCATGGGCGTCGAGCACAAGGTGCATGCCGCTGTCTTCGACGCCATCCAGAACCAGAAAAAGCGCCTGACCGACCCTCAGGACATGGCCGACTTCCTCGCCACCCAAGGCGTGGACAAGGACAAATTTCTCGCCACTTTCAACTCCTTCGCCATCAAAGGCCAGGTCAACCAGGCCAAGGAACTGGCGAAGAAGTACGAAATCACCGGCGTACCGAGCATGGTCGTCAACGGCAAGTACCGCTTCGACCTGGGCACCGCAGGCGGGCCAGAGGGCGTGCTGAATGTTGCCGACCAGCTGATCGCCAAGGAGCGCGCCGCTAAGTAGGCGGCGTACCCATGCCCCGCTTCCGAAGCACGCGTGGCATTGGCCTGCACCAGCCGCAGGTCAACGAACATCACCTGCAGGCGCCCGGCCTGCCAGAGGATGGGCGCCTGCGGCTGCTCAGTTTCAATATTCAGGTCGGCATCAGCACTGAGCGCTACCGGCATTACCTGACCCGCAGCTGGCAGCACCTGCTGCCGCACACCGGGCGTGCCAGCAACCTGCAGAAAATCGGCAAGCTGCTCAGTGACTTCGACCTGGTGGCCTTGCAGGAAGCCGATGGCGGCAGCCTGCGTTCGGGCTACATCAACCAGGTCGAACACCTGGCCCAACTGGGTGCCTTCCCTTACTGGTACCAGCAGCTCAACCGTAACCTCGGGCGCTTCGCCCAGCACAGCAACGGCGTGCTCAGCCGCCTCAAGCCGCAACACCTTGAAGACCACCCCCTGCCCGGCCCGGCCGGCCGCGGTGCCATTCTGGTGCGCTTCGGCGAGGGTGAAGATGCGCTGATCGTGGTGATGATGCACCTGGCGCTCGGCGCCAAAACCCGCGCCCTGCAGCTTGGCTACATTCGCGAGCTGATTGGCGGCTACCGCCATCAGGTGTTGATGGGTGACATGAACACCCATGCCACCGACCTGCTGGAGCACTCCCCCCTGCGCGACCTGGGCCTGGTTGCCCCGCAAGTCGAGGCCACCTTCCCCAGTTGGCGACCGCAGCGTTGCCTGGACCATATCCTGCTCAGCCCAAGCCTCACCCTTGAGCGCGTGGAGGTGTTGGCGCAGCCAATTTCCGATCACCTTCCCGTTGCCGTCGAGATTCGATTGCCTGATGCATTGACTGTGGATACGCTGCCGGTTTTGAGCTAATTGCCATCACCGTTTGCGGGCCCGGGCATGACTGACGACGCTGAGCGCTGGAAAGAGAAATACCTTAAGAGCATCGAGCAGCAAGAGAAGCTTGAACGCCGTTGGGACGCACGTCTCGACCTGTTGCGTCGTGGGCTGGTGCGCAGCACCCTGGCTGCCGAAGGCAGTGACAAGGTGGTGGACCAGTGCATGAAGGAAATGCGCGAGGTCATCCGCAGCGACAATATGGACGCTGGCCTTGCCGGGCTGATTCCGCGCCTGGAAAAAGCCGTGCTGGATTCCGAGCAACGCCGGGAAACCCGCATGAACCAGGTCAGCGATGCGCTGACGGCGCTGGTCACTCAGCTGCAAGGCTTGCCGCTGCCAAGCGACATTTCGCGGCCGCTGAAAAAACTGGCGAAGAAACTCGACGGCGGGGTTGCCCAGTCGCGTGAGCTGCCCCCGTTGCTGGGCGAGCTGAGCGGCCTGCAAGGTCGCGCGCTGGATGCGTTGGGCAAGCCTGAAGAAGAGCGGCCAGGCTTTTTGCAGCGCTTGTTTGGTGGTCGTGACAGCGAGCAGCCCGACGAAGCAGAGGTTGCACTGGCGGCGGCGCCTGTTGTGGCAATGGCTGAGGCCGTGGCGCCGCCCGTTGCCGCCCCCGTTCAGCACGTTGCCGAAGACCCGCAGCCCGAGGATGTAGACGCACTGCTGCCCTTGGCACCCCCAGCACTGGCTGAGCCAGCCTTGGTAGCGGAGCTGGAAGGGCCGGCGCTGATCGAAACCGCAGACGTGCCGAGCGCGCCACAACCCGAACCTGTGCCGGATGAGCCGCCAGCGCCAGAGCCAGCCCTCAGCCAACCCACGCCAGAGGCCGCACCGCCGCAGACGCTGGAAGAAACGTTCGGTGAAGATGGCCCCTATGCCCTGCCCTACGCGGTAGAGCCGCCCTACAGCCAAGTGGCCGCCCATATCGAGCAGACCCTGATCGGCCTGCTTGACGACCTCAGCCTGCCCGAGCGGCACAAGGCCCAGGCCCTGGAAATGCGCGAGCGGGTGGCGCGGGGGCTGAATTGGTACGAACTGATCCCGGTGCTCGACGACTTGGCGGTGCTGATGCTGGCGATCACCGACAGCGGCCAGCACGAATTCGAGACCTACCTGCAACAGCTCAACGTGCGCCTGGAAGGTTTCCAGAGCCACCTGCACGAAGCCAGTGCCGGGCATGCCGACAACAGCACCGCCGCCGAGGCGCTGGACACCCAGCTCCGCCAGCAGGTCGATGGGCTGCAGAGCAGTGTGAAGGGTGCCGCCGACGTGGACAGCCTCAAGCACATCCTGGAAAACCGGCTCGAGGGCTTGCTGGTGACCATGGACGAGCACAAGCACGAGCGTGATCGCCGCGAGCAGGAACTTGCCGGTCGCCTGCAGGGCCTGTCCGAGCGTGTGGCGAACATGGAGCACGAGGCGCTTGGCTATCGCGAGCACCTTGAAGAGCAGCGGCAAAAGGCCTTGCTCGACCCGCTGACCGGCTTGCCCAATCGCGCGGCCTGGAGCGAGCACCTGGAACGCGAGATGCTCGACTGGCAGGAAAACGGCGGCCACTTGGCCATGGCGATTCTCGACCTGGACCACTTCAAGCGCATCAACGACAACTATGGGCACCTGGCGGGTGACAAGGTGCTGAAGATCGTCGCTGACCAGCTGCGCAAGCGCTTGCGCGGGCGCGACTTCATCGCCCGCTTTGGCGGTGAGGAATTCGTCCTGCTGTTCCCGCAGACTTCACCCGCCGCGGCCGCACAGATGGCTGAGCTACTGCGTGCGACCATCGAAGCCTGCCCGTTCCATTTCAAAGGCGAGCGCGTGGTGATCACCGCCTCCATTGGCTTGGGTGCATTCCGCTCCGGCGAGCGCGGTGACCAGGTGCTCAAGCGCGCCGATACCGCGCTGTACCGTGCCAAGGACTTGGGGCGCAACCGTGTCGAGCAGGGGTAAGGGGCGGCACTGACTCACGGCGAGCACAGGCCATTCAGAGCACGTTATACTGTAGCGCTTACACGCTGAGGCCGCCGACGTGCTTTCCACCGTTAAAAAAACACTGCTCACCTGCTTGCTGGTTGCTGTTGCGGGTTGCTCGACGGGCCTGCGCATCGACCGCAGCCACCCGTCGGCCAACCAGGACGAGCGTATCCAGTTTGTCGTCCTGCACTACACCAATGCCTCGCTCGAGCGCTCATTGGCGCTACTGACCCATGGCGAGGTCAGCAGCCACTACCTGATCGGCGATGGCCCGGCCACGGTCTATCAGCTGGTGGATGAAAGCCGCCGCGCCTGGCACGCCGGTGACAGCCAATGGCAAGGGCGCACCTGGTTGAATTCGACCTCGATCGGTATCGAAATCGTCAACCCAGGGTTCACCGATACGCCGAATGGCCGAGTCTGGCACCCCTACAGCGAAGCCCAGGTTCAGGCCTTGATCGCGCTGCTCAAAGACATCGTCAAACGCAACAACATCGACCCCCGGCATATCGTTGGCCACAGCGATATCGCGCCGTTGCGCAAGCTCGACCCAGGCCCGTTGTTCCCGTGGAAGCGCCTGGCCGACGCGGGTATCGGTATCTGGCCCGAGCCTAACGCAGTGGCGCGGCAACAAGCCTTCTTCAGCGTCAACCCGCCGAGCGTGAGCTGGTACCAGCAGGAGCTGGCGCGTTTCGGCTATGCGATCGCGCAAACCGGTGAACTCGACGTGGCCACCCGGCATGTGATCGCGGCGTTCCAGATGCGCTTCCGCCCACAACGCTTCGATGGCATGCCCGATGCCCAGACGGCCGCCATGCTGCAAGTGCTCAACCGCATGCGTTGATGCAGGGGGAATGGGCTGCGCAGCAGCCCTTGACCCGTTAATCGCCCAACGGCGAGGATGATTCTCGATTCAGTTGCTATACCTTGGTAATCAACTGGATGCCCTTGATGTCAGCCCTCATCGCCACGCTGCGCCAAATTTTTTACCGTCCCTGGATGCTGGCCTCACTGGCAGCACTGGCCAGCGCCGCACTGTTGCTCAGCGCCAGCATCGGTATTGCCCTGCAGCAGATGAAACAAAGCGAGAGTGAACAGATGAATGCGCAGGGCGAGCGCTTTCTCGATCGCCTTGAGCAGGTATTCGGCCAGCTTCGTGAAGGGGTCGACACCCTGCAGGCGCAGCCCTTGCGCGGCTGCAGCCCAGAGATGCTGGCGGCATTGCAGCAGGTGGGCCTGAGTTCGCGCTTCATTTATGAAGCCGCGTACGTCGATGCCCATGTCGCCTGCTCCAACCGGGGGGATGAACGGGCCTTCGAGCCACTGCGCGCGCCTGACATCAAGGGGCCGACCTACAGCTATTGGTTGAACACCACGATCGAGCCCGACGAAAATCTGGCGGCCCTGATGCTGGGGCGTGGCAATTTCGTGGTGTCCACGTCGCGCGGGCACCTGACCGATGTTGTCGACCTGCCGCCCGGTGGCAGCCTAGTGGTGGTGCTGGACAACGGTACCCGGGCCATCCCGGTACTAGGCCCGCCGCAGGTGTGGCCACCGCCCTCGGCCTGGTCGGCCAGCCACAAGTCGCTGCTCGAATTGAGCGACCGCCTCATCTACCGCATGCCGACCAAATCGCCGGATTACCAACTGGTGCTGATTGCGCCACGCGCCAGCCTGCCCCTGCGCATGAACGGCATGCTCTGGCTGCTGTTCCCTGGCAGCGTGCTGGCCGCCTGCTGCATTGGCTGGCTGGTGTTGCAGCTGATTCTGCAGCGCCGCTCGATGAGCTCGGAGCTGCAGAACGCACTGCGCCGGGGCGAACTGCAGGTGCTTTACCAGCCGATCATCGAACTCGACACACGGCGTTGTGTCGGTGCCGAGGCCCTGGTGCGCTGGCGCCGCCCGGACGGCACCTTGACCAGCCCGGACTTGTTCATTCCGTTGGCCGAAAATACCGGGCAGATCCGCCAGATCACTGACTTTGTCTTGCAGCGGGTGCTTGAGCAGTTGGGCCAGTTGCTGCGTTCGCACCGCAACCTGTATATCTCGGTAAACCTTGCGGCGTGTGATGTGATGGTCCCGCGCATTGGCCGGGTGGCGGCGCGGCTGCTGGCCTTGCATCGGGTGGCGGCCAGCCAGATCGCCTTCGAGGTGACCGAACGCGGCCTGATCGACGTGGTGGTAGCGCGCGACAACCTGCAGGCCCTGCGTGCGGTGGGCCACCAAGTGTTGATCGACGATTTTGGCACGGGTTATTGCAGCCTCGCCTACCTGCAGACGCTGCCCGTGGACTGCCTGAAGATCGACAAGGCCTTCATTGATGCCTTGGGGCACGATGCCGCCAGCAGTGGTGTGGCCCCGCACATCATCCGCATGGCCCACGACCTGCACCTGCGGGTGATTGCCGAAGGCATCGAATGCGAAGACCAGGCGGTGTTGCTCAACAGTGAAGGGGTCAATTACGGCCAAGGCTGGTTGTTCGCCCGGCCGTTGAACGCCCGTCAATTTGCCGAGCTGGTGACCCGCGGGTGGCGGGCGGTGCCGGCGCGGCGGGGTACCGATGAGTCTTGAGGGCAAACCCTGTCGTCAGACCGGCAATGCCATGTAGAACTGAGTGCCCTGCCCCGGCCGGGAAAATACGCCCATTCTGCCACCGTGCAGTTGCACGATTTCTTTGCACAACGCCAGGCCAAGCCCCGCGCCACCTTTTTTGCGCCCTACCTGCACAAAGGGCTCGAAGATGCGCCCTTGCTGCCCATAGGCGATACCCTCGCCGTTGTCTTCGACACTGATGATCACCCGCTCCGCATGCCGCCTGGCGTGAAGCCGTATACGGCCACCGCTGGGGGTATGGCGGACGGCGTTGTGCAGCAGGTTGTCCAACACCCGGTCGAGCTGGGCGATGTCGGCCTGAATACGTGGCAGCGGCAGTTCCAGCTCCTTGATCAATTCGATCTGCTTGTGCGCGGCCTGCTCGGTAAAACGCAGCTGCGCGCGCTCCAGCAGCTCATCGATGGCACAGGGGGCGAGGTCAAGCTTCTGCAGGCCGCTCTGGTAGCGCGAGAAATTGAGCAGGTCGTTGATCAGTTGGGTCAGCCGCTGCATTTCCTCGCCGATGGTCTCGAGCAGGTCGTACTCGCGCGCCTCGGGCGGGAACTTCACCCGCTCACGCAGCAGGCCGAACGCCATGTGCATGCCCGTGACCGGGGTGCGCAGTTCGTGCGAGGCACGCAGCACGAACTCGCTGCGTACGCGCTCGAAGGCCCGTTGTTCGGTGACATCGTGCAGCACCATCACCGCACCCAGGATCGGCCCCTGGGGGTGGCTGACCGGTGTCAGGCTGTAGGTCAGCAGGCGGGTTTCTTCATCGACGTCGATGCTCAGGTCGTCGGGTGGGCGATCAAGGCTGCCACCGCGCAGCACTTGGCGTAGCTGTTGCTCCAGCTCCGGGCGTTGCAAGGCTTCGGCCAGGGTGTTGCCTAGGCGGCTGTCGCTCCAGCCCAGCTGGCGCTGCGCCACAGGGTTGAGGTGTTCCAGGCGGCCTTGGCGGTCAATGATCAGCAGGCCATCGTCGATGCTGTCGAGCACCGCTTGCAGGCGTTGCTGGCCGGCCAGCAGTTCATCGACGTTGGTTGCCTGGTGCTTACGCAGGGCGTCGGCCATGAGCCCGAAACGGCGGGTCAGCTGGTTCAGCTCGATGGCCTGGGTGACTGGCAGCGTCACATCGAAGTCGCCCTTGCCGAGTTGATCGGCCGCCTTGGCCAAGGCTTCGATCGGTTGGCCGAAGCGTCGCGCGATGTTGTGCGCCGTGATGAAACCCAGCACGAGGATCACCAAGCCCATCAGGCCAAGGACGCCGCTGACCATCAAGGCGCGATCGCGGGTATGTTCCTCGCTGCGGGTAATGTGATCCAGCGCTTGCTTGTGGGCGTCGATGAGGTCGGTGCGCACTTGGTTGAAGGCAGCCCCCAGGGGCTGGTCCATACCCATGCTGCGCGCCGGTGCAGGGCTGTCGCGGTAGGCCTCGAGGAAGGTCTGGTAATTGCTGCTGGCCTTGCTGAAGCCGGTACGTTCGCCGCCTTGTTCAAGCCCTTGGTTGAGCAGGGACTGGAAGTTGTCTTGCAGCACTTGCAGGCTTTGCGGCGCGGTGTCCTCGTCAAGGATCAGGGTCAGCTGTTCGCCGAGGTTCTGCCGCAATTTAAGCCCCACTTCCAGGGCGTGGGTGGTGTCTCGCACGAGCTGCTGTTGCACCGAGGCCATCTGCAGCACGCTCACCAGGCCCAGCATCAGGCCGAGCAAGGCCACCGTGACCAGCGCCGAAATGCTGAGGAAAAGCCGCGTGCGCAGCTTCATCTGCCACTTCATAAGTTGTACTGCTTACGTTTGCGATACAGGGTCGAGGCATCGATGCCCAGGGTTTTGGCGGCCTGGTCAAGGGTATCGCTGGCAGCCAGCACCGCACCGATGTGGGCGCGTTCCAGTTCATCCAGGCTCAAGGCTGCGCCAACCCGAGGTGCGTTGCCGGCGGGTTGTTCGCCCATGCCCAGGTGGCTGATCTCGACGCGCTCCTGCGGGCAGATGATGCTGGCGCGTTCGACCACGTTGCGCAGTTCACGGATGTTGCCAGGCCAGCGGTAGTTGAGCAGGGCTGCACGGGCTTCGTCGCTGAAGCCGCGGGCGGGCCGGGAGTATTCCTTGACGAAGCGGGCCAGAAAACGATCGGCCAGGGTCAGGATGTCTTCGCTGCGCTCGCGCAGGGGCGGCAGGTGCAAGGTGATCACGTTCAGGCGGTACAGCAGGTCTTCGCGGAAGCGGCTTTCGCGCACCATCTCCTCGAGGTTGAGGTTGGTGGCAGCCAGAATGCGCACATCGGCGCGTCGGGTGACCGGGTCACCCACGCGCTCGTACTCCTTGTCCTGGATAAAGCGCAGCAGCTTAGGCTGCAAGGTCAGTGGGAAATCACCGATTTCATCCAGGAACAACGTGCCGCCGTCGGCCTGGCTGACCCGGCCAAGGGTGCTCTCGCTGGCACCGGTGAAGGCGCCGCGGGTATGGCCGAACAGCTCGCTTTCCATGAGCTCGGCATTCAGCGAGGGGCAGTTGATGGTGACGCAGGCTTTGCGCGCACGCTTGCTCCAGCCATGAATGGCGCGGGCCAGCTCGCCCTTACCGGTGCCGGACTCGCCCAGGATGAGGATGTTGGCATCGGTGGTTGCGACCTGGCGCGCCGTTTCCAGCACCACCATCATGGCCGGACTGTGCGAGTCGAGGCCGTCCTTGGGTTTGCGCACCTCGCCTTCAAGGGCTTCGAGGCGTGCCGACAGTTGGCGCACTTCCAGCTGTTTGGCGGTGGCCAGGCGCAGCTGGTCTGGGCTGCAGGGCTTGACCAGGTAATCGGCCGCCCCTGCCTGGATGGCATCCACCGCGGTGTCGATCGCCGAATGCGCGGTCACGATCACCACCCGCATCCAGGGGGCCTGGATGCGCATCTGCGCCAGCACGTCGAGGCCGTTGTCCTCGCCCAGGCGCAGGTCTAGGAAGCACAGGTCGAATACCTGGCGTTGCAGCAAGGTTTCGGCTTGGGCGGCACTGTTGGCGGTGGCCACGCTATAGCCTTCGTCTTCGAGGCAGTAGCGGAAGGTGCGCAGGATCGCGGACTCGTCATCCACCAGCAGAATGCGGCCTTGGTTGTCCTGGGCTGATTCCATTTCCTGCGCTCCTTAGGATAGATCTTCAATTAGTGTGGGAAAAATCGGGCAAGTTGCATGGTCAATTCTGAAGGATTCTGTCCTTTGCATGCTAGCCAATGGCCAAAGTAAGCCCGAAAACCGCGATATCTCGATGATTTGCTTAGAGCTACGCGCTGGCACATTGGTTGCGACTATTTTCTGTTTTTGCCAACTAAGGAGGCACAGCCATGCCCTTTTCCCCACGACTGGCCGTGTTGGCGGCCACCTTGCTGCCGGTATTGACCCCGGCATTCGCTGACCCTGTGCAGGACGCCCGCCTGGAGGGCTCGCTGCAAACCGCGTTATCGCTCAACAGGATGCTCAACCCGTTTCGCATCGATGTCGAGGTGGACGGCCAGCAGGCGCGGCTGACCGGTGAGGTCGAGAACGATGTCGAGCGCCAGTTGGCCGAGCATGTCGCCCTGGCTACGCGCGGTATCGAAAAGGTCGACAACCAGTTGAAGGTCAATGCCCAGCTGGTGGAGCGCCCGCTGGAACTGCGGGCTTATGCACAGCGGCTGGAAGATGCAACGTTGGCTGCCGTGATCAGGGCACGGCTGCTGTGGAGCCGCACGACCGAGAAAGCGCCTATCGAGGTGCAAAGCAGCGATGGCGTGGTGACGCTTCGCGGCAGGGTCGACAGCGCAGAGGCCAAGGAGCTGGCCGGGGTGGTGGCGCGGACCACCGACGGCGTGCACCTGGTCAACAACCTGGTCAGCCTGGATACCGCCGCCATGGCCAAGGCTCGCGAGAACCCGGTGGGTGCCCCGACCGGGCCGCAACCCAGCGATAGCTGGATCGTCGACAAGATCCAGAACAGCTTCCGTTTCAGCCGTAACCTCGATGGCCTGAATCTCAAGGTGGCCAGCCAAGAGGGCCTGGTGCGGCTGTCGGGAGAGGTGGTCAGCAGTGAGCAGAAAACCATCGCCGTGGAGATCGCCCGGCAGATCATCGGCGTGCGCGGTGTGGACGCCGACCTGCTCAAGGTCGCGACCAAGGTCGAGGGCTGATCGTGCAATTCGCACGACGCCAGGGACGGCATCGTGCAGGATACGTCCTTCGGTGCCATGGGTGATTATCTTAAGTATTTGATTTTAAAGGAATTTTATTGAATTCAAAGGCTGGCATGCAGGCTGCAATTACCTGTTCAGGTTTGAACAACAATTACAGCAGGAGGAGCCGGCATGAACCGCCAATCCGTCAACCGCTCGCAGAACGCCGCACTGCCTTTGCGCCAGTTCCTGTTTCTCGGCATGGCGCTGCTGATGACCTTGGCCGCCGGCCTCTTCTACTACAGCTGGCAGACCGCGCGTCTGGCAGATCAAGTGGCGGCGCAGACCGCGCTGTTGACGCAGATTCAGGCAACCCGTGCCAGCACCCTGGTCAGGGCGGCTGACCCGCTGCCTTCGCCTAAGGCCAATGCCTCGCCGGCCACCGTAGAAACTGTCGTACCCCAGGATCGCTGGGTGTTCTGAGCCTGTCCTGGACGCCTAGGGCCGGATTGATTTCAAAAAAGAAAGGAGAACCACCATGCTGAGTTGGGCTATCACTTTCCTCATCATCGCCATTGTCGCCGCCGTACTGGGCTTCGGTGGTATCGCTGGCGCCGCCACGGGTATCGCGAAGATCCTGTTCATCGTCTTCCTGGTCCTGTTCGTAGCCTCCTTCTTCTTTGGACGTGGTCGAGGTTGACGATGAGCAGGAAGCTTTGCACTGCCCTGGCTGCCGCCTTGTTGCTGGGCGGCAGTGCAGGGGCGATGGCGGCCAATGACGGCCAGGTCCGGGTCGACCAGTTGCTCGGCTCGGACCCTGAATACCGGGAAGCCTGGGAGGACACGATCAAGGGCGAGGAACGGCTGCCCGATTGGGTAGTCAACCTCACCGGCAGTGCCCAGGAGCAGATGTCGGCAGTCACCGAGGACGGCGATCAGTACCTGGTCGGCCCCCTGTGCGAAACGGCGGACAACTGCACCTACAAACGCCTGATCGTGGCGTTCAGTTGGGACAAGGACGATGCCTACGGGATGCTCGTGGAGGTACCCGAAGGCTTGCCGAGCGACAAGTCGCCTACCCGTCATGCGCAGTACCGCTGGCTTGGCAAGCCGGATGACGGCATGAAGGCGATGTTGCGCGAGCAACTCAAGCGTGACCCGAAATGGTACTGAGCTTTTAGCCAGTGCTGATGAACGGTAACGCACTGTCACGTAATAGAAGCTGAACCTTTTTATAGTTCAGGCTTCTATGATGCGCCGCCCCGAGGAGGGGCAGCACATGACCATGGGGCCGGGCTGTTCTGATTGTTGCAAGATCGGAGTGGCCTAGGGGTACAGGGAGTGCCTCCAGTATTGGGCCGGGTCAGGAAAGGCGGAATCGGAAGCCTCAGGTCGGGGGTGTCATCGGGGACACCGCACCGACCTGACTTCCGAGGAGCCATCAGCCATTTCATCAATGCCATCGTCCAATGGCCCCTCTTGCGTGTTTTTCGCTTCGGGACACATTTTGTCTCGACCGTACATCACATTTTTTTTCCGTTCGATGCCGCTGCCGCAAGTGTCATTTCGGCCATTCGGATTGTCGAACAAGCCATTCGTCCCCCTCCCTATGCACTGCCATATCGGCCCAAAAATGGCGCTTTGGTCTTGTTCGGGTTTCCGAACGTTATAAATCAAGCACTTGCGACATGCCATTTTCAGCGCAAACCGTTATGCAGTATCGGCATGGGATATGCGTTTCCGGCATTAGATTTCCCCCTTCCCCATCGCAATAGTTGCCGCCTTTTCGCTGGCCCGAGCGCCCTGTCGCTCGCTCGCGGTGTCCTTACATGAGGTCGCCGGACGGAAGCTTTTTCGCTCACCGTGACGTTGCCAACGGCTCTGTTACGCGCGTTTTCGTTCGACGCCCATGACCACTAGAACAAAGGGTAAAGACATGAAGAAGGCAAAACTGAGCCTCGCCTGGCAGATCGTTATCGGTCTGGTCCTGGGCGTTGCAATCGGCGCGCTACTGAATCATTTCAGTGCGGAAAAGGCATGGTGGATCAGCAACGTCCTCCAGCCCGCTGGTGACATCTTCATTCGCCTGATCAAGATGATCGTCGTCCCGATCGTGATTTCGTCGCTGATCGTGGGCATCGCCGGAGTTGGCGACGCGAAGAAACTGGGCAGCATCGGCCTCAAGACCATCATCTACTTCGAAGTGGTGACCACCATCGCCATCGTCGTCGGTCTGGTGTTGGCCAACCTGTTCCACCCGGGCGCCGGCATCGACATGAGCACCCTGGGTACCGTGGACATCTCCAAGTACCAGGCCACCGCGGCCGAAGTGCAGCATGAGCACGCGTTCATCGAAACCCTGCTGAACCTGATCCCGTCGAACATCTTCGCAGCGCTGATGCGTGGCGAAATGCTGCCGATCATCTTCTTCTCGGTAATGTTCGGCCTGGGCCTGTCGAGCCTGCAGGCAGAACTGCGCGACCCGCTGGTGCGTACCTTCCAGGCTGTGTCGGAGACCATGTTCAAGGTCACCCACATGATCATGAACTACGCCCCGATCGGCGTATTCGCCCTGATCGCCGTCACCGTCGCCAACTTCGGCTTCAGCTCGCTGCTGCCGCTGGCCAAGCTGGTGTTGCTGGTGTACTTCGCCATCGCCTTCTTCGCCTTCATGGTGCTGGGCCTGGTGGCGCGCGTGTTCGGCTTCTCGGTGATCAAGATCATGCGCATCATGAAAGATGAGCTGATCCTGGCCTACTCCACCTCCAGCTCCGAAACCGTGCTGCCACGGGTGATCGAGAAGATGGAGAAGTACGGTGCGCCGAAGTCGATCTGCTCGTTCGTGGTACCGACTGGCTACTCGTTCAACCTCGATGGTTCGACCCTGTACCAGAGCATCGCGGCAATCTTCATTGCCCAGCTGTACGGCATTGACCTGTCGTGGAGCCAGCAGCTGCTGCTGGTCCTGACCCTGATGGTCACCTCCAAAGGCATTGCCGGTGTACCGGGCGTATCCTTCGTGGTACTGCTGGCGACCCTGGGCAGCGTAGGCATCCCGCTGGAAGGCCTGGCCTTCATCGCGGGTGTCGACCGCATCATGGACATGGCCCGTACCGCACTGAACGTGGTCGGCAATGCCCTGGCCGCGCTGGTTATCGCACGCTGGGAAGGCATGTACGACGCTGCCAAGGGCGAGCAGTACTACGCCTCGCTGATGGCCGACAAGCAGGAAGCTGCAGTGGTTGGCCAGACCGCCAAACGCTGAAGCTGATGCGTTGAACAAAAAGCCCCGACTTGTCGGGGCTTTTTGCTATCTGTTGTAAAGCACACCGGCCTGTAGGAGCAGCCTTGTGCTGCGAAGAGGCCGGGGCAGGCGCTGAGAACAGAACAGTTGTCACCGGCCTCTTCGCAGCACAAGGCTGCTCCTACAGGGGGGTGGGCTACGTTTGGCGCTAATGAACAGCTCGATACGCTATCATTCGGGCATTTTTCAGGGGGAATACACGGATGCTCAACGGCCTTTGGCTCGGCTTTTTCCTGGTGGCGGCCGTGTCCGCCCTGGCCCAATGGCTGATCGGCGGTAACGCCGGCATCTTCGCGGCGATGGTCGAGAGCATCTTTGCCATGGCCAAGCTGTCGGTGGAGGTGATGGTCCTGCTGTTCGGCACCCTGACCCTGTGGCTGGGCTTTCTGAAAATCGCCGAGAAGGCCGGCATCGTCGAGTGGCTGGCCAAGGTGCTTGGCCCGCTTTTCGCCAGGCTGATGCCAGAGGTACCCAAGGGCCACCCTGCCCTGGGCCTGATCACCATGAACTTCGCCGCCAATGGCCTGGGCCTGGACAACGCGGCCACGCCGATCGGCCTGAAGGCCATGCGGGCGCTGCAGGAGCTGAACCCCAGCAGCACCACCGCGAGCAACGCGCAGATCCTGTTCCTGGTGCTTAACGCCTCGTCGCTGACCCTGTTGCCGGTGACCATCTTCATGTACCGCGCGCAACAAGGCGCGGCCGACCCGACGATGGTGTTCCTGCCGATCCTGCTGGCCACCAGCGTGTCGACCCTGGTCGGCCTGCTGTCGGTGGCTGTCATGCAGCGCCTGCGTCTGTGGGACCCGGTGGTACTGGCGTATCTGATCCCCGGTGCGCTGCTGTTGGGCTGCTTCATGGCCTTTCTCGGTACCTTGTCGGCGGCCGCGCTGTCGAGCCTGTCGTCGCTCCTGGGCAACCTCACGCTGTTTGGCGTGATCATGCTGTTTCTGGTGATTGGCGCGCTGAAGCGGGTCAAGGTGTACGAAGCCTTTGTCGAAGGGGCCAAGGAAGGCTTCGACGTGGCCAAGAACCTGCTGCCTTACCTTGTGGCCATGCTGGTGGCGGTGGGTGTGCTGCGCGCCTCGGGCGCCCTGGAGCTGGCGCTGGATGGCATTCGCCATGCGGTGAACTGGATGGGCCTGGATACACGCTTCGTCGAAGGCCTGCCCACCGCGCTGGTCAAGCCGTTCTCCGGCAGTGCCGCCCGGGCGATGTTGATCGAGACCATGCAGACACAAGGCGTGGACAGCTTCCCGGCGCTGGTCGCAGCGACCATCCAGGGCAGTACCGAGACCACGTTCTATGTGCTGGCGGTGTACTTCGGTGCGGTGGGCATCCAGCGGGTGCGCCACGCGGTCGGTTGCGCACTGCTGGCGGAGTTCTCCGGGGTGGTCGCGGCGATCTTCGTCTGCTACTGGTTCTTCGGCTGAGCCTGCGCGGCCTGGGCGACTGTCCAGGCCACCACCTGCCCTGCCAGCTGGTCGCTGGCCGCGCCGAAGCCTGCGACGACAGCCGCGACCTGCTTGTCGGCCAACGGCCGGCGGATTTCGAACCGTTTGCTGGCCAGGATGCGCTGGCTACGGCCCTGGACCAGCCGGGCATCGTAACGAATCACCACCTCCACTGCCCCGTCCTGGCGGTACTCGCTCTGAAACGCCTGCAGTTCGCCGGCCAGCTCGTAGTCAGCCTGCAGGTTGCTGTCGTCGGCGCTCAGGCGCTGCACCTGGCCGTCACGCTGGAACCCGTCGAGCAGGCGGTTGCGCAGCAGTACCGGCACAGCGTCGCTCCAGCGCGCGCCCTTGTAGCTGCTGACCACGTCGCCGTGTGGAATCACCGTGATCCGGGGGCCGGCCAGCACTTCGCTGGCCAGCGGTTTGTTCAGCCGCAGCGACCAGTCCAGCGGCGTGGCAACGCGGCTTGGCTGGTTCACGGGCAGGCGATAGAGGTCCACAGGTTCGCTTGGCGGCAGGATCGAGCAGGCACTGGCCAGGCTCATCGCGGCCGCCAGGGCCAACAGGCGCAGCGAAGGTTTCATGGCTGGAACTCCTTGTTGTTGTCGCGGCCGAGCAGGTAGCCGCTCGGGTCGGCCTCCAGTTGCCGGGAAATGCCCTTCAGTGCGTTGAGGGTCTCGCGCAGCTCGCGGATTGCGGGGGTTAGCTGGTTCAGGCCCTGGGCACCGTCGCCAATGGCCTCACTGTTGTTCTTGAGCAGCTGGTTGATGGTTGCCGTGCTGTCGGCCAGCGACTGCATGGCCTGCCCGGCATTGCCGATGGCTTGCTTGCCTTCGCTGCCGAGCAGGCCGTTGGCGTTGCGCATCAGTGCCTGGGTTTCGGCCAGGGTGGCGCTGGCCTGTTTGCCAACCTGCACCAGTTGCTCGATGGCCTGGGCAATGCCGCCGTTCTGGCCGGCGAAGGCACTGGTGGTCTTGTCGAGGTTGGCCAGGGTGCTGCTGAGGTGGCCAATGTTGTCGTCAGAGAACATCTGGTTGGCGTTGTGCAGCAGCAGGTTGATGTTGGTCACCAGGTCGCTGCTGTCGTTGAGCAGGCGTGAGATCGGCGAAGGCGAAGCGATGATCACGGGCAACTTGCCGTCCTTGCCCTTGAGCTCCGGGCTGTGGGGCGTGCCGCCGCTGAGCTGGATGAACGAGTTGCCGGTGACCCCGGCCAGGGTCAGCTTGGCCTGGGTGTCTTCCTTGACCGGTGTGTCGCCGCTCAGCCGTACGCGGGCGAGCACGCGGCGCGGGTCTTTGGGGTCCAGGCGCAGGGTCGACACGTCGCCGACCTTGATGCCGTTGTACTGCACCGGGCTACCCCGGGACAGGCCCGAGACGGCTTCGTTGAACACCACTTCGTAATCCTTGAAGGCATCGTCGACACTGGACTTGGTCAGCCACAGGCCGAACAGCATGGCACCGGCCACCACCAGGACGGTGACCAGGCCAATGAGGACATGATGTGCTCGGGTTTCCATCGTTCAGCGCTCCTGCCTCGGGCGGGCGGCGGCCTGTTCGGCTGCACGCCCGCGGGGGCCGTGAAAGTATTCTTGAATCCAGGGGTCGTTGGCTTGCTCGACCTCGGCCAGGGGGCCGGCCACCAGCACCTTCTTCTGCGACAGCACCGCGATGCGGTCGGTGATGGTGTAGAGGGTGTCCAGGTCGTGGGTGATGAGGAACACCGAGAGGCCCAGTGCGTCGCGCAGGGTCAGGATCAACTGGTCGAACGCGGCGGCGCCGATCGGGTCGAGGCCCGCGGTGGGTTCATCGAGGAACAGGATGTCCGGGTCCAGGGCCAAGGCGCGTGCCAGCGCCGCGCGCTTGATCATGCCGCCGGACAGCGAGGCCGGGTATTTGTCGGCGGCCGAAATCGGCAGCCCGGCCAGGGCCAGCTTGACCCCGGCCAGGTGTTCGGCATCCGCGCGGGACAAACCAGCATGCTCGATCAGCGGCAAGGCGACGTTTTCGGTGATGGTCAGCGACGAGAACAGCGCACCCTTCTGGAACAGCACGCCGAAGCGCCGCTCGACCAACGAACGCTGCTCTTCGCGCAGCTCGGCCAGGTCTTGGCCGAATACCTTGATCTGCCCTTCGTTGGGCCGGCGCAGGCCAATGATGCTGCGCAGCAGCACCGATTTGCCGCTACCCGAGCCGCCGACCACGGCCAGGATCTCGCCCCGGTACAGGTCCAGGTCGAGGTTTTCATGCACGCTCTGGCTGCCGAAGCGGTTACAGATGCCCCGGGCCTCGATGACTGTTTCCCGCCCGCTCACCAGCCCATCTCCATGAAGAACAGTGCCGCCACCGCGTCCAGCACGATGACCACGAAAATCGACTGCACCACTGCCGAGGTGGTGTGTGCCCCAACGGATTCTGCGCTGCCACTGACCTTGAAGCCTTCAAGGCAGCCGATGGCCGCGATCAGGAAGGCAAAAAACGGCGCCTTGGCCAGGCCGACGAGGAAGTGCTGCACACCGATGTCTGTCTGCAGCAGCGACAGGAACATGGCCGGTGAGATGTCCAGCGACAGCGCGCAGACCACCGCGCCGCCGACGATGCCGCAGATCATCGCGAGGAAGGTCAGCAGTGGCAACGAGATCAGCAGGGCCAACACCCGTGGCACGACCAGCAACTCCATCGGGTTCAGGCCCAGGGTGCGGATGGCGTCGATTTCTTCGTTGGCCTTCATCGAGCCGATCTGCGCGGTGAAGGCACTGGCCGTGCGGCCGGCCATGAGGATGGCGGTCAGCAGCACGGCGAATTCACGCAGGAACGAGAACGCCACCAGGTCGACGGTAAAGATGGTCGCGCCGAAGGCAGCCAGCACCGTGGCGCCGAGAAACGCCACCACCGCGCCTACCAGGAAGGTCAGCAAGGCCACGATGGGGGCGGCGTCCAGGCCGGTCTGCTCGATGTGAGCGACCACCGGGGTAAGCCGCCAGCGGTGCGGCTGGAAGGCCCTTCGCAGCAGGGTTTCCAGAATCAGGCCGACGAAGCCGAGCAATTGCCGGGTGTCTTGCCAAAGGGTATTGACGGCACGGCCGATGCGCTCCAGCAGCAACAGCAGCACCGGGCGTTCTGCTTCCTTGACCGGGATGCAGTAGTCCTGGACGGAGCAGTAGACGTTCTTGAGCAGGGCGCGGCTGGCGTCGGGCAGGCTGTCGGTGCAATGGGACAGGCGCTCGGAACCGAGCAGTTCGGCCAGCAGAGAGGCGCCGGCGGTGTCGAGGCGGCCCAGTTGGCTGAGGTCGGCAACGGTGTCGCTGCTGCATTGCGTGCGCAACTGCTCGCTTTCGCGCTTGAGGCTGGCGTAGTGGGCCAGGGTCCAATCACCGGTTATGCGCAGGCAGGCGGGGTGTTGATTGGTGTCCAGGGTGGCACTGGGGGGGGTCATAGGCTCCATGCAACTGACTCGGCGCTAAGGCTTAGGGGCTGATCATAGCGCAGAGGGCATGGGCTGGTTTGTTGATTATGTGCTGAGTGTGGGAGCTGGGGGCCGCTTTGCGGCCCATCGCAGCGGTTCGGCGCCCCGGCAAGCCGCAACCATCACTTCGCCGCAGTGTCGTCGACCACCTTGAAGCGCAGCACGCCAATCACCTGCCCGTCTTCGGTCAGCACCCTCACCTGCCATTTGCCCACCGGGTTAGGCGGGAAGTTCTGCTTATGGGTCCAGGCGCGGTAGCCTTCCTTGCGCCCACCGTGGATGTCCAGGGCAATACGGTCGACTTCCGTGCCGTCCTTTTGCCACACGTGATAGATCCGCTCGTTCAGGCCTCGTGGTGCGTTGATCGAGGTGTACGCATACAACCCGCTGCTCTTGATGCGGCTGGCAGCGATCTCGTCCAGCGACTCGCCGGGCTGGCGGTTGAGCACTTCGGTACTGACGGCCACTTCGGTCATCCACAGCGTCGCCGGTGGTACCCAGGAGCGGAGCAACCAGCCTCCGGCCCCGACCGACAGCGTCACCAGCACCAGGGCCACGCCGCGCCGCCAGGTATTCACCGGGAAGCTGCTGGCCAGGCTTGGGAAGGACAGGGCCATGGCGATGATCAACGCCAGCTTGAAGCTCTGGGCGGTGGTCAGGTGCAAAATGATGGGCAGCGCGGTCAGCAATGCTGCGAACAACGTCAGGGTGTGCAGCGCGAGGAACAGCCAGCGCCGTGGGGCCAGCCACTTGTAGTACAGCGGGTCGACGATCGAAATCAGCCCGGCAGCGCCCAGCAAGCCGGTAAACACCAGCTGGCCGCTGTTCCAGGTGGTGGTGATGAAGAAGAACGGCAGGACGAAGAACAGGGTTTCCTGGTGGATCATCTGCGTCGCGTAGCGCAGCAAGGGCTGCGGGATTTCGCGGTTGAAGGTGCGGGCGAACAAGCCGGTAAGGGTGTTTTCCAGCATCAGCCAGACCCAACTGACCAGCATCAGGACGGCTACCCAGCTGGCCAGGCCGGCCTGGCGGTCGACCAGGATGAAGCTGCCGATGCCAGAGAGGAACCCCCCGAGCGCAATGATGCCGGGGTAGCGTTTAAGCAGTTCGATGACGCGCTGGACGAAGCGGGGAATTGGGGGCATGGGTCTACAACAGGAGAGATAGGGTGGCTGTGCCGGCCGCTTCGCGGACAAGCCCGCGCCCACAGGGGCAATGTCTACCGTTGTGGGAGCGGGGCCGCGAAAAGGCCGGTACTGGCTAAAGGATACCGCCGAATCACTTCTGCCGTGTAGCACCGCTCGGTGGTTGCGGGGTGTGCCGGCGCCAGCGCAGCAACCCTGCCGCCAGGATCAGCCCCAGCAGCAGGGCGAGCAGCCCGTACAGCTCGTCGTAACCCAGCAGCGGTTTCTCGATGCGCAGGTAACCCGGGTCCTTGAGCAATTCCTTCAGTGCCTCATTGGCCTGTGCCAGGCTGACCTGGCGCAACTTGCGCGCAGGGTTGGCAAAGCGGCCGTCGGTGTAGTCGTTCAACGCGCCCCAGTAATAGTCGGCCAAGGCGCTGTTGCCTTGGGTACTCCAGCTTTCCCGGGCAACGCTGGCGTCCTTGATACGGGCAAAGGTGTCCGGGTCGAGGCCTTCCTTGCGCAGGTGGTCGAACAAGCCCTGCATCACCTTGACCGCCTTGTCGATGTCGTCGCGTTCCAGGTCGGCGTTAAGGCTGAGCATGCCACTGTCGCCGAAGCTTTCGCGCTGCACCGATGGGCCGTAGGACAGCCCATTGCGCAGGCGCAACTGGTCGTACAGTGCCCAGTCCAGGTAGCGTGACAGCAGGTCGAGGGTCGGCTGGTGGTCGTTGTCCAGCACCGGCTCGATGAACAGCCAGTGCAACTTGACGCTGTCGCCCAGCCAGCCGCGGGTCAGGTCGCGGCGTTGGTCGGCCTGCTGGCTGATGCTCTCGAGGTTGCGGCGCTCTTCCGGTTCGGTGGCAGGCAGCTCGCCAAAAGTCCGCTCCAGGTAGGCCGGCAGCAGGCGGTCGAGGCCACCGACCAGGATCAGGGTCATGTTGTTGGCCGCGTACCAGCGGTCGCGCAGGGCCTGCACCTGTTCCAGGGTCATGTCGTCGATGTTCGAGCGCTCGGCGCACTTGAGGCCCAGCTCGGTGGCCAACTGGTCACTGGCGGGGTGGCCGATGTCCTGGCGGTCGAGCCAGCGCTGCAGGTGGCCATAGTGGCCGCCATCTTCGCGCTCGATGATCCTTTTCGCCGTGGCCAGGGCCTTGGCGTCGATCGGGGTGTCGCGGATTATCGCCAGCAGCAAGTCGAGGACTTTACGCTGGTTGCGCGCCGGCGCTTCGACCACGAAGGTGGTATCGGCGCTGCTGGTGTAGGCATTCCACTCGCCGCCCAGGGCTTGCAGGCGCTCTTCCAGGCCGCCCTCGCCCGTTTCGTCGATGCCGCTGAACAGCAAGTGCTCGAGCAAGTGCGGCAGCTCTTTCTGCTCGCAACTGAAGTCATCCAGGCCGACCCCCACCACCAGGCGGATGGCCACGTGGTCGCGTTCATAGCCGTTCTTGAGGATGACCTGCAGGCCGTTGGGCAGCAGGTAGCCTTCAACCCGCGAGCGGTCGAGGGCGAGCGTGGGCAGGCTGCAGATCAGTAGGCAAACGAACATCAGGCAACGCATGGGCGAGCTTGGATCTCCTGGTTGGCGAAATCACGGCAAGCGGGCTTCGTCCGGCACGCTGTCGAGCATTAGCCCGCCCGTGTCCGAGCCACCGAGTACCACATAGGCACTGCTGCAGAACAAAGAGTTCAACCGCTTCATGTCAGCGATCAGCTCCAAGTGTAGCGAACTGGTCTCGATACTTTGCACCACCTTGCGTTGCAGGCGGCTGACATGGGCGTGGGCAAGGCGCCGTTCCTGCGCACGAAACCGGCGTTTTTCACGCAGCAACAGCTGCGCGCTTTCGGGGTCGGCGCTGAGGAATACGGACAGGCCTAGGCGCAGATTCGACAGCAACTGCTCCTGCAGGCCGGTCAGTTCCTCCAGGCCGACCTGGGAAAACGCGCGGCGCTGGCTGGTTTTCTGCTGCTGGACCTTGCGCAGCATGCGTTCGACCAGGTCGCAGGCCAGCTTGAGGTTGATCGCCAACTCGATGATCTCGGCCCAGCGCCGGTTATCGCGCTCGCTGAGGTCCTCCCGCGTCATCTGCGCCAGGTACAGTTTGATGGCGCTGTACAGGGCCTCGGCGTCCTCGGCCAAGGCGCGGACCTGCTGTGGCAGGGCGGTCTGCGTGCCGCGCAGGGCCCCGAGCATGGCTTCGAGCAGGCTGTCGACGATGTCGCCCAGGCGCAGGGTTTCGCGGGCAGCGTTGGCCAGTGCCAGGCTGGGCGTTTCCAGCGCTGAGGCATCAAGGTGGCGCGGGCGTACTTGGCCATTGCCGTTTTCGCGTTCGGGCAGCAAGAAGTTGCACAGCCGGCCCATGGGTTTGACGGTTGGCAGCATGAGCAAGCAGCGCAGGGTGTTGTAGAGCAGGTGGAACCCGATCACTAGCTCCTGAGGGCTGAAGCTCAAGGTGTCCATCCACTCCACCAGTGGGTGCAGCACCGGAATGATCAGCAACAGGCCGAACAGCTTGTACAGCAAGCTGCCCAGCGCGACGCGCCGCCCGGCGGCGTTCTGCATGCTGGTGCTGATGAAGGCCAGCAAGCCGCTGCCGATGTTGGCACCCACCACCAGGCCGATGGCCACCGGCAGGCTGATCACTTCAGCGCCGGCCAGGGTCGCGGTGAGCAACACCGCCGCCAGGCTGGAATAGGAGATCATGGCGAACAGCGCGCCGACCAAGGCGTCGAGCAAGATGTCCCCGGTCAACGACGCGAACAGGACTTTCACCCCTTGGGCATGGGTGATGGGCGCAGCGGCCTGCACGATCAGCTCCAAGGCCAGGATGATCAAGCCAAGGCCAATCCCTACGCGCCCCAGCTGGCCGACGCGGGTTTGTTTGCGCGAGAGGAAAAAGATCACACCCAGGAAGATCAGCAGGGGCGACAGCCACGACAGGTCGAAGGTCAGCACCCGGGCCATGAGCGCGGTACCGACATCGGCGCCAAGCATGATCGCCAAGGCCGGTGTCATGGCCATCAGGCCTTGGCCGACGAAGGATGTGACCAGCATCGCGGTGGCGTTGCTGCTCTGCACCATGGCGGTAACCAGAATCCCGGCGATGAACGCCAGGGGGCGTTTGTTCATGTTCTGGCTGATGATGCGGCGCAGGTCAGAGCCGAAAACCCGGAGGATGCCGGTACGCACGATGTGTGTGCCCCAGACCAATAGCGTCACGGCCGAGAGCAGGTTGAGCAGGGTCAGCATGGCGAAGCCCCCTGTTGCCAATGGCCCATGTGGGCCAATAAGTGGAGCGTGGGCGTTTTGGAAAATTTCAGTGCCCACTCAAAGCTTTAGTTGTTTTGTGCAGCGCTTGCCAGCTTCGCATGGCTGTCGGCGATTTGAAACAACCGGTCATGAATGATTGCCCTACTGGCTTCTTCGCGGGTAAACCCGCTCCCACAGGGATCGTTGGCGCCTGTGGGAGCGGGTTTACCCGCGAAGAGGCCGGCAGGCACGAAAAAGGGCCCCGAAGGGCCCTTGCTTGAAACGCGCTTCCTGGGTTTATTGACCCGGAATGTCCTTGCGCAGTTTCACTGGATCATGCTCTTTGCCATCTTTGCGCGACAGGGCGGTGCGCATACGGATGTTGATCGCTTCGACCGCCAGCGAGAACGCCATGGCGAAGTAGACGTAGCCTTTTGGCACATGCACGTCGAACGATTCGGCGATCAGCACGGTACCGACCACGATCAGGAACGACAGCGCGAGCATCTTCAGCGAAGGGTGCTTGTCGATGAAGTTACTGATGGCACCGGCGCACAGCATCATCACCAGCACGGCGACGACAATGGCGGCGATCATCACCGGCACATGGGAGACCATGCCCACAGCGGTGATCACCGAGTCCAGCGAGAACACGATGTCGATGATGGCGATCTGGATGATGGTGTAGAAGAACTTGCCGCCCGCGCCTTTCGGTTCGTCCGAGCTTTCGTCTTCGCCTTCCAGGCCGTGGTAGATCTCCTGGGAGCTCTTCCACAACAGGAACAGGCCGCCGAAGAACAGGATCAGGTCGCGGCCGGAGATGCCTTGGCCGAAGACCACGAACAGATCGGCGGTCAGGCGCATGACCCAGGTGATCGACAGCAACAGCATGATACGCGTGACCATGGCCAGGGCCAGGCCGAAGATCCGGGTACGTGGCTGCATGTGCTTGGGCATGCGGCTGACCAGGATCGAGATCATGATGATGTTGTCGATCCCCAGAACGATCTCAAGCGCGGTGAGGGTGAAAAAGGCAACCCAGATTTCCGGGCTGGTCAGCCATTCCATGTGTATTCCTTCGAACGGTAAAGGCGACGCGCCCCAATTTGGGGCGCATCGCGGGAGGGGTAATACGTGTTTATTAAAGACTACTGAACAGCGGGAAAATCCCCATCAGCAGCGCGGCGAGCATTATGCACAGGCACACCAGAACTGCCCACTTCAGGGTGAAGCGCTGGTGGTCACCGAACTCGATGCCGGCCAGGGCCACCAGCAGGTAGGTGGAGGGTACCAAGGGGCTGAGCAGATGTACCGGCTGGCCGACGATCGACGCGCGGGCCATCTCGACCGGGCTGATGCCGTAGTGGCTGGCGGCCTCGGCGAGTACCGGCAACACGCCGTAGTAGAAGGCGTCGTTGGACATGAAGAACGTGAACGGCATGCTCACGATCGCGGTGATTACCGCCAGGTACGGGCCCAGGGCCTCGGGGATGACCGCCAGCAGGCTCTTGGACATGGCATCGACCATGCCGGTGCCGGACAGGATGCCGGTGAAGATACCGGCGGCGAAGATCAGCCCGGTTACCGCCAGAACGCTGCCGGCGTGGGCGGCAATGCGGTCTTTTTGCTGCTGCAGGCAGGGGTAGTTGACGATCATGGCGATGCTGAAGGCGATCATGAACAGCACCGGCAGTGGCAGCACGCCTGCGATCAGGGCAACCATCAGGGCTGCCGTCAGGGCACCGTTGAAGTACAACAGTTTTGGCCGGCGTGCCTCCGGGAACTGCGACACGGTGATTTCGCTGTGGTCGATGTCGTCGGTCGGCAGGTGCAGTTCGCCCAGGCGGGCACGTTCACGTTTGCCGTACATATAGGCAATGGCCAGGATCGCCAGTACGCCGAACAGCATGGCTGGGATCATGGGCACGAAAATGTCTGACGGGTCCACGTGCAGTGCGCTGGCGGCGCGTGCGGTCGGGCCACCCCAGGGGGTCATGTTCATCACCCCGCCGGCCAGGATGATCAGGCCGGCCATGATCCGCGGGCTCATGCCCAAGCGGCTGTACATGGGCAGCATGGCGGCGCAGCAGATCATGTAGGTGGTGGCGCCGTCACCGTCGAGCGAGACCACCAGGGCCAGCACGGCGGTGCCGACCGAGACTTTCAGCGGGTCGCCTTTGACCAGCTTGAGGATCTTGCGCACGGCCGGGTCGAACAGGCCGGAGTCGATCATCAGGGCAAAGTAGAGGATGGCGAACATCAACATCACGCCGGTTGGCGCGAGCTTGCTGATGCCCTCGAGCATCATGGGGCCGATCTTGGCGGAGAAACCGCCGAACAGGGCGAACAGGATCGGTACCAGGATCAGCGCGATCAAGGCCGACAGGCGCTTGGTCATGATCAGGTACATGAAGGTGATGACCATGGCAAAGCCGAGGAAGGTCAGCATGGCAATACTCCAGGCGTGGCGCGGCGAAAGGACAGTCGATTCGGGCGGATCAGCGCGTCAGGCGCTGTGCAGGGAGCATGCGGAGGGGGACGACATGAAGGCGGGCACAGGAATACATCAGAATCACCATTGTTGTTGTTGATTGGGCCGGGCGCGGAAGATTCCGGGTGCCCTGGCTGACCGGTCTTGTGCCGGTAGTGGGCGCTATCCTAAGAGGGCAAGCTTTCAGCCAGCTTTCGCTGTGACAAAGGCGACGGGAGGTAGGTGATGCAGAATGTGACCGAAGGTGGCTGCCACTGTGGTGGCTTGCGGTATCGGCTGGAGGGGGCGCTGACGGATGTCGCCCACTGCCATTGTTCGATCTGTCGGCGCGTCAGTGGCGGGTTGGTGGTGACTTGGCTGACGGTGCCGCGTTCCGCATTCCAGTGGTTGGCGGGCGAGCCGCGCTGCTATGTGGCGCCGGCCAGTTGCAGCCGGTATTTTTGTGGGCAGTGTGGGGCGCATGTGGCATTGGTCACTTCGCACAGCCCGGACAGCATCGATGTGACGGTGGCGACGCTGGACCACCCGGAGCGGGTGCGGGCCAACCGGCATATCTGGACGGGTAGCCGGTTGCCCTGGTTGCACCTGGATGAGGATCTGCCTGGGGAGGTTGGGGAAAGCCTGTAGGTCATCTGTTAGGTCACATGGCCTTCGTGGGCTTGCCCGCGATGAGGCCGGTGCTGTGATGACTACAACTGCAACCCGCCTGCGGCCTTGTGCAGCGTTCGCAGATGCTCACCCACCTGCTTCACGTTGGTCTCGATCGCGGCAATCTCCTTGGCCCGCGACGGGTCCAGCAGCGCCCTCACCTCTTTGTCCAGGTCAGTGCTCAGGCGCAGCAACTGGGCCTGCCGCTCGCTGCTGACTTTCTCAAGGTGCTTGCGCTCATCGGGCTGCGGTAGACCATAGCCTTTGGCGTCCAGCAGTTCTGCCGGGCGGCTGAGGAAGCCGCTGTTGGCGAGTATCTGCTGCAGCGTCTGGTTGGCCTTGTCGATGCTGACATCCTTCAGCGCCGCCGCGTTCAGGTAGCGCTGCTTGACCTCGTCCTGGGCCAGCAACAGCTGGCGGCGCAGGCTGGCCTGCTCGAGCAGCAGCAAGGCAGCGCTGGTGCGCAGGTCGGCCTGGGCGAACCAGCCGCGGCGCTGTTCGGCATCCAGGGCCAGCCAGTCCTCGACCTTCTCCTGCTTGATCGGCAGCTGCTTTTTCAGCACGTCGAACATGGCCTGGTAGCGGTCACGGTAGGAGTCGAAGCGGTAACCCAGGCGCAGGGCTTCGCGGGGGTCATCGAGCACACTGGTATCGGCAATGCCCCGCCCTTTGAGCACTTCCAGCAGGCCGTTGGGCATGATGCTGTCGAGGTCGTTCAGGCGCGGGTTGGCGGTGCCACTGCGCAGCAGTTTCAGCGATTCGACCGCGCAATTGTTGGACAGGAAGTAGTAATTGCCGTCGTAGCTCCAGTGCATTTCCGCCGCCTGGCGCACCAGGTTCTCGACTTCCTGGCGGTCGAGCTTGAGGGGGATCGACGCCAGGCTGCGCAGCTCGGTCTTGGTGTACTCGTCGATGACCTGGCCCAACGGCAACACGAACAGCCGCGATGGATAAGCGCCGACCAGGCCGTCCCAGCTGGACAACTGCACATCGTTGACGAAGGCGCGATACGACAGCACCAGGTGCTGGTCGAGGTCCAGGCGGCAATCCGGGCCGCGCGGCCGCCCAGGTTTGCAGATGACCAGGCGCAGCATGCTGTGGCCCCAGCGGCTGACCCAGTTCTGATTGGCCTCGGCCAGCAGGTAGTCGACTTCATAAACGCGTTCGGGGTCGATTTCGCCCAGTGGCTGGCGAGCGAAGTCGCTGCCCGCGTTGAGGAATGGCAAGCCCTTGGCGCAGCTCTCTTGTGCGGGTGCCCAGCCGAAGTGGTCGCGCAGGTACTGGTTCAAGGCGGGGCGTCGGCAGGCATAGCTCGGGTCGAGGAGGAAGTACTCCATGTTGACCGCGATGAATTCCTTGGGGCTGCTCAGCTCATAGGTGTCTGGGCTGCGCACGAACTGGCCGTTGTGCTGCTCACGCTCACCGCGGCGGCCGACATATTGCTGCCAGCCCGCAAGGTCGAGCAGGCGTGGGTCATCGCTCAAGGTGAAGCGCCGCTCGGCCTGGCCGCGGCACGCCTCTGGCAAGCCGATTTTGCCCACGGTGCCCTGCTGGCGCTTGCAACGGGCGATCAGCGAGCGCTCGGTGGCCGGCCACAACCGGGCCCGGTCGTAAATATGGGTCAGTTCATGCAGGACAGTCGCCAGCAGCTCTTCGCGCACGGTGCCGTGTGGGCGGTGGGTGCGTTCGCGGGCGGCGCTGCCATCGACCAGCCCGGGCAGCAGGCGGCTGTTGAGCTCCAGGGTAGAAACCAGCGACGCCTGGCCATAGGCGTCGGCGGGCATGCGCGCAGTCCAGCTGACCTGCACACGCCGGTCCAGTTGCTGCTTGAAGCGCGGCGGCAGCTTGCCCAGTGCTTCGTCGAGCAGTGCCTGGCTGGCTTGGCGTTGTTGAGGGTCGAGGCCGGAAGCCTGCAGCTCAAGCTGCAGGTCGGCCAGGGCGGGTGTGCCGAGCAGCGTCAGGGCGCAGCCGAGCAGCCAGGCACGCACCTGGTTCACAGCGCGAGAATGGCTTCAGCCAGCACTTGGTCGCTGGCGCCTCGCGCTTCAGGCAGGCGCTCGCGCAGGGTATTGAACGCAGCTTCAAGCTGGGCGCCACGGATATCACCGTTGCTGGCGACGAAGCTGGCGGCATCGTCGTGCGCTTCACGCACGACTTTGGAGTCACGGATCGAGGTGGTGGTGTCGGACGTGAAATCGATCGAACGGCCAAAGGCACGCACGATGATGTTGCTGGTGGCCACCAGCGTCTGTGCCTGGGCCAGGTCGGCCAGCAGCAGCATGCCGAGGGTAGCGGCAATCAGCGGTTTACGCATGGAGCATCTCCGAAAAATACAGGGAGTCAGGTGTAGTCATTGGACGAGAATTGCCTGCGCCAGTTCCAGGTCGCCGACAGCCTGTGCGGCACCGTGCTGGCGCAGCGAGGCGAACGCCGCTTCCAGGCGCGCACCGAGGATCAGGCCATCGCTGGCGACGAATACCGCAGCATCGTCACGGGCCTGGCTGACCAGCTTACGGTCGAACGGCGCTGTGGTGACTTGGCTGGTGACATAGCCTGTGATGACCAGGCTTTGCGTGGTGGTGTCCAACGCATGGGCAGGTGCCATGCTCAGGGGAATGCCAACGGCGACAAACAACAACGGCAACAGATAACGCATGGGCTTCTGACGGCTGGGAACGAGGGGGTGAATACACCTGCGGCTGTGCGGGCGAGCACCCGTACAGTCGCAGGGTTCAGTGCAGGTCAGATGGCCAGGATGGCCTGTGCCAGCTGTGCGTCGCTAGCCTGCAGGGTCGGCATTTGCGCGCGAATGTGCAGGAAGGCGCTTTCCAGCTTGGCGCCGCGAATGTCGCCTTGGCTGCCAACGAAGCTGGCGGCATCGTCACGGGCGGCTTGGACGATCTTGTCGTCGCGGAACGACGACGATACGTCGGAGGTGGCGTCAGTGGATGCAGCGACAGCGCCCACGACTGCGTCAGTGGTGACGACGAAGCTGGTGGCGCTGGCGGTGCCGGCCAGGCTCAGCATCAGGGCGGCGCCAATCAGGTGTTTAAGGGACATGATCGTGGACTCCTAGGGGATTCTGCTAATCGGACGCTCGCACTGCGCGTCTCGGTACTTTTCAACATCTGGTTTCTACCAGACTGTTAAGCCAAGCGTATCACGCGTCGATGTTTCTGGATGTTAATGAACACCCCTTCCCAGTACTGTACTGGTGTGTTTTTGCATTATAAGAAACTGTACCTGTAGAGCTGTGAGCCGCTCTGGTACGTAGCTTACAAACAAAAAACCCGCTGCAGTCACCTGCAACGGGTTTAGGAATTCGCGGTGCCGGGCATAGCCGGCAAGCCGGAGCTTAGCGCCAGAAAGGCTTGCTCAGCTCTTCGTAACGCTGCGACTCGCTGATACCGGCGTCGGCCAGCAGGCGGGAGTCCAGGCGAGCCAGTTGACGGCGGCTGGCCATGCGACGCTGCCACAACAGCAGGGTGGACAGGGCGCGCAGAGGCATCGAAGCGTTGGATTGTTGGGCGTTGCTTTCAAAAACCAGACCGGAACTGAGTGTACGTTCCATGATGTTTCATCCTTCCGCTTATGGCGGGATTAGGTAGTGATTTAACTGATGCCAATGATCCTCCTCTCTTGTCCATAACAGTAGATACAGTTCTGCGGCATTACGATGGTTCAGTTAACTGTGTAACCCTACTGTTGCACTCGAAATAGGCGAAACTGTACTGGTCTGCACTTATATGGTGCAAAATGGTCGGGGATGAGAGGTGGTCAGCAGAAGGTAAGCTAAGAATACCAGTACAGTAGTACAGTTTTTGTAGCTTGATTGGCGGTCGTTTCGAGCGAGGGGTTTGACTGTACCGGCCCTATAGCCGGCAAGCCGCCTTTAACCGATACGGCGCTGACGACGAATCGCGCGTGTACCGGCTAAAGGCGGCTTGTTTGGAGCGGTGTAACTACAAGCGTGTGGGAATCAGCTGGCGAGCATGCGCCCGGTCTCTTCCAGGTTTTCGTGCCAGCTCAATGCTTCGCGCAGAATGTGCGGCGTATGGCCACCGCGCTGGCAGGCGCGATCGAAGTAGTCGTTCAGCGCTGCGCGGTAATCCGGGTGCACACAGTTGTCGATGATCGCCCGGGCACGCTCGCGTGGCGCCAGGCCGCGCAAGTCTGCAAGCCCCTGCTCAGTGACCAGGATGTCGACGTCGTGCTCGGTGTGGTCGACGTGGCTGACCATCGGCACCACGCTGGAAATCGCACCACCCTTGGCAATCGACTTGGTGACGAACACGGCCAGGTGCGCGTTACGGGCGAAATCGCCAGAACCACCGATGCCGTTCATCATCCGCGTGCCGCACACGTGGGTGGAGTTGACGTTGCCGTAGATATCGAACTCCAGCGCGGTGTTGATACCAATGATGCCCAGGCGACGGACCACCTCTGGGTGGTTGGAGATCTCCTGTGGGCGCAGCACCAGCTTGTCCTTGTAGCGCTCCAGGTTGCCGAACACATCGGCATTGCGACGGGGCGACAGGGTGATCGAGCTGCCGGAGGCGAAGCTCAGCTTGCCGGCGTCGATCAGGTCGAAGGTCGAATCCTGCAGTACTTCGGAGTACATGGTCAGGTCTTCGAACGGCGAATCGATCAAGCCGCACATCACCGCGTTGGCGATGCTGCCGATACCGGCCTGCAGTGGGCCGAGCTTGTTGGTCATGCGGCCAGCGTCGACTTCCTTCTTGAGGAAGTTGATCAGGTGGTCGGCGATGCCCTGGGTTTCGTCGTCCGGCGGCAATACAGTGGATGGCGAGTCCGGCTGGTCGCTGATGACGATACCGACGATCTTGGCCGGGTCGATCGGGATGGCGGTGCTGCCGATGCGATCATCGACCTTGACCAGCGGGATCGGTGTGCGGGTTGGGCGGTAGGTCGGGATATAGATGTCGTGCAGGCCTTCGAGGTTGGCGTTGTGCGACAGGTTGATCTCGACGATCACTTGCTTGGCGAAGATCGCGAAGCTGGCCGAGTTGCCTACCGAGGTGGTCGGCACGATATGGCCTTGTTCGGTGATGGCCACGGCTTCGATGACGGCGATGTCCGGCAGCTTGAGCTGCTGGTTGCGCAATTGCTCGACGGTTTCCGACAGGTGCTGGTCGATGAACATCACCTGGCCGTCGTTGATGGCCTTGCGCAGGGTGCTGTCGACCTGGAAGGGCATGCGGCGAGCCAGCACGCCGGCCTCGGTCAGCTGCTTGTCCAGGTCATTGCCCAGGCTGGCGCCGGTCATCAGGCTGATTTTCAGCGGCGACTGCTTGGCACGTTCGGCCAGGGCATGGGGTACGGCCTTGGCTTCGCCGGCGCGGGTGAAGCCGCTCATGCCGACGGTCATGCCGTCCTCGATCAGACCAGCGGCATCAGCCGCACTCATTACCTTGCTGTGCAGGGAGGACAAGCGGATACGATCACGGTACATGGATTGTTATCTCAGGCTACTGAAGCTACTGGAGCGCAGTCTAGAGATTTCGCCGGTTGCCGTCCCACGACCATGGTCGTATGAGAAGCCCGGAAGTAGAGCCGTTGATCTGGATCAGGTAAATGTAAAAGCCCCGCAGATTTCTCGGCGGGGCTTCTTATATAGCGCACGGTTTGCAGCCAGTGGGTTACTCCACGGCTTTGACCATATCCTCGATTACCTTCTTGGCGTCACCGAATACCATCATGGTCTTGTCCAGGTAGAACAGTTCGTTGTCCAGGCCTGCATAGCCGCTGGCCATGGAGCGCTTGTTGACGATGATGGTCTTGGCCTTGAACGCCTCCAGGATCGGCATGCCGGCAATCGGCGACTTGGGATCGTTTTTCGCTGCCGGGTTGACCACATCGTTGGCGCCCAACACCAGTACCACGTCGGCCTGGCCGAACTCGGCGTTGATGTCGTCCATCTCGAACACTTGGTCGTACGGCACTTCGGCTTCGGCCAGCAACACGTTCATGTGCCCCGGCATGCGGCCTGCCACCGGGTGGATCGCGTACTTCACGGTCACACCGTTGTGGGTCAGCTTCTCGGTCAGCTCCTTCAGCGCGTGCTGGGCACGGGCGACTGCCAGGCCGTAACCCGGCACGATGATCACTGTGTCGGCATTGCTGAGCAGGAAGGTAGCGTCGTCGGCCGAACCCGATTTTACCGGGCGAGCTTCCTGGGTGCCTGCGGGGCCACCGGCATCGGTCGCGCCGCCGAAGCCGCCGAGGATGACATTGAAGAACGAACGGTTCATCGCCTTGCACATGATGTACGAGAGGATGGCACCGCTGGAGCCGACCAGCGAGCCTGCGATGATCAGCATCGAGTTGTTCAGCGAGAAGCCGATACCCGCTGCTGCCCAGCCCGAATAGCTGTTGAGCATCGACACCACCACCGGCATGTCCGCGCCACCGATCGGAATAATGATCAGCACGCCCATGATGAAGGCCAGAACCAGCATCAGGGTAAAGGCACTGTAGTGGCCGGTGAAGGTGAACAGCAGGCCCAGGGCGATAGTGGTCAGGCCCAGGATCAGGTTCAGCTTGTGCTGGCCGGCGAACTGTACCGGTGCGCCTTGGAACAGGCGGAACTTGTACTTGCCCGACAGCTTGCCGAAGGCGATCACGGAGCCGGAGAAGGTGATGGCACCAATTGCCGCGCCGAGGAACAGCTCCAGGCGGTTACCCGTCGGGATCGGGTCGCTGATGCTGGCGACGATACCCATCGACTGCGGCTCCAACACGGCGGCAATGGCGATGAACACCGCGGCCAGGCCGATCATGCTGTGCATGAAAGCGACCAGTTCCGGCATCTTGGTCATCTCGACCCGCTTGGCCATGATCGAACCCGCGGTACCACCGACCAACAGGCCGACGATCACGTAGCCGATACCGGCCGTTGCCAGTTCTGCACCCAGCTTATAAATGAGGCCAACCGTGGTGACGATTGCCAAGCCCATGCCGATCATGCCGAACAGGTTGCCGCGGCGTGACGTGGTCGGGTGCGAAAGGCCCTTGAGCGCCTGGATGAAGCAGATCGAGGCGACCAGGTAGAGAAGCGTTACCAGATTCATGCTCATGCTTACTTCTTCGCCTCGTTCTTGGCTTTCTTCTTGAACATCTCAAGCATGCGACGGGTGACCAGGAAGCCACCGAACACGTTGACCGCAGCCAAGGCCACGGCCAGCGTGCCCATCAGCTTGCCGGCGGGCGTTACGGTCAGCGCCGCCGCCAGCATGGCACCGACGATGACGATGGCCGAGATGGCGTTGGTGACCGCCATCAGCGGCGTGTGCAGCGCTGGGGTGACGTTCCACACCACGTGGTAGCCCACATAGATGGCCAGCACGAAAATGATCAGGTTGTAGATGCCATGGGAAATCAGCATGTCTTCCATTTGTCGTGCTCCTTAGCCGTTCTTGCGGACGACTTGCCCATCGCGGCACATGAGGCAGGCCGCAACGATGTCGTCTTCGAGGTTGATGACCAGCGCGTTGTCCTTGTCGAACAACAGCTTCATGAAGTCCAGCAGGTTGCGTGCGTACAGCGCCGATGCATCGGCCCCCACCTGGGCAGGCAGGTTGGTCGGGCCGACGATGGTTACGCCGTTTTCCTGCACCACCTGGTCGGCGACGGTCAGTGGGCAGTTACCGCCTTGGGCGGCGGCCAGGTCGATGACCACCGACCCAGGCTTCATCTGCGCGACGGTTTCGGCGCTGAGCAGGGTCGGCGCCTTACGGCCAGGGATCAGTGCGGTGGTGATGACGATGTCGGCCTGCTTGGCGCGTTCGTGTACGGCCTGGGCCTGGCGCTGCATCCAGCTGGCCGGCATTGGCCGGGCATAGCCACCAACGCCCTCGGCGCACTCACGTTCCTCATCGGTTTCGTAAGGTACGTCGATGAACTTGGCGCCCAGCGATTCGATCTGCTCTTTGACGGCGGGGCGTACATCCGACGCCTCGATCACGGCACCCATGCGCTTGGCGGTAGCAATGGCCTGCAGGCCTGCAACGCCTGCACCGAGGATCAGCACGCGGGCAGCCTTCACGGTACCGGCGGCCGTCATCAGCATGGGCATGAAGCGAGGGTAGTAGTGCGCTGCCAGCAGTACCGCCTTGTAACCGGCGATGTTGGCCTGGGACGACAGCACATCGAGGCTTTGTGCCCGCGAGGTACGCGGCGCTGCTTCGAGGGCGAAGGCGGTGATACCGCGCTCGGCCATCTTGCCGATCAGTTCACTGTTGAACGGGTTGAGCATGCCCACCAGCAGGCTGCCGCTGTTGATCAGCGCCATCTCCTGGTCGTTGGGCGCGACTACTTTAAGTACCAGTTGCGCGCCGTAGGCATCGGCGGCGGTACCCAGGGAGGCACCCACAGCCTCATAGGCACTGTCCGGAATGCTGGCGTTTAGCCCTGCCCCCCGTTGGACGGTGACCTGATGGCCCTGGGCAACCAGTTTTTTGATGGTTTCAGGGGTCGCGGCGACCCTTGTCTCACCCGTCTGCGTCTCGAGAGGAACACCAATGTGCACGACTATGTCTCCTGCGGTGACCTTTTGTCTTTGTTGAAGCCAGCGTACTTCGGCTGGTGCGCTGGTGCGGTCCAACCCGCCGAATCCTAGGCGGGCCAGGCATTTTGCAGATGAACCCAAGGGGCTTCAACCGGTTCTGGAGCGAAACGAAGTTAAAACTACAAGTCACCCTGTGACCGTATGTCGCAAGTCTTCGATTGCAGCCCGTCAAACATGGGCCATTGGGAGATTAGGAGATAAAACTAAAAAAAATTGCGGTATTTCGCTTACGGTTCGCTCAATGTCGCAATTTAAGCCTGAAAGCCGCGCAGTCAGCAGGGTTAAGCGGGATTTTCAGGCTTGCGTAACAGTTTTCGAATATGCGACAAATACATATATCTGTAGGTGTTTAAAATAATTGACTACGAAGTCAGATTGTTTGGCTGCGACTAGGCAGAGCCGGTGGTGTAAGCCTGCGCTTGTGCTACCAGCCAGTCGCGGAAAGCCCGTAGCGAGGCAGACTCCACTTTGCGTTCGGGAATCATCAGATAGTAGGCCTTGTCACTGCTCAGGGCATGCCTGTTAGCGACCACCAACCTACCCTCCTGCAACTCCCGCTGGATCAGAAAGGGCGGGATCAGCGCGACCCCCATTTGGTGCATCGCCGCCTGCGCGAGCATCGAGAATAGTTCATAACGCGGGCCTGTCATGTCGCGCTCCACGTTCATGCCCAGGCCACCGAACCATTGCCGCCAGGCATAGGGGCGCGTGGTCTGCTGTAGCAAGGGGAGTTGCGCAATGCGGCGGGCGTCGAGCATGCCCTGCCCGTCCAGCAACGTCGGGCTGCAGACGGGGACAGGGTTCTCGCCCATCAGCCTATGTGACTGGGTGCCGGACCAGTCGGCATCGCCGAAATAGATGGCTGCATCAAAGGCTGTGTCGGCAAACAGAAATGGCCGGGTGCGGTTGGTCAGGTTGACGGTGACGTCGGGGTGGCACTGCTGGAAGTCCTTGAGCCTGGGGAGCAGCCATTGGGTGCCGAAGGTGGGTACCACGGCCAGTTCGATCACATTGGCGCCCTGCTGGCGCATGACCGACAAGGTATCGCGCTCTACCGCATCTAGCTGCGCGGCAACTTGGCGGCTGTAGGAAAGGCCAGCCTCGGTCAGCTTCACCCCGCGCCTTGAGCGGCGAAACAGTTCCACATTAAGGAAGGCCTCCAGGCCGCCGATCTGCCGACAAACGGCGCCCTGGGTCAGCGCGAGTTCTTGCGCGGCCTTGGTGAAGCTTTCGTTACGCGCCGCCGCCTCGAAACAGACCAGGGCGGCAGTGCTGGGGATCTTGCGGCGCATGTACGTCAACCTCACTTGTAAGGCTGTCAATGTGGCGTTTTGCTGATTTACGAAGTGACAAATTATCACTAATCCGTGCGCAATCCTCGTTTGTCCCGACGGCCGATCAGGCCTAGGCTCAAGGGCACAAGAATTTGCTCTCTCTTTTCGAGGATTTCGCTCATGGCCGGTAAAGCAAGCTTCAACTGGATCGATCCGCTGCTGCTCGATCAGCAGCTCACTGAAGAAGAGCGCATGGTACGTGACAGCGCTTATCAGTTCGCCCAGGACAAGCTGGCGCCGCGCGTGCTCGAAGCCTTCCGCCATGAGCAGACCGACCCCGCGATCTTCCGCGAGATGGGTGAAATCGGTTTGCTGGGTGCCACCATCCCCGAGCAGTATGGCGGCAGCGGCCTTAATTATGTGTGTTACGGGCTGATCGCTCGCGAGGTCGAGCGGATCGACTCTGGCTATCGCTCGATGATGAGTGTGCAGTCTTCCCTGGTGATGGTACCGATCAACGAATTCGGCACCGAGGCGCAGAAGCAGAAGTACCTGCCCAAGCTCGCCACGGGTGAGTGGATCGGCTGCTTCGGCCTGACCGAGCCTAACCACGGCTCCGACCCGGGCTCGATGATCACCCGGGCCAGAAAGGTGGACGGCGGCTACCGCCTGACAGGCAGCAAGATGTGGATCACCAACAGCCCCATCGCCGATGTGTTCGTGGTGTGGGGCAAGGATGACGCTGGCGATATCCGCGGCTTCGTGCTGGAAAAGGGCTGGGAAGGCCTCAGCGCCCCGGCGATCCACGGCAAGGTGGGCCTGCGTGCTTCAATCACCGGTGAGATCGTGATGGACAACGTGTTCGTGCCTGAGGAGAACATCTTCCCAGACGTGCGCGGCCTCAAGGGCCCGTTCACCTGCCTGAACTCGGCGCGCTATGGCATCTCCTGGGGGGCGTTGGGCGCCGCCGAGGCCTGCTGGCATACCGCGCGCCAATACACCCTGGACCGTCAGCAGTTCGGCCGCCCGCTGGCAGCCAATCAGCTGATCCAGAAAAAGCTGGCCGACATGCAGACCGAGATCACCCTGGCACTGCAGGGCTGCCTGCGCTTGGGGCGCATGAAGGATGAAGGCACGGCGGCTGTCGAGATCACCTCGATCATGAAGCGTAACTCTTGCGGTAAAGCCTTGGACATCGCCCGCATGGCACGTGACATGCTGGGGGGTAACGGCATTTCCGATGAATTTGGCGTGGCTCGCCATCTGGTGAACCTTGAGGTGGTCAACACCTATGAAGGTACCCATGACGTGCATGCGTTGATCCTGGGGCGTGCTCAGACCGGCATCCAGGCCTTCTATTAATAAGGAGCCAGCCCATGGGCGCGCTATCACATCTGCGGGTGCTGGACCTTTCGCGCGTGTTGGCCGGCCCATGGTCTGGCCAGATTCTCGCTGACCTTGGGGCTGACGTGATCAAGGTCGAGCGCCCTGGTAATGGCGATGATACCCGCTCGTGGGGGCCGCCTTTCCTCAGAGATGCCCGAGGTGAGAACACCAGTGAGGCCGCCTATTACCTCTCGGCCAATCGCAACAAGCGTTCGGTGACGATCGACTTCACGCAGCCTGAAGGGCAACGTTTGGTGCGTGAGCTGGCGGCGAAGTCAGATATCGTCATCGAGAACTTCAAGGTGGGTGGCCTCGCAGCCTATGGGCTGGATTACCAAAGCCTGAAAGTGCTCAACCCAAAGCTTATCTATTGCTCCATTACCGGTTTTGGCCAGACCGGGCCCTATGCCAAGCGCGCGGGCTATGACTTCATGATCCAAGGGCTGGGTGGGTTGATGAGCCTGACCGGTCGGCCTGAGGGGGAAGAAGGTGCTGGGCCGGTAAAGGTTGGCGTGGCGCTGACTGACATTCTTACTGGGTTGTACTCGACTGTGGCGATTTTGGCTGCCCTCGCCCATCGTGACCAGACCGGGATCGGTCAGCATGTCGACATGGCATTGCTCGATGTTCAGGTGGCCTGCCTGGCGAACCAGGCCATGAACTACCTGACCACGGGCACCCCGCCCCGGCGCCTGGGTAATGCGCATCCCAATATCGTGCCTTACCAGGACTTCCCTACAGCAGACGGCGATTTCATCCTTACCGTGGGTAATGATGGTCAGTTTCGCAAGTTTGCCGAGGTGGCTGGGCAGCCGCAGTGGGCGGATGATCCGCGCTTCGTTACTAATAAGCTGCGTGTGGCCAACCGTGGTGAGCTGATTCCGTTGATTCGTCAGGCTACGGTGTTCAAGACCACGGCGGAGTGGGTGAGCCAGTTGGAGAAGGCTGGGGTGCCGTGTGGGCCAATCAATGACCTGGCGCAGATGTTCCAGGATCCGCAGGTGGTGGCTCGAGGGTTGGCGGTGACTGTCCCGCATCCACTGGCGGGGAGTGTGCCGCAGGTAGCCAGCCCTATTCGCCTGTCGGAGACGCCGGTGGAGTACCGGCGGGCGCCGCCGCTGTTGGGTGAGCACACCGAGGCGGTATTGAGTGAGGTGTTGGGGCTGGATGCCGATGCGGTGCACCGCTTGCGCAGTGCTGGGGTGCTTTGAGGCTATATAGAGAAGTGGAATAGCGGGGAGGCCGAAGGCCTCCCCGCTTTGCTTTTTAGCGATATTAAGGTTTCGTGAAATTAAAGGTTGACGGGGTTTCGAATCCCCTTATAATGCGCCCCACTTCCAGCGTAGTCGGAACGAAAAACTCCTTGAGATTCAATGAGTTAAATAGTGAGGACGAAGTTTGAAGGGCTTCGATCGAAAGATCGTCAGCGGTTGAAAAGGTGGTTGACAGCGCTTCTAAACGCTGTATGATTCGCCTCCCGCTACGAGAGATCGCAGCGAGCCAAGTGTTTGAAGCTAAACGAGTTTCTCGCGAAAAACTTCAAAATAAACGCTTGACAACAAATGAGGAAAGCGTAGAATGCGCGCCTCGGTTGAGACGAAAAGCTCTTAACCAAACGCTCTTTAACAAATTGAATCAAGCAATTCGTGTGGGTGCTTGTGAGTACGGACTGATAGTCACAAAG